>JBAQFJ010000001.1:0-1020031 GCA_049287205.1 Microgenomates group bacterium
ATACAACGGTTGCCTGTACTGTTGGCAAAGTGCAGTGCAATCCAACACGACCAAATGAGTTGCAGACCTGTATTAAACGGGAAGGTGCTTCGAATACTTGGATGACAACATCGTGTCCGAATGGATGCAAGAATGCTGCCTGTGTGACAACAACGTCAGCCACGTGTACTGCAAATGAAGATTCCACACTGACTACCCGTGAATGTACTACGCGGGGCAGAACATATAGGACATTAGCTGATGGGAAAATTTGTTGTCTACGGGTTTCAACCAAAACACCAACACCGTCAACCACTACAACAAGTGGATCTTTAGCTATCGGCGATACCTGTGTGAAAGGATTTTTTGGTTTAGGCGATACGTGTAAAAAATGTCCAAACGGAGAATATTATGTTGCTGGGCGTTCTGGGTCGGGAGGAACGCTCAAATGTGGTTCTGCTTCTACAACAGCTACCACAGCTTTAACAGGAGTTGCAATTAGTCCAAGTCCGTCTGTGGTGGTTGACCAAGCAGCGTATCAGTCATGTACAGCGGCGTGTGTTGCTACGTATAAACTGGAAAAAGATCTTAATGAAAAGACAAGTTGTATGACTGCATGCAATACACTGCTAGTTGCAGCGGCAGGTGCAGTGGGGGCAACTGGAACATCCGGTACAACAGGTGCTACCGGTACAACAGGTGCTACCGGTGTAACACCTTCCATTACTCCTTATCCTGTTCCAACACCACCAAACTTCACCGGCGGAGTGCTGCAATGTAGTGCGGGAGGTGGAACAAACGCAAAAGCTGGATCATTCACCTTTGATAATGGATCTATATATAAATGTGATGGAACAACAGGACGATGGTTTAATGTGAGCAACATTGGATGGGGACCAGAAGATGTTCCAGAAAGCGAGCGTCCGTCATGGCTTGTTCCAGGGAGTAATTATTGGGTTGCATACACAACATCCGCGGTGACCGCCCCATCTATATATACGACCGAAGCAAAAAATGCATGTGTTGTGAATGTTGCCGATGGAAAGGTGTCATATAGTGATGGAGATATTGCTATTGGTCCATATCACACAGACGGAGATAAAGGGAACAGATATCGTTGCGAAGATGGAAAATGGAAAGCATGCGACGGGTGTCTTCTTACCGTTGTTCCTGAATACATGAAGAGTGATGCAGCGTATCAACAGGAGGTTGAAGCAATAAGTCTGGCCTATCAAAATTATGCAATAGCACTGAGCGCATGCGGTCAAAATCCAACGCAAGCCTGTGTTGATGCGGCGGCAACAGGATTAAATTTATCAAACGATGCGCTTTTGGAAGTGCAAAAACAATACAATCAACAGGCGGCAATTCAAAATACCTATTATCCTGCAATGCAGGCATATGCAACGTGTCTTGCGACTCCAGGAAAAACAGAGGCCACGTGTGCGGATGAACGAAGAGCAGCAAATGTTACGTATGCAGCAACAGGGTTGGGTGGTGGAGTGTATCAACAGGTTTCAGCAAATTTTGGGACTGTTGTGTATAACACATTTCTCAATGATTACATTGCTATTAATGCACGAATAGACGTATGCGCCGAGGACAACTCCTATGTATTTTCTGATGGTGCCACATGTACCGATGCCACACAACAGCTGGCAAATCTGAAAAATGATCCGTTATTTGTGTATTTTGACCAAACAACATCAAATTCAACACTGGATTTGTTGCTAGCAGATGCAGCGAAGAATGAAGGTATTAGCACGGTGTATGCAAAGTATGCTGTTGTTTCCGATGCGTATACTACTCCAGATAGCGAGTTGGTAGAGCGATGTGAAACGACTGGTGCGGGAGCGGTATACACAACGTCCTATCAAGGTGAACGAATAAAGACCTGTACAGCAGCAGCTGTCCGTCAAAATTTGCTGACCACTGCAACACTTTCCGATGGACTGAAAGAGCAAATTGTTTATGGATATAAGCAAAATTTGCTTTCCCAGTATTCTCAGGCGACCGCATATGGAGATCTTGCGGCTGTCTCGACCTTATGCGAACAATTTTCCACCAAAGAAATATGCGCAGATTATGCAAAAGCAGTCAATGTGATTTCCTCGAATTTTAAAATTACATTCTCCACGGAAGAATTGGCGGCAATGGGCAATATAAACAAAACACTCACTGATACAAAAACATATTCATATTTACTGGATCCGTCACAATGTGATTTATCAACAGAAGCGATTTGTGCAAAAATCGAAACAAATCCAACTGCTGTATTAAAGACATTGCCGGAAAACCTGCAGGATGCATGGCTCAGCCAGCAAATTGTTACCACATCGGCGCCTGATATACTCGCGCTCTGCAAACAATTACTGAGTGCTAGCAAATGCAAAGATGAAAAAACTGCCATTACTTCATTAACAGCAACATTGCCGCAGGATATGCAAACCGGTCTTGTTGATAACAGGACAACCTATCAGCAAACTATTACCACATTTGAATTGGTGACAGGTGGTGATGATGAAGCCATGACAACTGCCTGCAAGAAACAATATCCTAACGCGGCAGACCAAGCGATTCACTGCGTAAATCCTGATTCTTATAGACAAGCATTAGTGTTGACATTGCCAGAAGCTGCACAAACACAGGCAGCAGCAGTTATCGAAGAAACCACACGGCAGCCGGATACCCTGTATTATCAAGCGTATCAGCAGTATGTAAAAGACAATGGTGAGACAACCATAGAAGAGTTTAATGAGTTGAATAATAAGGCATTTGATTCCATGAAAGCAAAATGGGATCTGTATGGCTATACAGAACAGTATGCTGCAGCATACCAAAAAGGAAATTTTGTTCCATTGCAGGCAAAAGAAGATTATAAAAATAATGTTCCCTGGTATAAAAAATTATATGTAGGAACACAAACACTGGGTGACACCTTTGTTTCTCGAACATGGGGAGTTGATGAGGAAGTTGCTGCAGAGCGTGCACGAGGAATATACATGGGGCTCGATATAGAGACAAAACAGAGTTATCTTACAAGCATAGCTGAGACTCCTGCATATAAAACTGCATTGCAACAGGATTCGACATTAACACCGGAAACCTATCTCAAGTCACAGTTGGCAACAGCAATTGGTTATGAGAATGACTATTTAACAGCTGGGATAATCCGAGTGGATAATAAGGATCAGTTTTATGCACAAGTGATGCGGGGAGAACTTACGCCAACGGACACAGCAAAAAATTTAACTGCATCGGAAAAGTCGGCATTGGCAGTATTCAATTTTGCCAACGGGGTAACGGCTGTTTTCGGCGGAAATACAACTGGAGCTTCTGAGACATTTGTTCGTGACGCAAATCCCGCAATTGAAGAAGCACAAAATGAATGGACAGCAGACATGATGATTCGCGATATTCATTATAATAATCCGACATTATATGTGAATCTGAATTTAGGCGATGAAACAACAAGAAAACAAGTAACGGAAAATTATGCAGCTGCGTTATATATAAAAGATCATGCAGAACGAGATGATATTCCAGGGGTAGACACATTATTTGCGTCTGATCCACAGTGGGTAACGCGTGCCGCACTTACCGGAGAAGTTGATTTTACAGCATTGAAAGAATCTGTTGCAGATGTTGTTACCTATAACGTTGCGAAAGATTTAAACAAAGTCATTACAACGATGGATTCAGGGAATATTACAGAAAAAACTGACTATAAAGCCGCTGCAGCCCAAGCAGCACAAGTTGTTGCTGATGCATACCTTAACTCTTTTAGTGCGTCCGATCTTGCTGTCATGGACGAGCAACTGGCGTTAAAAAAGCCGGATATGAAGCCGGAAGAATATGAAGCATATCGAAAAACACAACTGAAAGCATTGATGGATTCAGAAAATAACAAAGATTATCAATTTTTATTTTCCGCAGCAGGATGGGATATCCCAACAACAGAAGAAGTGCTCACCGGTCAAAAAGATGTGGCACGTGATATGCGGGTAATCAGTGAGGAAAAAGCAAAGTATCCGGTTGCTTATTGGCTGAACCGCCAAGAAAACGGATTGTTGGCAAAAGGGCAATTGATTTTAGATGATCCGGAATCGAATACATGGGATAAAGCGCGCGCGGTAGTCATGATGAATGCTAAACCTGTATCGTGGGTGCTTGCGGTGGTGCCAGTTGGGAAATTGGTTGCCAGTGGAGCAAAAATAGCAACCGTTCCAATGATGATGAATATCGGATCAACCGCACTTGGCGTGACTATGACTGCGGATAGTCTGGCGCAGGCAATGGACGCGTGTACGTTTAAAGATGATATGAATACACGCGCGTGTGTTACCTCATCTCTTATGACAGGGTTTGCCGCGTTTTCGACTGTTCCGGGTATGAAGCAGTTACAACTGGCATCCAATGAGGCGCTAGCAATGCGCGCTGCTGCAAATGTCACGACAAAAGTGGAAACCATGGTTTTACAGGGTGCGTCAGAAGCGGAAATTTCCGTTGCTTTAAAAACTGCACAGGCAGCAGCGGATAAAGCAGCAGTAAGAGTACTTACTTCGCAGACATCCGTTGTTTCGAAAGTCGTTGGGAATCAAGTGTATAATCGGGCAACATCACTGCTTGGAGGCGCTGCGTTTGGATTACAGGCAGTGGACGCATGTGCGGAAGGACCGAATGTAAATTGTGTACTTACTGCAGGTATGGCTGCCGTGTCTTTTACCCGTGTGTTTGTTAATCCAAACATCGCCTCAGATGTACAAAAAGGCGTCGGGCAAACCATACACAATGCAGACAAGATTATCAATACGGGTTTTGCAGCCACTGCATGTTCCGAAGCTGCTGAAGGAAAAGTTCCATGGTCGCAGTGTACGAGTGCACTGTTTATGGCAACGAGTGCATTTCGTGAACCGGGTGCACCAACAACAAAAACGGAAACAAATTTTGATGTACGTTCGCAGCAATCGAAAGCACTTAGTGAATTTGAACTTCTTCTTAAATCCAAAGCCGGAGAAGCGGTAACGTATAACGGAACATCTTATACACCGGAAACGTTTACCGAGGCGGTTCGGACAAAACTGCTTACAGAAGCACGGACACAAGTCACGGTAACAAATCTGGAAGTAACAAAATTAAATGCGCAAGTTGAGCAGGCGATGAAAAAACTTGCAGGAACACCGGAGCAATGGACTCCCGGAACACGAGA
This sequence comes from Microgenomates group bacterium, assembly GCA_049287205.1. Taxonomy (GTDB): domain Bacteria; phylum Patescibacteriota; class Microgenomatia; order UBA10105; family UBA927; genus CAIJMI01. The sequence goes on from JBAQFJ010000001.1 coordinate 5,189, forward strand.
GCTCAAGAAAGCGCAGGAGCTGTGGAGTGAAATTTCTACAAAAACGAATGCAACATCAGAACAAATTGATGCAGCAGCGCACGCGTTGCTTTCCGCAAAACAAACAGCAACGTACGAAGCGATGCTATTGAAGCCAAAAAGAACATTTGCCACAGTGGTCAATAAACTTTTTAGAAGAAGTCAGCCAGAACTGGACGCACTTGCCACTGCACAAAAAGAATATAAGGAACTGCTTAAAGGAAAAGATCTTAATCCCAATGATCCGGTATATAAGGAAAAAATGCAGGTACTTCTTACAGCGGACACTGCAGTAACGCGGAAATATGTGTATAACGAGGTGCAACGCACATATGCGACTGAATTGGACGCCAAGAAAAAAGTATTAGCTGATTTAGAACAAAAATATACAGAGGCGCTTGCGCAAAAGGAATCCAGTCTTGTTGTTGATGATGCGTTGTTAAATTCCGTTGCAGAGCTAGAAACAAACGTATTGGCGGCACGATCTGACGTTGTTGTGCAACAGGCACGGTTGGAATCTGCAGGCGGATTTTGGAATCGTGTTGGGATTGCTTTAGGTCGGGAAGCTGCGGTGCAAAGCCGTGTGGAAAAGACAATTGCAGAATTATATCCAACAGCTGCAAACAAACTCGCAGCTGTTCAACCCACAAAAACAACGCTTGCCGATGCATATTCCAAACTTCTTGACCGCAACCCGCTCGTGAAAGAATGGCGCCAGAAGCAATTATCCGTTATTGAAGCAAGGAAAAATGCAGGCGGTGCTGAGACAGTACGACAACGTGTTATTGACCGTGTTGCGTCTGCACTGCTCGGGAAATACAGCGGCGAGAGTGTTACTGTTTCCGTACGCGATATTGATGTCTATCGTCAAACGCAGGTAAAAGAAGGGACAATCCCAGAAGTGGTTAAAGAACAGCGTATTTCCCAAGCTGAGTTGAAACAAGCCTTGGATACGAATAACACGGTAAAAATGACCAAGGAACAATCCATTCTTTCACGAACAGAACCTGATGTTGTCAAAGCAACCGCCATTGAACAAAAAGCGCAGGCAGTTCGGGAAGCAGTTGCTGTATATGAAAGTGCACTTCTTGACAGACCGAAGAAATTGGCTGCAGTAACTGAAGCAATGAAAACATATGAAAAGGCATTGGCTGAAAGCAATATTACGAGTTCGAAAACGACTTCTTCAGTGAAATCCCTTACTACAGCACTTTCCGAAAAAGCAATGGCGTACACCAAAGCAGTCACCGAGTATAAACAAACCGCAACACCGGAGAATTTAACAAAAGTACAAACTGCAGATATCGCATTTAAAAAAGCGCAAATAGATGTATTTGTTGCAGAAAAACAGGCGTTTGTATATGAGGCGGCAAAAGGGTTGAACCCTGTGGAACGGGCAAAGATACTGACTAAAACAGAACTCATGCCTGAGCTGCCGGCCAGTTGGAGTGAACCACAGAAATTAACAGTAGAACTTCGGGTTCGCGCGATGGAGATGAAAATCAATGAGGTGTGGAAGGCAACCGGAAAACTCAAACAAACCGGGGTATTTGGATGGAAAGCAGCGCAAATTTCTGATGCAGTCAAACTCCTTTCTGGAAACCGTTCCCTTGCTATTCAAATGACTGGTGGAGGAAAAACATTTACTAACGCGCTTTATATGGATTTGAGCTATGAATTAACCGGACGGCCGGGAACATATATTGCCAAAGATGCGCAAAGTATTCAGGTGTACAACCAGTTAAAGCCGTTGTTCGGCGAGGATATCTATTATTTCCGGCTGGGAAAAGACATCAAAGGCAACCCATTGGATATTGTGCAACAGGAAGCACAAATGCGCAGTGCTAAATTTATTCTTGCTGAACCGTCTGATATCGCGTTTTTGCTTGATACCATGAAAAGTCCCGGACTTACCACACAGCAACAGATTGCTTCATTTGAAGCCTACAAAAAAATCTATACTGCAAACAGAACAATTGACGAGTTCCCAGAGTTTTTGAATTCGAAAAACGAATGGGTGATGTCGTTTACCAGCGATCAGGCAGTGATAGGGTCTACTAGACAAACTGCATTAATGGAACAATTACAGAAAGTGTTTGTTGAAAAGAATATCCTCACTGAGGGGCTGGTCGGTTCACAGGAGCGGGTGCAGTTAACGGATTTGATTGAAAAAACCATTGTGGTTTCTGATGGAACCGTGGTAAAACAGTCGCATTTTACCGAAAAAGGTGTCAAAAGCATGATTGATTCCATGCTTGAAACAAAATTATCTGACGGCAATGTGTTATTTGACGGCTTGACCGGAACTAGAGAGCAGAAAATTGCAACAGTGTATGAAGTATTTGATGCAATTGCAACGCGTGATCCGGCAAAACTTGCAGCTATTGAAGCAGATCCCGTGCTGACAAAGATTTATACAGACGCCACTTTCCTTGGGGACGCGATGAATAAATCGGCAACTATTTTAGTGTCAGAAATTGGAAGTCAGACATTTGCAACCGGTATCGGATCAAATGGAAATCTGCAGGCGAATGTGAAAGACGGAGATATTATCACAGCATTGTCCAGAAAAATGCTGCAGTCGTGGGTTTGGGATACACCACTCACAATAGAAGCGTTAAAAACTGTTTCTGTTAACGGGCAAACAATTAAAACAAATATTTTTGATTTGTATGCGTGGGATATTGCTTTCGGAAGAGAGGTTGGAGGATTTTCCGGTGTGACTGCAACGCCTGATGCAATACGCAACATCGCAAAAATGGCGGGCTATACCGTTAATGAGGCAGAAATTCTAGTAGTGAATGCAGCCAACAAAAAAAGAATTTTCGGGGAGCCGGATGCGGCGACCGGTAATTTAACAGGGGGACGGGTGAGTGAGAAAAACTTCGTGAGCCTGGGGGAACAGGGGGATTTGGTGCAGGCGGTGAAAAAATATGCGGCGATGATGACTGAAGAGCTTGTTAAACAAAACGGTGTTGTTATAAACAAAAGTGACAAGCATATTCTTGCAGTGAATGCGAGAGCTTCTAAAGAAGAAATCATGGCGCTTATGGCAAGCGAAAAGAATTTGGGAACGAAACGAAACTATGTCGTGGCAACAGAGGATGGGAATATTTATGAGGTGAAATTTACCGATGGAAAAGCGCAGTTTGTGGAAATGACCAAAAAATACAGCAACGTTAATATTTCCGCCAAGGCAACCGGACTGGAACGGATCATGTCTACCGGTATATCGGACCACACAACAGTTATCATCCTTGAAGGACAGTCTATCGGAGGCGATTTTCCGGGAAGTAAGGAGATTTCATTCCAATCCATTATTGATGCAAGCCGCGCAACAACAGAAATTGTGTATCAGACACATGGTAGAGGCATGCGTACAAACGAAACACTACTTTCCGACGGAATGATTACCTTTGGTTCAAAAGAAATAGTCGGAAATTCAGCTGAGTCGATGAAGGAGTTCATCGGCAAAATTGAAATCAATTCGACAGTTGCACAAAAGAATCTCATGGCAGAGGCAATTCCTGCATGGCTCAATGCACAGGCAAATCTGCCGATGTATGAAGCATACGTGGAATTGATGAATGCTGGAAAACCAGCTGAGGCGGCAAAAATCTCCACCATGCTTGCCGACATGCAAAAAGTACAGGAAAGCTATGATGCAAACGTGTTCAAAAAAGGAACAGAGTTTAAGGATTCGGTACAGCAAAAAGTGAATGAACTATCAGCAAAATATAACAGACTTCTTACTGAAAATGCAGACTTTTTTAATCAGCCGGACATGGCAGCGCTTAAGAATCGTCTGCTTGCTGATAATGTCGAAGCCTACACGATTTCTATCAAAGAAACTGGTGGAGACGTTGCAAAATTACAACTTGCCGGCGATGGACTTCGGGGTGCAGCTAGGCGAATATCAGAAAACTTAAGCTTTGACGAAGTGCCGAAGTATGTTGCAGGCGATACTGCAAAAGGGGAAATTTCCGCGAAGCTTGCAGATGCGCTTAACGGCATAAAAGGTGAACCGATTACCATCACTGATCCGGCGTCAGCTGCACTAAAGGCTGCTGCTATGCAGGCAGAACAGGATCTTGCGATTTCAGGAGGCACCACAGGAACAAAAGTTGTTAACACAAAGAGCAGTACACAAACAGCAGTAGACATATTAAAAACTATACAAGGACAATCAACAGCTATACAAACTCCGCAAGACCGTGCATTGGTGATTCAAGGATTATCTCCTGCGCGTGCCAATGTGGCAGCAGCACTTGCTCTATATCAACAGGAATCGGCAAAAATAACAATAACCCCTATTGATCAAACAACTGACAAAAAATTGTCTGTCGGCGTGAAAGTAGAAGGACTTGCAATAACCAATGCGAATCAGGTTGTGCTTCGGGTTTTGAAAACTGGAGGAAGAGTTGTGACAACCGTCGGAGAGACAACGTTCGATTTTGCAGACAATACATCTTATTATGTGGTTGCACCTGAAGGATATGTAGGAAACACCACAGTTGATGATATTACTACGCGTGCTGGTGGAGTGAAAGTGACTATCGCTTCATCAGTTGAACAACCTGCTGACTCTGCAGTGATTGCAAAAGCGCTTCAAGATTTGAATCTTGCAAAAGATGAGGCAAACACGATTGAATATGGGTTGTTTGAAGATGCGCTGCAACGAGTTACAGAACAGGTTGGGGGAACAGATGAATTTGCACGAAGAACTGCGGCATCTGCACTTATGCAGTATGAATCCGCTGTTTCTGATGTTCTTGCAACAATGACAGATGCACAGAAACAAAGTCTATCAGACCCTATAGCACTAGATACTAATGCATCAATATTGGCAGCACGGACAGCAGCAGTTACCGCAATTGCTGCATATAAAAATGATGCAACATTTGATGCGGAACAAGCGGTAACTCAACTTGCACATCCAATCATGACAACACTGATTGCACTTGCAAAGGCAGAAATATCAACTATTGCATCAGATACAACAACCAAAGACACTGTGACCTTTGGCAACGCACCAAAAGCAAAACAGACAAGTGTTGTCGGCGCATTCTTTACAGGCATTTGGAATACATTAAATCCTCAGGGTACAGAATGGTTTACCGCAGGCGCGCAGACCGTGCAGGCGTATTGGAATCTGACAAAGAATGCTGTACAGCAAGGCGCGCTTGCAATTCGGCAAAACGCAGCAACGCGCCGAGTTGCGCGGGCGGAAGAAAAACTAGACGCAGCAAAAGCAGTGAAAAGGATCACTGTTGCTGACAGAACAATAGGACAAGCAACTCAAACACAGGTGACTGCGGAAAATCGTGCACGCACACAAACAGCCGGATTACTCAGTATTCTTCCATGGAAAAATAAAGCAGCACTCAAAAGTGTGATGCTTGAAATTGACGGACTGCGAAAAGACATCACCAATCACAAAGCAGTATTAACAACACTTGCAGCGGATCAGAATACAACAATTGATGAATTGCCGGATGAACTGATAGGACAAGACGGAATTGATGTTTCTCTCCGTCGAGGAGTCATTGCTCTGGATGAGAAGAAGATTGGTGTGCTTCAGGATTCATTAGTGCCATTGTTGCCAAAACGATCAACATTCAGCCTGTTGTCGGTTATTGATCGAATTTCCACATGGAGAAATTTGACGATTGAAAAACGGCAGGAAAATGCACAAAAAATATATGATACGGCAGTAGACAAACAAACTGCACTTGCAACACAACAGGCAACTGCTGAAAGCGATCTTACTGTGGTGCAAGAAACACTCACCAATGCACTTGCCGCATGGAGCGAAGCTGCACGTCCAGGATTTGCCGGTGGATTTACCGCACTCCGAGAGGCAATTGTTGATCCTGACTATTCTCTTAGAAAACAGGTTGACGCCATGGTGCGCGAAGAGAAAAAAATTGACAGAAAGATTGCCAGAGAGAAAAATGCCGGTGATCAGGAACAAAAGCATTATGAGGCAGTGGCACAAGAACTCGCACGGCTGAATGAAAAAATTGCTCCTTTTGCTGCAAAGGAAACCGCCGCGAACAACAGCATCAACAAGGCCTATCGCCGAATTAACGATCTTGAGAAAAAAATTACAAGAATGTCTGCCGCCACTCAAACAACTGCCATAGAAACACGCATTGCCGGATGGCAAGCACAGATTGCAGTCCAGCAAGCTGAAATTGCCCGTATGAATGCGGAGAATGCTGAAAATCACAAACAATATACGAAGATTTCCAACCAAAAGAAATCCTTTGAGCAAGAATTGACGGTCGCACTTCAAGCGGCATCGGAATCAAAAGATGTGATTTTGACCCTGGAAGAACAGAAAAGTGCTCTCGTGGAGCAACGTGAGAACATAGCGATTTCTGATGCACCGGGATTGTTTGAATCCATCAAACGCATTGCCGGATTTATGGGTGTAGGATCGGCATACAATGCGGACGTTTCATCATGGGCACGGCAACTTGTCGGATATACCGCTGGCAATGTATCTGATACCGCTATTGCCGCTGCGTATAAAACAAAACATGCGGTACTTGCCTCAGCCTTGGAAACAGCAAAAAAAGATGTTGTAAACGCACAAATCGCATACGACAAGGCCACTATTCGTCAGGAGAATGCGAAACAAAAATTGGCACTCATACAGCAATCACTTGAGGATTATAAAACTGCAAAGCAAGATAATCCGACAAACATTGCGCTTCCAAATGTCATGAGCAAAAAATGGCTGGAGGAGATTGCAACACTACAAAGCAAGGTTGAGGCAATCGATGAACAGCTCCATGGGCGGACAATGGAGAACGCAGCTGATGCCGCTGAAAAGATCGAAATATATCAAGCTACCTCTCTTCGGACCATCTATACCGACCGGATTGCCGAACTGGAACGCAATGTTGCCGAGAAGAAGACGATCGATATGTCTGCTGTGGATACATCATATCTGGCATATCTTGAGGTTTCCATGCATAACGCAGAAAGCGCTGTGGAGATAACAACACATTATACAAACGGAATGAAATTCCTATTGACTCATGCGGAAACTGTACTGGAAAAACGACAAACAGCACTTGATGCACTTGGAACATTTGAGGCTCCTGTGCGGGATCTTGTGATGCCTGCAGCCCCAGGATTTCCACAAGTATTGCTGTCTATGGTTGCACAATTGAATCCTGATATTAGAACGATGTTGACAGAAGAACGGCGACAAAATGCTGTGTATACCGTGGCGACTGAACTTCTTAAAAAAGGAACCACAGAAGTTATCCAAGTATTGACTATTGAAACAAGCGGCCTTGCAAAAACCATTACAAAGCAAGCAACACATGTTTTGCGCGTCAACAGAGGATCTTCAACACAGGAAGAAGAAGTGCAATCGATATTTACAGCTGCAAAAGAACAGGCGAGTGCATTTGTAATGCTCTTTACTGCATTTTCCGCTGAACAAAAGAAAGCTATTGTGGTTGCAGTCATTGCCAAACAACCAATCGGGGACAGTAAAACAAAACAGCTGCTTGAGACAGAACTTCGGACTGTTGCACATGATGGGCTCTCAGATATGCTCTTTACCTATTGGGTGTCGAGCATGGCTGAACAATTGCTTCCAGTAGTAAATACAGCAAAGCAAACAGGAGAAATTAAAATTATTCCAGCTGGAACGCAATCCATTGCACCGATTACTCCTATTGCTCCAATTGTTTCCTTACCAAAACCTTCTGTGATTACACCAGCAGGTCCTACTACGGAACAAAAAGAGCGTGTGGATATGATCATTCAGGAATATATGATCACCGTTCGAAAAGAAGCGGAAACAACAAAGAATTTGGATATGCTTACGTTTATTCCTACCGTTGTTGCAGCGATCAGCCGAGATATTACTGATGAGGGGCTTCCAGAACTTACGCTTTCACAAATAGAAGCAGTAACAGAGCAACTTACATTGGAGATACAGGCAGGTATTGCAAAACAATCTGCAGTACCAGCATCTCCACTGGCACAGCAAAAGGCAACGATAGAAACAGAAATTGCCAGTGTGACGCAAGCGCTCCGTGCGGCAACAACTGTTGTTGAAAACTATACAAAAAATAAAGCAATAGTCGATCAGATTAAAAAAGAGCAAGGGCAAATTCAGGGGGTTCAAAAGCAAATCACTGCTGCACTCACCGCAGTAGATGTAGATATACTCGCCGTGGACGATCAACTGCAACAGGCATCTGCGGAATTGAACAGATTATCTGTTCAAATAGCAAATTCATCAATTACTCCGGAAGCACAGGCAAAACGCGCGCAGGCAGTTGCTGAACAATTAGTGAATACTATGGATGCAGCACAAATACCAATTATTCAACAATGGGTTAAGACACTCAATGCTTCACAGCAATATACAGAGGCTTCGATTCGCGAAGTACTGACAAATGATTTGCAATCTCGTTTTGCTGGCATTGAATCACTCGCGGCGGAGCTGTTATCTACGACACCTGAATTTGCAGGTGACACGGACGGTGTCAACAATTACGCGGCACAAATTGCACAAACACTTTCTGTTCAATGGTTTATCAATCGGTATACAGATTCAAAATTCTTTACAGTAAAAACTACTGTTGATCCAACTACGGCGCGAAATAGTGTTGCCATTGGAGATGTCCATGGTGATTGGAATGCATTAGTAAAAATACTCAGTGGTCAAATGGCAAATGAAAATGGAGAACGTATCAAAAAATCACTTATTGATAGAAATGGCAATTGGATTGGTGGACCGACGGATCAGCTGATACTAACTGGAGACTTTTTTGACAGAGCCCCGGATGGGATATTAAGTTCCCAGACAGCAGAAAAATTAATGAAATTACAACAACGTGCGGGAATGATGTCTGATGGAAAAACACCAAAAATTGTGATGCTTTTGGGTAACCACGATGCAAATACAGTTGTTGCATACAATAAAATGAAAGCGCTTCTTCAATCCGGTCAAATGACAGATGTGAAGGAGGCTGCCGACCTTGCATCAGTTTTTGCGCCAGTAAAGCCGGGCATTGCCGGTGATGATTTGTTGTATTTGTATAATCATCCGGAAGTGGTTGATTGGGCAACTCGACTTCCTGCAATGTTTGTACAGGACGGCGCATTGTATATGCATAGTGATAATCTTTCATATCTTTCTCTCGGAAGAACGGTCGATGAAGTGAATGAAAACGTAGGGAAGATTCTTCAATCTGGGCAAGCCACCATTATTGATGCGGACGGAAATACATTGGAGTTTGACCAAACAAAACTTGCGAAGAAATTGACTGACAGAGGGAAATTGTATGGTAGTAATGTTGATAAAATATTGAACCAATATGGTGTACAGACCATTGTGCACGGCCACTCGCAGGGAGAAGCCTCTCAAGATCCACGAGTGACGAATGTTGATGGCGGATTATCGGAATCATATAGCGGGCAAGCAAAAAATCGTGGAAGATTTGCATCACAACAGGTGCAAGGAAAACAAATAACCACAGTTGCTGTTTCCCCTCTAACATTACCAGTGGCAGATGTTGCAGTTGATCCGATTCCATTATCACCATCGCTTGTTAGTGCAGCAGCAACCCCAGACATACAGGCGCAACTTGCAACATATAAAACGCAAGTAGAGACGCTTGCAAAAGAAAAAGCGCAGTTATTTCAGACAAAAATAGAGCAACGTTTTCAATTGGAAGCACTAGAAAAAACGTTACAGGAAATAACTACAAAATTGAGTGGAATAGCTGTGAGTGAATCGACATATAAAACAGCAGTTGCATCGCAAAAAGCGCTGAAAAAACAACTTGCGGCAAACAAGAAATTGTTAGATGAGGCTACACAATTGATTGGAGCTCAACAGGAGTTGCGGGCGTATGTGGCGACCTTGCGTAAAAATAAGTTGGTAAAAATCAAAGACAGTGCAGTTATCTCCTTAGCATCGCTTTCGGACATGAGAGATTTCGTTTCCGCTCTTGGCGGGTTGGTGGCAGCGTCTATTGAAAAGCTTGTACCGACGACTGCCGATGCAATTTTTACCATAGAGGCGTTAGTAATTGATGCACTTCCTCCCGCAGGGTTGATCAATAACATTGTTGAAAGTACAACATTCGTGCAAACTATTCAGCAGGCACTGCTTAATGCAGCCGATGCACTGGATACAGAGGCACAGCGTGCAGTGTTGATTAAACAGCTGCAGGGAATTGAGATTGAAGATATCGATACCTTATCTATTCAAGAACTCCAGGATCTCGTTGACATGTTAAAAGACGATGCAGCGCAGTTGCAACAGGGGCAAGAGGCACAGATACAGCAGAAGATCCAAGAGGGTATTGATGCATTCAAGCGTATTGCAGCAGATCAAGCGGGGAGGAAAACACTCCTTGCTGTGCCGGATGTCAATGTATTTGCGGTAAACGCAGTGGGTCAGTTAAATGTGGAACTTCAAAAGAATGCGCTTCCTGTGTTGTCTCAGTTTCAAGAGCGAGCTCTTGCACTTGAAATTGTTTCTATCGTGACAACAGTGAAAAAAGAAGAAGCTGTGGGGACAGAGGAGCAATCGTTTTATACCGAAGAAGGGGGAGATTTGGTGGAAAAGGCGACGAATAGGCGTTATCCCAATATCGAACCGTTTAGGGAAGCGGGGAAAAAGTCACCGTTAGAAGCTCCGGGACCTGTTGTTTCTGTTGGTACCTATGATCCAAACGAACGTCCGGTTCTTTTTAACTCCAATATGTTTAATTCGCTTCTTGAGAACATGCGTACACATTCGTATACCTATGATGCAAACGGTCAACAGGTCTTTTCGAAGGAATTTGGTGCCATGTTGTTTGGTCGAGAAAAAACAGATCCGCAATCAGGCAAAACATATGTTGAAGCTGAATATTATATTCCATTTCCGGAATCCACATTGGTGGGGACTGCGGGCGATTTGAATATAACTCCTGAAGCATGGGCTGCAGTATCAAAAATCGCGGATGCAATGGAAAAACACGTTGAACCTGGTCTCATTCCATTGGGATGGATTCATACACATCCGGATCTCGGAACATTTTTGAGTCGGCAAGATCTGTTTATTCAAGGAAACTATTTTCCTGCAAAACTTGCGGTTGTGATTGATCCGAGAGAACAAAGCGATGCAACGCCTGTGGTCAGTACATTTTCAGAATTTGGCATAGGAGCAGCACAAAACAATACGCGTTTTAAAAAACATCAAGGATATTACTTGGCATCTCAGACCATGCTACCGCGAGCATTGACAGATGATGCAGTGCAGCATATTGCTGAGATTAATACAATCATTGAGGACTTATCTGTTACACCTGCGGGGACAGGGACATCAGAACTTGATCAGGAAATAGCAAAAGAAAAAGCTGTTATTGCTGAAAAAGAACGGTTGTATGCAGCAATCGAAGAAGAAGCAAAAGACAATGGTGTGATGCCAAAGGATATTCGAGCACGAGTGCTTGCGTTTACTGATTGGTATTCAAAAGAAATGGGAATACCATTTTCAGAACGTAAACAAATGGATTTAGATCAACAGCTGAAAGAACATGCGCAGGCCGGTGTTTTTTCTTGGACCAGAACTCAATTTACCGATGCAATTACTGCTATTCGTGCTGGGGGAATAACAATAGAAGATCTCCCTGCAGCTCCTGAGTCAGCAGCAGAAGGGTTTAAAGTTTTGCAAGCATATCTTGATTACTTACAGACACAATTTATTGGAGAACAGCAACTCACAGCAGATAAAATTGCCGTTTCCACTATTCTTGAACAATTTAATACTATATTTGCTGCAAAAGGACGGTTTGATGCATCTTTCATCAACGCAACAAAATTACTATTTGTTATTCCAGATTTAGTGAATGCAATTGCAGATGTACAGGCATTCAGCAAAAAACTGGATACAGAGATTCAGCGGCAAGAAACAGAAGGCCAATCTCAAGAAGCTTGGATGCAAACACTTCAAAAACAATTAGAAACGCCAGGGGTCGCAACAATACTTATCACACGAAATAACGGAGTTGTTGCACAGACCATTACAACGCCATCATCGTCATATTTTGCTGATGTTCAAGCAATATTCTCTGCGTTGTCGACAACAGATACGATTACTGTATTTTTTACTGCCGATGATGGGTCACAATTTGCAGGAACATATCATCTGAATTGGTTCGGGAGAGTAGTACAAGTTGGAATGAATATTCCATCGTTGTCGTCTGTTACTGACAGTCGACCAGAAGGTATATTTCAACCAGTTCCTGCATATTTAACACCGCAACAAAAAGGAGAGATCGAGGTGTTTATAGATAGTATTGAAAATGTAACAAATGAAGCGGTTCGTTCGAGAGAAAATGAACAATATGCACGTGCGTATGCACGTTTTGAAGAGCAATTAACAGCTGCTGAAAAAGCTGCAGCACGCTCGCAAGAAGAAATTGATGCACAAGTCGCACGAAGTGCAGCACTTGAAGCAGAAAAGCTGCAGAATGCACAGACAAAATTTCTTCCTGCGGGTCCAACTGTTCAAGAGCAAATCAGTGCAAGTTTGCTTGCTGAAAATACTGAGGTAGCACAAATGCTCCTTGATCAATTGAAAAATATATCACAAGGGAAAACGATCGACATCGTAGATCCCATAAGTGGAGAAGTGTACACCGTGTCAGATTATACAGCTCCATTTTTGACGACTGCGATGACACAATCCTATCAAGCAGGAAAAGATAGTGCGCGCGTTGTATCAATGATGCGACCATTTATCGTTGCTCCCCAAAATGTACAACCAATACTACGACCAAATACCGCTTTAGTACGGCAGCAATTACAAAAAGAACTTGCCAAAAAATTATCTGCAGCAATACAAGTGGGGATGACTGCTTATACCAACGAACAGGGGATCAAAACAGTTCAGACTATACAGAATGCTATCAAAACATATCTTGAGACACAGATTCCTGTTAGTGCAACCGTTGATGAAACGATACGAAATACTGTAATAGAGGAGCAGACGCAAAAGACTTTTACAGCGACACTCGCAAGCATTACGACAATACAAAAGACGAGTATTAACACAATTGACGATGCTGTTTTGCGGGCAACCACACTTCCAGAGTTGACAGAGCTTACTAAACAACTTGCAGAAACGAGCGGTATTGTAGAAGCGTTGCAGTTAACCACGTTGCAGGAATTACTCACCATTGTTGCAGATGATATTGCGGAACAAAGAATAGCAATTGAGACAGTGGAGCAGGAAAAACGGTTGGCAGAAGCGCAGGAAGAATTGGGTGCGGCATGGGAACAGCTGATCAGTCAGGGAGAGCAGGGGGATCAGACGACGGTATTGGAAGATGCGTTGGGTGTTGCACAAAACGCTGTCTCCATTATTCCGGTTGCGTATGAGAATCTCGTCAACGAATTTGAATTTGGCATTATTGAAACACCGGCAGTCAAAGCGAAAAAAGCAAAACGAACAGCGGCGGTAAAAAAAGTAAAAACAACACCAGTCGTTGTCACCACTGCGCCAACTACAGAACAAATAGCGACCGCGCAAATAGTACTTGGAGCTTTTTCACCACTCCGTGATCGTGTCAACAATATATCTAATCGTCTTCCTGCTGTTTCAATAACGGAAATGCAAGACATATTTTATGATCTTACCGCAGCCATACAAGCTGTAGATCAGGCAGATATGCCGAGTGAAGAAAAACAAAAACTCTTCCCTTCATTTAGTTTGATTCGGAATGAAATAGCGACGATACAGGATCGACTGACCACACTGGAACGGGAACAGCAGACGATTCTCTATGAGATTAGTGATGCCGATTATACGTTGTTTGCCTCTTCTACAGTAAGCATTGTTCATCAGTTGGATGTTATCGAACTACTACGACAGGAGCTTGTAAGTGTTGTACCATTGAGTATTTCTGCTCCTGTTGTCAGTATTCCTGAGTTGACTGCTGCGGAAGAACAACCTGCGGCAACAATTTCTGATGAGTTAGAAACACGTATCAGAGAAACACAAAAGGCAGTTATTCGGAGAATTTTTTCTGAACCGATATCAACAGCAATTGAGGTAAGTCTCAGAGCACAACTTCAAGACTTGCAGGTACAAGTTCCACAAACATCACCGCAATACACAAGTCTGCAGCAAACGATGGATTTGGTTACACAGGCCGTGCATGAACAAACAATAAAAAGTATCGCAAAACAAGTTGCTTCTGTTACAGAAGTGTCGCAAGAACAAGCAAATGTGTTGCTTGCTCAGCTAAGCGCGATTCCTGAAGGTATTTCTCCAACTGCGGTAGCTGATCTGAAAGTGCAGATTCAAAATAAATTGCCTAAGACACCAACAGCCCCTATTGTCACAAAGTCAAAAACACCAAAACAGCTTGCTGCGGAAGCGGGTCAGGCAATGAAAAATGTACAAAAATCGGTTGCTGACGGTGCAAATTTCACAATTACTTGGAGAGCAATACAGTCTGCGTTTACTGCATCAAAAACACTGGCAAACAGCAAAGAATATAGAACAATGCTCATTGATGAAATCGTGAAGATTCAAGATATAAAGATACGGACACGAATTATTGACAACTTACACCCCCTATTTAAGGTGCTTAAGATAAATAAGGAATGGAAAGACTTTACCTCGAATCTGCAAAAACGATTGAGTGAACTTCCTGCAGTAGAGACAAAGCCGATTGCTCCAGCAGTAAAACCTGTTGTAAAAATAACCAAACAGCAGATAACAGAAGCAAATCGGGCAGTAGAGCAAATGAAACTGGCAATTACACAAGGCGCATCTCCACAACGGGTATATACAGCCATCAAAGAAGTTTTACTTGTATCACGGTTGTTTGCAAATAATCAGGAATATAGGACTCTTGTCGGAGACGCAATACAGGAGATCCAAGATGAACATACATTACAGACAATTTTGAGTGGTCTGCACTCGTTCTTTATGGTGCAACGAATGGTGGAAGAAGGGAGTGAGCTTATTGAACGAATACAAGCGAAATTAGATACAATTGTACAAACGCAAGAGAATGAAGAGAAAGAACAGATTGCGCAATTAACTCAAGATACAATCGGTCTCCAAGAGACGAACGAGATAATTGCAGCGCTTGAACAGGAAATTACAAAGACACAACAAGCAATTGATCAAAATATACAAAAGTATGGAGATGTATCTGTTATATATCAAAAAACAGTAGAAGATCTAAGTAAGACGGCAACTCCGCTTGAGGGGATATTTACTCTTGAAGCTGTCAATGTAACTGGAGACTTTTTTGAATCGAGCGGAGATACGAAGGCGAAGGTGTTACAAAATCTGCAACTTACTAAAGATGAAACTGTCTTGGAACCGATCGGTTCTGGAGCAAATAGGGCTGTGTATAGAATTCCTTGGAATGGAAAACAAGCTATATTGAAGATAGCCTCCTTAAAAGAACAAGCGTGGAGTGATATTGTAGAAAAGTCAGTTCTTGAACAGGATCCCGCGTTTCCAAAAGAATTATCAAAAAATCTTCTTGAGACATATGCACACGGTTCGTTTGATGTCCCATATAAAAATGGTTCACGAGCGGTCTATTACGAGATTGTTGAATCGTTGACACCGGAGGTAGATTCATCCTCTACAGAAGTAACTGCTTTTGAGCATGAATCCAGTGCATTACGTACATTTCTTGGAGAGATGAGTGACGTCACTGGTGCAAAAAATTGGGGAGTACGACCAGATGGTACACCAGTGCTTTTGGATATAACGAATTTTAATATGAGTGGGATTGATGATATGTTGAGTTTTTTGAGGGTTCGAATACAAGATATACAAAAAAATGTGCAATTTTTTCAAGCCGCGAAGACGGATCCAATCCTTCAGATATTATCCCGTATACATCGTATTGTTTCTGATGATATCAAGTTTAGTGGAGATCTCGCTATTTTGGATGCATCGTTTAAAACAAAAGAGGATTATATTGGGCAGCTTATTTCTCAAGAAATACAACCACTTTCTATAGATAGAGTGAATTTACATCTTGAAAATCAGCTGACATATAAAAATAGACCGGAAGAGTTTTATAAGAGTGTGAATGATGCTATTAACAAGCTTACTCGTTTGAAATCTGCAACAACACTGGAAGAACAGATCCGTATCGCATTTACTGATGACATCAAAGTTACGCCGGCAGGCGTGGAACAACCGGAAACTGTTGAGGTGAAAACACCAGTTGTAGATACAGCTATGGAAACTGTTAATAAAACCATCGTTCTTGCGCAAGGGTGGATTGAAAAAATTAGATTAGGAGAGGCTGCGTATGTTGAAAATATTCCTAAATTTATCACGCGGATTCAAGAAGTGGTAGCACCATTACCCGCTGAATCAGAGGCATATGGTGCGGCACAGAAACTGATTCAAACACTTCAAGAGCTGAAAAAACAACAGACAGAAAAAAAAGAGCAGGCTCCAGAAATTCCAATAGAAAAAAAACCGTTAGTTGAAGAAATAGCTGTAGTGCCAATTATTGAAACAGTGCTTACTGAGGAAATTGCACCAATGATGACAAAGCGATTGCCTGCGGTTTGGAAGACAGTACAATCAGCAAAACAGCAGGACATTATTGCCGGACTCCAACAAATAGCAAAAGGCGCAATAGAAGATGAAGTTAATCAGTCATATGTCAGGGATATGATTGCTGGAGCTCGGTCAAAGGCATTTGTAACGAATCGGTTATCAGCCGCTTTTGAGGATTATCTTCAACAAACACTTGTGCAAACCGGTCTCATGACAGGTGAAATTCCACTTGCACTTCGGACAGATTTGGCAACACTCGTGATTGATCAAATTACACCATTTGTATCGACGACAGTCACTATTTCGAAGCCTGAATCGACAACGACAAAATCGAAAATGACAACACCAGTCGCAACTGTCAATACAACCGTGGTAAAACAACAAATTGCAGATCAAGTGCGAGAACAGATTGACGGTCTACTACCAAATCTTATTGTTGAACGTGCGGAGCGAAATGCAGTTGAGGAATCAATACAACGTCTGCAACAAGCAGGGGGAGACGTGGGAGCAGCGATTAAGAAAAATAAAGAGGCAATAACCAATGTAACATTGCAAGAATTGCTTCGAACGCATGAATTTACACCGGAATCTGTTCTGTCTTTGCAAGGAGCTATATATCAAAAACAATCAAAAGGTGCGCTTTCTGTATCAAATATCGCTTGGCAACTTGATCCGGAACAAAAAACAATTGTCACGATTCATCACACAGACGGAGTTGTTGATCAGGTAAGTATAAAATCAAGTGCAATGACGCAAAAAACACTGCTTGCCTATATGCGACCCCTCGACAGTGCAGTATTTACCACAGCCGCCGGAGAAAAAATTGTGATTACGCTGACACGACAAGGCGGAAAGACCATTGACGGAAATATGCAAACACCGGCAGTGTGGCAACAATACAGTTCTGTTTCATCACCTACAATGATTGTTTCCGGTTCAACAGCAGATACGCCGGTGTATCGAGTTTCCGCAATGGCTATCGAAACTGGAGATAAAGCAGTTTCCCTTGTTGGTGATGTAATAAAAACAACGGCAAAAGCAGCAGGTTCAGTCCTTCCTAAAAAAGCCACATCTTTAGTTGGTGATGTGCGCGCCATGATCCCGCAGGATGTGCCGTATGTTGTACGAAAAGCAGTAGGAGATGCACTTACACAGGAATTTGCGGCACAAAATATTACAACGTATGAAACTGCCGCCGCATTTTTAGCAAACGGGACAATCTCACAAACCATGCAAACGACGTTTGCCGCATTACAAGAGCTGACAGCGAATGCAACGGAATGGTATCAGGCAGCAGGTATGGTAATGACACATATGTCTGAATTACAATGGGATCCAAAATTTACCGTTGTAACCCGACAAACAACGGCAAGTATTCTGGCTGGAAAAATTGCTGATGCTACACGTATGCATGCATTGGTTGCAGGAAAAACCTCTCTTGCTTCTCAAAGTGAGATTATATTGTTAACCGGCAGAATACTCACGATGTATGCCGCGGGAACAAATGGAATAAAACTTTCTTCGAAAGAGACAAAAGCAGTAATAAATGCATTACAGCAACCTATAAGTGTATATATCACTGCTGTATTGGAGAATCAAATTGCGACAAGCACGCTGTTTCCGGCTGAACAACCAGCGTTACAAAGCGCAGCAACAGAAGAGGTGAAGCAATTGATAGAGGAGGAAACAGTACAGGCACCAGTAAGAGAATTAACTCCATCAGAAGTGAAAAACCTCCTCCAAACAGCGCCAATGATCGAAGAAATACGAACTGACATTGCATGGAGATTATCAAAGAATGCTGCACTATCGTCATTAACCACCATGGACGCGCTCCTTGTTGCCAACGGGCAGGTTGAACAACTGATACAAGCATCTATTGGAGAGATTGTGCAGGAAGCATACAGCGATGCAGGTGTAACCGGTGTGTTTAACCCACAGGAAAAAAATAACCAAGTGATTACCGACGTTGTGCATCAAACAACGCAGCAAGCGATGAGTGTATTAACACGTCTTATTCGAGGTGACATCGCATATCAAGGTATACAGCCTGCGGTAGAGGAAGCAGTTCGGCAGAGTGAGGAAACAACACGTGCGTATGTCTCATGGAATCAGGTAAAAGAATTTTTGGATAAGACAACACATGTATTACAGGAACCGAATACGTATTTCTCCGGAGAAAGCCTTACATATATTGCACAACTTCTTTATAAACCACACGCACTGCAAACAGATTTGCAAACGATAGCAGAAAAACCAAAGGAAATTACAAAAAAACTGCCGAAAATGTTGAGAACGATACGGGCGCAGGATATAGCGCGGCAGGCTTCAGAACGAACAAAAACAATAGTCAAACTTACAGCAACAGGGCTTGCAGTTTTAGGAGTGTATGCAGTTACGCACATTCCTGCAATTCTCGGATTTGCCGGTGCAATGCGTATCGCTATGACGAATCCAGGAGCAAACATAACGCCAAGTTCGCCAGTAACAATTATTGAACAATTCACCCAAGCACCAACAATCAATCCAACTAATACCCTTGATTTATCCACGTCTACTCCAACACAAGCACCGTCAGCAACACTTGCTGCACCGGTTGATACTGTAGGACAAGCGTTATATGAAGCGTATTTGGGTTCTGCGTCAGTGCAGGATTTTGCGTATCGACCTCTTTTTGAGCGGGTTGTGAATGAGCGTATAGCACGCGCACAAGCCGAAGGAGATGCATTTTGGATTCGTATAACAGGAAAAAATGCATCGCAATTAACCCAAGCTGAAAAAGACGCAGTGTTGCAAAATCCGGTTGTTTCTATTCCTTTGCTTGTGACAGATGGTGATTTGGTTGATCCTAGTGGTGGCAAGTTGGAAACAGCAGAAGAACAGGCTGTCGCACTTCGATCCATGCGAAACGATGCAACCTTTGTTATTTATTTGAATACACAAACAGGACGTTTGGATATATTAAGTTCCACGCGGCAAGTGCTGATGAGCAATGGCGGGCAATATAACGCACTGTTACAGCGGGATAAAGAGAATCCGCTCCAAGGTGCCCAAATTGCACTTGAAGAAATGTTTGGGACTACCATGGATGAACCGATTGTGGCCGACCGGTTTTTCCTTAGATATCTGGTTGACGCGGTATTTCCAGAAGGGATTACTGTTTCTGTACCGCAAGATATGGTGCGTGACTCAATGAACGCCAATGGTCAGTATCCTGTTGTGTATAAAGCAGGAACGTATACCTTTCATGGAGATGAATTGATTAGTTATATAAGCGTCCGTCATTTGCAAAAGGAGACAGAATATCATAGGCAAGCGCGCGCCGCACAAGTTCTTTTTCTCATGCTACAAAAATTCGGAAGTTCAGCAAATTCCGCTGAAATTATTGAAAACATGTCGCAGACTCTGCGATTCCATGTTCAGGAAGGCGGCAGAATCATAATGCTAAATGATTTAACCGGTGCAAAAGGTTCAGATGACACATTCGCAGCACTGGCGACGCGGTTTCAATTTTTGCAAAATCCGAAATATTTCAGTTCCGGAGCGTTTGGAGAAATTTATGATCATCAACTTGCATTAAATGCCAATTTCTTAAATCCCCATCTGTCTGTTTTGCAGCCGGTTGCCAGCAGAACAGTTACTTATGCAAACCTGTTGAAAGCCCTTGGTGTCTATATTAATCCGGTTGGTGTGTATGTTCCTTCCGGCGTAGACCTCTGGTACATGCCACAACCGTCAGCACAATCAGCTGGATATTTTGCAAGCACGCGGGAAATTGCAAAAGACATGGTGAGTGAAAGCGTTGACGAAATACAAACAGTGCTTGTTCCTGTTGTTCCCACTGCTGTTCCTGCTGTTGTTGTTCCTGAAGTTGAACCTGCTCAAGAAGAACAGGCACAAATACCAACAGAGTCTGCTGCTCCTGCGGCATACCAGATTACCGATCGGCCGGTGCGGATTATGCTTTTGGGAGACAGTCTGATTTCCGCAGGAACACTTCCGACAAAGTTTTCCGCCAGTTTAGGAAGTGCAGGATGGAATGTTGTATTTGTAGGAAGCCAGGCAACCGGACGTGTTGCTCATGAAGGCCATGGAGGATTTTCAACCAGCTGGTTTGTTCGAGATCTTCTTAATACTGATGGTGACGGCATGTGGAACAATCTAGGACAGCGGGAGCCGACACTAAATCTCAAAGGCGCAGACACTATACCGGATATCGTTGTGTTACAGATGGGCACGAATGATATTAATAACGGTTATCCGTTGGAAAAATCAAAAGCGAACATGGAGACAATTATTGCGTATCTGCAACAGCAAAATCCGCATGTGCAGATTGTGATTAATCCTGTTCCCGTCATGAATGCTGACTACTACGAAAACGCAACACCTGAAGCGATTGCGGCATACAACGCGATGCTTGCGACACTTACAACATCAAGCTCCACTAATACTTCGAGTATTGTCATGACTGATGCGAGTCTTGAAAATATCGATTTGGCAATAGATATCAGTTCCGATGGTGTGCACCCAACTCAATCGGGCGATCAAAAAATAGCAAATGCACTGCAACGTGTTGTCGGGGAACGGTTATCAGAATTAACCGGTATTGATACACAGGCATATGTACCGTCTGGAAAAGTATTGCAAATGCCGGTTGCAGTTGAACGCGTAGAGATTATGAAAATGATTGCAGTGCAACAATGGGAAGAATTGCAAAAAGGAATGAAAACAAGACAACAAGATGTTGCAGTACAGCAGGTACAGGTAAAACGAAATGAAATACAAGGACCTATGAAAAACATGATGGTTGAGATCATTCCATATTGGTTGCAGCAATCTTGGTATACCAACGTGGTGATGTCTGAAAGTTTTTGGGCACTGATGGATTTAACGCATGATATAGAAGTAATTTTAAAAAATGATCAGGTGAATATCATCAAGACTCCGAAAAAAGCGACGGAAAGCAAAACAAGACAGACAAATCAAATGCTTCCCGTGGAACAAAAAGTGGAGGAAGTGGTCGCACCGGTGGTGAAAACAATTGAAGACGCGGAAAATGATCCCTGCGGTTTCAGCTCTTTGTTTATTGAATCTGTTTTTGCCCAAGGAGCAGGAAATCCCTGTAGCGGGTCAACAAAAATAGTAAAACAGATAAGTGGATTGGTGTTTAAGGCGACCGGACGCACAGCAAGTGATGCAATGAAACTCACCGCCTACATGCCACATCGGGTGATATGGAATCAGATAACAAACAGTAGAAAACAAGCTGTTCCTTTACAACAAATGGTGGTAAGTCCATTCTCTGATTCAGGAAAAATGATTCCGATGCAGACAGTGGAACCTGCGAATATTCAATCTATGAATCCGGAAAATGCAGATTGGAATGCATTAACTGTTGATGAAAAGGCGATTCTTCGTTTGGCGGATTTTGAAATAGTGCGAGATGAATATATTGCTATGAAATCGTCCTATTTCGGTTCACTTCCGAAGACATTCAGTGAAAAACTGACAGGTACGATTGCAAAAATTTGGAGTGCCGGAACCAATTTCCGTCGTATGCCACAGGATTTGTTTGTTCGACTTCGTGTGTTCCTGAATCCAAAAATCGCAACAACTTTGAAAGCAAAAACCGTGAGCGCCTCTGTATTTTCCCGCGATACGCTGATGACTAATCCGACATTTACAGGAATTTTGGATCAGGCAAAGGCGGAAGGAAATACCAAAGCGTTGCAAACCATAAAGAATCTGCTTGATCGCGAAGTGATGAAAGAAGTAAATGCAGAGAATGTGTTGATGCTTGAAGGTATATCGACAGAGGAACTTGCCGTGATTGTTTCAAAACTCGGGTATAATCCATGGGTTTTTTGGTCAGATAACAGGGGAGAGACCTCACGTATTGCTATTGATAATGCGTTAGTTGATGGAAAACATCCATTTGAGGCAAACGGCGCGTTGAATGGTCTTTCAGAGGAGCAAAAACAAAAAGAACTGTCCTACTTCCAGAAATTATTTCCGAACATTCCAAGGTGGCTTACTTGGCTTCCAATAGCAAAATGGAGCGTCTCTCGAGATCATAGCGTCGTCCACACCGTGACAGTTGATGGTAAAACGTATCATTTTTTGACGATGCACGTTGATCCGCCAAACGCAGTAACGTTTGTGAAAGATGTGTGGAATAAAATTACCGGAAAAACCGCAAAAGATCACCGGAATATGTTTGCGTACCATGCAATGGAAGCAGGAACCGGAAAATCATATGTCGGAACAGGTCTTTATGCTCTCGGTCAGAAAATGTTTATCCAACTCCTTGGCAGCGCAAAAGATAAGGGAATTATCGGTGGTTTAACTGTCACAGGGGAAGAGCACTATAAAACAACAGACACCGTTATTGGTGATGATGCCATCACGTGGAAGATTAGCGATATGGTGAAAGCGGAAACTGAGGCAAAAATAGTATCTCCGTCATTGACAACGGTTCTTATGAATCAGGACATTGACGCCTCTGTTGATACAAGTGGAAAACCAACAATTATACCTGCAAATAATACGACGATTGTAGGGGAACACCATATTAGAACTTCGGTGGATGAGCAGAGTGAAGCTGATTTCATTAAGAAATTGGAAGTGTCTCAGGTGGTCGTTGTTGAATTTGATTCGCTTGGCGACAATGTATATTCCCAACAAAGCACCGAAAAGCGATTTATGCAGCAGGCGCAAGAACATGCACTTGCGCAAAACAAACCGCTCCTTGTTCTTGACAGCAGCATTGAGGATAGATATAAATTGTGGCTTGATGCTGGTGTCGATGTTTCCCGTGAAGATTTTGCCATTCTGACAGGATTTCGCCTGCTTTCACAGGATTTTGCCAACAATATCTCCGGCAGTCAGTCAAAGCAAACATTGGTTGATCTCTATACCGGATATTTTTCAGGGCAATCTGCGTATGCTAGCAGGTTGGCAGATGCGGTGTACCAGATGTATTTTGGACTTATTGAGTCAGATTCAGTTACGAAAAAGAATGCTTTGCAGGTTGATTTTGTGACGCTCGATGCGGCAGCGAGGGAACGGTATTACCAAAAAAGCATTGCAGCCATTGAAAAAAATGTATCAGACAAAAACATATTGGTTGTTGTTGGTGCAAGCCACGCCATCCCAATTGCACGAACGATAACGGATGGATCGTTGACAAAAGCCGATCCTTTATTATCTACCAACATAAATACAACATTGTCGACGCTGAAACAGCAGATAAATTTTGAACAAATTATTTCGGGTATGCCTGCACTTCAGCAAAGTGAAGCTGCTTTGTCGGGGCAAAGTTTGACAATAGTGAGTATTCCTGCTGATTTAGCCTCATTTACCATGACGCGTGATGGATTTACCCTGAGTGGGAAGGGAACGATATCTGTCGAAGGTTCGACGTTTCCTGTCACTCTGGAGGGAGCATTTCCGATTTTTGCAAACATGACACCGTATCTGAAACAAGACGGATTTCCTGTTCGCGTGACAGTAAATGATGCAAATGGGAAACGGGTTGGATCTATTCACATGGAGTTTAATAAAGGGGACGAAAGTGTAGGGGATATAGGACGCTTACTGCAAGCAGACATCAATAACAGTGTTTTTTTGACAGTGAACGTCGATGTAAATCCAGAATATCGGCAACAGGGAATAGCCACGGCGTTATTGGACTACACGGAACTATTGGCGAGTCAAGTGTTTTCTGAGGCCAAGAATTATCCTCAGCTGTATCCAACTAATCTTCGCATGTTTCATCTGCTTTTTGATGCGAATTCGACTGATGGGTTTACCACAAAATATGCAGAATCTCACGGGTATAAGACAATCACACAGGGGCTACAATATGTGAAAGAGTTGACAGCAGATGTGAAATCATCTGTAGAGCAGGCAGAAAGGCTCAATGTTGGTTTGTTTGCTGAGGGGACAAAATATTTGGTGAAAGCGGGGGTTGATGCAGTACAAAATGGGGTTAAAAAGTTTTTGTATGGAAACACAATTCAAAATTTTAATCAGTGGAAAGAACTAACATTTTCCAGTCAAGCATATTTGCTTCAACAAGCGGTACTTCGGGATCACAGAGATATTCTGCAGCGTATAGATATGGCCTCAAATGATGCACAAGAAGCAGTTAAAAATTTAGTTGCAGATACGTATGATCGGACAAAAACAGAAACAAGTTTACCGCTCGAAATTCTGAGCCCGCGGGTGGTTGCAGAGTTACTTTATGTACCAGTAGAAGTTTTACATCCGGAAACAAAACAATCTGGAATTGGAACAGAGATACAGGGAATGGCTCCGATGTCGATGTATACCGACGGGGTCACGCAGCTGAAAAAAATGTCTTTGATTCCCCGTTCGGAACGGACGTTTTTTGAGAGAATGCAGTATGCGTTTATTGATGTGGCACTTGGAACAACGAAAGCTTTGTATGGAAAAACATTGTTAAATTCTACAAATCAGATGACAACTTCAGTAGTAAGCACATATGTACAAGCGTACTATTATGCGGCGCGAAATAAGATAAAAGATGTTGCCACATTCTTAAAAAGTCCTGCATCTGAGCAGGGGAGTTTGACGTTGCCAAATGTATCAGAAAATGCTTCTGTGGATACAGTGCAGCCTTCAATAGACAGTGAAATAAAAAATAATGAAGCATCTACGGTGCGTCCATTCACTGAATCCGAAGTTGAATCGATATCAAATGGATATGTTGCGTACAAACAATTTCTATCGAAGTTGCCATCATGGGTTAAGTTAGATAAAGGTCAAAAACAAACGCTTTTATCGTTGTTTTCAGGATTTAGACCAGAAGTTCATCTTTCGTCACCAGGGACAACAATAAGGGGACGTACTGGTATGGAAACTCTTTACTATGATACGTTGGTTCAACGAATTCTTATTCAACAATTGGCGAAAGAATCAGGATTTCTTTCTGTTGATCATAAAACTGTTAGCACAAATGGCGTATCTGTTATAAATCTTGCGGCGGCTTTTACCGTAATGAATGAAAATTCAGATTTATTTCCAAAAGAAATTATTAACAATCGGGATGCTGCTATGGAGTGGCTACGTACACATGCGGCTGATTGGATGGCAGATTACCGAAGTAACAAAATTGTTACAAAGCGATACGGCTTACTCAGTGGTTTTTCAAGAAACAGTGTTGATTTAGACAATGTATATGGAGGAGCAGTAGCAAAAATAAATAAGATTGATACGAATATCATTCGTCAATTTGACACTTCCAAATATCCCGATGAACAAGAAAAAGCAAAACGAATGAAGCTCATCGAATCCATCTCTTCATTAGATGAGGTGGAGCGAAACGCGGTTATGAATGTATATACGGAGCGAGCTTTAGTATTAGATATAATATTTTTTAGTTTTTCGCAATCAGATGCATTGCAAGTAAAACAATGGGAGAATTTGATTCAATCTCAACCACAATACGAAGCTTTGGTAACGGAAGTTCCAGATATACGTAATGAAATTAAAACGAAAGTGCAGCAAATTTTCTCCTCTTTGAAAAATCCTGCGTTGGAGCGGGGAGGGTTGATGTTGCCGTTGTTGGCAAAAGGAATATCGACTGACGGGGTGGCACAAGATGTTACACGGTGGTCGGCAGGTATTGGACTCGGGGCAATGCTGACAAAGGCGTCACTTGCGATAACCGATCTTTCCTTTGTGGAAGGCGCATATACGCAGTTTCTTGACAAACTTGCTTCCATTATCGGTCCTTCTGCATACATCAATCCGAATTATTTCCGTTGGAATTTTATTGATTATGCGTTTGGCCTTGTTTCTGCGGGTTTGGCATATGTAGGATTTAACGCCGTTTTAGCCAAGCTGTTGCCAGCGGTGAAACACAAACGCGCAATTGCGCTTGTCGGAACAGTTTTTTTGACAACGTTGTTTTCTTATTTAGGAGAACAGTATGGAAGTATTACACCCTTTAAGGGGTCACCTATTGATTTAAATGATTGGATGAATGAGTTTGGCGGAATGAGTACGTTTTTTCTTGCGGAATATGTGTTTTCTCTGTTAAAAAAACGCGGTATTTCACTGACAGGAAATCTGATCCCTCCGAAAATAAAAGCAGTATTGCAGGGAGCGGCTTTTTTTGGAGGTATTGGGGTGATCGGATATGTCTCAGGCGTCTCTTTGGTGTATTTCTTTAAGCTGTTAGGATTGTAAAAGACGGACGCGTTCATTCGTATGCAGGAATCATTCTGATATATGACTGCAGCTCTCCCGGAAGCGGGAGATCAGGGAATATATCCATTTCCATTTCGCATGCTTCTCTCGGTGAGTCATATGTTTGGCACTGCACAAGGGTTTTCCATGCCTGTTCGTTGTTTTTGGCACTATATATATAATAGGAAGCTAATTCCCTATGAAACAGCCCCCAGCTGGGCGAGATGTCCCTTGCGAGGCTCCAGAGCTTTTCGGTCAATATAGGGGCAGTGGAGAGGCTGGAAAGGCCAATAAAATATAATGATCTCGATGCGACTTCTGGAAATGATGCGGTTCCCAAAAACTCTAAAAATATTTTTGGAGTTAGATAGGGAAGAATTGCGTTGTCTTCCACAATAGAGCTGGCGTCGCCATCAGCTTTTGGTGTCATGTGACGCGCTTTTTTGATGAATCGTATAAAGACGTGGTGCATCTCTTCGAGTTTTTGTTGTTCATAGAGAAATGTCATATAGGATTGATAATAATAGGCATTCAGTGGATTGAGTGTGAGTGCAGTTTCATAATAGCGTATTCGTTCTTCGGGAAGTAGGATCACTGAGGCATTTGCCAGTGTGACTAATACGTCCGGATGTGCCCTGTGCCACCAGAGGATGGTTGTTTTTTCTTGCTTTGTGAGCGGCTGTCGTATGCTGTTTTTGTATTCTATGTAACGTTCGGTCCTGTTGATGTCATAAGGTTGGATGGCAAATCGTTTGCCTGCTGTCTCAATTGTGTTGAGACGTGTTGCTGCATACCATGTTGTTCCTGCGTACACGCCAAGTATCAGAAGACTTGCAATGGTGATCCCCTTTGACAGCGCAGTATGTGTATTCTTTTTTTGCACATCAAGAAGGATGCCGACAGTACCCCACAAGAAGATCCATAACGTGAAATAATCCAAATTATATTCAAAGATGCTGTATGCAAGTGCGATGTAGACGGAATCGATGAGTCCTGTGGTTGCCCATGTCTTTGCCTTGTGTTTAGCAATGTTGTTTTTTCGTTTTTGCCACAATTTTTTTGTGACAAACAGGAGGATGATGCCAATCGGAACACTTCCTATAATGCCAACTTCTGAGAGTGTTTGGAGATACCAGTTGTGGGCAAACCCAGCGCCATCAACAGGCGTTTCGTGATGCCGCATGGACGTTAATATATATGTCCCCGGGCCCGTGCCAATAAGCGGGTGGGAGATGAATCCGGCAATTGCCTGTTTCCAATTGGAAAAACGCGCTTCGCGTATGGGTGTGCTTTTTGACATCTGCGAAAATCCAAATGGGAGCGTCTGTATCTGTTGTTGTGTTTTCGGTGTAAGAAAGGAAGTGACAAACAACAACAATGTCACGCTGAAAAAGGCTGCAATAAGAATGCGGACAACTGCATGTATTTTTGTGTTCTTTGTCCGCATTGCTGTAATTACTATATAGGTTGCCGCGATGAGTGCTGCGCCTCTTGAAAAACAGAGGATAATTGCAAGCGGGAATAGTGCATAGGCAATATACTGTATTATTTTTTTCTTCTGATGCAGGGCATAGTGCACTGCGATTGGAAAACAGGTGACCAATAAATTCGCCGCCTGATTATGTCCCGAGTGTGAAAATATCAGATTCATTGCCGGTAGTAAGTCAGCAATCTTTGGAAAAAAACGTACGCATATGGAAAGGATGGCAATACTTGCGCCGATATACAATGCACCTTTTGCAAAAGGAACAATATATGATTCCTTTTTAGGAAGAGAAAAAAGCATGGCGAATATACACCATGCAGTGAGTGTTCGGAGGATAAAAGAAAGGGAATAGGCGGGACTTGCCGAATAGACAGTTGAAATACCTATGGTTACCAATACGGCAAGAAATACCATTCCCCATGTATTCGGTACAAAAATGTGCAGACCTTTTTTGTATGTTTGTATACAGTACAGAAGAAATAATAGGAGGGTGAGCGCAGTCCAAACAACTTCAATAGTTCCTTGCCGCATCTCATTAAACCAGAGAGAAAAGAGAATGCTTCCAAGAAAAAAAATAATAAACGTCATTATTAATGACAGCCTCTTTGTGCTGCAACTCCGGTTGCAAGCGTTGCACAGGCAGCGGTATAACAGGTGCCGCTTACATAGGAGCCGTTCATGCTGTATTTTGTTCCTGAACCGCCGCATGTTGCGGGAGGTGCAGTAAGCCATCCTGGGGTAACTGAGTAGTCGAGTGAGCAGCTGTTGCATGGATTGGTGCAGACATAGGTTGCCGCATTGATCCCTGTTGAATCCAATGTTTCAAGACTACTCGCATCACAGTCGTAATCATATCCGCCACATGTTGTCCTTGCTGTTGTAAAATAGGCGGTTTGTCCCGGTTTTGCGTTGGCATCTGTATCGCAACAATCTGTTCCGACGGTTGCGGATTGTGCTGGAGATAACCCCGCGCATGTGGTTGCGCCTCCGCAGACGGATTGTGAGGTGATGGAATAATAGGTATCACTGTCCGCGTCTGCGTAGCAGGTAAGTGCTGCAAAATAGGAAGCGCTTGCATCATTGCAATCAGATTGCCATGTGGCCGCACTTCGTACAATTGTTCCCGCTCCACAAGTTGTCGCTGTTAATGTTTGGTCACTGGCGGCGATGGAAGCAGGATATGTGTCGGCATCTCCGTCTGTGAGGCAAATAGTTCTGCCAATCAACATATTACCGGTATCTATGATGGTGATCATTGCTCCTGTTGCGGTGATGACAAAGCTATTTCCTTGGTTGACTACAAGGTTTTGTCCGGCAAGAATAGTAAGAGTAACATCGGCGGCAATGGTGATATTCCCTCCGACTGCACCGTCGTTTGTTCCATCAAAGGTGCAACTTGAAGTAAGGGTTATGTCTCCCGACTGTGCAGTAGCGCATGATGTTGCATGGGCGAACGAGAGTGGGAGGCAGAATCCAAGAAATACGAGCGCGATTGCTGTAAAAAACTGTTGTTTCCTGTTCATATCATCGTAGTGTAATTTCAACAGTACCCTTTGTTATCGCATTTTTTGCTACTATTTTCAGATTGTATGTGTAAAGATATGTATCATTTATCACCCATCTGGCTTCCCATCGTCCTTTTTGTGCTGTGCCTTCAGCCAACGAAAACGTTACAGGTTGTTGTCCATGGTCGGTTAGTACAGTTCCTACAACTTCAAGTACTCCGGTTTTGTCCGTTAAATCTATGCTGATGATTTGTGTTGTTCCTTTTGTCGGATCATACGGATCTAAATATCCACGGCTAAATGTCGGAGCGTTTGGCGTACTTCCTCCAACACTGAATCCGATTTTTCCATGCGGTATTGCCCGTGGAGTTGGGGTTGGTTTTGCTGTTGGCGCAATGGAGGTTGTCGCAGTTTTTTCTATTCGTTGTCTTCGCATATAGAGGTACGTGCCTGCCGCAATGAACAGAAGTACAAAGACAAAAAGAATAATGATTACCGGATGTATGAATGAAGCATCAGTTTTTTTAGTAACCATAATGAGGTAAAGATAAATAATAAAATCAATACACTATCCCTATGTTTATAATGCTGATAAATAATGAAATTGTCAAGAGAAAAAATACCCTGTTGGAACAAGAAAATATGTTGTATTTATGATCGTTTTTTTCGAAGTATCAGCACACTTCCTACTGCTAGGATGACGAAGCCGGTGACAAACAGTAGTATTTTGGTGTTACTTGGTTTGTATATGAATTCCACAGTATATGTTCCTTGTTGTTCTACACGAACAGCTACGTAGGACGGGAATACCTCTATGAGCTTCGCTTCTTTTCCATTGACGGTTACACGCCAATTTGGGTGATAGGTTTGTTTCAAGAGGATGACACAAGTAGGGCAGGGTTCTGTGACTTCAACCGTTGTTGTAAACACCATATCGTGGTTGTTTGTTTGTGATACCATCTGCATTGGTGGTTTTTCCATTTTTTTAGTGGTGTCTACATACATTGGCGGTTCAGCAAAGAGACTATGGAGTTTGTTGTCCGGAGTTTGGTAGGTGACGGGGTCGGTCATCTGAAAATGGGGGAGCATTGTGTTACCTTCAATATTTTTTGTGATTTGCAGCTCGGGGAAAATGGCATTTTTCGGATCAGACGACTGAATCCAGAGGTGTATAAGGTTGATAAAATCTGTTTTTTGGCTTCCGACGACTGACGGGGAATAGCCGACGCCAATATAACCGTTTGTTACAACTTCATAGAGCGTCCAGTGGTTTGTTGTCCGCAATTTTTTCCAAAAGTCTTGTGGTTTTTTGTCCGGTGGAGCGACGACATAGCGGATGTTATACAGATCATAGTGCACAGGATTTTCTTCGATGAAAAACTGTTCGGTGTCGGAATTCGGAGACCATGTTTCAGGAAGCCACAGGACTGTTGGCATGCCATACGTTGAAAGTTGCATGTAATATGGGGAGGACGCAATTTGAAAATTACTTCCTTCAGACCCGCGGAGTGCATAGACACGACCTGCATTTGTCGTTTGTAACTTGGTAAGTGTCGTCATTAATAGATCCATGTCATCTTTTGCCTCTTCATATGCGCTGTTTCCATTTGCGATGAGCGTATCGTTGTATTTGGCATACGAAATAATATGTGGGGTGAGTGTGAAATAAACTAATAAACCAATAAGCCAATAAATACCAATACTTAGTAAAGAATTTTTTGTTCGTAACAGTTTTGCAAGGGTGTTTGCTATCGTTTCAATCAGCCACACTATGCCAATTGGCGCCAAGAATAATCCCGCTAAGTGAAGGCCGACAATAAACCGATGGCCATGAAAATCGCTCATGCCTGGGATGAGATCTATGAGTCCGCCCCATGTTGTTCTTCCAAAAAATAGCACAAGAAAAAAGAAAAATAGTATGCCAAGCGGCTGCAATTGTTTGTTTGTTTCTTTTTGTGTGATAAGTGTGACACATATACCAATGATGATAAGGAGGGTCATAACAGGGAGTCTTCCGAAATCAAAGAGCGCGCCGCCAACAAGTTTTGTCACAACTTCTATGACGCCGAATGAATTAAATTTCCAAATTGGATCCCAGACTGAGGTGTTGTGATAGTCACTTTGGAGAACTATTGGGATGATCCAATACGAAAGGAGCACAAATGTCGGAATAATGAGTAGCATTGTTTGTTTAGCACTTGCTACTGTTTGTCTGAACAATTCTTTGGCGGAGTGTTTATCAAAAAATAGAAATACGACCGGAGAAAATGCGATGACAGCAACAGCCATCCATGCCATCATACCGATACCTAAATGTCCTGCGGTAGTTGCTGTTAAGAATCCAATGGAGAGGAATAGATTTCGTTTTTTTTGTGTTTTTGATGTTGTATATTGAATTGCGGCGGCAACGGCAAGAGGGAACCAGATGAGTGCAAATAATTGGGAACTTAAGCCCCACCCGCGCCATAAAAATGAGGTCTGATCAATGCCGTATAAGCCGTCTGTTGAAATAAGGAGAGCAAAAAAAGAAGCAAGTCCAGCGGCAAGCCATGATAGGTTGAGCAAACGAAATGCAAGAAATAGCGTAAGCGGAATTGTGCAGAGCAAAAGATAAATCGTGGTGTGATAATACTGAAATAGTGAAATAGCGGTTGGAATGATATGCAGCGTCGTGAGCATTCGGTATGATCCGACAATCAGAATCTGTGGCACGTGGGAATAGTAATTTGGAAGATTATATCCTTCCGCCCAATTTGGTACCCAATGGTCGATGAGATAGGAAACATGACAAAGTACATTTCCATGACATGTTGTTGTGGCATATTCCCATACGGTATTTGTCCGGTCAATCAGTGCGTATTGAAATGCGTTGTCATTTGGATCTATTTTTGCGGTTGGTTCACTTCGATACAGCCACAATGCAAATCCTGTTGAAAGGAGAAGTATAAGTATAGCAATCCATTTTTGTATGTGTTTCATATTATGGAATAAGCTGCGGATGCAGCCAGTCTGCATGATCATCCGTATTCCCATCACCTGCGTCAGTTACTATTAATGTTAATTGTGACACACCGGTAATGGAAACTGTGACATGGATGGGATTATCATATCGTTTTATGGCCTGCGACTGAAAAAGCAGGGTGTTGTCTCCATAAATTTCAAATACAACGCTAGCTTTCTGTCCTGCTTCGGTGTCAATTCCCATGTCTGTTTGAAATGTGCTGAAGCGTCTGCCAATGTCATACACGATGGTGCTATTTGCGTGGGTTCCCAGTCCTTTTTCATAGAACATATATTGTGTTGAAAGTCTGTCCCATGTTTTGGAATTATTTTTTTGTGCGTTAACGGGCATGTTCGTCGAAAGCATGCCGTATTCTTGTTTATGAATAAAGGGGGTGAGTTTGGTAAGCGAGATTGTTTGATTTCTCATCAGTGGGAGATTGAGAATGAAGAGCGTGCCGATACAAAAACAGCAGCTGATAATAAACGGTATTTTTGTGATGTCTCGTTTGTTTGCAAATAGAAAATATCCATATCCAAAAAGTAAGAGATACGAGATGGGAACGGTGTAGAAAGGGTTTTGTAAAAATGAGAGAAAGGTCAGTCCATTGCGGGGATAGTTGATGATGAGTGCTGTGTGCATATTTATGAAGTACAGCAATGTGAACAAAATATATCCAATTACTGTATATTGAAACATTCGAGTCTTCCAAAAGCTTTCACGTTCTTTGATGGTAGTCCTGCTAGCAAGGGCATGGGGTAACCAGAGAAGGAGAAAGACTATGATAGGGAATGCATACCGGTCATGAGACTCGGTTTGGAAGAGAAAAAACCCACCAGCAGCGATTATTAATCCTAAGAAAAATGTGTAGACGATAGTGGTATTTTTTTTCTGGAGCATGGTAAGTGCAGCCAATGCATAGGAACTTGAAAATAACAGTAATCCAACAGTTTTTGCGTTGACGAGTCCAATGGCAAGGATCTTGTCTGAAACCTGCATGCCAAATCCTTTGGCGACAATCCACCAGAGATTGTATGCGTTGAGGGAAAGATAGGGGAAGTAATCATAATTTGCAGTAAGAGATGTCATAACCTTGTCCATATTTTTGGAAAGTAAAAATTCAAGATTGAGCCCAAAAAATCCGACTGTTCCACCAATCAGTGCTTTTACTAATCCCTCACGGCCGAGGTATTGCCATGCAAAGAGAAAAAACAACGGTCCATAAATCATGTTTTGGAGTTTGGTCATGAGGGCGATCATATAGAGTAGACCTGCGAAGAACGGTTTTTTGGAAAGCAGGAGGACGACGCTTCCTAAGAATAAAAATACGCCGAGTGAATCAACTTGTCCCCACACTGCGCTGTCTAATATCGATACCGGATTAAAGAGGTAGAGCGCTGTAAGGATGACGTACAAGAGTTTAGGAAGTGTTGGAAACCCTAATTTTTTTGCGTTCTTTCCTATATAGATGATAATTGCCGCAATACCGAGATCCGCCAAAATCGCAGGAAGTTTCATGAGGGTTAAAAATAACAGGTTGGTGTTTGCCCAGAATTCGGCAAAGAGATGCGGATTTGCAAAGATACTGTATATGGCCGTAATTGCCCACAAAAGATAGCCAAACGGGGTGGGGTAATTGTTATTTGTGAGGGTCAGACCCTCGACAAGGCCGTGGTCATAGGGTGCAAGCCCCCATGATTTCCAAAATGAGATGTCTGCTTCAAATCCCGGGTTTGGCACAAAACAGAATCGTATTAGGAGTGCGATGAGAAAAAGAAACAAGAGAAACCAACGTTTGTGGAGTAGTTCATTCATATTATTTTCCAACGTATGTTCGGCCGCCCGGCAGAATGACGGTTGGTTGCATGTCAGCGGTTGTCATATATTGATTGATGATAAGAAGGAGAAGAATAATGACAATGCCACCAAGAAACAGTTGGTAGAGTGGAGATATTGAAGTATTATTGTGTTTCATGTGGTCGTACAGTAGCAATTTTTGTGTACTCTTGCAAGAGTGGTTGTTTTGATGCAAACGAGTTATGTACAATAAGAACACGTATGAAGAAATGGA
The DNA here is from genome assembly GCA_049287205.1 of Microgenomates group bacterium. Taxonomy (GTDB): domain Bacteria; phylum Patescibacteriota; class Microgenomatia; order UBA10105; family UBA927; genus CAIJMI01. Next base: position 40,067 of record JBAQFJ010000001.1, read on the forward strand.
TGCTTGGTGTATTGTGTGTGGTATTCCTTTTGTTTTCGTTGTATCCCACGATCTATGAATATTCTAGGAAAAGTGATCTTCCAAACAACCGTTCATTTGAACTTGTTCATAATTACATTACTGATTATAATTTTTATCTTTCAAGAATTAGGGAAGGGTGGGATGGGAGATGGACCGCTGTTGAGCGTTATACGAGTGAACCACACCAAGGATCTCTCATTCAAGAGTTCTATGTTCTCTTAGGAAGACTGGTTCGTTTTGTGGCAAATCCTGATGTTGCAGTTCCTGCTTCCTATCATGCGTCACGGATTGTGTTTGGATTGTTCACTCTTGTTGTCATTGCACGCATTGCTTCAGCATTATTTTCTGCTCCATTTTGGGCAGTACTCGCGTTTAGTTTGGCAGTCACGGCAAGCGGCTGGCCGAAATTTGTTCCGGTCGAAGATTCGATTCGAATTGGCGGATATATGCCATGGTGGACGGTGCTTGATGGGCTGCAACGTATTACATTTTTGCCGCATATCCTCTTAGGACAGATGTGTATGATGTATCTCATTGTTGCTGGTGGAACTATCTCAACGCTTGCAAAACACCGTATGTGGAAGTTAGGCAGTGTCGCCTTGCTTCTGGGGCTCGTATTTCCTCCCGCGCTGGTATTCGTGTTGTTTGTGTATGGGGTGATGATGGCATGGGAATATATGACAAAGAAAAACACGGCTGTCCTATCGTGGATGAAATCATCTGTACTTCCTCGCGTGCTTATCGGGTGTATTGCATTTCCATCCTTACTCTATTTTTCTTATTTGTTTGGATTCTATCCATGGAAGCGATTGGTTGAGTTTGATATTTTGCATCCGTTGCCGTTTTCATATGCAGAATATCTGCAAACAATCGGACCAATACTTCTCACCGGCATTATCGGAGCGATATTGGTTATTAAACAGAAAGCAACGTCGTGGTATCCGATGGTTGCATGGGTGGTTTCTAACTTTGTGTTGATTCTCTTTTTTCACTATGTTCCTTTGCAACATCCGCTTCGGTTTACCGAGATGGCGGTACACGTACCACTTGGACTTCTTACTGCATATGCCGCATACAGTGTGGTGACAATCACAAAAAAGAAGCATCTTTCTCCGTATATTGGCGTTACAGCACTTGTTATTCCATTTCTCCTTGTTCTCTTAGGTGGTATGACAATGTATTCATCATGGCTCTGGCAAAAAGATTTTGTTGACCAAAAGATTGCTGCAGGATGGCCTGAAATTGCCATGAATAATTACATTGTCTATCCGGCTAAAGGGTTTATTGAAGCAATCACGTTTATCGATACCTCATTGCCGAAAAGTGCAATTATTCTTTCTGATATGGTTGCGGGAAACTATATTGTCGCGCGGACCGGAAGAACGGTATTTATCGGTCATGATAATACGGTTCGTCGGGAGGAAAAAGAAGCACAAGCAAAAGTGTTTTTTAGCGGGAAGATGGATCCAAAAACAGCATACCAGTTTATAAAAACAGAACGGATTTCCTATGTCTTTTTTGGACCTCAGGAAAAAGAAGCGGGTGGAGTTGAAGCACTTGGTGATGTCTATCCATTTTTGCAATCCGTGTACGGAACATATACTGCCACCATCTATCAGGTATTGCCATGAACAGATGCGCCGTTTGTTTGTCTTCTGTTTTTGAACACGTGTATTCCTATGGAAACGGATCTCGAATAGCTGCGTGCACTGCATGCGGGCTTGTACAGGTATTGCCACATTTTTCCTCTCGTGAAGTAGCGGCAAAATATTATGATGATTGGAAGCATTTTGCTCCGTATGTGTCACAATCTTCGGCACACCGTGCGTATTTTCGGGTACTCATCAACTATTTGGAACGCATTGTTCCCATGCGAGGTAAAAAAATGCTTGATGTGGGATGTGCAACAGGACTTTTGGTTGATGAAGCAAATAACTATGGCATGCATGCAGAGGGCATTGATATATCAAAAAGCGCAGTGTTACACGGAAAAAAACAGCATCTGCCGCTTTTTTGCGAAACAAGTGTGTCGTGGATGAAAAAGAAAAAAAATACAGATCAGTATGACGTCATTACTGCATTATCAGTGATTGAACATGACGCAGATCCCGTTGGTATGCTCCAATCGTTGTATACCATGACTAAACCAAATGGAATGGTGGTGCTGAGTACACCAAATTTTGACACGGTGTACAGAAAGCTTATGGGATCGCGGTGGGTTGGCTATCAACACCCTGAACATTTGTGGATATTCACACCCAAAACGATTACAAAATTATTGACACGCGCCGGGTTTACTGATGTTGTAGTGCGACGGGATTTTCAGCGACAATACAGTGTCTCATACGCGTTTAAACGGTTAGGTGACTATATACCGTCACTTCGTACAGTATTTGCTGTGGCAGCTTCATTTTTTGGTGCACTCCAGATACCGGTGATGATTAATCCGTGGGGAGACATGCTCGTTATTGCACGTCGTACACCACTGCAGTCGGGGTTGAAAAAAGAGGTGTTATAAACGGATAGGTAGTTTGAAACAGCGTTCTGTCTCCATCATAGATGGTGAATAAAAGATGGGTGACATGGTGCGCATGAAGCCATGCACGCGCATCGTCCGAGTTTAATGTACGCATATATAATTGTCTTACTTTTTCGATCTTTTCATCGTGATTAATGGTCGCGTACAACGGTCCCGTCACTGTTTTTTGCCCTGAGAATGCAGGAATAAGTGTATCCATGTGGCTTACTGGACTACCTAACACAATTGGGTGATTTGGCATGGTTTTTAGATATGTAAACGCATCATAGGTGGAAGCGGGCAGATAATAGAGATAATTATTTTTTTGCGACGTTGCAGTTGTCACTTTTTGTTGTATTTCCCAGACAACTGTTGGAGAGACGGTAACGCAAAAAAGGATACAGCATATGGCAGTTACCTGATTTTTAGTGAATGTTGTTACCCTTGGGAGAAACCGAGCAATTGTTTCTACACCAACAGCGGCAAACCATCCAAAGAAGAGATATGCTGCGGGAAACAACAAACGAACGTTGCTTATCCCAAATCGTTCAAGCACAGGGAACAGAAAAAATGTATACGTACTGATGAGCAAGATTGTTCCAAATTGTTCAATTGCTGTCCCTTTTTTTCTTGCAATGATGCCAATGAGTGCAAATGGCACAATTGGACCAATGGAACGGAGGAGAAAAAAGAATGAGGTTATGGTCTGCCATTTTCCTTCTGTTGCGAGCGCCTGCACATATGGATCTCTCACATATAAATAGAGAAGATATGCAAGACCTCCAGCGCCTCCAAGAAAACTTGCAATCATGGTTGATGTGCGGGTTTCTTTGCGGTGGAGTAGCGCAGTGATAAAAAAGATACCGAGAAGGAGCACTCCTATCAGCGGTTGAATGAGGGTTAAACCAAATACTGAGACGAATGCGATACATATTTGTACCCATTTTGGCCACGTTATTTTTTTATCAAAAAGCAGTGTGAGACTCAAAAAAAATAAAAGGCTCATGACCAGTCGATGTGGCATGCCTCCCAGACGGTGAAAAAGAAAATGTGGTGTGTTCCAAAGGTCAAATGGCCAGTATGCATCAGCAAGTCCTGCTGGCAGCTTGTTCATGAAGGATGTGGAAAATGCAAAAAACATCCATGCGATTGGTGCTAATTTTTTGTGTGGAAATAATCTGACGAGGAGTATATATGCGGAAACGAGAATGAAAAACGAAAGGAGAATACAACTTACATTGTAGACGGTGCTCGGCATAACAGGCAGGATTTGTCCGATATGTCCAAGGAAGATGTTGGGAAAATAGAGGAGTGTTGACTTGGTTGTTTCTTCAGTAAATAGATTTGTATTGGTGAACGCTCCTTTGGATCCTTGCATGAACTGGGATGCATAAAACATGAAGTCCTCCCAATAATGCGTGGCACCGAGATAGACGAAATTTGCAGGAGTGTTTTTTACCCCAATGAGATACATGATATTGGAAAGACAGGCAAGTATCGCACTGACAAGACACACAATGAGAAATGTCGGATTTTTTTGCTGTTTTGTCATCACTATATATTGTAGCAGACAATATATAGGTGGTATTTTTTTCGTGGTATACTAACGCCATTGTTATGATGCTTTCTTCATTATCAATCTGTATTCCTGCATATCGTGACGAACAGACGATTCGGCACATTGTTCTTCGAGCAAAAGAGACAGCCAAAAAATATGCGAAAAAATTTGAAATACTTGTGATTAATGATGCAAGTCCTGATGGTCTGACATCGGTTCTTGCAACACTTTCCTCACGTATTCCAGAGCTTCGGGTGATCACCCATCAAGTTAATCAGGGATATGGAAAAACGATTAAGGAATTGTATTATGGAGGCCGATATGACTGGTTATTTACCCTTCCCGGTGACGGACAATTTGAGCCTTTGGAACTTGTGAAAATGCTTCCCTATACTACACGTTATGACATGGTCATCGGTTTAAGGAAACACCGGCATGATAGTGATAAACGAAAACAGCAATCTGCTTTCTATAATGCATTGCTCCGGTTGTTTTTTTCGCTTTCTACCCGCGACGTAAATTCCATTAGACTTATGCGGCGGAGGATGCTGAAAAACATACAATTAACGAGCAGTTCGGCGTTTGTGGATGCAGAACTTGCAATAGATGCATTGCAGCATGGGTATCGGATAGTGGAAGTACCGATTCGGCATGAAAAGCGAAAAACAACAGGGGCGAGCGGGGGAAAATTGTCTGTGATTTTGCCTGTTATTTGGGATATGCTTCGGTATAGAATATGAAGTGACGCATATGCGGAATCTTGCACGAGTTCAATGGGTTGATTGCCTGAAAGGCATAGCAATTATTTTTGTGCTTGTTGATCACGCCTCGTATTTAACAGGTAATGTTTTACAATTGAATGGGGCAATACATATATTTCAATTGACTTCAGTATCCATTTCGTGGTTTTTGTTGCTTTTTGGATATATATCTGTTATTTCGTTTGAAACAAATGAACCTTGGATAACACAAACCAAGCTTTTTTGGATAAAACGATACAAATATCTATGGTATTACATTATTGCTTCCATTGTTGGCTATGTTTGGCTGTCTTGGGCTACTGTAGATTTTTTTGATTTTGTGCGTCGGTTGTTTTATTTTACTGTCGTTCCTCCCTATTATTATTTCTTTATTTTATTTCAAAGTATTTTTTTAGTTCCGTTTTTCATGTTGGTTTTTAAACGTATGACGTCACCGTATATGTGGATTGGTTTCGTGACATTGGTCTATGTAGGACTGTTGCCAATTTCTCAGTTACAGCAACAGTCTTCTTGGATAATGCCATGGAATCTTCTTTTTGGCGGGTTGCCACTTATTTTTGTTTTGATAGGGATGGGGGTACGTATGTTTGAACGCTTCATGACAGGAAAACGTATTTTTATCTGTGCGTTTTTGTGGGGTATGCTTTATATCAGTTTATTACGTCGGAACGGAACATTATTTGGTGAACAAATGACTCCCTTTTTTGTGCTATTTTCAACGTTATTATTTATTATCGTTGCTGCATTTGTGAAACATATTATTCCTGTATGTAGTATGCGCGTCGTTTCCTTTATTGGAAGACGGTCATTAGGAATTTTTCTAGTTCATTGGATGGTCATGCAGTCAATTGTGACGTTGTTTCATACAACCGACTTTTGGTTGCAGTATACAATAGTGTTTTTAGGTAGTTTTTTTTGTACCTTGGGTATTGTGGAAGGTATAGAGCGTATATACAGATGGTTGCAGTCACTTTTTTTATTACACCGTGCGTGAAGCAGATAGAGCGGTTTTCTCTTGACCTTACGTAGGTTTTCCAGTATAACAACGTAAAGCAGATTATTATGAAGCCGTTTTTTAGCATTATTATCCCGTATCATAATTCGAAAGATACGATTGCATCGTTACTAGCATCCATTTATTTTTCCAAGAAACGCCCTCGTGTCGAAGTCATCATTGTTGATGATGCTTCAACCATTCTTTTAACAATAAAAGATTTGAAACCATCCTTTGTCCGTTCCCTGGCGGTTAAAATCATACGATTCAAAAAAAATAAAGGGCCGGCTATTGCAAGAAACAGGGGAGTGGAACAAGCCGGTGGCGAATATATCGTCTTTCTTGACGGCGATGTAAAACTCTTTCCTGATGCGCTTCATAATTTATGGAAACTGTATACCGATGACCCCGATATTCATGCGGTCACCGGTGTTTGGAGTAAAGAGCAGAAATCAACAGCATTCTTTCCGAATTTTAAGGCGCTTCGTGATTGGAGTTATTGGACGAATGAACGGGAGAGTGGACATTATTATTATTTGTTTTCGACCCGTATCGCTTCCATTAGGAAAGCAATATTTTTGCGGCTTGGCGGGTTTGATGAATCCTATGCAGGCCCGTTAATTGAAGATATCGCATTTACGTATAAAATCGCGACACGGTACGCCGTTATTTTTGCGTCAAATGTGCGCGTATATCATGAGTTTGAATCGTTTTTGCCGATAGCAAAGAAATATTTTTTGCGTGCCTATTATTGGACGCTTCTGTTTGAAGAGCGCCGAAAATTTGATCCGGTTGCAACAACGTGGAAAGAAGCGGTGACGGGAATAAGTGGAGCGGCACTTGCAGGGTTGAGTGTCCTTGCATGCGCAAGTTTGTTTTTGCCAATGGGAGCAGTACAAACAACCCTCTGGATAGGAGTAGCCGTGTTGTTTTTAGGACACCTCTACCTCGTCCGAAAATTCCTGCGGTTTATCTATGCGGAAAAAGGACTGAAATTTACCGTCCAAAGTTATTTTATGGGTATTGTTTTATATTGTTTTATTACTGCAGGCGGCGTGTGGTCGCTCGTTCATCCTCCAAAAAATAAACAGATGCGGTAAGGAATGCCCATTTTAGGGAATAAGCGGTATTGAAGTTGGTGTTGTCTCCTGTGTTGGCGTTGGTGTTTGCTCTCCCGGTGTTTGGCTGTGCAGCGCAGTGATTTCTTCCTGCACGTTCATATATTCTGTGCCGTCTTTTGGAAGCAGTGTTTGCGTTTTTTCAAGTGCATCAAGCGCAAATTGTATCTCTCCTTTTGTTTTATATGCGTTTGCCAGATTGTAATAGGCGTTTGCATAGTTTGGTTTTAAGGTTGCTGCAGCTGTAAATTGCGAAATTGCTTGATCATAGTCTTTCGCATTCATATAGATGCCGCCAAAATCGATTCGTAAATTTGGACTGATTGGATTGAGTGAGATTGCTTTTTGGTAGGCGGCAATTGTCCATGTATTTGCGTCACCCGCCACTCCAATAAGCGATTGATAGACTGTTGCTAAGTTCGTCCATGTGACATAGCTTGAAGGTGCAAGCGTTGTTGCAAGTTTTGCCTCACTTACTGCAAGGCTAAAGAGTGATGTCACCAGTGATTTGTCTTCATCAAGAAGGGTCACTTCGCCTGTTGTTTCATTTTTTGGTGCCGCTGCGAGTATACTTCCACCCATGACGAGTGCAAGTTGAGATAGCGACACATGATATCGTGTCATATACTGATTTTGTTTGATGGCGAGAATATGATCGGTATATGCTTTTGTGAGATTATTCTCTGTCTCAACAGCATGACCGGCAGCGGCATAGAATACTTCCCCTTTGGTAAAGTGATAGAGTCCGACAAGTGAAACAATGGTAATTCCTGTAATGCAAACAGCGATACCTATTGCCATGGCCGTGTGTATGGGTTGCTTTGTTTCTTTTGTGGGTTCATGCGCAATGGCTACAAGCGCCATAAGTACAAGAAGTGGAATAGATGGGGGAAATAGTACGATGAATAGTGCGGCGGTAATCCAGATGATTTTGCTTTCTATTTCTTTTGGTATCATGCGGATCCAACCGACAAGCATCATGATACTTGCTGCAAGACCAAGAAGCCCGAGCGTCGTTGCGATATGAAAAAGAAGTGTTGCACTGGTAGAAAATCCTGTATTCCAGAGTGCGGTTTGATTTATTGCCACCGGTCTGCCGGTTGCATATGCGGAAAGAAAATTTTCTGCTCCAACACCAACGAGCGCGGTTTTTCCGGATTTTAATGCTTCAAGGAGTGTTGTCCAACCGATGGTAAGTGGCATGATGACGGTTGGGATCATGGGAATAAATCGCCACAATGTAATGCAGAGTCCTGCAACCACAAATATGCCGCTGACGATGCCAAGTGCCGCAAGTTTTTCTTTATGATGGATAAAACTCAACCGGATTTTTTGTATGACCAGCGGTATACCCAGTGTAAATACCAATACTGCTGAAATCGGTGTACCGGTTGGATTCCAAAGCGTGTTTTGTAAGAACGACGCATTCGGGAACAAAATGCTGGTGATAGCGAATTGTTGATATATCGTGATCAGTCCGATACACCCTATCAAGACAATGCTCACCCAGACCATACGGTCTTTTTGTTCTTTGGAAAGCATTTTTGGTATGAGGAGAGTGATAATAAATAAGCAGGCATACGTAACAGCGCCCAGCGGGTGCACAAGCGCTTCCACTTTATTGGTTGATGCTGTAAGGATACTTATGATGGAAGCGATTGTCAGAGCGCCAAATCCAAGACTAAGGGGGGATATTGCCAGATGCACTTTTTTGGTTTGTATACACTGTATGCCATAGAGAATAAGTATATAAAGTGTCACGATACTCATCGCAACCCATCTTCCCGTGTCATAAAAGTCCTGAAAATACGGAAAAAAGAATACAAGAAGAAGAGGAAGCAGAAATGGTAGTAAACTCAATGCCATATACAAATATCATACACTATTTTCTTTGCATTTTGGGGATGGATTTGCCATACTACTTATGTGCCAGTATGAATCAAAAAAAACTATTTCTTCATGGATTTTCACTCGTGGAACTGATGATCGTTGTGGTTCTTATTTCTCTTCTTGCACTACTTGGATTGTTGGCTTTTCAACGGCAAACAATGCGCGGATATGATTCCAAGCGGAAAACAGATTTGGAAAAAATGAAAGTGTTGTTTGAGGATTATTATAATGACCATGACTGTTATCCGCAGGTGGCAACGTGGAATGCGTATAACTGCATTGACGGCTCAGGCGGCGAGTTTTTTGCACCGTATCTGAACGGGCAGCATATTCCGTGTGATCCAGTTACCAATGAACGGTATCTGTATATTACGATTCCAGAAGATGAGGAGGCTGCTGTTTCTGCGTGCAGCGGATATAAGATGTTTGCAGCCCTAGGAAACACCAGTGATCCGGATATTCTCGGATCCGGTTGCGATCCTGATCCAAATAAAGGGTGCGGATACGAGCCGTATAAATATAATTATGGTATTTCTGTCGGTGGCACCGTCAGGAATGCCGCATTTGATTTTGCGGCGCCTACACCAACTCCAACGCCGGAATTTCCCATTGGCAATAATTTTTGCCTCGGTGATCCGAATCCTGAGCATGCCTGCAACACCAAAGAAGGACTGGTTGCACCGGCATATGACAATTTGCCGTGTGGCGATGTGCTCCGCGATACATTCGGCTGCGTGAGTTTCTATGACGGTTCATTATGTAGTTCTCTCTGTGCCAGTAATTTTTCAAAATATAAATGTCAGGCAACAACAACAGTGCAATGCGTGCAATAATAAAGGAGAGATATATGAAAAAGAAGGGATTTACACTTGTTGAACTCATGGTGGTTATTGTCATCATGGGTATTTTGGTATCCATTGGTACATTTGCCTTTCAATCATCACAAAAAAAATCCCGCGATTCGAGGCGAAAATCAGATCTTGATCAAATTACAAAGGCTTTGGAAATGTATAACACAGATGTCGGGAGTTATCCTGCAGGTGGCACCGTTTCAACAACTGATGCAGGAAAAATCATCGGCTGCGGCGATACGACAAAGGTTGTGTGTAATTGGGGAGAAAGTTTTTATAACACGACAAAAGCAACCTATATGGTGAAATTACCAAAAGATCCTACAGAAAGCCGTACGTATTATTATGAACGCGTCGGGAACGGGTATCGGCTGTACACACGGCTTGAGAATTTGGAAGATACAACCATTCCAACAACAGGATCAAAAGAATACGGTGTGAATTGCGGAACGTTGTCTACAGTTGTGTATTGTAATTATATGATTACGAGTTCAAACATTGTTGAACCAACACCAAAACCGTGATTTTGATATAAAAGTATATATTACTATATGGAAGGATATATATGAAAAAGGGTTTTTCTCTTATTGAGCTTTTAGTTGTTATCGCAATAACAGCAGTTCTTACTGCTATTGCGCTGCCAAATTTTTTAAGCGCCCGTGAACGCGCCAGGGATGCGAAACGGAAGCAGGAAATGCATGAGATGAAGAATTCACTCAGGTTATATTACAACGATTATCAGACGTATCCGATCGCAGCTAGCGGAGGCATCGGTAAATTGAATTATATTTCCGGATGCGGGGTGGACGCGGCGACGATGTGTCCGTGCACCTCTGCAACACAAAACGCGGATTTTGCGGTAGGCACTGCGTGTGAAACCGTGTATATGAAACGATTTCCGAGTGAATTCGGATCGCGTATGTACTATTCGCAGTATGATTCGGGAAATGATTTTTGTCTGAAAGCCGCATTGGAAAACGCAGCGGACCCAGATATTCTCACGTCAAGATGCCGGTGTCAAACTGCCTGTGGGATTGTAGATTGTACTACTGCTACCGGTACAGATTACTACGTGTGTGCAGACTGATTATTTTTTGTAGGTTGAGTAGCTTATCTTCATGGGGACGCTATCAGATGTTGTGAATCCGCATTTTTCATAAAAAGGAACGACACACTTTTCAGGATTAATCGGAATGTAGAGTGCACCCACTGCGCGAAGTTTTTCAATTATTTTATCAACTAATTGTCTTCCTATTCCTTGTTTTCGATAGTCTTTGCGTACTACCAGTTTTTGTATGTAACCTCGTCTGCCATCAAACGACCCAAATGCGGAACCGATGATTTCTCCGTTATCTTCCATAAGAAGGCTTAGATTTGGATTTTTTTTCAAAAAGAGTTGGAATGGTTCATATGCATCTAATTCGTTAACAAAATAGTTATCTTTCCAAAAGGGAAGAAGACGCGCATGGTCCTCAATAGTCATTGTTCGAAATATCATAATAGTTGTTGCAAATTAATTAACAATCCACCAGTTAAACTGTACATCTGTGGCAATTGCGTTATCGACATTGATAGTAAATCCGATCCCCGGTATTTTGTCTGCAACATATAATACCTGATTGTTTGTGGATGAAAGCGGCGTGACATAGATGAGTGATCGTTCGGTGACTGCCGTTGTTGCAACACTGGTGATTTTCGTGCCCGCAATGAGCACAGCTTCACCAATAGTGGCGCTTGTTGTAGCAGATTGCGTGGAAGTTACATCATTCATGCCGGTAATATTGAGTTTGGCAACGGTTGCGGAACCTGAAGCAGTCAGATTTCCTTCAGCATCAATTTCCACTTTTTTGTCGCCAATACCTTTGACAATGAGTTTACCGAAGGCGCTTGATGAGCCTGTTTTCTCTAACGAAACGGTCAAATTATCGGTGAGCGGTCTGATTGTAGAAACACCTAAGATTCCGGTCACTGCCAAATTGCCGTTGACGATGACATTACCATCTGTGGTGATAATGAGTGTCCCCGCCATGATGTCGACATTGGCAAGTTTCATATTATTAATTGAAAGGGTGTCGGCCATGCTATTGATGCCAGCGTCATTGATTTGGATGGATGCATCAACAAGGAGTGAGCCTGCAACGGACGTGTCACCAAGGGTGACGCTGCCAAGGACAGAAAGCGCATTGTGTAGTGTCATTGCATCTGCAACGATGGTATGTCCTGATAAATCGATGTCCGGCTCTGTAAATGGCGCGACATTTGCGCTCAGCGTTGCAAGGAGTGCGGATGTTGACGCATCGAGTGTTGTATCTACAGTAGCTGATTCCGATGCGATGAGATTTGTTACATTGGTAATATACGTGGCAGATTGTGTCGCGAAGAGTTGACCTTCTGGAGTGATGATACGATCTGCATATAACGTGTTTGTTGTTACTTCATCACTTTGTATGTTGTCTGCTGACAATGTTCCAGAGAACGTGGCATTTCCCAGATTGTCAAATGATGTTTTTGGTGTGCCGGTTTCGTCTGTTATGGTGAGTTTTTGTGTATCGTTTAATGTTACAGCAATCCCTTCAGGTGAGAGTGGGGTAATCGTATCTACCTGTAACCAACCGGTTTTTAAGTTTGCAATTGCAGCTTGCGAGAATTTTCCGACATCATAGATGAATGTGTTTGCAGCATCCTTCAAATCAAAGAGCAATCCTGTTTCCGGTGTTGTTGTTTGTGTAATAGCAAGGTTTCCAATGACATTAGCATCTGGATTAATGATTGGGTTTGCAGATGGATCAATACCGGATAGCCCTGTGATATTGAATCCTTCCACATCGCTGATACGCGTATTAAGCCATGTGTCTGCATCAAATCTTGGAGCTGTAAACCGATAGGAAACGCGGGATGGTTGAGACGTATAAATGGCGAGACGATAATTTTCTGTATCCAGGTCGTACCACGCTTTTGTATTACCGGACGGATTTAATATGACAACCAGTTGATCGATATTCTCTTTCAGATCTGTTGTTTTACTGAATAGCCAGAGATCGGATCCTGTCGTTAAGTTGCCGAAATCAATAATAGAGCGATAGCCGACACCTGGAACATTTTCTGCTGTGTTTACAACCCCTGTTGCTTCCTCTTTCACGCCGATCATGGAAGCCATATATGTGGCGTATCGTGTTCCACCGATGGTGTACGGAGGATCAACAGTGCCTGCATTGAGTTTTCCTGTGCCGCCGATCGTGACTTCCGTATTGCCTGTTAATGTAAGATTTCCTGATCCGGCATCGATCGTAAGTCCTGCTGAGCCATAAATGGTTTGTGTGCCAATTATATGGATTGCATAGGTAGGTGCGGTGGTGCCGATGCCAATTTGCGTAGCAGTTGAAATATCACCTGCGGCAACGAGAGAAAGGGATCCGTCACCCGGATCAAAATAATAATTGGCGTTATCATTATCTTTGTAGATTTTTGCTGATACATTACCATTCACTGTGAGTGCTTCTGTTATAGATGCGCCGGTGTAGCCGATGCCGACGTTGCCATTACCAAGAATGGTCATGAGGTTAGCTGCATTGTTTGTAATTTGGAGAACTTCATCCGCAGCACCAACAGTTTGATTTGTTTTGAGTGTGATTGCTTCTGCGGTTGTTGCGCCTGTATTGACACCTGAAACAAGAGAAATTGCATTGCCGGCACCATTTGGTGTCGTCATAGAGAGTAAACCAGCTGAATCAACGCCAAGCGTGCTGTATTCAGCAGTGGAATAGGAAATGCGGAGTTGCGGCGCTGTTGTATCTACGATATCCAGTGTCGCATTTGGCGCGGTTGTCCCAATTCCTACATGATCACCTATATTTGTTGGTGTGATATTTGTACTGTTTCTTTGCCAATATCCAAGTATTCCTGTTCCTGTTGGATCTGCCCACGTTAATGTTCCCGCTCCATCATTTCGAAGAAGAGAATTTGCTGCTCCTTGAGCGGATGGGAAAGAAGTGATGACATTATTTAATAAGACGATATTTCCGCTTGCATCAACTTGGAATTGTGATGATGCTCCGACAGACAATGGCGAAACAGGAGCTGTCGTACCAATGCCGACATTTGATGTAACAACAAGATCTCCAAGTGGACTCAGGGTAAGATCTTCTCCTGCACCTACCGTTGTGACTGTTGGATTGGTTGTGTTAAAACCTAAGGTTAAATTGCCGCCGGAAATTGTTCCGGTATCTCCATTTAAATGAATAAGCGCACTTGCTGTAGCCGTCGTACTTGGGTTATCTGCTGGAGCAAATGTTGTACTGCCAAGAGCAATACTTCTATTGACGACAGGGTAGGGGTATATAAGATCGTTTGTTTGAGTAAATAATGGTAAACCATCAGGACCCAAACTTCCTGTTGCTCCTATGGGTCCGGTGGCGCCCGTTGCACCTGTTGCGCCTGTGGGTCCTGCAGTTCCTGTAGCACCTGTAGCTCCTGTTGCGCCTGTTTTTCCCACAACTCCTGTCGCGCCTGTGGGTCCTGCTATTCCTGTTGCCCCTGTAGCACCTGTTGCCCCTGTCGCACCGGTTGGACCTATTTCACCTGTTGCGCCTGTCGCACCGGTTGGACCCGCTGTTCCTGTAGCACCCGTCGCACCAGTTGCTCCCGTCGGCCCTGCAACACCATTTTCTCCAGCTATTCCCGTTGCCCCTGTAGCACCTGTTGCACCGGTTGGGCCGTCAACACCGGTCGCACCTGTAGAACCTGTTGCACCAGTTGGACCATTCACCCCTGTGGCTCCTGTTGCACCAGTAGTACCCGTTGCTCCCGTTGGACCTTCAACCCCTGTCGCACCCGTAGCACCTGTCGCACCTGTTGGTCCATTAACACCAGTTGCGCCAGTGGAACCCGTTGCTCCCGTTGGACCTTCAACCCCTGTTGCTCCCGTTGCACCTGTCGCACCCGTTGCTCCCGTTGGACCTTCAACCCCTGTTGCCCCTGTCGCACCAGTCGCACCGGTTGGACCTGCGACACCCGTTGCCCCTGTAGCACCAGTCGCACCGGTTGGACCCTCAACACCTGTTGCTCCCGTTGCACCTGTCGCGCCCGTGGGTCCTGCTGTTCCTGTCGCGCCTGTAGCTCCCGTTGCTCCTGTAGCACCAGTTGGACCGGCAACTCCGGTTGCTCCCGTTGCACCTGTCGCACCGGTTGCTCCCGTTGGACCTGCTGTTCCTGTAGCACCGGTAGCTCCTGTTGCACCTGTTGCTCCCGTTGGACCTGCAACGCCGGTCGCTCCCGTTGCGCCAGTTGCACCCGTTGGGCCTTGAACACCTGTTGCTCCCGTTGCGCCGGTCGCACCGGTTGCACCCGTTGGACCCTCAACACCCGTAGCGCCAGTCACACCGGTTGCTCCCGTTGGACCTGCAACGCCGGTCGCGCCGGTTGCGCCGGTTGCACCGGTTGCACCCGTTGGACCATTAACTCCTGTAGCACCCGTTGCACCTGTAGCTCCCGTTGGACCTTCAACGCCGGTCGCGCCGGTTGCTCCCGTTGCACCAGTTGGTCCATTAACTCCTGTAGCTCCCGTTGCACCTGTCGCACCGGTTGGACCTGCAACACCCGTTGCTCCTGTAGCTCCCGTTGCACCAGTTGGTCCATTAACTCCTGTAGCTCCCGTTGCACCAGTCGTACCGGTTGGGCCTGCAACTCCAGTTGCTCCTGTTGCCCCTGTCGTACCTGTCGCTCCGGTTGGGCCTGCTGTTCCCGTTGCGCCGGTCGCACCGGTTGCACCCGTTGCTCCCGTTGGACCTTCAACACCCGTCGCTCCTGTTGCACCTGTCGCTCCAGTTGGACCCGCCGTTCCCGTAGCGCCGGTTGCACCTGTCGCTCCGGTTGGACCTGCTGTTCCCGTAGCGCCGGTTGCACCTGTCGCTCCAGTTGGACCCGCCGTTCCCGTAGCACCCGTTGCTCCCGTTGGACCCGCTGTTCCCGTAGCGCCGGTTGCACCTGTCGCTCCGGTTGGACCTTCAATACCTGTTGCTCCGGTGGCTCCAGTAGCACCAGTGGGGCCTGCAACTCCAGTTGCTCCCGTTGCACCTGTCGCTCCGGTTGGACCTTCAATACCTGTTGCACCTGTCGCTCCTGTTGGACCAGTCACACCTGTGGCTCCCGTTGCGCCAGTTGCACCTGTAGCTCCCGTTGGCCCGTCAACTCCTGTGGCTCCCGTTGCGCCAGTTGGGCCGGCAACACCGGTCGCACCGGTCGCACCGGTAGCACCAGTGGCTCCTGTTGGGCCTGCAACACCGGTAGCACCAGTAGCTCCTGTGGCTCCTGTTGGGCCTGCAACACCGGTAGCACCAGTAGCTCCCGTAGCTCCTGTGGTTCCTGTTGCGCCAGTTGGGCCGTCAACTCCTGTGGCTCCCGTTGCACCTGTGGCTCCTGTTGGACCCTGTACACCGGTCGCTCCTGTTGCTCCTGTGGCTCCCGTTGCACCCGTGGCTCCTGTTGGACCATTAACACCAGTAGCACCGGTGGCTCCTGTAGCTCCTGTTGGGCCATTAACACCGGTTGCTCCTGTTGCGCCGGTCGCGCCTGTAGCTCCCGTTGGGCCGTCAACTCCTGTGGCTCCCGTTGCACCTGTGGCTCCTGTTGGACCAATGATACCTTCTGTTCCAGCTGCCCCGGTCGCTCCTGTTGCGCCGGTCGCTCCTGTTGGACCAGCTGCCCCCGTTGCTCCTGTTGCACCAGTAGTTCCCGTCGCACCGGTTGGACCTGTAACTCCTGTTGCACCAGTAGTTCCCGTCGCACCGGTTGGACCGGCAACACCGGTTGCCCCCGTCGCTCCAGTTGGACCAGCTGTTCCTGTTGCACCTGTTGCTCCTGTAGCACCTGTTGGTCCAGTTACACCTGTTGCCCCAGTCGCACCAGTAGTTCCCGTCGCTCCCGTTGGACCTGCTGTACCTGTTGCACCAGTGGCTCCCGTTGCTCCAGTTGGTCCATCAACACCGTCTGATCCAGCTGTTCCTGTTGCGCCGGTCGCACCGGTTGCACCCGTTGGGCCTTGAACACCGGTCGCTCCGGTTGCACCGGTAGAACCTGTCGCACCCGTTGGTCCGGCAACACCGGTTGCACCGGTAGCTCCTGTGGCTCCCGTTGGTCCTGCAACACCGGTTGCACCAGTAGAACCTGTCACACCCGTTGGACCCTGAATACCTGTCGCACCTGTTGGACCCTGAATACCTGTCGCACCGGTTGCACCCGTTGGACCATCAACACCAGTTGCACCTGTAGAACCCGTTGCACCTGTTGGACCCGCATTTCCCGTTGCCCCTGTAGCTCCTGTCGCACCGGTTGCACCCGTTGGACCATCAACACCAGTTGAACCTGTAGAACCCGTTGCACCGGTTGGACCTTGAATTCCAGTAGCCCCTGTTGGACCTTGAATTCCAGTAGCACCTGTAGAACCGGTTGGACCGTCAACACCCGTCGCACCTGTAGAACCCGTTGCTCCTGTTGGTCCATTGTCTCCCGTCGCACCTGTTGCACCCGTAGAACCAGTTGCACCTGTTGGACCTGCAACCCCCGTTGCGCCAGTTGGACCGTCAACACCCGTCGCACCTGTAGAACCTGTCGCTCCTGTTGGGCCTTGTGTACCTGAAGCCCCCGTCGCTCCGGTTGGGCCAATGATTCCTGTCGCTCCCGTTGGGCCGTCAACACCGGTTGCACCTGTTGCTCCTGTTGCGCCTGTTGCGCCCGTTGCGCCAGTTGGACCGTCAACACCGGTTGCACCTGTAGAACCTGTCGCTCCTGTTGGACCTTGTGTACCTGAAGCCCCTGTCGCTCCTGTTGGACCAGATGCTCCACCTATTCCTGTTGCTCCTGTTGCACCTGTTGATCCGGTTGGTCCTGCAACTCCGGTTGGACCGGTCGCTCCTTCAGTACCGGTAGCTCCCGTAGTACCTGTTGCTCCTGTTGGGCCTAAATCACCAGTATTTCCTGTTGCACCAGTTGCACCAGTTGGGCCTGCAACACCGGTTGCTCCAACAATACCTGTTGCCCCTGTCGCTCCTGTTGGTCCTGTCTGACCGACATTTCCAACGCTTCCTTGTGGACCTGATTGTCCAGCGATACCACTTGGACCTGTCGCGCCTGTTGTTCCAATTGATCCGCTTGCTCCAACTGGACCGGTAGATCCACTTGGACCAGTGGGTCCTTGTCTTCCAGATGTACCTGTCGCGCCTGTTGGTCCCACAACACCTGTTGCACCTGTTGGACCAGTATCACCACTTGCACCAAGTACAGTTCCGAGTGTTGAACTGGTTTGATTGGGAAGAGAAGATGTTGTGTTTGTGGAATTGCTCGTAGGCAATGTTGTTGTTATTTTTTGTGTTTCGCTTGCGCGGATATTACTTTGTATTTGTGAAAAGACAAAACCTGCACTTAAGAGTAACGCGAGGACTCCAAGAATAATCCCTGCTGGGAGCGCCCATTTATTTGCTGTAGCTTTTGCCGCAGCTTGTATTGGAGCAGAAGCCGGGGGAATAATAAACGTTTCCGGACCTGTTGATCCAATGATCGCGTCCGTTGCGGTAATTGGTACGGGAATAAGAGGTGCGGGAATCGCATCTGTAGGTGCGGATAATAATTCAACCTCCGGCAGATAATGCACGTCTGAAAGCAAATGTGTTTCTTTTGCAGGTAAAAGATTGCTCGCCATGTATCCGTTCTCTTTTGCCCAGGAAACGAAATGCTCAATTGTTCGGATTTTTGCATCGATACTTGTTTGTTTCTCCCCAGACTTGAAAAACATTCTTGCGAATGTTTGGATAATTGAGGCTGTGATAGTCGGGAGCAATGATTTCATGAAATGCTACGAAATGTATTGTTTGTAATACCAAGAAAAGAATGTTTTTATGTCGTCTATATCCGTTGGTTTTGTGTTTTTCTTTTTTGCGTATGCATCAAGCGCCATGTCTAAGATATTTGCTTCATTTGGAGCGTCAGTACGAGGTATATTACGAACGAGCATCATTGGATTTTCTGTTATTTTTTGTTCTAAATTTGCAAATTGGAAAAACATGCGGAGAGCGGAAAGCCTTCTGTTAATGGTGGCAATTGGTGTTTGGGAAGTAATGAGGCTCCGTTTAAAGGTTTCAATAATTTCATTGGTAATGCGTGTTAATGGTTTTTCCGCATTTTCCCGAAGAGTAATACTGCCGTTTGTGATGCAAATGTTCAGCCATTTGAAAAAATTTCTTATATCAGCAAGATAATTTTTCCGCGTTACTTCTGAAGCGTTTTGCTTGATGAGGTAGGTAGAAAACTCATTATCGAGAAGAGCTTGATAATCAAAGACATTAGACAGGATTATACTTTGCATATATCTAGTTAATCTAATATTAATAAGCATGTCAAGAGGGAAATGAAGCAGATGAGTATGGGTTGGATATGGTTGAGAAAAACGTATGTTTTGCGATGTTAGCCTCCATTCCCGTATATTTCACGAATTACCGCATATAAAATAGTAACCGTTGTATCAATCTGCGCAACAATATATATCAATAATTATTGATAGATACAGTTTGATTAAACAGTATTTTTTCACTAAAAAGAAGAGTTGAAATTGTAAAAAAACCGCATAAATTTTGGCACGTTACAACGCTCCGCGTTACATCAATATCTTATAGTAGTGATAATTACTATCCTTATAGTTTCTTATTGAGTTATGTAATGAAAAATAGTATTTTTTATTCATATTTGTATCCGTGAAATGGACTTTTGGTTGTATAGCAATGGAAGTAGAGAAGTGCTAAAAAAATATTGGTTTGTATTAACGCTCTGGCTGTTATCGACATGTGTGAAATGGTGATTGTATTTCTATATTTTCATTTTTTCTCATTTTTCTATGCTGTTTTGATATTTTTGTGGCGGCTTTCTTATCAGTTAGCTTCGAATTATGGAAGGTATATGAATATATTTTGCCTAAAATCTGATGTTATAGGGATAACCGATAATATCAGGCATTCTTTGAATCTCTATGCAAAACCTTATACATTCGTCTATAATAGAACACATGCAGGATACAGACGGCGCTCAAATTATTTCTGTAGGTGATACGCAACATTCTTCAGATTTTGAAGCTAATGCTTCTGTCTTTCGTGGTGTCGATAATCAAAAAATTGAGGTCAAATGGCAAACATTTTGGAAGGACAGTCAGCTCGATGTTGTTGATATCGAGGGAGCAAAGAAGCCGTTTTATAACCTTATGATGTTCCCATATCCTTCTGCTGAAGGGTTACATGTTGGGAATATGTATGCATTCACAGGCTCAGATATTTATGGCAGATTCATGCGTATGCAAGGCTACGACGTCTTTGAGCCGATTGGTTTGGATGGTTTTGGTATTCACAGTGAAAACTACGCGCTCAAGGTAGGGAAGCATCCAAAAGAACATGCCGCTGATTCCGAAAAGAATTTTTATAATCAATTACATAAAATTGGCGCCATGTTTGATTGGACGCGGACTGTTGAAACGTACCATCCTGATTATTACCGCTGGACACAATGGGTGTTTGTTCAGATGTTTAAGCATGGACTTGCTTATCGAAATACTGCATCAGTAAACTGGTGCAACAGTTGTAAAACGGTACTTTCTGATGAGCAAGTGTTGCAAAAAACCGTTGATAGCGTTTCTACGCAAGTTTGTGAAAGATGCGGGAATAAAGTTGAAAAAAAATCGTTAGAACAATGGTTTTTTAGAATTACCGCATATGCGGGAAAATTGTTGGATCATTTGCCTAGCCTCAATTGGTCAGAGAAAGTAAAGACCGCGCAAGAAGCGTGGATTGGAAAAAAAGATGGTATCACAATAACGTACCCATTGATTGATGGGGATGATAAGGAAATTGGAAGTGTCAATTGTTTTACCACAAGACCGGATACTAATTTTGGTGCGACATTTGTTGTGATGGCACCAGAGCATCAATATATATCGCATATACTTAAATATGTATCAAATGATATCAAAAAGTCTATTGAATTATATTGTGAAAATACAAAAAAGAAGTCAGAAGCAGATAGGATTACTGAAGGACGGATAAAAACAGGGGTAAACACAGGACTATTTTGTCTCAATTCATTAAACGGCGCAAAAATTCCATTATATATAAGCGATTTTGTGTTATCCGGCTTTGGGACAGGGGTGGTTGTTGGAGTTCCCGCACATGATGTGCGTGATTTTGAGTTTGCCCAAGTATTTAACTTGCCTGTCATTCGTGTGGTGAAGGGAAAAGACGGAAAAGCAGATGCAATAACGAAGAAAGAAGATGTACAGGAAAAGGAAGGAACGATGATGCAGTCTCAATTCTTGGATGGGTTAGACATTCATGAGGCAACGAGCAAAATTATGGATCATTTAGAGGAAAAAGGTTGGGGAAGCCGAACAACAACGTATCATTTGCGTGACTGGACGATTTCAAGACAGCGGTATTGGGGTGCGCCGATCCCGATGATTTACTGTGAGTCATGTGCCACAAAAAAAGTGGGTGATCAGGAGTCTATGCCGGGGTGGTGGACAGTACCTGAAGACCAATTGCCTGTTGTCTTGCCTGATATAGAGGATTACAAGCCACGAGACGATGGGATAGGGCCGCTTGCCAAGCATAAAGAGTTTTTTGAAGTCAAATGTCCGCACTGCGGGGGTGATGCGCGAAGAGAAACAGATGTCTGTGACACATTTCTTGATAGCTCTTGGTATTATTTGCGATATCCGAGTGTTGGAAGCGCAACAACTGACACTCTTCCATTTGATCCTGAATTGACGAAAAAATGGCTTCCTGTTGCTATGTATACAGGAGGGGCAGAACATAGCGTCCTCCATCTTATGTATAGTCGGTTTGTGACCATGGCACTTTATGATTTTGGTTTTCTCCCATTTGACGAGCCGTTTACTAATTTTTTTGCGCACGGACTTGTGATTAAAGATGGTGCGAAGATGAGTAAAAGCAAAGGGAACGTAGTTAATCCTGACACATACATTGAAAAATACGGTGCAGATGCCCTCCGAATGTACTTAATGTTCATGGGGCCATTTGCAGATGGGGGAGATTTTCGGGATACAGGTATGGAAGGTATGAATCGCTTTATCGGTCGTATTTGGCGCTTCATGAGTTCGAGTGCTAACATATCTCCGGAAGAATCTGACGCGATAATTCACAGACAATTACAAATGGCTATCGCACGCGTAACAGATGATTTAGTGAAACGAAGATATAATACGGCAATTGCAGCGCTTATGGAATTCATGAATGTTACAACCAGCGGTGAAAAAAAGATTTCAGCGAGTGATGCAAAAGATTTTGTTAAAATCCTCGCGCCATTTGCTCCACATGTTGCTGAAGAACTTTGGGTGCGGTTGACGACAGGTGGTGATGAAATTCCTGCAACGTATACAACAGTACATAAAGAATCTTGGCCAATGTATGACAAAAGTCTATTAATTGATAGTTCGATACAGTTTGTTATACAAGTAAACGGAAAGATGCGGGAAACTATTACCGTTTCTCGGACAGATGGTGAAAATCAGGAAAAAATTGAAACTCTGGCAAGGGGAAGCGAAAAGATCCAAAAGTTTGTAACGACACCAATAAAGAAAGTCATTTTCATCAAAAATAAACTGATAAACTTTGTGGTGTAACTTCCTTTTTTTTAGAACTCTTGTGTCGTTTATCCATTTTGTGATCTAATTAAGAAATATGGGGGAGCAAACTGCCTTACCTCCATCGGAATCTCAACATTTTTTCCACGTTTATCGTGTTCCTTTTATTTTCCTTATCGCAAGCACTGTCTGCATTGTTGCATCTGTGATACTTTTTACCAAAACGCTACAAACAAACGAACAAATCCAATTTAGCAGCGATAAATATGAAATTAGCTCATCAGAATCAGCTAAAATAGCTATCGACATACGGGGTGCTGTATTGCGCCCAGGAGTCTATTATGTGTCAAACGGCAGCAGAATAGCAGATGTCATCAGTTTAGCCGGCGGCGTAAGCGATGCCGTAGATATTGATCTCGCGGATAAAATATTGAACTATGCAAGTTATGTGTCTGATGGGATGAAAATTTACGTTCCGAAGGAAGAAAATATGTTGTCAGGACAGTCTCAATCGTTGACTTCTGCGGAGGCTATTGTGAGTGTGAATACTGATTCTAGCACTCTACTTGAATCATTGCCAGGTATAGGGGAAATCACGGCAAAAAAGATTATTGACAATCGACCATATACAAGCCTTGAAGAGCTTGTGACAAAGCATGTTTTTAGCGCGTCATTACTTGAAAAACTAAGATCTCAACTGTCACTATAATCGCTGTTTTTGCTTGTATAAATTTGTAATTGTGCCCTATGATTGATGTGAGCCTCGCCACCGCCTTTATTGCGCAAATTTTACCTGAACCGCATGCGGGGTTGCTTGCGGGTATTTTGTTTGGGGTTAAGTCAGTAATCCCATATGAGTTGAAAAATGCATTGCAGACTACTGGAACGCTCCATATCACTGCTTTGTCCGGAATGAATATTACGATTTTAACGGGTATATTTTTTAGCACTTTTATTGTGTTTCTGCCACGGTTGTATGCAAGCATTCTTACGATCGGAGTGATAGGATTTTTTGTGTGGTTTGTTGGATATTCACCAAGTGTCGTTCGGGCCGCCATTATGGGCTGTATTACACTTTTGACAGCATTGACCGGCTATATTTCTATAGCACTATGTACATGGGGAATAACAGTCGTCGGTATGATTGTAGTACATCCTACGTGGGTAACGGATATTTCATTTCAACTTTCTGTACTTGCTTCATTAGGTATGATTTTGTTTAGTGCGAAGGGGGGTGCGGAGGGTGTGCAACGTATGCAGAGTGCGAAATGGCAATATATAGGGAAAAATGTCTATAGATGGATACAGAAAGAGCTTACTACAACGCTCTCCGCGCAAGTTTTTACGTTACCGCTTATTTTATTCACATTCGGCAGAATTTCATTGATCTCTCCGCTCACCAATCTCCTTATTGGGTGGACAATTCCCATTATTACGGTGCTCGGATTGGCAGTATGTTTGTTTGGATTGTTTATACCTTCCGTATCATATATTCTTGGATGGGGCACATGGGTGTTTTTAGAGTTTGTAATTCGGATCGTACTATGGACAGGACATATACCATTTGCCAGTATTGGAAGATAAAATGCAATTATACGTATGTGTTTTTGTTAATAAAAAGTGTCTGTTTTTAGCCATAGCATGCATATGCGCCAGATAATTTGCGGGAATTAAATTGCGTCAGTACGGGATAATTACGTTATTACGTAAAACTTGTTATTATCGGATATGCCAACTATATCAAACTAATGCTGATCATGGCTACATGCATGCGGAAAAATAGACCGAAACATACTTAATATAAGTTACTATGTTATATGGTGTGCGGGAATTACATATTTCGATTGCAGTCTATTATGCGTCAATTAATGAATCTATTTCGTGAAATGTATGTTTAAATTAAAAACAGGATACTTCATCAGTGGTATTATTACAGGCTTAATATTATTGTTTAATTTTTTCCAGCAATTACCGGATGGAAAATTGCATATCGTGTTTTGTAATGTCGGACAGGGGGATGCGACATACATTCAATTTCCCAGAGGAAAAGATATGTTGATTGATGGAGGACCCGGCGGGCAAACGCCAAAGGTTCTAGGATGCCTTGCAAAGCACATGTCAATGTTTGATAGAGAAATTGATGTTGTGGTACTTACACACCCGCAAGAAGACCATTTAGGAGGCTTGAATGAAATCGTAAAACGATATCAGGTACAGTATTTTGTGTACAGTGGAAGAACTGCAATGACAGAAGGGTTTACAACCCTCATAAAACAGATCCGTGAAAAACAAATTCCTGTGCGTATTGCCGTGACAGGGGAAGACATAGTAATTGGAAAAACGCAATTTTCTGTGCTTTTTCCACAACCATCATCGGTTGCTTACGCGGGGAAATCAACGGTGTTGGGTGCAACAGATGTCAATGAATCGTGCCTTGTTTTGCGCCTATCGTACGGTTCTTTTGACGCTTTGTTTATGGGTGATGCGGATAGTCAGGTGGATCCGGAACTGGTCAAACAACCATTTCGAACACAAGGGAAGCTGGAAGTATTGAAAGTCCCGCATCACGGCTCTAAAACCGGCATGACAGAAGGGTTTTTTACTTGGATTGGACTCACGGATACTGCCATTATTTCTGTTGGGAAAAATATGTACGGGCATCCCGCGCCGGAAACACTGCAACAACTGACAAAACGGAACATGCACGTGCAACGGACGGATCAGGAAGGGGATATAGAAATTATTACGGATGGAAAGACATGGAGCGTTAAAACAGCAAAAACAAAGTAGTGTGTTTGTTGTATATTTTTCCTCTCTTGACAAAAGATTTTATTTCGTAGTATAGTATTTACTTCAAAAGTAAATATGTGTATGGCGTTGATGAGGAAAGGTTTTTTAACCCTCGAGCCTCGGAGCCGGAAATCGAAGAAATTTTACTCTCTGTAAAAAAGTAGATTTCAAAAATGAGTGAAATGCAGTATGCATTTCTAAATGAAGGTGGCACCACGGCCTATTATGACCGTCCTTTTGTACTTCCATCCCTCCTTAGGGGTGGAGATACAAGCGGACGGTTTTTTTGTGGATTCGTAGTTATTTCGAGTCATCGAGAAATATATGAAATTTTATTGTTCTGACGATCTACACTTTTTATTTGGTATATCTGCCAGTGCTTCGTTTGTGCTCCGACGATCCTTCCGACCACGTTTGACGTGGCGACGCGCGTAAGCGCTACAAACTTCGTTTTTTTATCCATCGTTTTTTCGTATCAATTTTTTAGCAAAGGAGGAATATGCAATCAAACATAGCAGTAAAAAATACACTTTGGGGCTCTGCATTCAGCAAACAGCCTAGTGCTGGCGTGCTTGCATTCACTGCAGGACGGGATGTTGTCGGTGTGCCGCCAGCTGACAGCGCACTCGTGCCATATGACACAACAGTAAACATGGCGCACTGCGTCATGCTCGCAAAACAGGGAATCATTCCTGTTGCAACTGCCGCAAAAATCGTGACTGAACTGGGTGCGTTACAAAAGCTTGTTACAGCGGGCAAATTTATTCTAGATCCGGCAAAAGAGGATGTGCATACAAACATAGAGTCTTGGCTTACTAAGCAGTTGGGAATGGAAATTGCCGGACAGCTCCATACCGCCAGATCAAGAAATGATCAGGTTGCGACTGATATGGCGTTGTATCTGAAAGATCAGACGATAGCGTTTGTTCAGGAAATAACTGCGCTTATATCTGTCCTTTTGGTCTTGGCAAAACACCATCAAACCACGATTATTCCCGGTTTTACGCATCATCAGCATGCCATGGTGACAACGCTCGGGCATATATGTTTAGGTTTTGCATCGATGATTTTGCATGATGCGAAAAAAGTTACGCAATGGATGGAGCTTCATGATGTAAGTCCGTTGGGGAGCATCGTGTCGTACGGCACGTCGCATCCTATTGATTCGGCCTACATTGCGGCGCTGTTGGGGTTTGCTAAATCAAATATAAATTCGCTTGACATGGTCATGAATCGTTGGGAAGCGGAAGCGGATCTTGCATATGCGCTTTCCAGTCTGATGAATCATTGTTCCTCGATTGCGGAAACACTCATTCTTTGGGCAACACCGGAGTTTGGGATGATTTCTCTGGCAGATCAGTATTCAACAGGCAGTTCCATTATGCCGCAAAAGAAAAATCCTGATCCTTTGGAGGTGATAAAAGCAAAAACAAGCGTTGTGCACGGGTGTCTTTCGAGTTTGCTTGGTATTGGAAAAGCAAATTTCATCGGATATAACCGTGACACGCAATGGACGAAATATCTCATCATGGATGTCATCCATGAATGTGCGTTTGTTCCGTCAGTACTTGCCGGCGTGTTGCAAACATTGATTGTTCATACAGAAAGTATGGCAGGGTGGTGCACAAAAAATTTCATCGGTGCAACGACTGTCATGGAACAACTAACAGCAACCTATCATGTGCCGATGCGTCAGGCGAAGATTGCTGTGGAAAAAGCCGTACTGTATTCAAAAAAGAACGACACGATTCAAACAATCGCACTGCATAAGGCCTTGAAAGAATTGCATATTGCCGTTTCGGTGACAAAAGAGGAAATAAGCGCGTGGCAAGATCCAAAAACGAGTATCTCGCTGACGAAATCAGCAGGCGGTCCGGGAAAACAAGCAATGAAGCAGGCATTCGTTGATCTGGCGCGGGAAGTCGCGGTTATTCAGTCGTGGCTCGCGATTCAGAAAAAAAATAAAAAACACGCGCAAGATCTGCTTGAGAAAGCAGTACAAACGTTCGTAAAGAAAGGGAATATATGAAACAAACAACAACATACATGAAAGTTGCTTCTCATGAAGCAAAAGAAGGCCATATCAAAAAAGTGATTTTACTCTACTCAGGAGGGCTGGATACCAGTGTGATTTTGAAATGGATCAAAGATACGTATCATGCTGAGGTGATTACCCTTACCATGGATTTAGGGCAGCAGGGAGATGATCTGGTGGCGATTCAGAAAAAAGCGTTGCTGCTTGGGGCAAAAAAGGCAATTGTTATGGATGTGAAAGATGAGTTTGCAAAAGAATATATTGCTTTGGGAATTCAGGCAAATGCCAGTTATCAGGGCGAGTATCATTTATCAACGCCCATTGGCCGTGCGCTTATCGCGAAAAAAGCAGTGGAAATTGCAAAAATGTATGGCGCTGATGCGATAGCCCACGGATGCACAGGAAAAGGAAATGATCAGGTGCGTTTGGAAGGGTATATGGTGACCTTAAATCCGGATATTAAAATTATCGCGCCTGTGCGTGAATGGAATATGGATAGAAATGAAGAAATACTCTATGCCAAGAAACACGGGATTCCAGTTCCAACTAGTATTGATTTTCCGTACAGCGTGGACGACAACATGTGGGGGATGACGTGGGAAGGCGGAGAAATTGAGGACCCAAAATATATTCCACTCGTGGAAAAGTTTTTGACGACGTACACACTTGCTAAAAACGCGCCGGATAAAGAAGAATTCATAACGATAACTTTTAAAAAAGGCATCCCTGTTGCTGTAAACGGTAAAGCAATGAAGCTATCATCGCTCATTTTGGCATTAAACAACATTGCCGGCGCGCATGGTGTTGGTGTCGTGCATCTTGTGGAAGATCGTTTGGTTGGGCTGAAAGACAGAGGAGTGTATGAGCTTCCTGCAGGGCACGTGATTATTTCTGCACATAAGGCGCTCGAGCAATATGTTTCCACAAGAGAGCTCAATGAGCTGAAAAATCAGTTGGATATCAAATGGGCGTATCTTTGCTATGGTGCAAAATGGTTTGATCCGACGATGGACGCACTCAATAGCTTTAATACAACTGTGAATCAAAAGGTGAATGGCGTTGTGACAGTCAAATTGTATAAGGGTACTGCGACCGTAGTTGCCATGACGTCGCCGTACGCGATGCATCATGCGTCATTTGGAACCAAGAGCGGATACAGCTATAACGTCAATGCGAGCGCGGGGTTCATTGAAGTCTACACATTGCAGATGAAGTTGTCTAAACAGGTAGAGAAGCAAGCACAACACATGCATAAAAAATGAATTTCTGCTATGATGCAAACAATGAAACAACAACTTACTGAACTTTTTACTTCTGTGCTTGCTTCCATGGATGTTTCAGGTGTTGTCCCCCAAGTCTCTCGACCGGAACATGCAGGTCATGGCGATTACACAACGAACATTGCGATGATTGTTGCCAAGGAAAAAAAGCAGAATCCTATAACTATTGCCAATGAGCTAAAGAAAGCAATTGATACTCAGTTAGCTACAACGAAGCATTCAAAGGGGGATCAGAATAACACCAAAGATAGTCAAACTATGTCAGATTTTGGTGATGAGAAACAGGAAGAAAATATATTACAGGCTATAGCAAAAATTGAGGTCGCACCGCCGGGGTTTATTAACGTCTTTTTATCCGAGGCTAGTCTTAGCACTCATGTGATGAGACTGCCAAAATCAGAGAAAAGCGCCAGAATAAGCCAAAAATCAACAGGGAAGAAGATCATGGTGGAATATGCGCATCCAAATACGCACAAAGCCTTCCATATCGGGCATCTTCGCAATATTACGACCGGAGAATGCATGGCGCGGCTTCTTGAAGCGGTTGGAAACAAGGTTATTCGGGCAAACTATCAAGGAGATGTGGGGCTTCATATAGGAAAATGTTTATATGGTATTTTGCATATTCCCAACGGGATTTTACAACTTGATTCGCTCACAAACATAAATGGCAAAGTTGATTTTTTGGCCTATGCCTATGTCTACGGAGCGAATGCGTATGAAAAAGGCGGCGAGGCAAAACTCGAAGTGGAGCGTATTAATAAACAAATTTACGCAAAAGACCCGACGATCTATCCGTTGTATGAAAAGACTCGGCAATGGAGTCTGGATTATTTTGCCACCATCTATAAACGGGTGGGAACGAAGTTCGACCATTATTATTTTGAATCCGAGACCTATGAAAACGGGAAACAACTTGTTCTTGATGGGGTAAAACAAGGAATTTTCAAAGAAGACAAGGGCGCAATTATTTTTGAGGGAGAAAAATACGGACTGCATAACCGCGTGTTTATCACGGGCGAAGGAAATCCGACCTATGAGGCAAAAGACATGGGTCTTGCCAAACTGCAGTTTGCAGATTACAAACCATCAGAGGTCATCCATTGTGTCGGCTCGGAACAAATCGGGTACTTCCAAGTCATTATAGAGGCTCTTAGCCATCTTCTTCCGGAAACAACCGGCAAAGAAAAACATTTGGTGTATGGCTGGGTGAGGCTAAAAGAAGGCAAAATGTCGAGTCGTACAGGACAGGTAGTACTAGGAGAAACGCTTCTTGACAATGTAAAGTCAGAAATTCAGAACATACTATCTCATAATGATACAAAGTACTCAGAAAGAGATCAAACTAATATATCTGAAGCCTGTGCCATTGCCGCGGTAAAGTATAGTTTCTTAAAAGTTGGGACAACGCAGGATGTGGCGTTTGACATGAAAGAGTCAGTAAATATCCATGGTGACTCGGGTCCATATCTTCTATACACATTTGCCCGTTGTCAGTCCGTGCTTCGCAAAGCATCTATTCAGCTTACCAAAGAAGTGATTAAGAAAATGAAACCGGAAGAACGGGAAGTCGCACGATTGTTGTTGTATTTTCCTGAGGTAATACAAGAAGCAGCAGATACGTTTGCTCCCAACATGATTTGTACGTATTTATTTACCCTCGCACAGGCATTTAATGTGTTCTATGCGAATTGTCCGATTCTCGTCTCTGACACGGAGATGTCAAAGGCGGAGATGATCATTGCTGAAAAAGAGGGAACAAAACTGCCATCAAACAACATTTCCTCCTTCCGTATTATGCTTACGGAAGCAACGGCAAATACACTCGGTCTTGGACTTCACATTTTGGGAATTCCAACGATAGAAAAGATGTAATATTGGTGTATATGGGAGAAATAGTTTTATTTGGTGTAGGAGAGCCTTTACAGAGGCATACGCCTATTCGGATGCTTCATACATTGTTTCTTGATGCTTCAAATACTATGCAAGAAAGAACTGTTCCTGTACACAATCGTCCACGTATTCACTTCGAAGACCGTACTCTTCCAACAGAAAACATGGTTGAACATCTGGACTACACTGTTGTTCGACCTGAAAATGTGTCTGATCCTGTTGAGGTTGCCCTCATCGGCGGACTGCATGCGAATGAATCGGAAGCGCCAGAAATTGCTTCGGTGCTGTTTGCTAAAAAATCGTTTCCCCGAATAGAGGCATGGAATGTGAACGTGGCCGCAGGAATGCTCGGAACACGGGGATGGGTGCAACCTGTTGCTGACAAAGAAATTGTACCGGTTCGGGATCGGATTCGCATGAATAATACGAAGGAAGTGAAGCGGGGAGGGAAGGTTGGAAGAAAAATGGATATAAATCGGCAATTTCCGATTCCTGAAGATGCGAAATCATGGGATGATGTTTATGATGCGTTGTCATATCCCGAAGCGAAGCTACTCCTTACTATGGTAAAAGATAATCCAGATCTTAAATATTTATTTGCATTTCATGAAGATTTAGAATTTGGTCATAATGACCAAGTGGCTTCAGTAACAGAATCATTAGCGAGAGATGGTATGTATTTTTATGACACACCGCCTGATGCACGAACAGATGCGGATAAACAGATGATTGACGGGTTAAAAACTAATCTGGCGACAGCGCTTACTGATGTAGGATTTTCTTTGTTTCATGGAGTGGATGATCCAACCGATCCTGCACTTGGGTATGTTGCGGATCACGGGTATATTTATCAGCCAAATGTTGATGAAAAAGGAGTGAGGAAGCTGGATGGAACGTTTGAATCAGCAATTGTGGAACTTGGAAGACTCGGTCTTACAGATATTGATCGTGCGTTTTCGTTTGAGGTACCGGGAGGATTGGTGCTGGAACGAAAAAAACAGATGATGGAAATTATTACGAATACGTTTATTCTGCCGTTTCTTGCACATAAAGGAATTACACCATCGAAATAGCTTTGACTTTCTTCCCCTAACACTGGTATACTAGCTATTCTTTCGGATGGAAATAGCTTCTCAATGCGCTGTTTTTTATATCTGTAGGAAAATTTGCTCTTTGGTACGTGTCGTCTGGTACTAGCATACTTTTGGTTGTGAGAAGGAAAGAAGAGGAGACTGTGGATACAAGCAAAAATGATCAGAAACAAGGTACGGACGGGAAGAAAGAAACCGGTTCGGTTTCGGGAAAAGCCTCAGCTGAGCAACAAGAAAAAAAGCTGTCAGAGGCTCATTTTGACCCATTTACGCATACACCCTATGTGTATGCCCAATATTTCTAATATTGGATAGTTTAAAAAAAGAGCACCATCAGCAAACGCCTGAAATCTTATATGAGTACCGATATATATCGGATGTATGAGTAAGTAGGGCGTTGTTTTTTTGGTCTTTTTTGACTTTTCATAAGCAGAGCATATAATCAGCTTATATTTGTTGTCCCTGCCGGCACTTTGCGCCGGTTTTTTTTGGAGCAACACATAGTATTTTTGCTCTTTGACATATCGTGTGAATACAAGAGTATTTCTTATTGATAGGCAACGATATAGCCCTTTTTGGGGTTATATGTTTTGCCTATCAATTGAGTTCAAATGTAGAAAGGTGCAAAATGAAAGCACTAAAAGTGGTTGGCCTAGTCATTGTTGCAAAAAAAGAGGGAGGAAAAGAAGAATTTTTTCAGATTGTCAGTGTGAGCACACGTGAAGACTGGTGTGCATTAATGGTGAAGTGGAAAAACAATGCTTGGGGGAAAGATACGTGTGCTATTGTGGATCGTGATGATATGGTCTGGATAGATTGTAAAGGAATATCAAAGCCGTATGATGTTCGGGTGTTTACGGAAGACGACAGATGGAATCGACATCTTCCAGAATCGTTCTATGAGTTCTCGGTTCTTCCTGTAAATCCATGTTTTCTCACAGAAAGAATGACTGAAATGCTTCGCATGATCAATCGTGAATTAGAGAATCTTATCATTGCATATCCGCGCATTCAGTCGGATCTCCCGTCTAAGGATATAAAGGATCTGCATACTTTTTGTTTAAACTATGCGAGTAATTTAGACCTTATTAAACAACAGATTGCATCCTTAGAGGGTCTATCTACCATACAAGAAACGGAGTCATAATGAAACAAATGTTAGAAAAAGGTGTTATGGTGGCGATTACACAGCCAGTGCACAGCTATCCAAAAGGAACTGTTGGGCACGTCACCGGTAGTCAACAAGGTGTTTGGGACGTGGAGATTGGAAATACATCAATTCCTGTGTTCGAGCAGTTTCTGAAACGCATTTCACTGAGTATGCGAGATGCACGGCCAGGTACTATTTGCGTTCTCTTGAAAGATGAAACCTGGGCCCGTTCTGGGACAATCGTTACCGTTAGGGAACAATTGGGGAATCACGTTACAGTAGCAAAACGCGGTTCGTTACCATGGTGGGACATATTACCAATACAGTTGCGGAAAGCAACAGTTAAAGAGATGTTTCGCTACTTATTCACGCGATGAACAAAAGAGAAAGCACACCCAAACTTTGGTTAT
Organism: Microgenomates group bacterium; assembly: GCA_049287205.1. Classification (GTDB taxonomy): domain Bacteria; phylum Patescibacteriota; class Microgenomatia; order UBA10105; family UBA927; genus CAIJMI01. The sequence continues at coordinate 73,058 of JBAQFJ010000001.1, forward strand.
CTATGAGCTGAGGTCTCATACAAAGTTGTTCGTTAGGGGTGTGTTTTTTTTGGTGTTGACAGAGTGTAGGGGATTCTGGTTAAATAGAAAAAAGCGCTCGAAAAACAAGCTTTTTCAGGCGCGTTTTTGTTTTTTCTCAAGTAACGAACGATCGCAACATCCTTGGAGACGTTCACCAAACGGAAAAACAACCTATGACCAGTCCAGAATCATCACCAGCAGGACGAATGTTTATCCCAATGGGAGGAGATAATTCCTGCGGTAAAAGTGCACTTGCCAGAGAATTAAGTTTGTATTTTCGGAGTCCGGAAGATGGTCATGATCCAATTCCTACCTATGTTGTTCATGCGGGAGATTTTTTTCGCCACATGGCAAGTATTCCTGAAGGATTTCCCCTTGATACACCGGAACAAATTCGTAATTCCGCTGCAATTGCGCTAGAACACATGCAGTGCAAGGTCAATCCAGAGACAGGCGAAATGTTTCTTAGCAATGGTGTTGATCTGTTTAAACAAAATGTGGCAAATGGTCATGGTGGCTCGAAACTCGGGAGCAATCCCCATCTTGCCGAATTTGTCGGTGATGTGATTTTTGGTTTGTTTGAACAATGGTTACCGAAAAACGAGAAAGGAATAGGACTCGTTGAAGGGAGAGAAGATTGGGGAATTGATGGACTGGCGCTTCGCATAAACGCCCGGACTGGTGTTCGTCGTGAATTTTTTCGTCAGGAGCGGGAAGAAGCAGTGCATTGGAGCATTGAAAAAGTAAATGAGACGATCTTTGCGCGTGATGCGCTTGATGCACCTATTTTAGCGCCACTGAAGGCCAGAGAAACCAACATTGTTACAGTTACCCGAGTAGATAACACCGAACACGCTACACGGCAACTGGCGAGGCAGATTAGCGGTATTATTTTTGATTATCGTGAAGGAAAAATTCCTGCAAATTTTGGTGTTATTCCTATCAGCGGATAATTTTCTCTTAATTTCACGAGGTTCAGACCCTGTCAGGGTCCTGTCAGGGTCTGAACCTGAGGCTACGAATTTTTGACTTTTTCTTCCCTGGGCATATAATACCCACTAGTACAATTTGTCTCTGCCTTTCGCTTGCGAAAGGTTTTTTGTGGCAATCAAGTATTTTTTCGTTCTTTGACATATCGTGTGAAAAAAATGTGGGCAAGGTGGTGTCGTCAATATATTGACGGTTTATTTTGCCCATATATGGGTTAGTTGTTTTTATTTGAGATTCGGGGAAAAGGAGCAGTATGGAAGATGCAGTGTTTGATCAGATAGGTACGTTGTTGGATTTGGTTTCTGGCAAAGCGGGGTGTGATGAAGATGGAGTGGATAGAGTGGAACAGGTGATTTTGCTTTTGAAGAACAATCCACCAACAGCTGATCAGATGGTATCCATTCAGGAACAGTTTTGTACGACAATACGTCGTATTGATCCGATAAAAGCAAAGGATACACATCGGGAGCTTACAGTTGCAATAGAAAATGTGTTGCCGACATTCCGTGCGCAGAGTAACCAATCGTTATGAATTTATAAAACGGAGGAAGAATGAAAACGATACAAACTATCCAAGCAGTCCATCCACTGCAAACAATGGTGGATGTGTCGAAACTTGTGCAACAGACGACGGATTTGTTTTTGTTGTCTTGTTATCTGAATGAAATTTTAGAGTTGATTTCCGATGTTAAAAAGTTTAGGAAACAGCATGCTGGGTTGCCGGTTTTTCCGCTGTTTACCAATATTATCGATCCTGAGACGTTGGTGTTGTTTAAACGTAGTGTTGAGGATCGGAAACAATGGATTTTTATGAATAAAACAGACGATTCTGGAAGAACATTTACATCGGAAGAAGCAAAACAAATTCATCTTCTGTGTACGGAAATTATCGAAAAGATTGATAGTCTTTTGGGTACATTTTTTATCTTACGCAATGCGTGTAACGGATATTTTGCAGGCCAACTGGTTCGATTGAAGTATTATACAGGACAAATTGCTTCCGTTACTCCCATGTTCCCGCATCAGGATGCGTGGGGATTTTCTTTGAATAAAGATTTGCTTCAACCATATGAAGATAGCCTAAAAAAGATGAATTGAAAGAAGTATTGCGGAGACTTTATATTTCAGAGAAGAAGGAGTGATACGATGAAAACACGTGCATCAATTGTTGATGCTGCTCTGCAGCAAATCAGTGAATCAAATCAATTATATTGGCGATCGTTTTGTGCCACATTGCGTCGTACGAAAGATCTTTTTTTACTTGCCGCAATGGTACGAGCAGTGTTGGATATACTCAATGACCCGGATATGTATCGCGACTTACACTGGGGTCAATTGCCATTAACCAATCATGAGGTCGATGCTGATGCATTACGTGCATTTCGTGCGTGCATACTGTCGCGTCAGCGGTGGTTGCTGCGGCAGTATTATCAGAATGTGGAAAAAGGCGTATATGTAACCCTTTTTAAGGATGTACACCCTGTGTATCAGGCCTGTCAGCGAACGATCGATTTCATCAGTCTTCGTCTTGACCATTGGGAATTGCGTCACCGGTTTGTCGGCAAACAATACACATTAATCGGTCCGCATAATGGGCATGGCGACAATACACTCGTAGTCTGTGTTGACGTATTGAGCGAGCATGCATTGGCCGTGCGTCCAGTCATCAAGACGGGGAATGACAGCAGTTTTCATGTCGATCTTGCATGTCTGAAACCATTGGATGATGAATCTCTCTCTACTTAGAGTCTCTAGTTTTTGGATACCCTTAGACAATGACGTCTAAATCACACGATATTCTATCTAACACCTATACAAGTTTTGAGCCAAGGAGGTCTCAAATATATTGTATAGGTGTTTTGTTTTGTGGATTCGTAGCTCTTTTCGAGGCTTCGAGAAAAAGCGTACGAGACACGACACCCGAAGGGTGTGTGATTTCCACCTCATTTTGAGGCTAGCCTCGCTTGACTTTTCCATCAGAATATCCTATAATATTAGCTCTCAGAGCTCTCGATACTCGGCGTTAGCGCTTGGTTTTTTGGGGCTTTGAGAAATATAGCTCTTTGACATATCGTGCAAATTTCTTATTCATTGTAGGCAGCCCTATATCACGCTTTTGAAGCTGATATTTATTCTGTCTACAATGAGGAGAAGACATGGAAACAGGAATGGAACGTAGAATTACCAGTCGTCATGATTTGGAAAAAACCATGGTGGTTATCAAACACACTCGTGGTAAAAGCCAAAAAGTTGTTCTGGCAACCGATCCGTATGAAAAAATACCAGGAGAATGGTATATCAATATCGCACCTGTGGATAATCCACAAGAAGAAAATATTAAAACACTCAGTCTTTTGGTATACGGTGTCGCAGATGTGCAGCCAAACACTCTATACTGGCTTGAATTTGTCGGTACGGTAGCTTAAATAGGAGAAATGGAATGCGAAAACATACTGTTGTACTGTTTGTTGATGGAAATTCTATTGGTGTTGTCACCAAGAACTTGTTTTTTCGAAGGAAAAAGCGGGTTCGGTTTTCCTTCCGTAACATTGTTACATTTATGGATATTCCCACTGTGTTACTTCGTCCTGCAACAGAAGATGAGATTGTCTCGTACCTTGCGGTGCTTTTTCCGCGGGATCCCGGACAGTCGATTTTTTTGGCGGCAAAGAATCAGGTGACACTGTCACTGATTGCATTGTTGCAAGAGCGCGGCATGGAAAAACATGTGCTCAACGCCATTGATAAAGTGGCTTTGTCGGTACATGCAGGAGAAGTGGCAAGGTCGACAGTGGAAGTGTTTTATGCAGCGTTCAATCTGACATCTGGTATTGATACTGGAGGTGCATTGTCTGCCGCAATCGGTGTTCAACAACAAATTTCCATCTGCGGGTGGTAGAGAAGATTGGAGAAAAAAATGGCAAAGACACCAAGCATTCTACATCCAAACGATCAGCATAGCTTAACAGCAAAGCAGCACCCGTTCTACCCGTTTCCTGAATCTGAAAAGGGACCGGTTGATCCAAACAAATACACCCATATTTTTTCGGGTGCGATGAAGCGAGACGAAGTGATTGCATTGCTCAAAAATATTCAGGTACTCCATAACGAACCTGTCCGATTCTGTGTGGATCAAAGCTTGTGGATTTCGATCAAGGCGCAGGTACAGGCATTGTTGGAGATCTGGAAAGCCGATGCGGAAGTTATCGAAGTAGTCAATGCAACGTTGCTTCTGTTTTAGTAGTATACATAGTTCATATGAAAGGATCGAGAGTGCTGTGAAGACTTACTCTGTCGCTGATGTTGAATTGTTGATTCACCGATTATCAGCCAGCAATCATGCGACGACTGATACAGGCATCTTAAATAAACTCAAACAAGCGTTTCAACAAGATCCGCCATTGGTGTTGCCGAACTATCAAAAACAAAAACTCGCAACGCTTTTGTTTGCGCTTTTGGGATCACCATCCCATAGTGGATATGTAGCCAAATATCGACTTGCAGCCGTTGAACTTTTGGGTTTCATTGGAGACAAAAGTGTTCGCAATGTTCTTGCTGAACGACTGAAAGTGGAATGGTTTGATTCCATTACTAATATATTACGGACGGCAATTGAAGCAATTGATCAACGATTGAAGAAATAGTATCCCTTGTTTTTTGCACGAAATGTATAACCACACCATCCCAATTGAAGGGATTGTATATATGTGACGAGTATTCGTCGTGTGTGTATAATTCTGGGGATGGTGTTTTTTTATAGGGTTTCTATTTATTTTTTCATGGCTTATACTTATTCTACTTTGAGAAGTATGTAATTATTGACGAAGATTATATTTTTAGCAATCAATGATGTTAAGTGCTAATGCATAGAAAATAGCTTGCTATGACAACAAAAAGGGTGTTTTTATTCTTAAGCATTCTTGTCAGTTTGTTATATCTTCCGTTTTTAGGGAATGCGTTTGTATCCGATGATATCCCAGGGATTGTACAGCAGGTTCCGACGTGGAATTTCTTAACTTCCTTTGAATGGACACAGTTTATTCATATCAGCACATTTTTGCAGCACTGTACGTATCTGCTTTTTGGTTTAGCGCCGTGGGCGTTTCGACTGGTAAACATTTTGTTTCATATTGGCGCTGTGTGGCTTATGTACCTGATAGGGAAGCGAATGGAGAGGCCAACAGGTGCGTTTGTGGCGGCGTTGGTGTTTGCCGTACATCCGCTCGTCACCGAATCTGTGACGTGGATATCAGGGGGCGCGTATGCCGAGTACACATTTTGGTTTCTTCTTTCCTTTTGGTGCTATTTGCAAGGCAAAAAACGATATTGGTTCGCTGTATTCTTTTTTATATTGAGTGTGTGTACGTCAGAGAAGGCGTTGTCACTGTCACTTTTGTTTCTTGTGTATGAATGGTTTTATGGAAATTTGAAGAAAAACTGGGGTAGTTTGATATCATTATTAATAGTAAATGCTAGTTTGATAGTATTCTACGGACTGCAAATTGGAACGCGGACACAACAGCTTACTGCCTCTTCGTATCAGTCACTTTCTGGGTATATGAATCCGTTTGTGCAGATTCCTGTTGCAATAAGTTCGTATTTGCAGTTGTTCGTATTTCCTGTGGGGTTGACGCTGTATCATTCTGAACTTCAGTTTCCGTGGTGGAATTTTGCGATTCGTGCGGTCGTTGTTTCTTTGTTCTTGGGCATAACGGTGTATGCGCTTTTGAAGCGAAAACCAATTGGATTTTGGTTATGCTGGTTTGTGATTGGACTGTTACCAACCCTGACACCACTCAAGATTGGGTGGGTAGTTGCGGAGCGGTATGTGTATTTTTCACTCATCGGGGTATGTATGGTCGCTGGTATTTGGTTTGATATGGTACTACATAGAAAGAAGTTGTTTGTATATAGTCTTTGTGTTGGAATATTGCTACTTCTTGGATATTGCACACAAACTGTATACAGGAATAGTCAGTGGCGGACGGAAGACACACTTTGGATTGCTACAGCGGTCACTTCACCGTCTCATCCGCCGACATGGAACAATATGGGGGATGTATATGCGCGGGCAGGGAATCCGGAGAAAGCAGCGGAAATGTTTCAGCGGGCAATCAATCTTAATCCACAGTATGCGGATGCGTATCACAACTTGGGACACACGTACTTGCGGATGGGGAAGTTTGCAGAGGCAAAACAACAATATAAACAGGCGATTCGCTTCAATCCGTATCTTTGGCAGTCATATCGGGATCTCGCGGTGATTTTTTACGAAGAACATGACATTGAGGCTGCGAAGGCAGCGTTATCAAAAGCGTTGCAGCTTGCGCCAAACGATGAAACGCTTTTAAAATTGCAGAAAATTTTTCGGTGAGATCGTGTTTTTTTGTGCAGGAACGTTGCACGAGAAATACTATAATTTCTTGTTGTTAAGCTCCAATTTCTTGATATTTTCCTATAAACGGATTAGGATACGGCCTACATATTGCAATGTTGCATATTTTGCTTGCATCGATTGCATTTTCATGGATTTGTAAGTGTTTCGTTTGGTGAAGAGTAAAGGAGAGAAGGGAGAAGAGTTTCGCTCTTTACCATACGTGTTGGATATATCGTTCAATTTCATATCGAAAGGATACGGGAAAAATGAAAACGTTCTGGAATGAAATGGTTGAGACGTGGAAAGTGATGTGGAAAGCGATCGTAAAGAGTTGGTATACAAAGGAGCCGCTGTTTGGGTTGCCGAGGAAAGTTTGCATGATCTATGTGGCCGTGCTGGGGTTTGGCATCGTGCATATGATTGCCAATGTGCTCATTTTTGCCGACACCCCGCTTCATCGGTTGGAGAATGAGTTTTTTGGACACATGTCTATTGTGTTGATTCTGTTGGTAGTGTATCCGATCATCCGAGAAAACAAACCGCCGACGCAAACAAAACATTGGCTCATTCTAGGTATCAGCATTGTCTGTTTGCTTGTTGGTGTGGGCACGAGACTAGTGAATGCATGGTTTGACGCGAAGGTTATTATGCCATGGCTGGCGCTGTTTCTCATCCCCGGCGAAGCATTCTTTGTACTGTGGATTTATGGGGTGAAACCTAGCCGTAACAAAAAGTCGTAGATGCGTCTGTCATATTCATTGGAATCAAGGGAGAAAAAATGAAAAACCAATGGCAGGTATTTAAAACTTTTCTTTATCAGGAACGGGACTATGTTAAAATCCGTTTTCGCATAATCTGTATCGTCGGTGCAATCAGCTTTATTTATTTTTTCCTGTTGAAGATGCCGCGTTCTCCGATCATCTCCGGTCTGCTTCTGATAAGTTTGATCGTTCCTCTCTGGGGTATTGCGGAAGGATTTTTCTTCTATCGTAAACGTGCCCGACAGCGTGAACAATTCAGGGAAACACTGAAGCGGGATAATCCGGAATTGTTTGAGAAACAATGAAAAAGAACACGCTGTTTATCCAACATGTTTATGTGTTAGCCCCACCAGGTGGTATTGACGTGTTGGCGTCGTACTTTTTTGACTTGGTGGGGATTTTTTTGGGGAATAAACCTTTGTCCTTCGTTTCTTGGTATAATCGAACCTATGGATCAGAAGCATATCAGGAATTTTGCCATCATCGCCCATATCGACCATGGGAAGTCCACACTTGCAGATCGTTTACTAGAAATGACGAAGACGGTTGCCATGCGGGATATGCAGGCGCAGCTTCTTGACAGTAATCCGATTGAACGGGAACGGGGTATTACCATCAAACTTGCTCCTGTGAGAATGCATTATAAATATAAGAATGAAGAATATATTTTAAATCTCATTGACACCCCTGGGCATGTGGACTTTGGGTATGAAGTATCACGCTCTATGGCAGCCTGTGAAGGCGCATTGTTGGTCGTTGACGCAACGCAGGGTGTACAGGCACAAACCTTAGCGAATCTCCATCAGGCGCGTGCAAGCAAGCTCACGATTATTCCACTGATCAATAAAATTGATATGCCAATGGCACGTATCGAAGAAACCAAACAAGAACTTCGTGATTTAGGTTTTGTGGATGAGGAAATGATAGAAATTTCTGCAAAGACCGGTGTGAATGTCGATAAAGTTTTGGAAGCAATCGTGACACGGATACCGCAGCCATCAGGGAAAGAAGACGCGCCGCTTCGTGCACTGATCTTTTCTTCTCAGTATGATACGCATAAAGGCGTCGTTGTTTTTGTTCGAGTAATTGATGGTTCGATACATTACGATACAGATATACATATTCATTTTCTTGCATCAAAATCCACTGTGACACCAATCGGTGTTGGTATTTTTCATCCGCAAATGCAGGAGACAAAAAGTCTTGTGGCAGGAGAAGTTGGCTATATCGCAACGGGTTTGAAGGATGTGCGTATGGCAAAAGTAGGAGACACGGTGACCATTGTTCCTGATGAAGATCATATTCCTTATGTTGAGCTATTATCCGGATACAAAGAACCGAAATCTATGGTGTTCGTGGGGTTATACCCGATTGAATCCAATGAATTCCAACATGCAAGAGAGGCGATGGAGAAATTGCAGCTTTCAGACAGTGCGTTTACCTTCAGGCCGATTTCATCTTTAGCACTTGGGAACGGATTTCACTGTGGGTTTTTGGGATTGTTGCACGCGGAAATTGTGCAGGAGCGGATTCAACGGGAATTTGGATTGTCACTTTTGGCAACGAGTCCGTCTGTTGAATATTTGCTTGCTCTCAAAAGTGGTTCATCTTTGTCAAAACTCGGGTTCACTGCATCTTCAATCATTCACGATGAGGAAATGGAAAAATCAGGAAGTACTGTTGTATCGATCCAATCAGCTACAGCGTATCCGGATCCTACTGTTGTGGAATCTGTCCGTGAGCCGATTATGCAGGTTGCTGTGTATTGTCCGAAACGATTTGTCGGAGCGGTTATGCAGCTCTCGGAAGAGAAGCGGGGAGAATACATCGATCTTGTGTATCACGGAGAACAGGCGGAATTTACGTATCTTATTCCACTGTCCGAGATGATTGTGGATTTTTTTGACCGGTTAAAGAGTGTGACCGAAGGGTATGCGTCGCTTGACTATGAATTTTTTGCATACAGCCCGGTGGAAGTTTCAAAAGTTGATATACTCGTTAATCGCGAACGGGTGGATGCACTCGCATTTTTAATTGTCAGGGATCAGGCACACAGGCGGGGAAAAGAGATCGTTGAACGATTAGTGAAGGTGTTGCCGCGGCAGCAATTTAGTATCCCTGTGCAGGCTGCCATTGGCGGCGAAGTGATTGCGAGAGATGACATCAAAGCATTCAGAAAAGATGTCATTCAAAAATTATATGGCGGAGACAGAACTAGAAAAGACAAATTGCTTGATAAACAGAAAAAAGGGAAAGCGAAAATGAAACTGATCGGTCGGGTGGAAATTCCGCAAACCGCATTTTTTGACGTCCTTCGGAACAAATAATGTTGTGTGACTTCTTTTTTTGTGTTTTTTTCCATAACGATTGAACATTAAATAAATTGTGTGATATTTTTAGTTCTATTGTGTGACATTTTGTATTGTTCCAGTTGGCTAAACCTACGAATAGAAACAGCAATCTATTTTTATGAATTTTTGAGAATGTTTGTAGATACGAATCAGCTTTGAAACATATTTTGGTATATTTTGAAGCTAAATCGAGGCTTGCATTTGTCTCATGTCTATTATTATTATAGTTATAGATTAGTAAAGTTTGGTAAAGTTCTTTGTAAAAATTAGTAAAAATTTGGAAAGTTAAGTACTGACAAAGGGGTTTGGGCAGTACGGACCTGACCAGTCTCTATGCCCAAAACCTATTCCGTAAAAGAAGCAGCCGCAATCCTCGGCTTTTCCACAAACACCATCTATTCTTTCCTGAACGCGAAGAAACTGAAAGGACTTCGTATCGGCAAAGGGAAGTTTCGGATTCCGCAAAGTGAAATCGACCGGATGACCGGCGCGTCAGCGTCTGATACTTCAATATCTGAACTACCGGTGATTATTGAGCATCCGCATCGAAATGAAGAAAAATCCCTCGTCTTTCAGGAAACCATTCCGTATCTGCAGCATTTGTCGTTGACTGATTGGTTTATTGGTATGGGATCTATCATTTTCGGATTGTCTATGTTTATTTATACCGCATCCATCGAGTTGTTTATTACCACACAACTGATGGGGTGGTATTGGGTGCTTCGGGTATTATTTATTTTGTTTGGCGTCGGATTTTTGACGGCGAAGATTTCTGTTCGGGTTCCACCGATTTGGGTAACTGTGTATCAGTGTTTGTTAATCGGATCATTTGGGTGGTTTATTGTGATTTCTCATTTAGCACATGACACGCAGGGGACAGTTGTCGGGTTTTTTATCTGTTTAATCATGCTTGCACACCTCTTTTTCAAACCCGCCTATCACACACTGATTGCGCTCACGGTACTGGAAGCAGTGGTGGTCAATACGATACTCTTTGTGTTTGCACCGGAGTATCTTGCACTTATCAACGCATCTTTTGGTATAACCGTCCGTTCGGGAATATGGGGACAACTTGCCACGTTAATTGTGCCGTTCGTTATGTATCTTTTATTAGTTGTTTCTCACCGATTTTTCCTTCGGTTTTATTATTTTCTTATCATCCTTGGGTCTGTAGCATGCCATATCACCGCGTATTTTTGCGGCGTGCATCTTTTTTGGCGGCAGGGGCTTGAGTTTTTGTTTACCGGTATCATGTTATTTATCTACGCGATGCGGCAGACGGACGCGATGAAAGCATACAAAAAAACATGGGTGACAGGAACAGTTTTAGGGCTTATATTTGCATGTTTTCTCGCTATTGTTTTGGCACTCAGGGTATTTGAACTGACAATGTTTGATCATGCAAACAAGGAATTGCAGGTAAAAGCGGAAAACGGCAAGACATATTTGGAAACGGTATTCGGATATGCAAAAAAAAGCTTTGATGTATCTGCTCGGGAAGAAGGCCTCAGGCAGGCGCTTGAAACGAAAGATAGAAAAACATTAACTGAATCGGCAAAAAACATTTATGAACAATTTCCGCATATGTATCGGATTGTCATATTGGACAAGGATGGAACTGAACTGGCTAATTATCCTGAAGACGCTGCGTTGATCGGGAAAAACTATGCATACAGGGAGTATTTTCAGGATGCACTGATTCAAGAAGGTACGGTATTTTCCGGAGCGGTTCAAACATCAGGTACTGTGAAAAGATATACCATCATTATGGCAAGTCCCATTGTCGAACATGGCACTATTTATGGTGCGATTGCCGGATCATTTGATATGGATGAGTTGGGACGGAACCTCCAATCATTTGCAGCAGATGAAGAAGGAGAATATTTTGGGGTATTGGATCGTGATGGTGTGCGCATCATCAATCCGGATATAACAACGATCGGATCAGCAATAACTTCTGCAGAGCTTGATAAATTCAAGAACATTCCATATTGGAAGGAAAATCTTGATACACGGATTAATCCACATGGGGTTCTTGTACATGCAACATATCGCTCGGTGGACTTCGCGAATGTATATATATCCGCAGTCCAGCCGTATAAGGAAAATCTTCAGGCGAATTTGATCGCGTTGTGTATCACTTTGGTTATCAGTGCGTATGGGTACATTGCTACGCTCATCGCTTGGTATGTCTGCTATAGAAAAAGTAAAAAACATGGAACTGGGTAATGAATGACGAACTAATTCATCACGGACGTGTTTTGACACCAGAGCCCAAAGGGCTGCGGGTGTTTTCTTTGCGTATACAGCTCCTTCTTGCCGGTATTTTGTTTATTGGTGTTGGTAGTGTGGGTTTCTTGCTTACCGAAGTAAATAGGCCTTCAAAAGCCGCAGTACTGAGCGCGGAACGTGCGTCAGCGGCGATTGATGCGATCACCCCAAGCATTATTGCACATAGTTCTTTTGAAGGCCCGTATATTTTGACTATCATGCGTCGGGATGGATCCTATGCGTATGCATATGTCGAAAATGGTCAGCTTATCAATGATCATTTCACCTCTGATGTCGCTGTTCGTTTTACAAATGGTGATTACGCGATCGTTCGTGATTTGCAGCAGAATCATATTTCAGTTTTTTATACGAAATCCGGAAAAAAAGAAGACGGGACGATTGTGAATAAAATGGTGACCGGTATCATTCTTCCTGACAAATCAATACTTTCCGCAAAAATGGTAGATGCAACGATTGTGCGAGGGGAGTTGTATGGTGATTTTCGTGCGCTGCTATTTATCGACAAGACGGCTATTACCGGAACAATTTCTTCTCACGATATTCTTTCAGCTGTCCGTATAACCCCAACGTTGATGACGGAAGATACAACGAATGCGATTGTTGTGCAGGAATTATTGAAGATGGTGTATAAAAACACATTGTCGGATGGTGGACGAGTACTTGGGTTAACCACAGATGATGAAAATGAAATAGTCACAGTGCCTCGTGTTCGAACGCTTGCGTATGCGCCGGGTGTTTCTACGTCTGTTGATGATGAAGAACAAGTGGTACGTGTCACAGGAGGGGTGCAACTCGCGAATGTCGCTCAGCCGTTGATCAGTGATATTCCACAAATACAAATTGTCAACATTGGTGGAGTCGCACGGTTACAATTTGCTGATTTTACGACACAACAGGCGGCGCAACAGTCTGCAGGAAGTACAATTTTTGCTCCTGCCGGCGCAACAGGTGCAACAGGAGCCACAGGTACCGCCGGCGCAACAGGTACGCAAGGTACAAGCGGCGTAAAAGGAAGTGACGGATCTACCGGAGCTTCGGGAATAAATGGTATTGATGGAACGTCAGGCGCAACAGGTCCAATTGGAGAAACAGGCCCTGCAGGTCCTCCAGGCTCCGGTTCAGGAACAGGGGATGGAGCAACGGGTGCAACAGGTGCCACAGGTTCAGATGGTCAAACTGGAACGACAGGCGCAACAGGAGTAGAAGGAACGGTAGGTCCAACTGGCGCAACAGGTGTTCAGGGAATTCAAGGAGAAGTAGGAGTAACCGGTCCGACAGGTGCGACCGGAGTCGTTGGTCAAACAGGTGCAACAGGAGCTACAGGATCGACAGGTTTACAAGGTCCGACAGGTGCAACGGGTATAAATGGTGTTCAAGGTCAAACAGGGGTTACAGGTCCAACTGGCGCTACTGGAGCCACAGGAGTTGTTGGACAAACTGGTCCAACAGGTTCATCAGGAGCAACAGGTATACAAGGAACAACAGGACCGACTGGGTCAACAGGATTACAAGGAGCAGCAGGGCAAACTGGACCAACAGGAGAAACAGGAGTTGCAGGTCCAACAGGCTCAACTGGGGCAACGGGAGCCTTTGGTCAAACAGGACCAACAGGTTCTACTGGTGCAACAGGAGCTGTTGGTCAAACTGGTCCAACTGGTTCTACGGGTGCAACGGGTGCACAGGGTATTCAAGGAAACGTTGGGAATACCGGTCCAACAGGCTCAACTGGGGCAACGGGAGCCTTTGGTCAAACAGGACCAACAGGTTCTACTGGTGCAACAGGAGCTATTGGACAAACAGGTCCAACAGGTTCCACAGGTGCAACAGGAGCTGTTGGTCAAACTGGATCTACTGGTCCAACTGGTTCTACGGGTGCAACAGGTATTCAAGGAGAACAAGGAATACAAGGAAACGTTGGAAATACCGGTCCAACAGGTTCCACAGGAGCAACGGGAGCCGTTGGTCAAACAGGATCTACTGGACCAACCGGTGCAACAGGCGCACAGGGAATTCAAGGTGAATATGGTGTAACTGGTCCAACCGGAGCTACAGGTGTTCAAGGCCAAACAGGACCAACAGGGGCTACGGGTAGCGTTGGACAAACTGGTCCAACTGGATCCACAGGTGCGACAGGAGTCGCAGGTCCAACTGGAGCAACAGGTGCAACTGGATCAATCGGTCAAACAGGACCAACAGGTGCAACAGGAACGCAAGGTATTCAAGGAGAAACCGGAGTTGCAGGACCAACAGGTTCCACAGGAGCTACCGGAGCTATTGGTCAAACAGGTCCAACAGGAGCTACTGGCACCCAAGGAACAACAGGTCCAACGGGAGCAACCGGTGAACAAGGCTTGCAAGGAAACGTTGGGAATACCGGTCCAACTGGTTCCACTGGTGCAACAGGAGCTGTTGGCCAAACGGGTCCAACAGGTGCAACAGGAACTCAAGGAGAACAAGGAATACAAGGTATTACTGGTCCAACCGGATCTACAGGCGCAACTGGTGTTCAAGGTATTACTGGTCCAACAGGGGCTACTGGTAGTGTTGGTCAAACTGGAACAACAGGTCCAACAGGTGCAACAGGCACACAAGGAATCCAAGGAGAAACAGGAGTTGCAGGTCCAACTGGATCTACTGGCGCAACAGGTGCTGTGGGACAAACGGGACCGACGGGTGCAACAGGATCTCAAGGTATTCAAGGAAACATTGGAAATACCGGTCCAACAGGTTCCACAGGAGCAACGGGAACTGCAGGACAAACAGGACCTACCGGAGCCACAGGTATTCAAGGAGAACAAGGATTGCAGGGAGATGCAGGTCAAACCGGTCCAACAGGCTCAACTGGTGCAACGGGAGCCGTTGGTCAAACAGGACCGACAGGTGCAACGGGAACGCAAGGTATTCAAGGAGAACAAGGAGTTGCTGGTCCTAGTGGAGCAACAGGAACACAGGGAGTTCAAGGTGAAACTGGTGCAACAGGTGTGCAAGGTGCAACAGGAGTCTCCGGATCATTACAAGATGTGTACGATGCAGGAACACCAACAATTCTTACAGATGCATCAGGTGATGTCATTATTACTGTTATCGGCGGAACAACAGACACACAATTTAAAATAAATGCGGCAAGTCAACCTGAAATTGATATGTTTGCGATCACCAATAGTGGTCAAGCAACGGTTATTGATGGTGTTGACGGATTATCTATCGATTTTGTGCAAGGGACCGATACAAATGGAGCAGACAGCAATGCCGGACTTCGGATTACGTTAACCCCCGGATCAGAATCGAATAATATTCTTGATGCACTCCATATTTCCAATATCTCCGCAGGAGATGCATTGGAACGAGGTGTTGTACTTGGAACTGGGTATGATCGCGATATTGAATTTGCAGATACGACGCCAACCGTTGCGATGGCTGATACCGGAACACTTTCTATTACTGACGGAACGAATACATTATTCTCATTTATTGACAGCGCGAATACCGGTATATTGCAGCTTGCGGCAAAAACAACAGCGACCGATCCTGCATCTTGCGCAGTCGGACAACTGTATATAAATAGTACAGACGGCACAGTGAAAGCGTGTACAGGAACGGATACATGGGAACAATTAGATAATACTGCAGCACCTGGCGGTGGCGGATGTACGACGTGTAATCTCACGCTTCAACCGGAATACCCCGGCGCGACACTGACTGCAAATGGATCAGCAAGTATCAACGGTACGATGACATCTGATAATTCTATGAGTGAATCGAGTGCAGAATGGCGAAATTATTATGAATGGAAAAGCAGCCAAACTGCCCTGCAGGATTACACGGTTGCCGTGCGGGTAAAATTACCGACCAACTTTGCAGGCTGGCAAACTTCAAACGCCATCGTCATTAATTTTGTGACACAGTCAAACGCAGCTGCAAGTAATCAGATTGATGTGGATATACGAAATGCAGATGATACTCCAGGGACGTCTGTGGCAACAAGTCTTGATAACGTATCGGGAACAGGAGCAGTTTGGAGCACCATTGTGATTGATGATTCCGTACTTGTCACAGGGGGCGCGCCTGAGTGGGATGCAGCGGGGGAATCTGCAGTCATACTTTTGAAAGTGCAGTCAAAAGATGCCAATTACGTACGGGTCGGCGATATTATTTTGAACTATACAGGGAATTAATTCCTATGGCAGAAAAATACAGTATTTCATCGATGGGCAATAGCATTGTGTGTGTAGCGCGTGTTATTCGTACAAATCCACGTCGTGTGATCATCGCGGCGCTTTGCTGTTTTGTCATCGCTTCATTTTTTGTGTTTCGTGGAAAATATATGATGACTGTCTGGGGTTTCTTACATACAGATTTTGTTGTTGCAGAAAATGGTGCATCGTACAGGACAAATGAAGAACCGCATTTTACCGCACATATCGGTAGTGCATCAGATAAAAGTGTGACAAAAACAGCAATGACTGTCGAAGGGAAACAGTTTTCTTTGACGTATGTCCCGAATCTTGCTACAGAAAGTGCGAATTTTGCAACACATTCAGCTGTAACTGCAACGGATTCCGCTGAATCAACGTATTCACTGTTTGCTCAACTTGATGCGATGAATAAACAGATTATTTCTACAGTCGGAAAAACGGAACAGGTGTTTGACGGTCCTAGAGAAGTGATTTCACACGAAGGATTATTTCAGGGAAGTGTTATTTATAGTATTGATGCACATAAGTTTATTGAAGAATGGACAATACAACAATTATTGCAGCAACAGATCACATTTCGTACAGAAAGCCCTGACTATATCTGTGCCATCTTGCCTGATCAAACATGGGAGTACCGGAATGGAGCAAAACCAATGATAAAAATTACCACGACAGTCACTGTTGATGGCGTTGTGACAACACTCCCAACGGTTTCTGAGAAAAAAATCGAAGCGGGAAACAGTGCTGAAGTGCAGCTTATTGTTCCAATTGCGGCGTATGGAAAACACACAGTGTTTACTCGGGTGTATGAGCGCGTCGATGGAAAAACATTGTCGCCGACAGAATTATTGCAAGCGGCAGTGGGCGAGAAGCTTGCGACGCAAAGTGCGCTCTTGTCATTTCCTGTCCATTCTATGACGATGTTTGGCGGAGAAGTTGTTCTTATCAATGGTGATGATCATACTGCGGGCGTGCTTTCTCCAAATGGGTTGTATACGGCATTGCCGTTAACGCTCGATACTGTCGCCTGCGGAGAGCAAACATGTTACGGATCCGACGCTTCAGAATATGTTGTGTTTTCACCACATATGACGGTACTCCAAGGACAAGAAACAGAACCGGTTTCCCGTATTCCTGTTGGTGACGGACCCATCGGAGGAATTGCTGTTGTAGATAATACCGTATACCGCACCGCAGCGACGAGTCCAGTTGGAGGGATATATACAATTACAAACTTTGAAAAAGATGAACAAAAAATATATTCAGGATATTCAAATGCAAACGAAATAGCAGTCCATTCCAAATTAAAAAATATTGCGTTTATCGCCGACGGACAACTA
This sequence comes from Microgenomates group bacterium, assembly GCA_049287205.1. GTDB lineage: Bacteria > Patescibacteriota > Microgenomatia > UBA10105 > UBA927 > CAIJMI01. The sequence continues at coordinate 90,386 of JBAQFJ010000001.1, forward strand.
CAGACAGGGGAACTTGAGGGTGATGTGCATCCTGTGCAACTGCCTTCACCTATCCTATCAATTTCGTTTGGAACTGATGGATATTTGTATGGCATTATGTCGTATGAGAAACGACAACAGGATATGATTGTTCGAATTTCTTTGGCGACGAACTCTCTTGAAATTCTGAACAATGTTTCGGGGCAATTTTCTTCGCTTGTTGCGAGCGAGCACGCACTCATTATTTCTATGAACATTGCTGATGGGTCGTGGGCGATTGTGCCGATTCCTTTTAGCGATATGCGCTGGCACACCTATGCGGAAGGAGTAACACAATGAAACTATTCCGTAGCTTTCGATCAGTTGCAGTCATACTGTGTTTACTGATGGTTTTATATGGTCCAAGTAGCGTTTGGTTAGCGCTTCGCATACCGGAACCAGTCAAAACAATTATTTCAGATGCGGCGCCGAAAGAAGTACATGCGGAAAGCGGGTTTATCCCTTCATCAATTGCGATTACCCAAGGTAAAGAATTGACAGATATGAATTATGCGGCAGTTTCCAATGGAACGATTAGTGCCGGTGCCGGCGCACACTGGAGAATATTGTCAACGACAAGTGGTATTGACGCAACAATGACATTTGAAGATGTGGAACTGCACAGTGCAAACGTGATGTATATCAATTACGATGGATCGGTTTCGAGTGCATCACTCACGTATCAGATACAACTGTGGGACGAAACTGATCAGGTATGGAGAAGTGTTTTACCACATGGAACAAATTTAGCAAACGTTGCAGAATCTGCCGCGGGACTTGTTACACAGGTGACGGCAGCGGTCAATAATGGATATCAGTTTCCGATTTACGACGGTTATTTTTCTAACGGTTCCAATACGCCGGTACCAACACCCCTTGCTCATTTTGTCAACGCATCCAAGCAAGTAAAAATCCGATTTTTATCCAGTGTCTCAACAGCCAATTATGAGATGCGTGTTGATTATCTTGGCATTGAACCGACGATTGATACCATGCGGTATGCAAGCAGTCTTGCGTTTGGATCAAACGGCGGATCTATTTCAGGAGCAGGAGAATACAATGATACGACGACTGATGATGCTTCAGGAGTCATCATCACCGCGGGATCTTCTGGGATTGATGCACAGTTTTCATTTACGAACCTTGCGACTCCGTATGTAGGTGCAAATACCATTCTTGTGGAATTTTCTGGAAACAAGGATGCAAGTTTGACGAATTATTATGTGTATATAAAAGATTACACTGCAACATGGGACGTCTTAAATGCAACAGCGCTCACCAATACCGCTGACGGAAAATATGAGTTTGCAACGGATGCAACACAGCTAGCAAATTATCTTTCAGGAAACACTGCAGTAATTCGTATCTATTCATCAGACAGTTCAGGAACCGCAACAGTAGATCATCTGCGTATTACCATCGGATCGACAACGACCAGTACTGGCATATATAACGGAACGATTTCCCGTGGAGGGACAGCAACAGGAACGCCTGCAAACACAACAACGTTGGATACCACAACAACCGCGGCAAGTTGGACCATTCCTACGACAACAGCTGATACCAGAACGACGACAGAATATTTTGGTGACTGTGGTACTGCAACAAATTCTTGTACTGCGTCCAATATAGTGATGCCGGTGACAGTCCCAGACAATCAACTGGTGACAGGCGTGCATATGGCGTGGCGGTATTTAACATCGGTTGCGACGGTTGATTTGGAATTTGGCATTCGGAGTAAAAAAATGGGGAATGTCCCTATGTCCACTGCTGCGGCGGATGAAATAGCATTGATGACGATGTATCGCACTGCCGCATATCCGATGCAGCCGCAGATTGGCACTGATCCTTTAACTACAGTACCTGTATATCAGCCACATGAATATGTCGATACCGTGAACAATGCAATTACGGTGTATGCGAGGACAGCTGCAACAACTGTTGCCACAGCACAAACTATGGCGTGGGATTTTGCGTTTGTTTCTATCAAGACGATTGATGTCGGGCAGTCGATTACTGCTGCGTGGACGCCAACGGCCGGATCTTTGACGTATGGGACAACGACGACGTCTAATTTTCGGTTTACCAATGCTGACGACAACGGATATTGGGTTGTCACAAGGAACGGAACGAGTGGTACTGACGCAACATTGTCATTTACTGGAATAACAATACCTACAAACGCAAATAAGTTGGTTGTAACGACAAAATTATTGTGGTCGGTTGTTTCTACTGCGTATGAGTTATATCTGTATGATTTTAATAGCAGCAGTTGGCGGGAAATTACACCACATAGCACAAATTTTGTTGCCTATACGACAGCAAGTACGGAACAAATAGTGCAAATGGAAATATATGACGGCTATTTTTCTGATGGTTCCAATACACCAATACCAACGCCTCTTTCTTATTTTGCTCCAAGCGGAGAAGCGAGGATTCGTGTTGTATCTACATCAACGACTTCTAACTTGAGCTTCGATTACGCATCGCTTGAGTTTGTGAAAGATCCTGTTTATTTTCCGGCAAGCGTGAGTCAAACCGGTACAGTGACTGCAGGAACGGAATATAACGATTTGACGACGGATGATGCGACATCCAATTATGTGTTGACGTATTCCGGTGGATTGCAGGCAAATTTCACCTTCAAAAATGTATTGACACCGCCCGCAGGATCAAATGCCCTGTACGTGGTGTATTCAGGCTATCGGACGACGATCACAAATTATTCTGTGAAAATCAGAAATTATGGAGGAGGCAGTTGTACTGCCGGATATGAAGCATTAAACGCCACTGTGCTGACAAATACGGCAGATGCAACGTATTATTTCCTGTATGCCATTTCCGACTGGAATTGTTATATAAGTAGCGGTCAGATGGAAATTCAGGTGGCAACAACTGGAGCAAGTGGAATCATCAATGTCGATTTTTTAAAGATTGCACTCGGGAGTGTAAATACAACAAGTAATACGTCAAGTATTGATATGGGTGCAGTATATAAAAATGATGTGACGAAAATCCGTACGATGGATACAAGCGCTACGTTTAATGGATTATTAAACGGCTGGCGGGTAAAGACCGTGCCAAATACGATGAGTAATCGTCAGTATGATGGCCCCACAACCGTTTCGGGGCGGGTGGAAATGCCCCTCACGATGCCGAGCAATTCTTATCCGGTTTCCCTTATCTATATGTATGCGGGAACACCGTATACGACGCTTGTTACTGTCATGCCAACGTTTAAGGACGCAAAAAATTATTATGCTGATGCTATGACATACAAGGCAACTATCGCCGCAAATACCGCTGCTGGTTTGCCGCGTGCAGTTGATACCATTACGAATGCAATTGCGACGTATACAGTGAGAGAAGGATGGTATGGGACAAATGTGACTACTACTACCGCAGTGACAGCAATGCCGAATGTTCCGGATGCGCTCAATACTGTAGATAATACGGTGGAATTTCGGTATAGGACCAGTGCATCGACAGGATTCTTAAGCACGATTTTTGATCTTGACGGCGTATTTGTTGCTCTCAGGTATGTTGACTGATATGTACAATAAAACACACATCATGAAAAAGAAATTGGTTACCATTATTACGTTAAGTGCGTTTGTTTTACAGATGCTTGGTATCCCACGCGCATTTCTTATAGAAAGATATCCGAATATAGCAGAAAAATATCCCGAAACAAGTCTAGAAGAAGTGTCTGCTGATTATCAATATACGTCAGTCAGTCAATCTGTTGATAAAGGGGGAGAGGTGGTGGGAAATTATCTTTCCACCCGTATTGCTGACAACGATTATATGCGTATTATGGGAACGGCGACGGGTGTTGAGGTGACGTATACGATTGATAATGTCAGGTTATGGAATGCGAATCGACTGATTGTCATGTATGACGGGTCAGTGTCCAACGCGGCAATGACATATCAGGTGCAGATTCGGGATGTGGCAAATGGAACGTGGCGAAATATTGTCCCGCATGAAGCAAACTATGCCAATACTGCGGATGCGGGAGCAGGACTAATTCTTGCTCCAGCAACAACAGGGGCTACTGCAGGAGGCTATATTGAAATTTATGACGGATATTTTTCCAACGGCTCCAATACGCCGATTTCAACTCCGTTATCTAATTTTGTTAACAATACTAATCAGGTGCAGATTCGCATGTATTCAGCCGCCTCATCAGCAAATTATGAGATGCGTGTTGATTACATCGGCGTACAAGCAACCTATTCACCTATGTATTATGTGTCGGGAAGAGTAAATAACGATGGAGGAACAATCACAAATGAATACAATGACACAACGCATGATGACGCCATGACCAACATGTCAGTTGTTGCAAATGCCAATGGAATTGATGTGGAGATGTTGTTTAACGGTGTTTCTGTTCCATATACAAGTGCTAATACGTATCTTGTGGAATTTTCAGGACTTAGGACCACAATTACTAACTACAGTTTGTACCTTCGGGATTTTGCAAATAATCAATGGGATTTGTTAAACGCAACCCCTTTGACGGCAACAACTGATGATACGTATTATTTTGCGCTTGTTCCGTCATCGCTTTCCCAGAATATGTCCGATTATATTCAAAATGGTCAAATGAAAATAAATATTACCTCCGCGCAAACAAGCGGCTCTGTAACTGTTGATTATCTTCGTATCACTATCGGTTCAACAGCGACAAATGTGGTGCCCTACGCAGGGACGATTACAAGAGGATCGACAAATACAAATTCTGTTCTTTCGACGCGGACTGTGGATACCTCACAGGCTTTAAACGGATGGATTATCAGTGCGTCAAACAGCGATGCGCGGACAACAACGGAATTGTACGGGGATTGCGCAACAGCAACGAGTTATTGTGCTTCAGCGAATACTTCTTTGCCCGTGACTGTTCCTGATGCATCTGTTGTGCAGAGTGTGATTACTGCGTATCGGTTTAATACTTCAAGTGCGACGTTAGACACGACATGGACGGTGAGAAATTATGCGGGTGCATACACAGATATTATGGTTGCTCCTGTTACGCAAAGTGATGTGGCGACCAACATCATGTATATACAGGAACTCAGCAATCCGATGCGTCCGCAGATTGGGGAAGGGCCGCTTACGGCAATTCCGACATTCACGCCGAATTTGTATGTCGATGACATAACAGACAATGCTGTGAATATTCGGTTTCGTACGTCTGTAGCAGAAGCTGTTGCAAGTTCTGTGACATGGGATTTTGCTTTTGCAACGATTAAATCAATTACCCCACAAAACAAAGTAATGTACAAGTTTACCCCGACTGGCGGATCGTTTACATATGGAACAAACAATGCGTCCAACTGGCGGTTTGCTATTGGTGACGATGCACAGCCATGGAATACCGATCCAAATGCGACTTCAGGAACAGATGCTGTGTTGTCTTTTTCTGGGGTTTCAATCCCAACTGGCGCTAATAAGATGATTGTGACGTCAAAACACCGGTTTGATGTTTCCAATACCTATAAGATGTATATCTATGATTATGTGACGTCGGGTTGGCGGGATTTAGTGCCGCATGGGAGTAATTTTACCGGCGATGCAACCGTTGCAAACTGGGATTATGCGCAATTTGAGATTTTTGATGGGTTTTTCAGTAACGGATCAAACGTGAAGGTGAGTACACCTTTGACAAATTTTATTTCTTCAGGTGCTATGCAAATTCGGATAGTGAACACCAGTACGACCGCGGATTTGGATTGGGATTTTGCGCAGATTCAGTTTGTGACAGATCCAGGGTATCATCCTTCATCACTTGCAGTGACGGCTCCAGCGACACTCACTGCCAATGAATACAATGATTTGTATACAGATGACAATACGTCAAATGTAACAGTGACACCTTCAGGGAATGCTGCAGAAGTGTTATTGACGTTTTCCAATATTGTTAAACCGCCTGAAGGGTTCAATGCGATCCTATTGGAGACAAGTGCGTTTAAGACGACTGCGGGAAGTTATGATGTGAGCGTGAAGAATGTGAAAACAAATACATTTGAACCGATTGTCTCCGGTGTGACAAGAACTGCAGACGCAACGGATTATTTCTTATTTTCCGTCGGGGATTGGGATAATTATATTGATAGTGCGACCAATACGATCATACTTCGGTACTATACGAGTGTAAATAATAATGTGTTAAATTTGGATCTCGTGCAGATAACCCTTGGTACTATTCCCAGTAGTTCTACTAATATGACTTCTTATGCAGGTGCTGTGATGAATGGCACTGTTGCCGCTGCTTCCAACATGAATACGTATGCAAATACAGATGAACTACAGCCGGATCAGTATGTGACGGTGACGACATATAATCCGACAACCGGTATGCATGCGATGAATGGCATGGGAGAAAAGGAACTAGAATTTGTGTTTCCATTTCATATGGAACCAAACACAGTACCAGCCGGTATTATCTATATGTTTCGGGGACAAAACGGGAACGCTACGCAGGCAATTGCACCGTCTATCCAAGAGGTTGGCGGACATTTCCGGCCGATGCTAACTGCACAAAATTTTCTGTATTCCATGACGACACTCGCTGCACTTCCAGGGCCTACTGACACTCCATCAACGATTAACGTTACTGCACAGACATTTCGTCAAGGATGGTACGTTGATCAATTGGAAGACCTTTGGGTAAGCAAAAACAATAAGATAATCTTCAGGTTTTATACTGCCGTTGGTCTAGCATCCGTTATTGATACTAAGTTGATTTTAGATTCTGTGTTTTTCTCGTATCGCTGGGTGAATACAAAAACAACGAGCGATCCTGCATCACAGATGCGGCACGGGAAATGGTGGTTTGGGGGATTTCCATGGAAATTTGGGTATTAACCTTTTGTATAGGTTGTGTATAATAGGCACATGAAGCAGACGTGGATTATCGCAGTGCTTTTTTTTATGGTTGGCGGGAGTATCGGGTATGGTGCAAGATGGTTTTTGTATCGTCCGCCTGTCAAACAAAATGGTATCAAGGCAGTACGACAATCGGGATATACATTGACCAATCCGCTTCTTGAATGCGAAGTCGGTGATCAGGAATCATTTGGTGAAATACGATTGTTTCGGAGTAAACTTCAATCAGCGGTAGATAAAATTATTTCTTCAAAAAAAGCTGATCATATTTCTGTTTATTTTCGTGACCTGAATAACGGTCCATGGATGGGAATTAATGAAAAAGAGGTATTTTCTCCGAGCAGTTTGCTTAAGGTGCCACTCATGATGTCTGTGTATCAGTTAGCAGAAAAGAATCCAAAAATTCTTGACGAACAGGTATTGTATAACGGAACAGAGGATAAAGACGCGACACAGAATGTTAGACCATCCATTGAACTTGAGCCAAAAATTGAATATTCTTATGAACAATTGGTAGAACGGATGATCATGTATTCTGACAATAATGCGGCAAAATTACTGTCACAGGAGGTGAAGGAGGCCGCATTTTTCCGGCCATACGATGAGTTAGGGCTGGACGCGCCAGTGTTGCAGCGCGGGGAATATTATCTGAAAGTGAAAGATTATGCGACTTTTTTTCGTGTGTTATTTAACTCTTCGTATCTGACGCGGGAATACTCTGAAAAAGCACTGGGACTACTCCTTAAAAGTGAATTTAAGGATGGATTAGTGGCGGGTGTGCCGTCAGGAACGCTCGTTGCACACAAGTTTGGTGAACGGATCTGGGAGGATACAAAAGAGCATCAGATGCACGATTGCGGCATTGTGTATTTTCCCAATAATCCGTATCTTTTGTGTGTGATGACGCGGGGGAATGATTTTTCCTCATTAAGTAGTGTTATCCGTGATATTTCAAAACTGGTGTACGATGAAATAGCGGCGCAACGGAAATAACGGTACACATTTGCGTTTCTGTTGTTGGGGCAGTATATTCTAGGCATATGGCAGTAAAAAAACAACTCATTGTTCCGCTTATCGCAGGTGTTCTTGCTGTGATTGCGTTTGTGCCTGCGCTTTATTTTTATCGTGAGTATACGAATACCAAAAAAACGTTGGAGACAACGAAATCGGAAATGGCAAAGACAGGTAATGCGTTTATCACCGATCTCCGTGCTGTTATGCTCCTTCCTGATGAAGAACCGACCATTGCAACGGTTGATGATGTCGAGAAAGTGAAGATGAACGCCTTTTTTACGAATGCAGAAACAGGGGATAAGGTGGTGATTTTCAAATCTATGAAAAAGGCGATTCTGTATCGTCCGAGTATCAAAAAAATTATTGATATGGCGCCGGTGAATGTTGCCTCTGCGCCTTCAAAAACAGTGTCTGAATCAGTGACGCCAACACCAAAGTCTGTTGTCGGGTCGCCATATACGTTTATTTTATATAACGGAACAACGAAAGTCGGATTAACAAAAGGGTACACGACTATTGTTGAGGAGAAAATCGTGGGGGCAACTGTTGTTGATACAGACAATGCGGTAAAGAAAGACTATCAGACATCGATGCTTAGTGATATAAAAGGGACAAAGGGGGACGATGCCACTGCAATTGCAAAAATCTTAGGGTTGACCGTCAGTCCACTTCCTGCAGGAGAAACTGCGTCACAAAGCGCTGATTTTCTTATCATTCTTGGCGCCGACCAGAAGTAATTTATGACGGCATGTCGTCGTAGAGCCAGTGACGGATAAGAGAAAGAGACATCGTGGCAAAGCTGAAATCCCAATGAACACCGTAGATATCACTCCCACCAATAACATCTTTTGTGAGATGAAAGTGTCCCATGCGTACGCTGATTTGGTGCTTTCCTACAAGCGCGATAATTGCATTGATTGTCGTACGCGGATGCATGAGATTTGTTGGTCTGGCGTTTTGGTAAATTGAATCAAGATAGCTTCGAAAAAACGGAATTTCCATCCAATTTGCTGTTTCCACATTCGGAATTTTTTTGTTTCCATTCCGGTGGTGATAGTCATAAGAATATAAAGCCGCGCGCTTCATTTCGGGTGTAGCTTCTGCCCAGAATAACTGTTCTATAGGAAGGAGTTGTGCAACAAACGGGTCGATGATTGATTGGTTGGCAAGAAGCTCATTAAGCATTCGTATAGGTATCGGTTTGTCTTCTTCACGAATGGTTGGTTTTTGGAGTAGTTTTTCTGAATAGGTGAAACGCTGATAGGATTGACGACCGTTAGTATAGAGCAAGTAAAAGCGTTCAGTAATGGGTGTGGGGGAATTTATTAACATGAGCGATATGTAGTATGCGGTTTTTTAAAAAGAAATAACAGCAGGGAAAAAAGAATAAATCCTACAATATTTATTCCGAGAATAATGCCGAGATTTTGCACGGAAGCGAATAAAATTGATTGCACAGTATCTGTGATCGATAGTGGTAAAACGATTCGAATTCCTGCGATATACCCTGCTACCAAAAGAATGCCCATCGTGAGAAAAACTGGGATCACTCCCACCATATCTTCTTTTGATGTGAACATGGTATTGGTAACCGTCAGAATGAGATAAAAAATAATTCCGATAGTCAATTGCATGTTTACCACAAGCCAAAATCCCGCGATTGCCTGAGTAAACCACCAGGAAAGCGCTGTGAGGACGATGATGCCATTGGTAAACGGTGCAATGCCGATTGCAGTTCTTCTGAACGGATCTGAATGTGCGATTGCCACACTGCCGCTTTGAATATTATCTTCTTCGATTGATTCCGGAACGAGTGTGAGTTTTCCTGTATGCACGCCCAAAATCTCCGCAGTAAATAAATGGGAAAGTTCATGGAGAACTGTGCCGGGAAAAAGGACGATAGTCATGATAGTCACTGCAATTGTTCGTGAACGTACAATACGAAGCAGCACGAGAAACACCAGTTGTATATACCGTTTAGAAACGAATGATAAGAGGAGCAGTTCAGCGATAATGCCAATGCCATACCACCACATAGTGGTAGTATATCATTCTTATTTACTGCCGGATGAGGAATGTTCTTGCAACGGGAGATGCTACATTTCCTGCAAGATCCCGGATCTGTACGGAAAATGTGTGTTTGCCATTTCCAAGATTTTGGAAACAGTAGGAGAATGTTTCCATCCATACACTCCATTGATTCGTATCGAGTTTACTCCTCGTTTGTAGCCGTTGCCACGGGGTCATATTGTCAGATACCCAAAGAGGGAAACAAACGCTGTTTCCTGTGATTGTAGCGCCTTCAGCGGTATTTCCTTGAATGGTCACTGTGGGTGGGTTGAGATCGCCAGCCATGCTTGCCGGTATATCACTGGTAAAAAATGGAGTTGGGGTAGGCGTTGCGCTTGCGAGTGCCAGATTTTTTTCAAAATCCTCCGTAAAACTTGCACTCATGGTGGCAATTTCTATTTCAGAAAGTTGTTTTTGCTCTTCTTGCCACAGTATTTCTTGTGTCGGGTTTGTTGTTGTTTGCTGTTCTTTCAAGAACGAAGGGATGATGATTGCTGACCAAAGTCCGAGGGAGAGGAGAAGAAGGGTGATACTTATTATTCTGACTGTTTTGTTTGTCATAGGTATAGTATAGCGTTCAATATACACCTTTTCGATAAGGAATTTACGTAAAGAACAACGGTGCAGTATAGGAGGTTTTAAACGTACAAAATTGTTGTGTAAGCTGATAAAAAGATGCGCTGATTGTTTTCCAGTCAAAATGTTTTACCACATCATTTCGTCCTGTTTTTGCCATCGCTTTGCTTTTTTTGATTTGAGACAACGCAGATTGTATTGCAGTAATTAGCGCCGCAGTGCTTTTTTGTTTAATAAGATAGCCATTTTTACCGTGAGATATCACTTCTTTTGTTCCTGCATTATTTGTTGCAATGACAAGACAATTGGATGCGAGCGCTTCAAGAATGACATTTGGAAATCCTTCATTATGATGGGATGGATGAACAAAGATGTCAGTAGCCTGCAGGAGCTGTTTCATTTCTTTGTAGTTTAATCCTCCAACAATATGGACGCGTTTACGGTCAGCAAGTGCTTCTACTCGGGTTTGCACCTCGACATCTAACGGTCCGCTTCCTGCAATGATAACGTGCACAGATGGTGGGAGATGTCCGATTTTTTCCAGCGCATCGAGGAAATAGGTGATTCCTTTAGACCAGATGATGCGGCTGGCGAATGTGACGATCGTCGCATTCTTTGGAAGTTTTTGTGTCAGATGTGGGATGCTGTGTGTCTTTTTTGGATGAAAATAGTGTGTGTCAACACCTCCATACGACACAGTTACCGGTTTTTTTATCTTGAGCGTTTCCTTCAGAAATACTTTGGCTGCCGTGTTCGTAGTAGTAATCATGTCGTAGCGTTCAATAGACCATTTCGCAATCGTCATATCGACGAATTTTGCGATCCCTGTCACATATTTGTTCGGGTGAACCGGATGACTGGCCACCTGTTCTGTGAATATACTTTTTGCACCGATGAGTTTGGCATAGATCCATGTCCACCACGTGGCATCAAAAAATCTGATGTGAGTATGGACAAATGCGATATGTTTTTTTGCAAGTTGTAACAATATACCCCACAGCGCGAATATATTCGGCAGTGCGAATTGTCCTTTGATGAGCTCAATGCAGGGAATGCGATAAATGGTGAGTCCTCGGTAAACTTCTTTAGCGAGTACGTGTTCCGTATTGTACGCAATGACGTCTACGTGCATATGTGGATATTGTGTGATGACATGTGCATACAATTCCTCAATATATCGTTGTGATCCGCCAATCGTTGGTAAGAAATACGGTGATATGACGAGTACATTCACTGGGCTTTGATAGGTTCGTTTATTTTGCATACGCCCCCTTTGTTTGTGTTGAAGGCAACATCGTCCGTACGATTCCCCATAGTTGGTGTATGCGTTTGCTAACAATATACAAGGCGTGCTGCATGCCGGTTTTCCATATTTGTTGTTTGCTCGGTTCTTTTGCGCGCAAGAAATGGTCGATGTGATATTCGTCAAACGTAACACGTGGATGTGTGAGGGCATTCAGTTTAATTTCCGGTGAAAAATTCCAGTCACCACTTGTTACTGCAAGTTCTTTTAGTGTTTCCCGTTTTGCAATCCACATGCCGGACAAGATGTCTCGGATAGGGTAGCCGTACAAGATAAACACAAGCGTATTTAACAGAAAAATGCCGAATTGTCGGGTTTTGGAAATAGCTTTTGTATTCATGAGCGGAAGACGATTACACGACATAAATTGTGTGTGTGACCGTTCCATAGAGCGGATGATTGTTCCGATTTTATCCATCGGGTAGGTATCATCGCCATCCATCGCGACGATGTAGTCACCTGTTGCTTTGGTAATTCCTGTTTGATGGGCAAATCCGTAGCCGATTCCTTCAATTGCCCGCTTTTCGGATATAACCCGAGCGCCTGCTTTTCTTGCGATGCGAGCAGTGTCATCCGTTGAATTGTTGTCCACGATAAGAATTTCATCAACGTATTTTGGGACACGGGAGATGAAGTCAGCGATAATACCGGATTCATTTCTGCAGGGAACAACAAGAGTGATTGTTTTTTTGTGTATCATACGTGTTTATTTGGTTATGGCGAATATGATCGCCGTATCGTTTTGAAATACTGGCTGTATGCCAATTTTTTCTGTTATTGTCTGTATGTCCGTCCTGTGTGCAAGCGTAAATATACGCGGTCTCCAGATATTAAAATAAAATGCCTGTTGTTCTTCTTTTGTCGCGCTTGTCCATTCCAGATATCTGGCGCTCACAACAAAGAGATAGGTTTTTATCGGTGTTGTTATCACCGGATCTTTTAACGCAGCAATCGTTGTTGTAAATGTGTCGTTGGTTTCTTGCGCTTGAAGTTGGGCGATCACCATACGGTTTTCCGGTTTCATGTACGCGCCGCCAAAGCTATTCACTCCACTTAATGCTTCATAGATATAGCTCGTTGCAGGATCAGAAACGATGACTGTTGTCTTTGTGTCATAGACGTGTTTGATAAACGTGATTGCTTCAAGTTCACCACTTGCAACATGGGATGCGACCCCTTGCACAAAGAGCGGTGTTTGCCATGTGGCAATGTTTGTTTTGAGTATCCAAAATTGTGTTGCAGACAGGGCAATGAGTGCGACAAATATCAGTTTTTTGTTATGAAGGAGCGTTACAAGCTCTTGTACGCCAAAAGCAATGACAAGAATGAACATATAGCGGAATAACACGTAGAATTTCATGCTATAGGCGAGGGGAGACAAGATAACAGCAAGTAGCGTTAAAAACAGCGTGATAATAACCGTGACTTTTGGTGTTACTTTTGTTTTTGCAATTCCTAACAGGCCAAGCGGAATGAATAGAACAGGCAGTATCCCATACCATCCTTGCATGTCTGAGAATGTTTTTCCAACAGTTTGCATGTAATGTGCTGCTTCTCCAAAGTTGAGCGTTTCCATAGGAATGATGAGGCCCGCCAATTGTAATAGCGCATAGACGGTAATGGGAAAGAGTAGTGTAATAGCGCTCATGAACTGATGTGATGTGCGTTTTTCGGCGTTATGTAACACAAGATATAAGATATATACGAGTATGCCGGCAGCACCGATAATCATATGTGTTGCCATGAGGGCAATGGAAAATATTCCGAATATCCATGGAAGCATTTTTTTATTTGCCTGGATTAGGGCGATGAATCCGAATACCCAGATGAGTGCTGCCATGGTTTGCGGCAGAACAAAATACGGGGTAAACACAATGGATGATTCAAAATATAATGCAGATACTACACCTGCGATGAGTGCAGTTGTGGTATTTTTTGAAATAGTGCGAACAAGGCCATACGCGGCAAGGCTCGTAAGGAATGTCATATATAGTTCTGATGCCCACCAGAATCCCAAAACATTAGGATGGAACAGATATTGCGGGATCATGAGGATGTAGTGAAACAATGTGGTATATCCGGTAAATCCGAATGTATCTGAAAGCTGCGATGGAAACAACGCGTGGTGTCCACTAAGTATAGCATTGATTACTGTCTGGTGTTCCCAGATATCCCAGTTGAGCGGTGAAGGATACGGACTGTGTTGTTTCCAAGCAATAAAGCTAATAAGTGAAACAGCGGCCAAAATAATTGTTGTTGTTGATTTTGGTTTGCCAACTACAACCCACCCGAGGATAAGGGGAATGATAAAAAGAACAAGTGCTGATAAAAGTGCTGTTATCATACGTTATTTTTTTAGTGTCGGTATTTCGGTGTACGCGTGTATAATTATCTGGGTAACGTGAACAGGAACAGTGATTGTTTTTTGTTCAAGATTTAACGTAGCTGTATTAATTCCCGTTATTTGTATCGTAAGCATCCCAGGGATATGTGGGTTTATCAGATAGAAAGATGAGGGAATAGTTATAGCTGTTCGGTCAGGATTCTGTGTTTTTTTCAGAGAAATACCTGATTGTGTTTCTACTGTTCTAGTCTCACTTTCTTTTGATTCTGTATACAAATTTCCTTCAGCATCAAAGATGATGTCATCGCGGCTGAAGCCAATGGTTGTTTGTGTTTTTTGTGTACGGATAAAGCGAACAGATGCCCCTTGTATAGTGGAGTAGGTGAATCCGTTGATCTGCAATGAATTATGCAGTCCATCTTGAAACAAGGCTGTTCCCCACGAGTTGTTTGCAAGATTGAAATAGCCAACTGCGTATGTCGGTTGTTTCCATGCGAGCATACCGCTTACCAAGCAAACGGCAAGTACAGCACAAAGAATCAAAACTCCTCGAACTGATATGGTCATTCGTGTTTGTTTCATATATAAATATTGTGTTGTTGTTTTCAATCGACTTTTTAGAAAATCAATTGGAAACAACAGGCATACAGGGAATTTTTTTGAGCTTTTGGCTCGCAAAAATGGTATGTAAGTTGTTTGACTGTGTTAAGGTCGGGGTCGTCATCTGTAAAAATGAACATTGTCTGTTCTTCGAGTATGAGCCTTGTCTGTATTGGTTTTAAAGTCTCTAATCCGGTATTACCCAGAAGAAACAACCACAGATAGGAAATCATTCGATAGGTCTTAGTGACCTGGAACTTAAATGTTATTTTGCAGCGTTACGGCGGCTCCCGACCCTTACGAGTCAGCGCGCGAAACATTGTTTATGCCCTAGTATTGCGGCAGAACATTGTTCCGAATCTCCCCGAGCGGCATTGCCATATAACCATTGTCGAGTTTGAATTCGATAATGATAGCAGTGCTGTCTTTGGGGAAATTTACACCTTCAGGTCCAGTGGTGAGTGGAATCCAATCGGTTGACACACCATCGCGGGTTACGCGGTAGCTGCCATTGGTTCCACTTGGCCAGAATGCCAGACCAGTACTAAGTGTATCTGAAGTAGCATACCCGATGTCATCAGGTTTGACTTCAAATTTCACTGTTCCAGTGCCGGTCATTCGCAGTTCCCAACAGTGTGGTACTTGTGCATCAACACCAGTGCTCATTTCGAGCTTGAACTGGTTGCTCCATGCACAATTGTCGCGGTTACCTGCTGTGACAATCCGTTGCCATCCATCGTCTAATGTGTCGACGCGAATCGCAAGGAAGTCTCCACCAGCAATACTCGGCTCAAATGTTGCAGTGGGCACGAGTGCTTCGGTTGCTGCTGGCTCAAGCGTGGGCGTAGCCGAAGGTACAACTAGTTCGGTCGGCGCCAGAGTGAGTGTCGCAGTTGCTTCAGTTGCAGTGGGGGCTGTATTAGCCGCAATTCCGCTGCATGCCGTCAAAGACAGCAGTACAAATACAAGTACAACAAACAGTAGTTTTTTCACTTCATTTCTCCTTGGTTAGTATTTTCGGAAGAAATATACAAATACACCGATGATAGCGTCGCCGATAAAAGCGATGCCAAGTATGGTGTATACGACCGGGGTTCCAGTCAAGACGATCGAGAGCATGAGAGCTGCAATGTTCCACATCACACTCATTACTACTCCTGAACCGACGAAATACGCGGTTCGATTGATTGCTCCGCCCAAATGGAATCCCTTCCAAAAAAAGTAAAACCCGGACGCCAAAATGCTGACGCTAAGAAACACGATGATTGTAATAGCGTTTGCATGTTGGATTCTTGCAGGCAGATCACTTGCAGTGTTTCCAAACGCAAGGATTGCCCCATACACGTTCATAGCCGCGATAGTGAGGGCGATAAACCCTACTAGGAGAAAAATGAAATTTTTTCTCGCTTCTGCTTGCTGTTCAGGTGTGCGTGCCATTTTTTAATCCTCCAAATTGAAATTGAATCGTTTAGTTTTTTGGTACATCTTTTTTGATACATCCGTAGCTTTTTCAAGCCTTTTAAAAAACAAACTGGTTTCGGATAGACCCAGGAAGCACTGGATAAATGAGCCGTTTCGTGACCGCCTGCCTTCAGTCACGCTGTACTACTATTACCCAGCACTTCCCGGATCTAACCGTCGTTTCTATCTGGAAGAATTTTTCCCTGTATGCCTTGTTAAAGAGCAATGTTTGTTTTGCATCTGTGTCACGCATATGTGATACAGGTACGGACAAACAATTCCTGACTTTGTGAGTCAGGAACAGATAGTGAAGTCCTCACTACCTGTTTCTGACCACACCCTACGGGTGTCGTCACTCGTACACTGTTTTTCGATGACTCAAAACAGTTACGAATTGACAAAAATAAACCGGCTATTACGCCGGTTCTTTTTTAAAACACTTGTTTGCTAGTACCGGCAGGAATAGCGAACAGTATGTAAAATTATGTTTATTTTTTCTTTTTCAAAAGTGCAAATCCGATTCCACCAACTGACAGGAAGGGGATCATGGTTAACAAGTCGTTAAATCCTGCAACAGGCAGTGTTGTGGATTCACCCACTCGTGTTGTCATACAAAATTCTGCTGTATCATCATCACCGTTTGGTCGTGCAGGAGCTGTTGCTGATGCATAGTTTGATGCACAGAAGAAGCTTTGGTCATTTGCAAATGCACTTTTATCTGAAACACGTGCAGTGACTTCAATTTCTTTCGTTTCACCTGCAGCTAAACGATCAAGTGTCATAACCAGTCTTCGTTGTCCTTCATCGTAGTCACCTTTGACGGTTGACCCTGTGTAGGTTAAATAGTCAGGCAATTGATCCACAACTTTGACCGGTGAAAATGTTTCGCCACTCGTGTTTTTGATGATGAGTTTGAATGAAACGATACCGTCCGGAGAAAACGTGGCATCGGTTGAACCCAAGTTTTCCACATAAGAATTTGTTATAGGGTTCTTTACTAATTTGTTTATTGTAAGGTCAGCAGGTTGATCACAAGTCGTTCCATAGGAGTTAGTTGTGCAGCCCGCTGATGCCGGAGTTGCAAAATTGCTTGTTAAGGCAAGTACAAATGCTAAAAGACAGATAGTTATTTGTTTCATAATTTTGTTGTCAAAATTCGCTTTCGTTACTACAAGGCTAGCAGTATAACATAACTATAGGATCATGTCAAGTCTGATCCGTATATGTTATTTCATTTTTTCGGTTTGTATGAGATCAGCAAGTACCAAAAGCCGTTCTGTGGTTGAGCCTGGTGGCCAGCACGTTTGAAGAATCAGCATCTGTTTTCCTTCAATTGGTGCCATATAGGAAACGCTATCCGGAGACACCACCCGTTTTTCCGTAAGTTTATAGGTATATTCCGTTCCTTTATATATAAGGACGATGAGATCGCCTTCACTTAGGTTTTTAAGAAGATAAAAGACTGCATTCAAATCCTCCACAAACCATTCATAGTTGGTTGAGTGAGAAAAGATATATACGGCTCCGTTTTCATTTGGGAAATAGCTTGTTGCGGCATGCGCGACGCCTTCCTGCAAAGCTTCGCTGTATGTTTCTTGGTTGGTCGGATCCACAGCTGGTATGACTGCCGTATTGATGCCGATTTTTGGCACAATGAGGCTAAAATCTGTGCTTACTGGGGTAATGACGTTACCGTCAGGATCTATAAGTGGAGTAAACACCATCGGAACAGAGGTCGGCATCTGGGTATTTTTTTGAAACTTCGCTGTGACAAAGGAAACAGCGCGGGGAATTTGATACCCCAATTCTTGGGTGAGTGACGGCAGTGACGAATGCGCAATACCGCCAAAAGCGAGCGCGATAAGTCCAAGACCGATAGTTTGCCAATTCCGTATAAACTGGCTTCGGGTTTCTTTCTTATTTCGATAGGTGATATAGGTAGTATATGCGTTCATATGCTCCTTTTTATGGGCAGGTTGGAAGTATATCAGAAAGGCCTATAATTTGCAACTTTGCGAGGGTCAGACCCTCTCCAAGGGGATTAGGAAGCTTTGGCTTTGCCTTGCCATTCGAGTTTTACGTCTTCATTGACGACTTGTTCTGCAAGTTTGACAGCCGCGTCATAATTGCCGACGCGGATATAACTCGCCACCATGTCGCTTGCTTTGTTTGCGATGTTTAGTTCGTAGCTTTTTGCATACGGTAGAACGATGGGGGAAAGTTCTGTACAACTGTCATCAAGCTTGAAAATTGCTTTATAGAGATTTTCCCAGTTCATGCCAGGAGTCAGCAGTTCCAGTACTATCTGTGAGATCTGCTGGCCTCGTGCTTCCGTCATCGTGCCTGCTTCCACACTCGTTTTAATGAGTTCGACCACAGCGAGCTCTATTTCTTCTCGTACATCATCAGGAGACATAAAATTAGTATGAAGCATTTGTTTTGTCCGAGCAAGTCTTTGATCGTTTGACGATTTCACAATCATATTCCACGAGGGTCTGACCCTGTAAAAAGTTGATTTTACTATAGGGTGAGGAGTATACTCAGAAAACGTTTTCTAGATTGTTAGAACGCTACAAATTCTAGGGATACGGTCTTTGCTCATTGTCATTGTGGGATGACGCCAGAAAGTTTATGGAGGTGTTCGATGTTACGAGTCTTATTTAGTGTGTTTGATCTTGAATTAAACAAATTTACTGTTGAGAACGTCGTTAACCTGTCTGAACTTCCTAAAGAGATTTTATCAAATCAGGAATCGTTTCAACGAGATATACCAAAAAAGAATATATTTTGTGATAAACGGGTATATTTTGTTGTTGACGATGTCGTATCTCCTTCAATAATTGGATTGATTATGTCGACGCATCCGCTGTCGGCGAAACAGATCACTGATTTTATTGAAGAAGCCGGTGATGACATCATACTTGGATGCGCGACTGCAGGTTTTGTTGGCAACAGTGAGAAATCTGTTTCTATTTGGACGTACCAATGGGGTGCAACTGTTGATCTATCATAATTGTCTTCCCACAAGACAAAAGCATCATAATTTTTATCGGTTGAAAACCACGCCGCTTGCGAGAGCAATTTTTGCAAATGGCGTGGTTATTTTTTTGCTTCTTTATCTATTTAACGTGAGTTTGATTTTACTATAGGATTTATAGTATACTCCGAACATCTCGTTTTTCCTTTGTTGTCGTGCGACAACGTTTTTTGAGGGGAAAAGTGATATTTTGCTCTTTGCCAACCAAAACGAAAATCAAAAAGACCATATCTTGTAGGAAGGGAAGTTACCGTGAAAATTAAATTTTACCTTGTGGATGTTGAAAAGAAATCCATTACGTCAGTACAAGATTTTCCTGCATTTGTTGATGAGAATCGGAAAAAACAAGTTTTACAGAATATTCATGACCAGCTTCGATCGCCCGAGATTCACGTTTATTGTTTTCAGAATGGGGAGCAAGTGAATGTCGTTTCCTTGGTTATGGAGGTAACTTTTGAAAAACTGATGGAAATGCGAACCGATGCGTTGAATCGTGTACCACCGGTTTCATCAGTAATAGCGTTATTGCTTAGCCACGTGCTTCAATGTAGTCAGTGTACTGACATTACGTGTTCGAGCAATCCGAATTACAAAGCGAAATAGTGTTCGTAATCTGCAGTGCCCAGTTCAATACCATTGTTGATATTTTTCGTTTTCGTCTTGGCAAAGACATGTATTAGTAGTTTATTGGTTTTGACCACGCCGCTTGCGAGAGCAATTTTTGCAAATGGCGTGGTTATTTTTTTGCGAGGGTCAGACCCTCTCCTTCAACTCTTTCTTCATGTTTTCGTTTACGCTATACTAAGATCCTTATGACTACATCTGCGTATGAAAAAATTGTTTTCCCCAATGGCGCCAGACTACTCTGTATTCCCATTCCCGGCGTAGAAAGTATGGCGACAGCGGTGATGGTGGGAGTAGGCAGTCGATATGAAACAAAAGACATCAATGGTATTTCCCATTTTTTGGAACACATGGTGTTCAAGGGTACAAAACAATACCCGACTACTGATGATGTGAATTTCATTGAACGTCTGGGAGGTCTTCAAAATGCCTACACAGACCTCGATGTCACGTGTTACCACAACAAAGTACTGGGTGAAGACTGGAAAGCAGGACTTGAGATAAACAAGGAACTCGCGTTGTATCCGCGGCTTGAGGAGCAATATGTTTCTAAGGAACGCGACGTTATCTTAGAGGAAATGAAGAAGTATGAAGATGAACCGGCGATCAAAGTCGGGGAAGTGTTCCATCATATGCTCTATCCTGATGCCCAACTTGGTATGCGGATTATTGGAGAAGAAGCGCCACTTCGGGTTGCAACTGCCAAAACATTGCAAGACTATCATGATGCATGGTATCAGCCGGAACGTATTGTTGTCGTGATGGCGGGGAAATTTACGGAAAGAACGAAAAAAGAGTGTATTGCCACCGTGACTGAATGGTTTGGAAAACTTCCGCCAAAAAAAACAGGGGACATCGAACGAGTGACAGACAAACAGGATGCACCGCGGGTGGAATTTGTCACAAAAAAAGATGCAAAACAGGCACAAATTACCCTAGGACTTCGTGCATTCAACCGTCATTCAGAGGATAGATATGCTGCAAATGTGTTTAATTTGCTGTTTGGTGTGTCATTTACATCAAGACTTTTTAAAGAAATTCGTGAGAAAAAAGGTTTGTGCTACACAATTCGTTCTTCTCCTGACGCATTTGAAGATGTTGGGTATTGGTCTATTTATGCAGGGGTTGCAACAAATAAAGTAGCAGAGGCAACTGCGGGAATTATGCAAGAAATTGGAAAAGTATACGAGCATGGTGTAACGGATGAGGAAGTGAATATCGCGATTAAACGCCTCAAAACTATGTTGGCATTCCGCGCGGAAGATCCTGAATTTGCGACAGAATGGTATGGGAGACAAGAACTTTACCATATTCCAATTCTTTCGCTTACGGAATATATGGAGCGCATTGAAAAAGTGACGAAAGAGGAGATTAATGCAATGCTCAAGAAATATTTTTCTCCAAATAATCTCAATTTAGCGGTTGTTTGGAATAGACCGGAAGATCCGGAGCTGGTAAAATTATTAACAATATAAAAAGTGAAAGGAAATTTATATGATCGAAAAAACAGTAGTGCTTATTAAACCGGACGGAGTGAAACAACATATCACGGGTGAAATCATTCGGCGTTTTGAAGCGGCGGGTCTTACCGTTGTGGGACTGAAATATGTGCAGATGACACAAAATATTCTTGATGTATGGTACGCACATCACAAGGACAAGCCGTTTTTTCCGTCTGTGTGTGAGCTCATGATGTCTACACCAGTTGTGGCAATTGTACTTGAGGGTGAAGGCGCAGTGGAGAAAGTCTTTGGTATTTGTGGTCCTACAGACCCGACAGTTGCTCCAGAGGGAACAATTCGCAAAGATTTTGGTGTTGATAAACCACATAATGTGGTGCACCGTTCAGATAGTGTTGAGGCAGCCGAGAAAGAAATCGGTTTGATCTTCGCGCCAAGTGAGATCTTTGCGCTGTAACAGATTCATATTGCATTTTTTCTTTATTGCTCTATACTCTGCGGTATAAGGAGTATATATGGTAGCGTCAGAGAGAACATGTGTCTTTCATTTGGCAGAAGCTGTTGTTAATCCTTTAGCGCCTCCAAAAACAGATCAGGAATTGTTGGCGCGGATTCAAGAAAAGCTCCATCCGACAGGAAGTTACGGATCACGGACACCTTTGGTTTCTACATTTGAGATGGCCGATGACGAAGCAAAACATACCCCTTGTAAACCTCCAGAAGTATTAGTATTTGATCCGTTGTATCCACCAAAAACTGACGCCGAGCTTGATCAACAGATACAAGCCAAACCTCAAGTAGTGGTCGTGCAGACAGATATACAGGAACTAGATGAAGATACGTTAAAAGCTGCCACTGGTTGCGGACTTACCTTAGTTGGTGCGTAAGTTACTTGATGATTTCAAGCTTCCTAAAAATAGGAAGAATGAATTCAAATGGAAGGCCAATGACGTTGGTGTAGCTTCCATCAATCTTCGTTATAAGGTCCCACGGTGCTTCGTTGATCGTATATGCTGCCGCAAATCGTGAGAAATCGTAGCGGTTGATGTATTGGTCAAGTTCAATCGTTGTCATCTTTCGCATGGTTACTTTGGTTGTTTCGATGCCGTCCCACATTTTTTTGACCGTGAGGCCATGGAGGTACATGACTTTGACGGCAGTT
Organism: Microgenomates group bacterium; assembly: GCA_049287205.1. Taxonomy (GTDB): domain Bacteria; phylum Patescibacteriota; class Microgenomatia; order UBA10105; family UBA927; genus CAIJMI01. Next base: position 112,949 of record JBAQFJ010000001.1, read on the forward strand.
GTAAATGTATGGGTTTTTTCCATGAGTTCTTTCACCATGGCTTTTGCTTCATCTTTAGTGTTGGTTTTCCCAAATGTTTTCTTGCCTAAGACAGCCATAGAATCCGCTGCAATGATAAGGGATCTGCTGTCAACAGGAAGGTTAAAAATACGTGGATTTTTTACGATTTCCTCAGCCTTGGCAAGTGCCCGTTTCTTGATCGTTTTAGTTGGATCCGGGTCTGTAATAGTATCTTCATTGACGTTTGATACAACCGTTCTGAACGGAAGTCCGAGTTTTTCCAAAAGCATTTTTCTGCCCAAAGATTGGGAGGCTAAAATGATTTGAATTGGTTTTTCCTCTAAAGGAATGTGTTGAGGCTTGAATGAGAGGTTCATAATTCGGGTATTATACCGTAAAAAGACCCCCAAAGCTAGGAGGGAAATATGATAAGTCGGGATGGAGAGACTCGAACTCTCGACCTCTTCGTTCCGAACGAAGCACGCTACCAACTGCGCTACATCCCGTGTAAATCAATCGTATTGTACGAAAGTGGCGGTTAGAATACAATCAAGGTGTTGCCTTCGTAGCTCAATGGATAGAGCAGACCCGTCCTAAGGGTAAGATAGGGGTTCGATTCCCTTCGAGGGCGCCACGTCAAACGTGGCTGTCGCGTTCGACGCGACGCAATTTACCGAATATTAATTGCGTAGAGGTTGGGGAGCGTTGAAGCAGTCGGAATCAGATTTGTTAAGATAACCAGTTTGTTTGCACTCGTCCACGGGGCGACAAATGCATCCCAGAATGGCCCTGCGTAGAGCGTTTTTCTGTTTGTTCCGTCGAAGTCCATTGCTTCAATCATATCTTTTGACACAGTGATCAAATGCCTTGATGTCGGCATCCATTGCAACTGGAGTACGGTCGCGTCACCAATGAGATAATTGCGATCTTCTTTGATATCGTAAGTATATATGCTATATGGTTTGATATCCCGAATATCTTCTGTTGGATTGGTTCCGATAAGGGGAGGAACGATGATTTGCGGAATGGTTGCTGCAGTCGTTGCTTCATAGAGAATATTCCGTTCATCCGGAGAAAATGCAATGATTTTCATGGATTGTGTGGCGATTTTAATAAGCTCCGGTGCAAGAGTAGAGAGTTTTTCCGTTTCTTTGGTTTTGGCAATCGTTTCCCACTCATTGATGACATCGCGTTTGATGTAAACCGGTTTTGCAAATTCATTCAGTTTATCTGTGTCGACGAGGTACGAAGCGGTTGTTTTCTGGGCGGTCGGCACATCGATCATGAGCTGTTTGTTATCCGGTGACCAAGAAAGAATGGCCTGTGATACATTAATAGTCTCGTTTTTCAATATCTGTTTTGCATCACGGTTCAGCCCTAACGGTTTATCTACAAGCTCCAAAATCCAAATGCCTGCCCGTTGTGTCATTTGTGCGCTGTTGGTTGTCTCAATAACTGACGGGACAATGTAGGCAAGTTTTGATCCATCAGGTGACAAGACTGGGTTTGCAACACCGCTCGTGGTGATTGTGGAAAGTGATGGATTGGTTGGATACAGCGTGCCGTTTGCCTGCGCGACCACTTCCCCTTGAACGCGGATATGTTTTTCCCACGGTTGATAGCCTTCTTTGGCAAACATAATGGTATACCAACCTGGTTTTACTGTGATTGTGGTATTGGTTGCCCCGACTTTTTTCCCATCAATGAAAATGGAAGCGCCGATCGGGTCAGATGTTGCACTAATAAGCCCTGTTGATCCGATTGTTTTTTGTTTAAAATTAAATCGGTAGCCACGGCCGTACGCGATGACCGCAAAAGACACAAGTGCGATGAGACAAACAGTGAATATGGAAAGCGCGGTATTTTTGAATTTAACCATAAAAATATGTGGCCGGTATGGGTTATTATACAACGAAAGTATGGTAGAATGAAATGAATCTAAAAAGTCGTATGAATTTCTCTTCAAAACGTATCGGAATTGACCTTGGAACTGCAAATAGTCTTGTGTGGTTGTCAGGTGCGGGAGTCGTGCTCAATGAACCCACAGTTGTTGCGGTAACCGCAGATGACCAGCGAGTGGTAGCCGTTGGAAATGAAGCAAAAGAAATGCTTGGGCGCACCCCCGGCAACATTGTGGCAACACGACCCATGCGTGACGGGGTGATTGCTGATTATAAAATTACTGAGGCGATGCTTGCCTATTTTATTGACAAAACCGTCGGGAAAAATCGTTTTTTCAAACCGGAAGTGATGATTTGTGTTCCGACAGGATGTACGCAGGTAGAACGAAGAGCGGTGATGGATGCAACATTATCTGCTGGAGCAAAAGTTGTGTATCTTATTGAAGAGCCACTTGCCTCTGCTATTGGTGCAAAAATCCCCATTGCACAAGCATCCGGACACATGATTGTGGATATTGGTGGCGGATCCACAGAAGCTGCCGTTATTTCGTTGGGTGGCGTTGTGGTACACAAAAGCGCTCGCGTTGCAGGAAACAAAATTGATGAGGCAATCGCGCAATATGTAAAAAGGACATACAACCTGATTATCGGAGAACGCATGGCGGAAACAATTAAAATTACCGTGGCAACTGCGGTTGAGGAAGAACCGCGCAGTATGGAAATCAGGGGGCGTGACGCCGTTTCAGGCATGCCCCGCATGGTGACGTTAACAAGCAAGGAATGTGTGACTGCGATTATGCCGGTGTTGCATCAGATTATTGGTGCCGTAAAGGCAGTGCTTGAAGATACGCCGCCGGAGTTGGCTGCTGACATTATTGATAAAGGGATTATTATGGCGGGTGGCACAAGTACGCTTCGAAATCTTGATAAACTGATGACACAGATGACCGGTGTCGTGTGTCATGTTGCTGACGATCCGCTTTTATGTGTTGTCCGCGGCACTGGGGTTGCGCTTGAAAACATTGAGCTCTATAAACGGAGTGTCAGTAAAAAATAACGTATGAAACTGACGAAGAAACAACTGCTTGATGTCAATATCACTGTTGATACAAAAGAAGCTATTCTTTCCGATATCGTTGAATATGTGCAGGAGGGGATGAGCGCGACGAAAAAAACTCCCCTGGTGATTGTGACGCCTAATCCTGAGCAATTAGTGGAAGCTTCAAAAAATAAGGAATTTCAACTTATTCTGAATCGTGCAGATATTGCCATCCCTGATGGGGTAGGCATCGTATTCGGGATGAAACTTATTCGCGGTATAAAATTGACGCGGATTTCCGGCATTGATTTGGTGTCCGATCTGGTTCGCATGGCAAATAAAAACCACTTGACCATCGGATTTGTCGGCGGACAAAATGATGTGGCACATAAAGCGCTTATTGCGCTTCAGTCTTCGTATATTGAACTCCACGGATGGAGTGAACAACCAAAAGCGTTTGAACATGCGGAAGAAATCATGTCTTCTGATATGAGTAAAATTGTCAGAAGGATCAGTGACAGTCAGACACGATTTGTATTTGTCGGTCTTGGTGCGCCAAAACAAGAATTGTTTATCGATATCCTCAAAAAACAATTAACAAAAGAGCATGCGGGTCCGGTTGTCCTTATGTCTGTCGGCGGATCATTTGACATGCTTGCAGGAAACACACCGCGTGCTTCAGGTTTTATTCAGCGCATTGGATTTGAATGGTTATACAGGCTGTGGAAAGAGCCATGGCGGTTTGGAAGACAAACACATTTGATAGATTTCCTGTTCCTTGTGTTGAAAGCGCGAGTCTTTCATACTTAATTGTAATATGGCTGCCCAACGATATTTATTGTTCGCAATGGCCTCTGGCGAAACGAGTCAGGCGTATGCCATTGCTAGTCATCTCCACACGCAAGGGAAAACAGTCACCCTTATTTTAAAAAAAGATGTCACACGCGGATTTTTTGCAGACAGCACACCGCCGTTTCCGGTACGTATGGGGGCAACTGTTGCCTTATTGAAGCAATATGTTGAGGAATACAAACCGGAAGTTATCATTCTTTGCAATTCAAAAGCATTCCGTGATGATCCGGAATTTTGGAATGCCTCATCTTCTTTATTTCCTAAGCAATTAGTAGTGAGTGTGGATTCCAATTGGTTGTTTTTGCCGACGTCGAATGTCTATCCGTACAACCGTTGGATGGATCGGTATTATATTAATTTGCCGAATGGTGTGTTTCAGGCAGGACTCTTAGAACATGGAGGAACATTTGATATTCCAAAGAGCATTGCAGATCGTCTGGAACCGGTCGGGTGTATTCCTGCGTATACGCCGATAACAGCAGAGGAAAAGAAAAAAGTTCGAGAATCGTTTGGTTTGTATGATGCTGAAAAACTTATTTTTTGTTATGTGTCGGGGTTTGGTGCAGGAAGCAGATCGTGGGTATTTGATAACCTCCTCCACGCAGTTGATGAACTGCAGGAGGTAAAAGTGCGTATTTTGGTATTTGGCGATGTGACAAAAATAGACATGGACAGTTTAAAACGATCTGATATTATTTTGCCGCCGAAGACTAATATGGATGCATTTTATGCGGCTCTTTCCGCAAGCGATTTGGTGTTTCAACATCAGGGTCTTGCAACTCTGGAACAGGGGATATCTGCAAGAGTTCCTGTTATTGCCAACGTCACAACATATCCTGAAGATGAATATCCGGAACTTCATATCGGAGAAGTGCAGCCATTTGCCCATGTCGGCACTTGTGTACTGCATATGAAAAATACACCAATATCAAAAATTGCAGCCTCTATTCATACGTATTTATTTGATGAAACCGCTATTGCAGAAATGAAACACTGTCAGGAACTCCAATGGTCAAACGGGGAAGAAGAACTCGTCAAACGGATAGAAAAAGCATACGAAGAAAAATTTGTGTAATATAGAGGTATGGCTGTGCTCCCGATGTCTCCAGAAGTTGTAACAAAACAACTCATTGAAACTTCTCGTATTCAATCTTTTTTAAAGCGTGTTGAAATTCCGACGGAGAAGACCGTTATTCAGCCAATTGGTGAATTGGGGTATGTTGTCAATCCGAAAGAACCGGAAATGAAACCTCTAGAAAAGGGAAGTACACTTGTATTATTTGATTTTGATGATGTTGTGTATCGAACAACTGAAGGGGTATACGCGCTTATGGAGAAGACAAAGTCGTACTGCGCTGATCACAACATTTTATTAAATAATGAGCAAATAACGACGCTTGTTCGGTCGACAGAAAGCTTTTGTTCTTGGAAAGATGGTGACCCAAATAAAGAGATAGCACATCCGACATCTCAGCTTATGTCGATGCACTATCTGTTATCTGAAGTGGCAAAAAGTGAACGTCCAAATGAGGTGCTCACTAACGGTTTATCAACACTCACTCGGATAAAAAAGCAGCAAGGTGGAGAGAATACGTATCAGGAAGGCGATCCATTCCGATTTAACAAAAGGGGAACACTTACAAAGCTTGGAGATAAACAATTATGGGCAAAAGAATTAGAGGACGCGTTTACTGAGTCTTTTTTTGGACCGCTGCCAGTAAAAGAAACGTTGAAAGTTATAGATGCATTACGCACGCAGGGCATTGAGGTGGGTATTTTTACGACCGGTGACCCTGCCGCTCAGACGCTTCGCATTATTGAAGTTCTTCAGGCAAAAAATAAACTACCGGTTCCTCACATATGGCTCGCGAAAGGTGATAAAGGTGAATTTATTCGTGAATTGATGCATGGAGGTAATTTGGAAAAACGACCAGACAGAACCAAATCAACACTAGATGCAGTAGATACTATTGTCATGATTGATGATAATCCAACCGTTCTTGACGCTGTGGTTGCAACAAATGGTCAGGAAGAGGGTCCAACATTTGTTGGTGTGAGGTATCGGTTGGCGGGAGGATATGCCGAGGAGAAGAAATGGAATCCCATCGGGCCAAATACAGAAATTATGTCACCAAACCGGCTGCCGCTTGAAGGTTTTCTTTCCCTTATTCAATCCATCCATACACAAGTGCAGCAAGCACAACACACATAAAACACGTATACTTATACCACTGCCTATGATTAAGAATCCTTTCAGAAAACGTGTGATACAATACGGATATTATTCAGTATCTCGGTCGACTATGGCTGCCCTGAAAACTCCGAAGGATCTTACTACGTTTGCTAAAGAATCTCTTGAAGGACGAAAGTTCATCGTCGCTATTCAACGGGAAGCATATATTCATAGCAAATCCGCACAGGGCATCGTTGTAGAAAAAGCCGCGGGAGGCGCACACAGCTTACTCGACGGTATTTTACAGGCAACAGGTGGCGTGATGGTTGCACTTGCCGCAGGGGATGCAGATGCAGAAGTCGTTGATAAACAGAATCGGGTGAAAGTTCCCCCTGAAGATCCAAAATATACCTTAAAACGGGTGTTTATTAAGAAAAAAGAACTTGAAGGATTTTATTACGGATTTGCCAATCAGACATTGTGGCCGCTCTGCCATGCGGTTTTTGTAAAACCGATTTTTCATAATTCTTGGTGGCAGGATTATGTGACAGTGAATCAGAAATTTGCCGATGCCATTGCAGAAGAACTCGATGGAGATGATGGGTTTGTGTGGGTGAATGATTATCATTTGGCACTGCTTCCCATCATGCTTCGAAGACTTAAACCAAAGATCAAAATCGGGGTGTTTTGGCATATTCCGTGGCCAACCTACGAAATTTATCGTATTTGTCCATGGCGAAAAGAGTTGGTCGCAGGACTGTTGGGAGCCGACTTTATCGGATTTCATAGGGGGTATCATGTGGACAATTTTGTGGAATGCACCAGACGGGATTTGGAAAGCATTGTCGATACAGAACCGCGATCTATTACCTATAAAGAACACACAACAAAAGTTGCCAGTGTGCCTGCAGGAATTGATTATAAAGAAATTATGGATGAAATCGGCACTAGGCGGCCGACAAAACATTTGATTGAAGAAGATTTTGATTTTTCCTATGAACAATTAGGAATTAGCGTGGATCGGGTTGATTACACCAAAGGCATTCCGGAGCGTCTTAAGATTATTGATCATTTCTTTGAAAAATATCCAGACTACATCGGGAAATTTACATACCTGATGATTGGCGCACCGTCCCGCGTGCACATTCCCGCATATAAGGTGATCAATCATGAGATTGATGATTTGATCGAGAAAATTAATTGGAAATATGGCAAAGGAACGTGGTTGCCGATTCAGTATATCAACAAGGTTATTCCTCGCGAGAAGATTTTTCTGTATTACCATTTGGCGGATGTCTGTATGGTGACGTCACTCGATGACGGGATGAATTTGGTTGCAAAAGAGTACGCAATTTGTAACAAAGCGGATAAGGGCGTGCTTCTGTTGTCAAAATTTACGGGAGCTGCAAAAGATATGAAGTCGGCTATGCTTATTAATCCGTATGATATCGAAGGGTCAGCAGTAGCACTGTATCACGCGTTAACGATGGATGCGGCGGAAAAGGAAAAACGGAATATTGATCTTAAGAAAGTGCTTGCTGAAAATAATATTTACAAATGGGGTATCAAATTTATGAAAGACACACTGAGCGAAGCGGGGGAAAGTGTATAACAGCCAGTGTGTTACTATACGATAATGATACGTTTAGGAATTATTAATTCAAACTATGTCACGATAAGCAGAGGGACGAAAAAAGGGACTGAAATTTTCAGTTATATTCTTATCCGGCAGTTAGCACGTCAATCCAGACGATATAATTTGCATATCACTGCATTTGCCTCAGGGGACTCTGAACTTCCGGTAAAACTGGTGAGTGTCAATCATAAATCTTCCATGAAAGACAGTGATATTGGCGAATGGCATCATAAAACGTACGAACTTGCACTCCTTTCCAAAGCGTTTAACATGCAGCATGAATTTGATTTGTATCATGTAAACATTGGCAACGGTGATTCTGTTCTTCCATTTGCACCGTTTGTGAATAAACCTATTCTTGTGACGATGCATGGGAGTTTTCTTGAAGAAAACTACAATAAAAAATATCTGGCACTCTTCAACAATCTGAAGAACGTGTATTTTGTTTCTCTTTCCTCTGCACAGCGTCTTCCGCTGCCACATTTAAACTATATCGATACGATTCCGCACGGGATAGATACGAAACGGACTTGGAAATTTGATGCCATCGGAGGAGAACATATGGTGTGGGCAGGGCGCGCCATTAAGGAAAAGGGTATTAATGAACTTCCGGCAATCGCCAAAAAAGCGCAGAGGACACTTGATGTGTACCCCATGTTAAAAGCTGAATCACCAAAATGGATAAAAGATTTGTATGAAAAAAAGAAACGGCCGCTTTCATTTTTTTCCATGCATGAATCCATTAACCGGCATGATTTGGCTGGTAAATACCAAAAAAGCAAAGTGTGTCTTTTTCCTATTGCGTGGGAGGAGCCATTTGGATTTGTGTTGATTGAGGCACTGGCATGTGGAACACCGGTGATTGCGTACGCGAGGGGTTCCGTGTCAGAAATTATTGAAGACGGGGTCACAGGGTTTATTATTAACCCAACGCCCGACGAAAAGAAAGGCGATTTTATTATTAAAAAGACCGGCATTGATGGATTTGCGGAGGCTATTGATCGCATGTACACAATGTCTGAGCAGGAATATCGAACAATGCGTAAGGCGTGCCGACAGAAAGTGGAACGGTGTTTTACCGTACAACAAATGATGAAACGATATATAGAAACATACAAAAAAGTATTGGACGATTGGAAACAAAATAATAAAGCCCGAAAAATTGAAGTAACCTAGCGTTTTTGGAGTAAGTAGGATAAAATACAATTCAATCATATGAATAACACACCATTTCATGAACATAAACTTTGGCAGGATGCATACGTGGCTTTAATGGATGTCCACGAGGCATTTGACAGCCACAAAGACGGCGATAATGAAGAGATTGCCGAACAGGTACTCGACAGTGCAACAGACGTCACTGCAAAGATTGCAGACGGATTATCCCGTATTGACCGACGGTTTGGACGACAGATTTTGATGGATACCATCGGACTGATTGCCATCGTTCGAACGCACTTGGCGGTTGCATGGGGACGGGGACTGGTTGATGATGAATTATTTAAGACGCTTGACGGAAAATACGATACGTTGGGACTCGCGTTGCAAAACATTCGGTAAATCCGTAGCCTCAGGGTCAGACCCTCTCAAGGAGCATTTGCTTCCTTCCAGATTTGTTTTATACTGGTTACATGACCGTCTTTCTTGGTGCAGACCACCGTGGATTTCCTCTTAAAGAGTATTTAAAAACGTATCTCGTGGGAAAAGGATATAGTGTTGTTGATTGTGGAAATACCGTGTTAGACCCTCATGATGATTATCCTGATTTTGCGTTTGCTGTTGCAAAAGCCGTGATGGAACATCCAGAAGATCATCGGGGGATTGTGCTGTGTGGGAATGGCGCAGGTGTATCCATTGCAGTGAACAAAATTGATGGGGTACGCGCAGTGTTAGGAGTGACTCCTGAACAGGTGAAAGATGCACGAAATGACGACGATATTAATATTATTGCCCTTGCTTCAAATTATCTCACAGAGAATCAAGCCTCTGGTATTGTGGATTCGTTTTTAACAACTTCGTTTGGAGCAAAAGAACGATATATTCGTCGTATTGAAAAGATTACGACACAGGAACAGCAAATATAATGTCATTTTTTTGGCATCGGAAGTGCGTCAATTGCTCGCGCAAGACCTTGTAAGGGAATATTTGCTGTATCTAAATCAATTTGGGATCCTTCCGGCCATGAATCGCTTGCCATGCCAACGCGGAGTATGTGTGGAAATTTTTCTGCGATTGCTTGATTGATAAGCACTCCGTCTTTGTTTGTTTTGTCTCTACTATCAAAATTTACATCAAGACCTGCAACAACAACACCCTTTTCGATAAATTGGTTCATAGCTTGCAACGCCTCATCTATATTTGCTGCAGTGAGGACAACTTTATGCCCTCCACGTTCAAGGAAAAATTTTTTTTCTTCCATGCGTTCAGGACGGTCGTCGGCAAGAAATATTGGTATGCTTTCAGGACTCATACATGCATATATTGATTTTTTATATTGTCATATCGTACTTGAATACCGCATTTCTGCATAGAGGGGAATTTCTCTTCTTGCAGGTTTTTCTTGTTTCCTTAATACTTATATATACTATGGAAATCATTCCCGGTATCTTAGAGACAGATGTCAAAGAAATTGAACGGAAAATAACACTTGTTGCGCCGTACGTGGAGACGGTTCAAATTGATATTGGCGACAATACGATTTTTCCCTGTGACACGGTACATGATATGGCGATCCTCACGCCAATCATCGAAAAATTTACCAAAACCGGAACGAAATTTGAAGTGCATCTGATGGTTGCTGATCCTATTTCGTATTTAAAACCGTTGGCTGATGCAGGCGTATCGCGGATAATTGCGCATGTCGAATGTCATGCTCCACGGGAATTTTTAGCAGAGGCGCGGACGCACGAAATGGAAGTGGGGCTCGCACTTGATGTGGAGTCGGATTTTGACCTTATTGAACCATACTTAGAAGAAGTGGATTTTGTTTTGGTTATGACGATTGAAACAGGTGCAAGCGGACAGGAATTTGAATCAAACGCAATGGAAACCATAAAAACAATTCACCGCAATTTGCCGGATTTGCCGATTGAAGTAGACGGCGGCATGACTCCTGATACGGCAAAAATTGTGCAAGAAGCAGGAGTGACACGGATTGTTACGACAAGCTTTATATTTAAAAGTGAACAGGATATTCCTTCAGCAATAGAATCGCTTCAAAATGCGTAAGAGATAACAGGAAAATTTCTTCTTTGTTATACTTATGATAGTTATGTTAGTTCCTGCTTTAAAAAAATTATGTACGCGTCTTCGTTATGATATTTTGACGATGACAACGACTGCCGGTAGCGGTCATCCGACCTCATCACTTTCTGCAGTGGAGTTAATGGCGACACTGTATTTTAAATATCTCAGGCTTGATACAAAAAACCCAGATGCATATACGAATGACCGTGTTATTTTTTCCAAAGGACACGCATCACCATTGCTCTACGCGCTGTTTCATGTTGCAGGATGTATTTCTGACAAAGAACTTGGCAACTATCGTCAATTTGGAAGCACTCTTGAAGGGCATCCTACGCCGCGATTTCTATACGCAGACATTGCAACGGGATCACTCGGTCAAGGGCTTTCTGTGGGACTTGGTGAGGCCATAGCTGGTGCACCGCATGTGTTTGTTTTATTGGGTGATGGGGAATTGTCAGAAGGAGCTGTATGGGAAGCGGTGATGGCGGCAGGATTTCATAAAACGAATAATTTAATCGCACTTGTTGATGTAAATGCGCTCGAACAATCGGGAAGTACGATGGAAGCGTGGGATACTGAGGTTTACAGAAAACGGTTTGAAAGCTTTGGGTGGGCAACGCTTGTGGTTGATGGGCATGACCTGAAAATTTTGGATACGGCGTATCAAAAGGCGCTCGACTATCGTGGCGGCCCGACGGTAATCTTAGCAAAAACCAAAAAGGGAAATGGTATTTCATTTTTGGAAAATAAACACGGATGGCATGGAAAAGTGCTTTCCAAAGAACAATTACATACCGCATTGCTTGAACTTGGGGATATAGATACATCATTTGAAGGCATTATCAAAAAACCAGATGTTTCTCATGAGCAACAGACATCTGCCTCTATGCGGGTTCAAAAAAATAGTACGTATGAAAAAGCGACGACCACAAGAGAGGGATTTGGGAAAGCAATAGTGCGGCTTGGAGTGGTAAATAGACAGATAATGGTTCTTGACGGTGATCTGGAAAAATCCACGTATACGCATTTGTTTCATGAAGCACTGCCACATCAATTTTTTGAAGGTCACATTGCAGAACAACTCATTGCAGGCATTGCATCTGGCATGTCTATTTGCGGGATGTATCCTGTCATTTCTTCGTATGGAAGTTTTTTAACCCGTGCAATCGATCAATTCAGAATGGCTGCAGTATCAGGAATACCCATGATGGTAAATGGATCGCACGGTGGGGTTTCTGTGGGTGCAGACGGTGTGTCTCAAATGGGGCTTGAAGATATCGCGTTGTTTCGTGCTCTGCCAAATTCCATTGTTATGAGTCCTGCAGATGCAGTGGCCGCAGAAAAATTAACAGAACTCATATATGGTTATTCGGGAATTGCATATATCAGGACAACCCGGCCAAGTGTGCCTATTTTGTATGATGAAACAATGGAATTTATAATAGGCGGAAGTGTCACACACAAAGAACAGGGCTCCACTACGCCAAAGGCTGCGCGGAGTGAAAAAAAACTTGTGACCATTATTGCAACAGGAGTGACGGTGCATGAAGCGCTGAAAGCGCAAAAAGAATTAGAAGACAGCGGCGTTCCAACGCGTGTGATTGATTGCTACAGTATTAAACCTGTTGATGCGACGGCAATTCGAAACGCCGCAGCAGTTTCGAAACAATTGATTATTGTTGAAGACCACTATCCTGAAGGAGGGTTAGGCGAGGCAGTATTTACCGCACTTTCAGGCACAAATCTGGAGAGGGTCATACCCTCTCTTCAGATGAACATTACACATTTGGCGGTATACAAGCCGCCAATGTCAGGATCTGCAGAAGAATTGCTTCGATACGAAGAGATTGATGCGACGGCAATAATTAGGACTGCGGTTGTATAATACGGGTACGTATGAGAAGACCAGAAACAGCTTCTCGACCGTCTTCTTTACCTCTTCAAAGACCCGAGGCATTAAATCCATATCAGGAAGTTATGCGATATGTTGGTCAAGGGGGAACAGATATCGCTGAATCTTTGAGTGGAGGAATAACGATTACAGAGCATAGACCTGATGGGGATATTGTCAGTGTTGTTGGCGAAATTGACGAGAATCTTCCCGTCAAACAATCTGAAGGTGTTTCGTTTAGTTCTTTATCCGAGAATGCGCAAAAACTTTACTACCAGTTGAAAAAAGAAGGAAGAATTCCGTAATGATGCTCTTTTCCGGTGTTTCAAAAGGTATATAATGAACGCTTATGTATACTCATGCAGTGTGTGGCGGAACATTCGATCATTTTCATAGCGGCCACGTTGCACTTCTTACAGAGGCGTTTCATATTGCGACGCACGTGACCATTGGACTTACTACTGACAAGTATGTTTCACACTATAAATATGATGAGGAAAATATATCCGGAGTTGCATGTGCTTCTTGTTCTTCCACAATTCAATCATATGGCAAGCGGAAACAACACCTAGAAGCATGGCTTCAGACCCAGGGATTTGCAGGTCGTGTTACCATCGTGCCTATTGATGATGCATATGGGCCGACAGTGAAGAAAAATACTGCGTCACAAGCAATGGATGTGCTTGTTGCTTCTGATGATACGAATGGTGGCGCAATAATGATTAATGAAAAAAGAAAAGCTGTTGGATTATCTGTTCTTCCTATTCATACGATTCATATGCTCCTTGCCGAGGATACAAAACCTATTTCTGCAACTCGTATCAGGAATCAGGAAATTGATGAAAAAGGAACACTTGTGATGCCTCATGCGATGAGAGGGGAACTTGCAGAACCATTTGGAACAGTGTTAAAAGATGGAAATACAGAATCCATTATTCGCGGTGATCATGAGGCGATCATTATTTCTGTCGGAGACAAAACGACAAAACGGTTGGTAGAAAATGGTCTCGTACCTACGCTTGTTATTATTGACATGCAAGTAGAGCGTCAGCCGTATGTTTGGGAAAAAGAGTTATGGGACAAACTGCCAAAAAAACAGCAGGAATTTGTGAGCGGTCCCGGATATATCAGCGCATCTGTTGTTGACGCGCTTGCCATATGGGCAAAAAAACCGACTCCTGTGAAGTTTGTGATTGATGGGGAAGAAGATTTGTTGGTCTTACCGGTTATTTGTCAGGCGCCAACCGATGCCGTTGTTTATTATGGTCAGCCTGGAGTTGGTATGGTGCGGGTTGTGGTGACAGAAGCAACTAAAAAACGCGCCGCCGCATTTTTACGGCAATTTACTTCGTAAGTTTTTCCAGTATATACTAAGAACATGGCCATGTATGTTCCAGACAGTAAAACGCAGCGTTGGGTGATTATTGCTCCTTCAAGAAGTGACAGACCAACGGTTGCGCAAAAACCTTCCGCATATCATGTGTGCCCATTTTGCGTAGGGAATGAAAAGGACACACCTCCGGAATTGTATCGTATTGGCACTGGGGAACCGAATACTCCCGGATGGGAAGTGCGTGTTGTCCCTAATAAATATACGATCACTGATATCCATGAAGTCATTATTCATTCTCCCAGTTGCACAGACGATGTGGATACGTTGCCGGTTGTACAAGTACAAAAAATATTCACGGCGTATCGAGATCGATATCGTGCGCATGAATCAGACGGGCAAGTGCTTATTTTCTGCAATCACGGAGTAACAGCTGGCGCTAGTCTCAAACACCCTCATAGTCAGCTTGTTGTTATTCCCAATCAAATAAATCTCGATTCATTGACCATTGAACCATTTAAAAATATTGTTGAGGAGTCTGCGTTATATATCACGTATTGTCCTGATTTTTCTCAATGGCCATTTGAGACATGGATTGCGCCAAAAACAGCAGGGAAAAAATTTAGTGAAGTAACTGATAGTGAGCTTCCAGAGCTTGCATCTGTTGTGAGTAGAGCCTTACACAAGGCAAGTAGCGTATTAAAAAGTCATGAGCTACGGTTTAAACAGGCAAATGAGCCATTCGTGTTTAATTATTATATTTACCATGGAAAAGACTGGTTTATCCGTATTATTCCGCGTTCTATTCACCGGGCGGGTTTTGAACTTGGAACCGGATTGAACGTCAATGTCATCGATCCTGTTGATGCAGCAAAGATGTTACAGAAGGCTGTAGTGTAAGTTACACTTGTCCTTTTTGTTGAAGTCCCAAAAGCCACATGACTGCTTCTTTTTTGTAGCGTCTATCACCTCTGGAGTTAATGCGGATCGCAGGAAGCTTGCCCCGTTTACCCCAACGTTTAATCGTAAGAGGGGAAACACGCAAAATTTTTGCGACTTCCTTAACAGTTAATAAATCTGGCCATTCATCGCCCATTGCCATATGATCTCCTTTTCTTTTCGGGCAAGAAAAATGTATCGTTAGCAGTCAAACAATATCATGTGATGTCGGACATTGTCAATGGATGAAAATGTTTTGTGGATAAGTTGTGTGATAAAAAACATTTTACGACGTGAAAAAATAATTTTTTGTTTTTTTCAACAAAAATCCCCCTTGCGGGGGAAATTTGTATTAATACTTTTATTTTAAAAAAAAATATTACTTGAGCTCGGCTTTTGCACCAGCTGCCTCTAATTTCTTTTTGGCTTCTTCTGCTGCACTCTTTGCAAGTCCGGTAAGGACTTCTTTTGGAGCGGATTCAACGAGTGTTTTTGCTTCTACAAGTCCCAAAGTAGGAACGAGTTCACGCACTGCTTTAATTGCACCAATTTTGTTGGCGCCAGCTTCTGTGATGATAACATCAAACACTGTTTGTTCTTCTTTTGCTTCTCCGGCTTCTGCTGCTGCAGGTCCTGCTGCGACTGCAACTGGAGCTGCTGACACACCGAATTTTTCTTCTAATGCTTTTACCAAATCGGAAAGTTCAAGAACGGTCATTTCTTCAACTGCCGACAAGATTTCTTCTTTTGTTAGTTTTGCCATAATATCTTGTCACCACCTTTCAAACAACAATTTGAATTAATAAAAATACAAATTGGAAATTTTTTTACGCTGTTTTCTTTGCTTTTACACTGTTGAGTGCCCAAACCAATGTGTTCATGTTCCATGATAGGGCATGATGTAGATTCGCGATTGGGCTCTTGAGTTGCCCTGCAAGAGACGCCAGCAATACTTCTTTGCCAGGAATGCTTGCAAGCTTTGAAACATCTTTTTCAGAGAGCACTGTGACACCTAATAGTCCGGCTTTTGTTTTGCCGACATTTGCAGCTTTAAAGAACTTCAGGAGTTCTTTCAAGCCTGAGACTTCATCTTTATAACTGAAAATTGTGGCTGTTGCTTGCTTTAACACGTCTTTTAACTGTGCTGCATTGTCACCCAATGCACGTTCCATGAGTTTGTTTTTGGTTACCATGAATTCTGCATCCACTGCTTTCATTTTTTTCCGGAGATCTTCCAGTTGTTTGTGTTTCAGCCCGATGTAGTCAGCAAAAATGATGGATTTTGATTTTGCAATCTTATCAGTCATTTCTTGTACGACATCGATCTTTTTTTGTGTTGCCATAGTATATTCCTTTCACACCCTCCGGGTGTCGTCACTCGTACGTTTTTTCTCTATGAATCGAAAAAACTACGAATTAACAAAAAAAACTCCCGCTTCAAGCGAGAGAATGATGCATCAGCTGTGTGACGCATATGTTTTCCCTCGGTAGGATTTATGGATTTCTCCGCCTACTGTCTCTAGGACGATGGTTATTTATACCATTTCGAGCGTTATAACGCAAGTTTGATTCCTGGTCCCATGGTTGTTGTGATCGTCACTTTGACGAGTTTGCTTTTTCCCATGGCGGTGAGCACTGCTTCAATGTTTTCTGTTAGTTGTTTTTCTTCAAATGACACTTTTCCGACTGCCATGTGAATGATTGGATTGTCCGGTTCGCTCTTGTAATTAACCTGTCCCGTGGACAATTCTTTCACCCGTTTTTCGATATCGGTTGTCACTGTTCCTGTTTTTGGATTTGGCATCAGGCCTTTTGGTCCCAACACGCGGGCAACTTTGGCAAGTTTTGGCATCATGGATGGGTGAGCAACCAAGATGTCAAAATTGATTTTTCCTGCGGTAATCTCTTCAATGACTTTGTCATCAGCAACAACCACGCGAACCTGTTTTCCTGTTCCATGTGGGAGTGTTACGCTACCACGGATATCTTTTTTGTCGCCAAGCGTTAATGGATTGATGTTGATATGCATTTCAACCGTGCCGTCAAATTTTGTGATGCTGGTGAGTTTGACGAGTTTGAGTGCTTCCGGAAGGGAATACGACTTGTTTTTGTCAACCAGTTTTGCCGCTTCCTGATATTTTTTTCCGTGTTGTCGTGGTCCTGACACCTTTTTTTTCTTACTTTCTTTTGCCCCTTCGCCGTTTTCCACTTTATCCATCATGGCTTTGACTTCTGGTTTGAGTTCATCACCCTCGACCAAAACGGTGCGTTCGCCACCCTTGAGGTTGACGCCTTCGACTTTGGCTTTTTTGGCTTTTTTGCCTTCACGCCGAGCGTCAGCTTTTCGTTTTTGTTCTTTTTCTGCTTGTTCGTCACCAAGAATAACTTTTCGTACTTTTCCCATATGATTACTCCGTTTTAATACCCATGCTTCGTGCAGTGCCTGCAACGACTTTCATGGCTGCTTCTACGTTGGTTGTGTTAAGATCTGGTAATTTGTCTTTTGCAATTTGTTCTACCTGTGCATGGGTAAGCGTTGCAACGATTTCTCGTCCTGCTTTGCCACCGGCTTTATCGATGCCAAGCATGCGTTTGATCATGGCTGCAACTGGTGGAAGTTTGGTAACAAAGGTAAATGTGCGGTCTTCAAAGACGGTGATCACTGCTGGAATGATCTGTCCTTTGAGTTTTGCGGTTCGTTCATTGTAGGCTTTGACGAATTCCATGATAGGAAGTCCATGTTGTCCAAGCGCTGGACCTACCGGTGGGGCTGCGTTTGCTTCGCCTGCCTTAAGGTTCAATTTAATGAGTGTTTTGACTTTTTTTGCTGCCATATATTTTTGGGAAAACGCGGGTTTCGAAGAGAAAAGAGGAGTGCTCTTAGGTTCAATTCGAAACGGTTTTCGTCTCTTCCTCCATACTCGATGTATAGAAGTGAAAATGATTATATCAAGGAGCGTACCCCTCGTAAAGGGGGAATTCAATAAAAACCTATAGTTTATTGCGTCAGAGTGGTATAATCCCTCGGTAGTTTAAGAGAAAGGGCCACGGGATAAGACATATAAGGAGGTAAGATCGCACATTAATAAATAGATCATGTTTGAATAAGCACACGTTTCGTGTACTTTTGTTTTTTCGCCGGTCGATGATAATCGACTCATCTATGTTTTGCCAAGGAGAAGAAATGAACACCAAAGGAAAGAATAAATGGAATTTGGCTGGAGCAATTGCCGGGTTGAAAACAGCACAGGACGCTGTCGTCGCGCGACGTGATAGTTTGAACGCCTATGGCGAGTACGAACGAAGGCTCTATGAAGCAGCCTCTTTCATCAATGATGAGGGTCGGCCTATTGCAAAAGCTGACGCGAATACACTCGCCGGTCTGTTGATTCTTGATTGCACCAAAGCAATCCAAGCATTCGTCCGACAGATGCGCCGCAACGGGCTGCCTGCCTCTGTGGAAGTTCTACCGGTACAAAGACGGGGAAACGAGGTTGCAAATCAGATTCGTGCACGAAGCTTTGAGGGTGATGAACGACCGCCGTGTCTATTGACGACATTTGCTAAGGATAATCCGGCGCTTGAAGACACGCTCAGCTACTTTTTGCTCACTCCATCCGTTGGGTGGTTAATCACTGTCCGCATCGGGGAAGTTAGGAAAAAGTTTACATTGCATGCAACTGTTGGTTTTCCATTCCCTGAATCGTTAGAGGACGACCTTGTTGCACGAATTCCGCAACATAAAGACAAAAACAGGCGATACCAAGCATTTCCTCGCTCTGTTGTGTTTTTTTATGGTGATCCTTGGGATCAACATTATGTGGATTCCGTTGATGGGATCGAGCCGTGGTTACAAGGCTGGTTGCGCCAGATAACACCTATCTAAGTTTTTGAACATGAATAAACGAAAAAAGAAATCTAAAAGGAATGCATTATGTCTGCATTGTTGTTATTCCTTTGTGATGTTTCTTTTTCTTTCGTCAAGTTTTGACCCCCGCCAAGGTATTGGTATTTTTGGTGGGGGTTTTGTTTTGGAAAAAAGTGGGGAAAATAAAAAATTTCTGTCGGTTTTAGCACGTTGGGTTCAACCGACAGACGGTAATAAAAAAAACGTGGAATTGTTTGACTTAGCGTTCGTCTAAAAGTTTGATGCAGTTGGTATGCAAAGCATCAAGTGGTGAAGCTGGAGTAGTGATGAACAAATCTGTTAATGCTTGTTGCGCTTCCTCCAACTCTTGACGCGGCCGATCAATAGTAGAATAGATCAGAAATATCTGTAGCTGTTTGAGCTTTTCTTTCGGTTTTGTTTCAGACTTGATGAAGTTCGGGAGTGTATTCTTAAGAATGTTGGTAACGGCTGCGATATACGATATTTTTTCGGCGCGATTGATCGTAACGTTGGACAAGAGCTCTTTGGGTAATTGCTTTCGCGCTTCAGCGACAATCAGGTCTTCCGGTGACAGGAACAGTGTGTCCATCGCAATGACAGCGCCGCGTATTGGCAACACTCTGGCGTACAAAAAGAGTTCTCTGATAAGGTAATCATCAACATTTCTTTTCTTGTGTGTGACGTCCCACAACACACAAGTAAGATATTCATATGTTTGGTTGAGAGTGAATCTCATGCGTGCACCTCCGTAGTTTAATATATTCATTGATAAGCGTTTCAGTCTTGTTCAGGTGTTCTTTTGCTGTTTTTGAACAAATTGATGATCGTGCATTCTGTACGTTATTTAAAATACGTTGCCACAAATCCGTTGATTCTTGCTGAAATGCTGCATTTCTTTGAATAAACGTCGTGATATGAGACGCTATTGTTTCCTGTTGTTTTCCATTTGCAGTTTTCCATTGAATTTGCAACAACGGTACAATGTTGTGTGCGTTCTCCACATGTAGAAAACTGTTAATGATCAGTATTTTTTCACAGTCACTTTTACTGATGATGAGCATTTGTTTGATGACCTTAAGATGTTCACGATTACAGGAAAAAACAAGCTCAATTGCTTGTGTCGCCAGATCAACATGCAGGTGACTTATTGCGAGTCCCATGGTATTGAGAAATGAATCTCTTGCGCGTTTGGATAACAGAGTATAAGCAGGAAGTTCCTCGCTGATTAATATGAACATTTTTTGGTAAAAGATTGTTGAGCGACTGAGTAACAATAGATTTTTGGCATACTTCATGATCAATTGTTGTTTCATAGGTCTTTCTCCTTTTTTGAAGCAATATGAAATGAGCGCATATGATAGACAGATAGTGCAAATATGGGATACCCATACTGGTACATAACTGTCTACCAATGAAAGAAGAGAAACCTATATCCACGTTTTTGTTAAAGAGCGTCGAAGCCATCTCTATAAAAGTACACAACCGATGCTATATATCGGCGAGAGGGAATTGACGCCCTTATTATAGTGCAAGAAGCTGAGAAGTCAAAAATAGCCTATAATACTTGACAAATGGGATAAAATAGCCTATAATATGTTTCTTAGTGTTTTGCCTGCCGGTGAGATGTGAAGAAGCGCCGTCAGCGGCGCTTTTTTGTGCTCAAGCGCAGGCTGAAACATACCCCGGAGCAATTTGGGGTGCTCTTTACCAACCAGGTAGACAACTCCTCTTAGAGAATACGCAATACGCCGGTATGTGAATGAACATGGTATTCGTTCTCATTCAGGCGTCTTGCCAAATTCTTGTTTTTAGAGGAGTAAAAGATGGGAAAGTTATTCGGTTTAGCTTTTTTTGTATTCATCGGTTTTCTAAGCCTTTTCTTTTTTGGAAAACCCGTCCATTTTGTTGAACAATCAGTGCAAGCTGCAGTGGTTGTTCCCGCACAAGATGATCCTGTTATTGAAGCTCATATTGTTGTAGCTTGTGAGAATACAGTGTCGTCATACATGGGAGTTTTTGACGACTCTCAGACAGCTGTTGATAGTTGCAAAGAAATATTATTGCAACACTATACCCATCGCGGTATATGGCCAGGCCCACAGATGGTAACTACTAACTGTTCTGCGGCGCATCTTGCTGCAAAAGAGGTTTCCGAAGCATGGGCAGGTCTGAATTTTTCTTCTGCTAGTATTACATTTACATATAGAGCAGAAGACGCTCGAGAAATTCTCATGCAATATATGAAACAGGAGCGAGAATTGCTCGAGCAGGGTCTGTGATGAGGAGAAAAAGAAAACAATTCTATTGAAGAAAGCTAACCGGACTGAGAGATTTTCTCTCTTTTATTTGTTCTACCTGGTTGCTTTCTCTTCCACGTAAAAAGTTACTTTGCACGGAAAAGAAAGCACCACTTCGCATGAAGCTTCGCGGTGCACAGCAAACTGTTTAGAGTTTTGCAACCTGCAAGAAATTCCCACTCCGCTAAAGCTTCGCGGGACACGGCTAGTTTACAATTTTGCCACTTGGAGGAAATCCAATTCCACTGGGGTTTCTCGTCCGAAGATGGAAACAAGGACTTTGACTTTGCCTTTTTCTTCGTCCAAGGAATCGATGGTTCCCAAGAAATCCGAGAACGGTCCGTCGGTAATTTTGACTGCTTCGCCGACAGAGAAACTGGTTTTGTATTTCGGAGCTTCAAGCGCCATGAATTTCATGATGGCTGCAACTTCTGGTGCAGAAATAGGTGTTGGTTTGTCTCCGGTTCCCACGAACGCAGTCACTCCCTGTGTGGTTCTGACGGCAAGCCAAGAGATATCATTGAGAATCATGCGAACCAAAATGTATCCTGGGAATATCTTTTCTTTTTGTTCTTCTTTTTTGCCGTGTTTGACGGTAACGATGTTCCTTGTTGGTACGATGATATCAAAGATTTGATCTTTGAGTTTCATGGTATCAATGCGTTGTTTTAAGTTTGTTGCGACTTTGTTTTCATGACCTGAATAGGTGTGAACGACATACCATTTGGCGTTTTCCGGCACGTCAGTGCGGAGGACGACTTGCGGTTCATCTTTGGTGATATCCAACTTTTTTATAGCAGCTTTCGTTTTTGGCGGAACTTCTACGACAGGTTTTACCTCTACCTTTTTTTCTTCAGCAACCGGTGCTTCAACAACAGAAGTTTCTTGTACCACCTCATTGGTACTTATTGGGTTATTGGTATTTATTGAATCATTTGTTATATCGTCCATATTATCTCCCAAAAATAAGAGCGGTTATACGTAAAAATGTGGTGTCCAAGATGCCGATGAATGCACCGACAATGACAGATATCGCGATAACGACAACCGTCAATTTCAGTGTTTCTTGTCTTGTTGGCCACGTTACTTTTTTTAGTTCGGCGATTACTTCCTGAACAAAATGTCCCGGTGTTTTTAATTTGGAAACTGCAGGTTTTTCCATATTTTCCCCTAACTAAAGACCCCTCCCGGGGTCGTTACAAACAATAATACCAAAAACGACACCCATTGTAAAGATCTTTGTCCGGCATGCTGTGTGTCATTAGTTTGTTTTATAGACATTCCAGACACACGCGTTATGACTTGGTTGGGAATAGGGGGTTTGTACTGTGTCACAGGTATCTCCACCAGTCGGACATTGAGACGCAAGTCCGCCGCCTGTGACACAACTGTTGAGTTTTGTGGCGCAACTTTTGGTTTTTTCATCCCATCCATTGCCAAACTCCCAAAATCTGATAGCTGATTCTACGTTTTCGTCTTTCCACGCGGCACATGTCTGTGCTGTATCGGCGAGGGTAGAAACGAGTGAAATGCCGAAACATTTCTTTCCCGCAAATGCCGGCGCATATTGAAATCGGTGAACTGTTTTGGCAAGGGAAAAAATACCGTCGGTGAGATTGCAGGCGTTCAATGTTCTGTTTGGGTCTATAATTTTTACCGCGTCCGCAACATCTACCCAGTCTGATTTGAAGTAGGGAACAATGTTATTGATAATGGATGCATTTACATCGCAGTTTGGCAAAGTGCTGCACCCGTCAAGATATTGATCAACGCCTGCAGTTTTAAACACCTTGTTTGGATTAAACGCTCCTTCTCCATACATAACACCAAGCATGAGCGATGCGGGGACATTGTATGCGCTTGCTGCTGCCTCGATCGTTTCAATCAGTTTTGCTGAAAGTCCGAAGGAATTGTTTTTGAGTTTACATTCTGATTTGATGGTCAGTGTTGGAAGTGCGCCTGTGGTGCAGTCGGATGGTGTTGTGACATCTTGTTTACATTTGTCGGATAAGCCGTATTTGTTTCTGAGGGCTTTGGGAAGTATTGCGCACTTCATATAGTTGGTTGCATCTTCTATTGCCTTCGTTCCAAGTGTGTGTGTTTTGATGTTTTGATTATCGCTGAACGCATTATCCTGTTCACCGCTCGTTTCATTTCCTGTGATGGTATGTGATACATGTGCGTATGTTTCTACGACGCCGCCGCTTTCCTGCACACGTTTTTGTTCTTCCTCACTTTTTAAGTAGGAGAGATCACCGCCTGCTGCGCATCCAGTAATGAGACAGTCCATGCTTTCTGCATAGGGGGTAAGCTGTTTGGATGCAAGTGTTGCCTTGATAAGCCCGCCGGTACCAAAGATGCTTTTTAACAATTCCAGAAATCCGCCGGTATTGAAAAAGCCGCCAGTTGTTTTCACTGTTTTTGTTTCTTGTGTGTCACCTGTATCTGTTTCATCGCACAGCGGCGCATTTGCAATTTCCAACGGTTCGCGGTCTGTATTGTAATTGTAGTCTCCGTCAACAGGGGAGATGGAATATTTGCTGGTAATTGCAGCAGCAAATCGTGATGCTTGGTCGAGTGTAGAGAGTTCAGGAATGATTTCCGTTTTATATGCCTGTTTGCTTTCCTGCTCGACAATGGTGTTGTTCTCGTTGGTTTTGCAATACCGGGCGCGCCCTGAAATATACAAATTCTTTTCCTGATCAATCGTTTTTTCTTTGATGATATACGGAGTAAGAAAATGTACACCGTTTGCAAAAAAATTGGCAATTGTTTCCAGTTTTGGCACCTTAAAGTCTGTCCCCGTCGTCAAATTCACATCTTTTATGGTTATGGATATGGAAGGTTCTGTTCCACCGATGGAAAAAGGCACAGAGTTATCCAGCAGTACGTTTAGCGCGCCACCAGTATCGATTTGCCGAACGCTTGGGGAAGTGGGGATCGGAGTTGTTGTTTGTGCACGCACCGTATGTTCTGGTATAGCGCTCAGAGAAACAAGAACAACGACAGCACAAAAAAACCGTTTCATAACTGTTGTTTATCATAACAAATTGACATTCTCTTTGCACGGCGGATACAATTGAGGAACGATCGAAATATTTGTAAGGAGGACAATAGAGTATGGAAATACGAAAACCGATTCGAAAAGCAATTATTCCAGCAGCCGGATTTGGCACACGATTCTTGCCGCAAACCAAAGCCATGCCTAAGGAAATGTTGCCGATCGTGGACAAACCGGTGATCCAGTATGTTGTTGAAGAATTGGTAGAATCAGGTATTACGGAAATTATCATCGTAACGGGATGGCATAAACGCGCTATCGAAGACCATTTTGATTATCCAAATGAACTGATCCAGACCTTAAAAGATCAGGGGAAAGAGGAAATGATTGAAGCAGTCAAACGTCCTGCGGAACTGGCAAACTTCGTGTATATCCGGCAAAAAGGACCGTATGGAAATGGAACACCAGTTTTATGTGCAAAGGATGTGATTGGGGACGAACCGTTTGTTGTGATCTGGGGTGATGAATTTATTTACAGTCACCCGCCGCGCGCGAAACAGTGTCTTGATGTATTTGCAAAATATGGTGATCCTGTGATTTCTGCAATTCGTGTGCCAAAAGAGGATGTGTCCCGCTATGGAATCGTTGAAACAGTGGAGGTGGAAAAAAATGTTGGGCAGATAAAACGGCTGATTGAAAAACCGTCTGTTGCAGAGGCGCCTTCCAATCTTGCAGCGCATGGTTGCTATGTGTTGACCCCAGATATCTTTCCAATCCTTGAAAATTTGAAACCCGGAAAAAGCGGAGAAATATGGTTAACTGATGCAATCAGAGAATTGATGAAGCAGCGACCAGTGTATGCATGTGAGATCCAGAACGGGAAATACTATGATACCGGCAACAAACTGGAATATTTAAAAACTGTTGTTGAATTTGCACTCAACCACAAAGATTTAAATGGCGATTTCCGTGACTATTTGAAATCATTGAAATTATAACCCACATGAAACAATCCATCGCAAAACTAAAAGGATTAGGATATATCATTTGGCATGCCAGGCACATGCTGTATCATTTACTGATCGGTTTAGTGTGGGCGTGGTTTTTACGGGAAATGTGGGATGTATTCAGTTGGAAAATTACGCTTCTTGCTGTTTTCGGTTCGTTTTTTCCTGATATTGAACATTTGGTATATTTTCTTATTTCCGGCAGAAAAGACGAATACGCCAAACAGGTAAAAGCATTTTTTAAAGCACGGGAATGGCGGGTACTGACGTCGTTTATTGAAACAGGGCATAAGTACAATACAAATCTTTCCTATCATAATGTGTATTTTGTTGTGTTCTTACTCGTTCTTGCCATCATCTGTTTTTTGATTGATTGGGAAGCATGGATGGCAGTACTGGGCGCGATGGTGCTCCATTATTTGTTTGATATTGCAGATGATTACCGTACACTCGGTTATTTAAACGACAATTGGAAACGATGGGGGAACGGAAAAAAGAAAATTACAGCTTCAAATAAACGAGTGCGATAACGAATAGTACTGCACTTTCTGCAATCATCACCGGATGCGTGAGATAGGTTTTTATAAACACCTTTTTGTTTTCCAGATGCATATCAGTGACTGAGTGAAGGACGTTGAAAAACTTTTTGTTGAATGGGTAGAGCCATCTGATGCCGCTTCGCATACAGGCTGTGTCCATGAGAAAATGACTGACAACGCCGATAGTGAGTATATGTATATATGGAAGGATGGTTGGATACAACGTTGCGACCACATACAAACATCCGATGACGACCAACCAGAAAAGCGGTGTATGCATTAGGCTTTCCCGGTGATTTTTGGACATGGGAACGTATAATACATCGAAGTCCGGTAGATTTGCCGCAATGATACTGAGCGGGTATATTACCTGAGATGCTGCGGGAATCATTCCTGTATCAACGGAAATTTTTGCAAGAACGATGCCGAATACTGTATGTGTAAATGTTGTCATAATAGAGTGAAATATTACTATCGGACACTATTTGTACTCTAGAGATAGTTTATGCATAGTACGCGTGTGTTTTCATGTGCAACATCAGTGATTATTTGCCGGGGGTAAATGTAGACACCATGGTGTCGAAAATCTGTATGCTTTCCGGAGTTGCTTTATTTTTTCCGGAATCATAAATTAATAGATATTGTGTATTCTTTATAGTAATTGGGCCGACGTGGATAACGGTGCCCGTATTGGAATATCCCATGATTCTATTTGTGAGTTGTCCTGCGACGGTAATTTGTTTGACTACATCTCCCTTGGTTACAAATTTTATGTTTGGATTCACGTTTTTCGGGTTGGAGACAATAAAAATAGAATATCCTGTATTTGGCGGAGACCATGTATCTAACGTAACACTCGTTTTTAATTCAGAACTTTTGGTGTTTAACTCTGCCGGATATTTTGCCGCATAGCCGATTCCTGCAAACCCTTTCCATTCTGCTGTATCAAGAAAAGTAAGGTCGGGTGATGTGTCTGTCTGTATGATGTTATTTACCCGCGATGGTTGATTCTTTTGTTTCTGTGCGTAATATATCCAGAAACTGAGCGCAATAGAAAGAAGTACAGCAAGGACAATAATGCTTGTACTTTTTTTTGAGATATTGACCGATGTTTGCTGTGGGTCAATAGAATTGTCTTCCATATATCAATAACTATACCTATTCTTCTGTATTGTGTCTAGTCTGCAGGGGCGTCAGGATTCGAACCTGAAAGAGCGGTTTTGGAGACCGCCATGATACCGTTTCATCACGCCCCTAATGTGTTTTTATTATATCATCGATTACGGTGTGAGCGTGAGGGAGTTTACGATGGCGTTAAACGAGCTTCCAATGCCTGAAACAAGGACATCCATACCTGTTCTTGGATGTTGGAGTATAAGGACATCAATGGGTGTGCCATCTTTTGGCGTTGCTGTGTGATATAGCGTTCCTGAAATGCTGCCGATGCTGATTGTTTCTGTATTTTTATCTTCGACTGCAATCCCCGGAATATCGTTTTGACAAACAAGAATGACTATGTCATTCGTGGTGGCAAATTTTGCACTGCCTGTTGCCGGTTCTGTGACGGTCATGGATTTTGGATACGACAGCGAAATTCTGCAGTAGTTGTTTGTATACGGCGTCATGATGACAGGTGATGGTGTCGGCGAAACGGCAACGATTCCAGTTGGTTGTATGGTAGCTGGTGGTTGCTTTTGCAGTTTGTTCCCGACATTAAATCCGACAAGAAGCGATGCGATAATGGCAAGAAAAACAACGAGGATAAAAGTATTTTTATGCATATAAATACGCGCTGTTTGTATTATAGCGAATATTTTTTACACCTGCAGACGTGTTTTATAGAAAAATTTCACGAGGAAAAATTTTGATTTGAAGCTAAGGCGAAGCTAGCTTTTCACGAGGGTCTGACCCTGCGATTAGTCTAAATGACTGGTTTCTTTGTGTTCCGTGTGTTTTTTGCAGTGCCTGCAATATTTATTGAGGTGCAATTTTTCCGGAGTATTAATTTTATTCCGTTTGGTTATATAGTTGGTTGCTTTGCACACAGTGCAAACAAGTCCAATGAGTAGTCGTTGATCTTTCTTTGCCATAATAGAAGGTATTATACCGTATATTGGGTGTTAGTGCCAAGGGGTTATTCGAGCAGGTTGTTTTTGGAGATGGAGTTAGCAATAGCAGATGCCATAAGAGCGCGACCTTTGTCTGAATAGTGGATATGATCGCCGCTGTTAATATACGCGAGATTTCCGTTTCCATCAGATAAGAGTGACGGGTGATACGCATCGGCAAGCGGTAAGTGTTCACCTTCGGCAAACCGAATGGTATTTTCCAGATATTTTTTGATTGTGGTGACCCGTTGCCATTTGTCTATAACGGAAAATGATATCCCCGGAGCGCCGTCGCCAAATTTGTTCGCGTTTGGTGCAATGGTGGCGGCGATAATGATTTTTGCATTTGGAAGATTTGCCTTGACCGCGTCTACTGCTTTTGCCAATAAAAGCCAATGTGCATCAATGGTTGGTGCATCATCGCCAAACGGATTGTATCCAAACGATTCAATGACAACGATATCAGGATTTGTTGCAACAAGGGATGTATAGGATTTGCCAAGATAGGTATAACTTTCAGTAATGCGTTTGATGCCGTATTGAATACCTGTGCCGCCAACGCCAAAGTTTTTAATGGTAAATTGTGTTTTTGGATATAGTTTTTTGAGTGCAGTTTGGAGTGCTGGTGCAGTCGGACCCAATGTATCCATCATGGAATCACCCAGAAGTGCAACGATGACGGAAGATTGTTGTATCGGTTTTGTTGTGGGTGTTGGCAGTATTGTAGGAGTAGTGGAAATCATCATCGGTCCGATAAATGTTTCTGCACCGAGCACGGCAGGTGCAGTTGTGGGAATTGGTGTTGCCATCAATGTACCAAACGATGTTTTTGCTGATACGGGGTGTGGTAGCAGAACAAAAATAATGAGAGTAGTGATGACAAATATAATGGAGTGCATGGCACTTTCCATGATACACAGGGGATGTGGTGGTACGCAAACTTTTTATGCGCGTTTGGTGAGTTTTGCTTTCACGGTTTTTGCGCCAAAATATGTTTTGCAATATTTTGTGGTGAGTTTTGCATCAAACCATGCGCAGGAAAAAATATTTAAATAGATTGCTTTTTTGTATTCTGAAAAATGTGCGGTGACAGAACTTGTTTCAATAAGCTGCACTAATGAATATCCTGAGGTGATTGGATTTTCATGACCAAAATGGGGGATGAATGCCTTGCCATATCGTTTCATATGGATGACATTGTCACAGAGATCAATGACAAATTTTCTGATTTTTGTACGGGAGGAAAGAGTTGCTAAATTACAACCATATAAATTCAGGGTTAATTCCTGACCGAATAATTCGCTATCTTCTTCTCGTGGTGAGTGCAACATAATTCTGTAATTTTAAAAATAAACCAATACAATAAAACGCGAGGACAGTACGTTTATATATTAGTGTCAAGGAAATGAAACATGATGTCAAGAGAGGAAAACAATTTTTTTATAAAATATACTGAGCCCGGGGGGAGAATTGGACTCCCGACCTTTTTCTTACCAAGAAAACGTTCTACCACTGAACTACCCGGGCAACATTGGTTTTCATTTTATCAAAATTTCCAGTCTTTGTATTGTTGACTTTTTTTACGAGGAACAATACAGTGAGGGTGCGCATGGTTTTACAAAAGTTTTCGACTAATCATATATCAGGGGGTACTCTATGAAAAACATTTTGGTCACAGGTGCATTCGGACAAATTGGCAGTGAACTTGTGCCGGCGCTGCAGAAGAAATTTGGTGAGACACATGTTGTTGCGATAGGACACCACAATATCCCAAAAAATTTCAAAGGGATTGTGGAAATTGCGGAAATTGGCGAGGGAGAAAAATTGGAAGCAATCATCAAAAAATATTCTATCGATACGGTCTATCATCTTGTCTCACTGCTTTCCGCCAAAGGGGAAGTGGATCCTTCTTTGACGTGGCAGGTGAATATGGGTGGACTGAAAATAATTTTGGATTTGGCGGTGACATATAAATTGCAGGTATTCTGGCCAAGTTCTATTGCTACATTTGGTCCGACTACGCCACGAGTGGAGACTCCACAACGAACAGTGTTGGAGCCGACAACCATGTACGGTGTTACCAAAGTTGCAGGAGAATTGTTGGTTTCGTATTATCATAAAAAATTTGGACTTGATATTCGGTCTATCCGCTATCCGGGACTCATCAGTTGGAAGACGCCGCCTGGGGGTGGAACAACAGATTATGCGGTTGCCATTTTTTACGAAGGATTAAAACAGGGAAAGTATGAATGTTTTGTTCGTCCTGATACGACGCTTCCAATGATGTACATGGATGATGCAGTTCGTGGAACAATGGAACTTATGGAGGCAGACCCAACGAAACTTACTGTGACGACGAGTTACAATTTTTCTGCAATCAGTTTTACAGCGGAAGAGTTAGCAGCAGAAATTAATAAATATATAAAAGTTGATGTAACCTATGCACCTGATGCACGTCAGGCAATTGCAGATAGTTGGCCGCAGTCCATTGACGATACGGCAGCGCGGAACGATTGGGGATGGAAACATGAATATACACTTGAAAAAATGACAACCGTGATGATAGAAGCATTACAAAAGAAAGGAAACCTATGAACGATCCATTACAACCGTTTTATGATCAGATTGAGACGATGAAAGAGAAGGGATTGTATACAAATATTCGCACCGTTGAATCATCACAGGGTGCATGGCTCACAGTTGGCGGCAAAAAAGTATTGAATTTTTGTTCCAATAATTATCTTGGTCTTGCAGGTAATGCAGATCTCGGTAAAGCTGCGATTGCTGCCATTAAAACATATGGTGTTGGGCCGGGAGCGGTTCGTGTGCTTTCCGGAACGAATATCTTGCATCTTGAACTGGAAACCCTGATTGCAAAATTTAAACGATGCGAAGCTGCCATCGTTGTACAGAGTGGATTTATCGCCAACATCATTGCGATTCAATCCCTCATGGGGAAAGAAGATGTCGTGATTTCTGATGAACTCAATCACGCATCCATCATTGATGCGGTAAAAATTGCACAGATTGGAAATAAATTTATTTACAAGCATAATGACATGCAGGATTTGGAACTAAAACTGAAAGAAGTCCAGCAGCTTGCGGAAACCCCACGTACGGATGGGTCGAAACGACTTGTTTTGATCGTGACGGACGGTGTGTTTTCGATGGATGGAGACATTGCAAAACTTCCAGAAATTGTGCACCTTGCGAAAAAATATGGTGCAATCACTATGACCGATGATGCACATGGCGAAGGGGTACTCGGAAGTCATGGACGGGGAATTGTGGATCATTTTAATCTCCACGGACAAGTAGATATTGAAGTAGGGACGCTTTCAAAGGCACTTGGCGTGGTTGGTGGAGTGATTACCGGCAAAAAAGAACTGATTGAATGGTATCGGCAAAAAGGACGACCATTCGCATTTTCCACAGGGCTGACTATTCCTGATACCGCAGCACTGATTGCTTGTATCACGATGCTTATGAAATCAGATGTCTTAGTCAAAAAAGTGTGGGCAAATGGTGACTATTTAAAAAAGGAATTTACAAAGCTTGGATTTAATACGGGCGTGTCAGAAACGCCGATTACACCCGTAATGATCGGTGATGAAAATCTTGCCAAGACGTTCAGCGCTAAGCTTTTTGAACACAATGTGTTTGCAACACCAATTAAGTTCCCGATGGTGGCACTTGGGAAGGCGCGGATTCGCGTTATGCCATCAGCTAGCCATACAAAAAAAGATTTGGATTTCGGAATTGCCGCATTTGAAACAGTTGGGAAAGAACTCGGCATTATCTAGCTTGGAGAGGGTCAGACCCTCCTTAAACAATGAAGACAAACGTATTTCGCATTATTCTCGTGTGTTTGATCATTGGTGTTGGTGGTATCTTCGGATGGCTGGTATTTCCAAAAGAAAACGGAGTACTTATTAGTCCGTTAAGCATGGTGAAAGAAAAACCATTGGAAAAATATTCCATACTGCGATTGGCGAGTCGTGAATTTATTCCTTCTCCGATTGTGTTAAGTGAACCCACAGCCACAACGAGCGCGTATACAGTCTATCCGTTTTCGTTTGTCAGTGATGGGAAAAAAGTAACGGGAATTGCCCATATTCCTATATCAGTAAATCCTGAAAAAACATTTCCTGTGGTTGTGCAACTCCGCGGGTATGTCGATCGGGAGATCTATACGCCCGGTATGGGCACAACACATAGTGCCGAAGTCTATGCAAAAAATGGGTATATTTCCTTTGCGCCTGATTTTTTGGGATACGGCGGATCTGACGCGCCGTCATTAAGTCCGATTGAAGAGCGACTGGAAACCTATACAACCGCTTTGACACTTCTTGCATCTGTTCCAAGGTTTCCACATGCAGACCCAACGCGTATTGGACTATGGGGGCACAGTAACGGCGGACAGATCGCGTTGACACTTTTGACGGTTCTTGGTGACCGTGCAGTACCCACTGCTGTATGGGCACCGGTGACAAAACCGTTTCCGTATAACATTTTGTATTACACGGATGAATTTGATGATCGGGGAAAAGCTTTACGAAAAGTGGTGGCAGATTTTGAGGCAGACTATGATGCGGATTTATATTCCATGACGCAGTATCTGGATCGGATTGCCGTTCCTATACAGCTCTCTCAGGGAACAAACGATGACGCGGTGCCTTTTGCGTGGAGTGATAGTTTTGTGGAACTTTTGGAAGAAAAGAAAACAGATGTTACATATTATATTTATTCCGGAGCTGACCATAATTTAGCAGGTGGTGACGCGTGGAACAGTGCGATGGGGCGCGATATGCAGTTTTTTGCTGCTGCATGGAAATAGCCGCGAGGCTAGGGTCAGACCCTCCTTAGAAAAAAACACGGGAGATGAATCCCGTGTTTATTTTTTTATATGTGTTTTATTTACGGTAATGTTATCGTGCCTGCTGCACACGATGCTGATGCGCCCTGATCATCTGATACCATGGTTTTCATGGTCACTGCAGCGCCTTTGACGAGTTCCACAGCTTTTGTGGTGCATTGATACGTTTGTCCGCCACGTTCGTCAGCCGATTTTAAGACTGCTTCTGCTTCTGATGTTGCCAACACTTTTCCATCTGCGTTTGCAGTTACTGTAAATGTACAGGTGACGCTTTTGGTGGTAAGCAGTGCTGATCCTTCTGCTGACAAGTAGTATTTTGGAAATCCGATCATCGGGTTATACCATTGCTTATCACAGGAAAGCTTTGAAATCATGGTTTTTTCTTCAACTACAGGTGTTGTCGTTGTTGTTTCTTGTGTTGTCGCTTTTGGTTTTGGCCAAAGGAGCACTCCAGCAACGATGACGGCGACCACGATGATGGCGCCAATGATGTATACGCTTGAGGTTTCACCCTCATGTTGTGTGTTCTGCGTTTCGTTTTCCATATATAGATACTATATATATAAATGAAGCAATTTGGCAAGGGGGTGTATGATAATCTGCATGTATAATAGGAAATAGTATGCAAATACAAAAATTGTTTGGGGTTGAACAGGCACGCGATGCAACAGGATTTGTTGTGGTTATCGATGTGTTTCGTGCAGCATCAACTGCCGCGTGTGCGCTCGCACAGGGTGCAAAAGAAATTATTCCCGTCGCAACAAAAGAAGACGCATTTTTGTATAGAGAAACGCATCTGGATACTCTGATTATGGGAGAAGACAAAGGAATAATGATTCCAGGATTCGATTTCGGTAACTCGCCGTATCTTCTTGCAAAAGAAGATTTGATTGGAAAAACGATGATTCATCGGTCAACGCAGGGAACACAAGGACTTGTTCGTGCTATTCATGCATCACCACTTGTGTTTGGAAGTTTTGTTATAGCACAGGCAATCGTTTCATATATTCGTGCTGTTGCCCCGTTAACGGTGACATTTGTTGCGCTCGGTGGTGAACAATTCGAAGATGGCATATTTGCCACGTATATGGAAGATCTTCTTCAGGGACGTAACCCAACCAAACATTCTGTGGAAAAACAAATTCAAGGAAGTATTCATGCAAAACGATTTTTTGATCCAATGAAACCAGATTTTCCGAAAGAAGATTATTATTTTTGTTTGGATATAAACAAATTTCCGTTTGTCGTTGAGGCCGTTCGAACACCATATCTTCATCTAGTGAAGAAAACTATTTGAGCCGAGGCGGGGATTCGGACCCCGGACCTACTGTTTACAAAACAGTTGCTCTACCACTGAGCTATCTCGGCAAGCTTTTGGGTGTCAGGACCAGGATTCGAACCTGGGTAGCCCGTTAAGGCGACAGTTTTACAGACTGTTGCGATTGTCCACTCTGCCATCCTGACAAAAAAATATTCAGTTGTTAACGTTGTATTGCGATTGTCCACCCCGCCTGCATACGCTTTGCGTAAGCATAGCGGGCAGGTCTGCCATCCTGACATCACGCGTAGTTGTCATTATATCGTAAATAACCGGTGCTTTCCATGACGTTTTTATGCGTGTTGATAAACTTGACAATGCGTTGGATTTATTTTACGCTTACTAGTGCTCGGAAGGGATATTTGTAAAGCGATTTTTCCTCTACAAATTTCTCATAAATGAGGTTCGCGTTTGTTATATTTATCAAACGCTACAGGACGACACGTATCGATTGCCCGTGGGTAATTGATCAGTCCTACCAAGTAGTTTCAGATCGGGGAAAACCTTTACAACCCTTCGAGCGGAATTATTTTTCTTCTTTTGGTTCTTCCTGTTGTCGTTTTCGTGATACCATAGAACTATGCTTACTGGTGTGAGACTCAAAGAAAAAGCGAGGTGTTTTGAAAAAAAGATGCGAGGACCTGCACATACCATCAGGCTTTCCATTATCTATCTTCTTGCACACGGCGAGTTGCCGCTCCATGAGATAGTTTTGGATATTGATAAACCACAAAATCTTGTATCGCATCATATGAAGGTGTTAGAAAAAAGCGGATGGGTGGGAAAACGGACAGAAGGCAGGGAAGTGTATTATCGTCTCATTGACCGTGGGTTTTTTGAGCTTCATCGTATGATTGTTGATACGCCATTTTATCACACTACACTGATGAAACGGTTGAAATAAGCGTTTTCCCTCTTGACTGTTATTTGAATTTTCTTCCATACTATAACAGTTCGTATTTATTCTGCCCGAAGACAGTGCTATGAAGCTTATATATTTCAATAGTGCATATACGGCAA
Organism: Microgenomates group bacterium; assembly: GCA_049287205.1. GTDB lineage: Bacteria > Patescibacteriota > Microgenomatia > UBA10105 > UBA927 > CAIJMI01. The sequence continues at coordinate 148,011 of JBAQFJ010000001.1, forward strand.
TGCAAATTGCCGGGCATTCTTTTCTCTAAAGACCCTTATGGGTCTTTTTTTTGAGGAAATTTGAACTCTATTGAACAAAATAGCACTATAGGGTACAATTATGGCTATGGCAGAGTTAGCTGGATCACGATCAATACTTTTTGGCACATCAAAAGGGTTTGCTCCAGTTCCTCATATGGAATTGGGCAATCGATTTCCTTCTGAGTCTTCTTTATTGCTTGAAGATATTAATAAACTTGCAGGAAAAACAGAGTCATTCCACTTAACTACTCTTTTTAGTGAAAATGGACCAAAGAGCGCATGGTCTGGCCTCGTTCTTAGAACAAAATCACTTTCATCTGAACTGCGGTCAAATGCAGTTTCATACGAAACTCCTGATCACAAACTTGGCATTGCATTTCCAAAACATGTTGAAGTCGTTAAACCCACAGGTATTGGTGGAGAGCGTACACAACATCTCGAGATGTGCGGACAACGGATTACTAGCATTATTGAGAGAAGCGAATTAGTCAGGCTGGCTGAGGCATATGTTTCCAGTGGAAAACAGATAAATGAGCAGTGGTTATGGGATACCTTCAACACAAAATCAGCGAGCGGACTGCATGATATTTTGCATGAATACGGTGATGCCCTCAAGGTGGTTATGGAAGAAACGTGGAAAGATCTTACATTCGGTAAATTGCCGGCAAAACCAGTCAACACGTCTACAGCACCTGAACACCGGTTTACCGTCAGCAAGGGAACACCAATTGCTGGTATTTTTCAGGAAATTACCGCGGAGCAGGCTATTGCTCCATCTGTCCGTCTGACGACCATGGATAAGATGAATGTGGCCGTTGTTCTCACGATTGGTGCTGCAGCAACTTCCGGTTGCAATCCGATCCAGACAGTCACACCCACAGAAGTTATTCAAATTCCACCCGCAAATCAAACGCCTGAAATACCAACTGATGTAAAGCCAACGATAACGAGTACTGAGCAAAGTCCTGCAAGTACACCTACCAATCCTGTTGCGGTTGGTCCAGAATCAACACCGGAAAGCTCCGTTCCCTATCCAACGGATTTGTATGCAGAAACGGTGAAAAGCCAGCTTACAGCAGGAGAGCCTGCAGTACCGAGCGATATCGCAAACAACGAAGGGGTAAAAGCAATTATTGCACGGCATACAGAATGGGCAAAGCAAGCAGGATTAGACTTTGATGCGATGCAAATTCACATGGCGCCTGACGGCATTCACTGGTATCTTGTTCCGGAAAAAAATGGCACTATTTCCGGGTGGCTCATGATTGAAGACGCAAGTTCACAGACAGGATGGCGGTACGCAGAGCAGCCAACCTATGATTCACAATTTGATCCAAGTAAAGACACATTCCAATTCGGTTTGCCGGCACTACATAATACCGCAAATCATTTCGATACAATTTATGCAGGATTTCCACTCCTTGTTGAGGTAAGTGCAAAAGGGGAACCGCAATATTGGAATAATATTGCTGCAAAAGAGGTACAAGAAGTGAAAGGAGCAACCATCGAAAAAGATTATCGCGCTGAATATGAAAAAGTGAAAGCTGATCCTTGGACGGCAACGGAAGCAGAGAAAGCAGGGTATGACACCTATGTCCGTCAGCAACTTGCGGCAGCAGGCATTGAGAATGCAGAAACATTGCCTGATTATGAACTCTTGGAAGCAGTGATTGAGTATCAGCAACACCTGATTGAAACAGGCGGTTTGGAAAATCCTGCAGATTATCTTGTAGATCTTCCGTTATCGCTGCATGAATTGATACGGACGGATATGAATAACGTTATTGGAGTTCATTATGATGAGAGTCGATCTGCCACGTATGGAATAGGAGGAACTGCTAGGTTAACTCGTGAGGATTTATTGACGGATGTTATTGCATATTATCCAAAATTTTCTGTGTACGGGAAAATGTTACAAGTGAATACTAGTGAGTTTCCGATAAATGGTGATTTAGTTTTATTATATAAAACTCCCGGTATGGATCCGAGTGTTGGAATTGGTGCGGTTATACGGATGTATGATGGTAATAAAGTAGCTTATACAGAGGTTCTTATTCCAACTACCAACGCACCAATGAATTCAGGAGATATGTGTTTGAATCAATCGTATGGAGAGGCTGCACTGCCAATATCCTGTCCTGTGGGAGCACAAAGAGCAGAGGCATATTTAAAAGATACAAGTTGGGAACCTTTTAATTTGTCAAAAATATTAAAAATAATGTCAGAAAGCGATCAGATTTTACAATTGGAGATTACCAGTGATGGGATGACTCAGGTGGGCGTTCCAATGTGGTCAGATGGAGTAGAAATAGCAAATAATATAACTATATTAGATAAATAATCTATCTTCTCTTGATTATTATCTTCATCACTGATACCGTAGAAGTATGACCAAGTTGTCATATGGTATTATTGCGATTTTGTTATTACTTTTGACAAGTATTTTGTCGTTTAAACCATCTGTTGTGTATTCACAAACAGTGTATCCGACAAATACACCTGTTCCAACCCAAGAGCCGGATTCTTGTACTGGATCGTTGGATTGTAGAGATCCAGTAATTGGTGAGGATCCTCCAGCATGCTGTTGTTCCGGATGTACACAAAGTGGTTCAAAAACAGTGAAAGTTGAATGTAGGCCTTTGACGGGAGGTCCTTATGTAAACTGTACTAAACCTGAGGATAGTTGTCAGCCAAGTACCCTTTGTGGACCCACACTGACGTGGACTGAGTGTTTAGCGTGTACTGAAGGATCAACCGCCTGGACCTATGTGCCACAGAATGACTGCGGGGGAAGCAGTTGCGGATGCAATGAACGGCGGACAGTATCAGTGTGGTGTAATGGATTTCATTGTTACGATACTTGCAACGCTGATGATCAATGCACCAATGAATGTGTATCCACTCCAACTCCAACTCCGACCACCTATTACCCGCCTGATGCTGATGTCTATTATGGAACATTGCGGGCGAGAGTTGTGACGGCAACTGCAGCTGACACAAGTTGTGGTACCATTGCCGCGTCAACAAATTATTTCAGCGGGGTGCTTGTGAACTTTTCTCCCTATATCGGTGAAGAACGGTTGTTTACCGGCAGTACGCTTTCTTGGACAAATGTCGCAACTTCCGGAATGACAGTCTACGGTATTTCCAGCACGCCGCCAGGGGCATATGCTCTGGCAAACGTGTGTGTATCAACCAATGGTGGTGCATACGCACAAAATAATGCGGGTACATTAACCGCAAATGGTGTTCTTGATTTTGTGATTGCCTATTTGCCGCAAAACGGGTGGGTGCAGACGGTTGGCGGTGATGCGTATGCGGCATCTTCCATTGTTTCTTCCATTCCTTCGACCATTACCACGTATTTTAATCTTGCAGGCGCTATGGGTGATGCAGGCATGGTGTCGTATGGATCAGACTATGATTTTGCCCTTGATTATGCGGATTTCGGGGAAACTTTGGTATCGGAAAAGCAGTGGCTGGTGCAGCGTACAACGACAAAAACAAATTATTATGAACATTTTGCAACACAGATGGATGTTGCAGGCAGCGCCACACCGCTTGAAACACTGGTAAATATAAGCAAGCCGACAACATGCACGTCATCTCCCTGCGTGTATTATGCAAACGGTGATATGACCACTGATGCAGCTTCTACGTGGGCAATTGGTGCTACGGAACAGACAGTGCTGTTTGTCAACGGAAATGTGACTATAAATAACAACATTACCATAGCATCCGGAGGATTTTTTGCGATTGTTGCGAGTGGAAATATAACGCTCGATCCTGCGGTGACGGAGCTTCATGGAATATATATTGCGTCCAACGCAACCAATAATGCGGTATTTAGTTCCGGAAACGGATCAACCCAGCTTGTCGTAACCGGATCAGTGATTGCAGACAATTTTGCGTTGGAACGGGATCTTGTTTCACTCAATGCGACTGCACCGGGAGAGATCTTTATGTTCAATCCGCAATTATTATTTACGATGCCTGACACCATGAAAGAAACCCCGTATGTCTGGCAGGAAGTGGCTCCGTAATCAACAACAATGGAAGAAGCGTGCGGGTTGCAGCAACACGCTTGATATTAGCCGAGAGAAAAATGGAACAGCGACTGTGACAGCAACCAGATGCCTTCAGATAAAATCAGGACTGCAATGAGTGTCTGCAGCAATTTTACATTGAGATATTTTGTGAGTGTTGGTCCAACGATTCCTCCAAAAAATGCTCCGATCGTTAAATTGATCAGGAGGTCGTAGGAAATGACTTTTTTGGATAGAAGATAAATAATAAATCCGGTAATGCAGATAGGCACTTCGGAGAGCGTTGTGGAACCGATTGATTTTTTTGCATGGTTGCCGGAAAGCACTTGTCCACCTGTCATAAGCGGGCCAAACCCGCCGCCGGAAATACCTTTGTTAAATGCAGATATGATGGCAAGTCCGGTTATTTTTTTCCAAGAAAAATTAAACCGGCGTTTTAACAGAAGCACAACTCCTATAATGGTGACTAATACGCCAATATAGAGTTTTAAGATTTCTTTTGGAAGTTTGACTCCCAGTACCGCTCCGACAACGGTGGCTCCGACCCCCAAGAATCCCACAAGGAGAGAGATGCGGAGGTCTTTTGAAATAGAGAGATGTTTTTTCCCGTCCTCACCACCAACTACCAGAGATGGAAATAAATCCGCAGTTTTATATTTATTATGAAAAAATGCGGCCATGAATCCGCCGACTGCCTGGGAAATTAAAATTGATGGCACCACGAGATTGGAAGAGAATCCAAAAATGATAAGTAGCGGCGAAAGGATTGTCCCGTATCCCATGCCAAGTCCCGAATCAATGACTTCCATAATGAATGCGAGCACGATAAGAAACAACGCATTTTCCATATATTTATCGAATATACTGTTTTTTTTGCAAATAGTCGAGGATTACTTTCGCATTTTTTTCCGGCGTTGTCTTGACTGTTGAAAGGGACAGTTCCGGTGACTTTGGTATTTCATATGGGTCATCTACACCGGTAAATCCCTTAATGAGTCCAAGTCTTGCTTGTTTATATAAGCCTTTCACATCTCTTTTTTCGCATACTGATCTCGGCGCGTGTACATGCACAAGGATAAATGCGGTATCTTTCATCATTTGCCGTACTTGTTCTCTTGCATTTTCATAGGGACTGACAGCTGCACACAGGACTGCGCCGTTGTGTTTGACGATCTCACTCGCGACAAATCCAATGCGGAGAATGTTGATGTCGCGGTCTTCTTTGGAAAATCCGAGCCCTTTGGATAAATGCGTCCGTACTACGTCGCCGTCAAGCAGTGACACTTCACGGCCTCGTTCTTTGAGGAATGATAAGAGAATTTCCGCAATGGTCGTTTTGCCGGAACTGGGTAGTCCGGTAAACCACACACAAAATCCCCGCTGATGCATCGGCGGGTATGCTTGAGATAAAATAGTACTGACTTCCGGTCTGGTAAACCATGTTGGGAGTGGTATTCCTTTTGCAAGATATTTGTCACGCACCTCGGTCCCTGACAATGAAAGGTACTTCGTTCGTTTGGGAAGTGATGCTATTTCTCTGTATTGTTTTTTGGCGGGAATGTAGACCATTTCAGAAAAAGCAACCATGCAGACGCCGAGTTCTTCACTGTGTTTGGCAAATAATTCCTGTGCTGCATAGGGCTCATAAAACGGTTTTCCCTGCGAATCTACTCCTGGTCCTGCGTGGTCTCTGCCGACAATGAAATGATTTGCGCCGTAATTTCGCCTGATTATGCCGTGCCACAGTGCTTCTTTGGGTCCCGCCATTCGCATTGCAAGCGGCAGTACACCAAGCATGGTTGTTTTGTGGTCATAATAGGTTTTATATAACGCGGTATAGATTTGCGCGCGTTTGTAATATTCTACGTCTCCTGGTTTTGTTACGCCGACAACCGGATGGAGAAGCAGTATTCCTTTAACCTGTTCTGCTGCACGTTTTGTCAATTCCTCATGCGCGCGGTGAATCGGGTTTCGTGTCTGAAATGCGACAACGTCAGAAGCACCCATTGCTTCCAACTGATGTCGTACCTGATGAGGAGTCATGCGAAGAGAAGCAAAATCATAATGTGTGGGAAGCTGTAAAACTGTGAGATGACCTGAAATATAATGGGATCCCCATGATGCCATTTCTGCAACCATTGGATGCCGTTGATCTGTTGTCCCATACACCAGTTGCGCTTCTGTCTTATACTCCCATGGATATATTTCTTCAATTCTCATGATGGCGAGTGGCTCATTGTTTGGACTTCTAAGACAGACTTCGGTATCTAAATGTAGCTTTTCGCCGTCATGAACCGGCAGGGTAATAGGTATGGGAAACAGCATGCCATTTTTTAGCCGCATCAAATGCATCACTGTTTCATAGTTTGCTTTGTTCATGAACTGCGTGAGGGGAGAAAACGCGCCGGTTGCCAGTAATTCCAGATCACATACTGACCTGAGGGATAACTGCAGAGAAGGAAGTGTATTAATTTTCCGTTTCAGTTGTTGTCGTTTTTCTTCTTCCTTAACGTGCAAATGAATGAGTTTGTCTCCATATGCCGAGATGATATGTTTTTTCATGGTTGGTTGTTCGTGATTTGAGTATGATATCATCAGCGTAACAAGTTTTACAATAGATATACGGTTTTTTGTATGTGTTGTAGAACAAGCTTTATCTCATGAACTATCTTATTATTATTCCTTTTGCACTACCTTGGAACTGGTCTGCTGATTATGAAAAAGAAACAGCGAAACAGTTGGCGAAGAAGCATACTGTCGTTGCGTTTTTAGTCGGAGAAGGATTTACGCTTTGGCAATATATCCGAGCCCCAAGAGTGCTTATACAGAAGATCAACGCGCATCTGTATGTGTATAAACCGTTGTATATTTTGCCGTTTCAACGGTTTTTGATTATACGGCATATCAATTTCCGTATAGCAGCATATCTCGTGCGATTATGGATTTGGTGTTCACCCATGAGGAGAAAGAAAAAAATCTACTGGTCTTTTTCTTTGCAATATGCGGTATTTCCAACGTATTTTGGTCCGCATTATTTTTCTATATATGACTGCGTTGACGCGTTTGTTACAGAAAATCCGCAGAGGCAGGTATTGTGGAAGCGATATGAGGAACGAATTCTTAAAGAATCGGATTTGGTTCTTGTTAATTCTAAGACACTGTATGCGCAAAAAGTCCATAGTCACCCGCATATCGTTCAAACCGGTGAAGGACTGTTCAGCAAGGATATTTTTGACGCTCCGAGGAACAGGCAGGAACCAAGCGACATTGCTGTTATTCCACACCCACGCATTACATTTATCGGCACTATTAACAACCGGCTGGATTTTTTTCTTATAAAAAAACTTGTTGCAATCACCCCTTCCTATTCGTATGTCTTTATCGGAGGAGAGGATCCTTTTTTTGACGGACATACGGAAACGGATTTTTCTAAAGAAATTGCAAAGCTTAAAACAATGCCGAATTGTTATTTTCTTGGCAAGAAACAAAAAACAGAAATCCCCGCATATATCGGACAGAGTGACGTAGGGTTTATTCCGTATGACATCTCCCTCTTGTTTAACAAGTTTTGTTCCCCTATGAAGATTCAAGAGTATTTTTATATGGGAAAACCGGTGTTAAGTACGGCAATACCCGAAGTTACAGTATTTGTTCCACATGTTGCCTTATTTCATACAGCTCCCGAAGGCAAAAATCAGTTGAAACGATTATTGTCTACATCGTTTACCAAAAAACAAATTTTGCAGTTGCGCCAGATTGCCAGAAACAATTCTATTGCAAAAAAATGTCGGTATGTAGAAACAGTTTTACAGAAACATTATGTGTCGTAAGTTTGATACAATGCATACGTTCATATGATCATTCCTCAATCTGCAGTTATCGCTATTACCCTCAACTGTAACGCACGGTGTACTATGTGCAATATTTGGCAAAATCATATTCAAAATGAACTTGCGCCTGATCAATATTTAAAACTTCCTGCAACCCTCACCGATATAAATATTACCGGAGGAGAACCGTTTTTAAGGCGAGATATTGTAGAAATAGTGCGCAACATGAAAATTGCAGCGCCGCGGGCACGTTTAATTTTGAATACCAATGGGTTTATGACACATAAAATTATTGAGGATATGCGGCAGATTATCGTTATTGACCCGCATTTTGCATTTCGCGTCTCTCTTGATGGAATAGGAAAGGTACACGATACAATCCGGGGAATTCCAGGTGGATATGAAAAGTGTATGGAAACGCTTCGCGCCGTAAGAGCATTAGGAGTGAAGGATATTGGCATTTCTTTTACCCTGATGCAACAGAATATTGATGAATTGCCCAAAATACAACAATTATGCAAAGAACAGGGGTATGAATTTTCTCTTACAGTTGTCACTAATTCGCCGATATATTTTGGCGAGAAGAAAGAGGATTTTCGGCCGAAACGAAATGCAAAACTAGATAGCATTCTACAACATGCCGCGGCAACACATTATCAGTCATATAATCCGAAAGAAATTATCCGTGGATGGTTTGTTTCCCGTTTGTTGTCGTATATAAAAACTGGAAAGCGAGTGCTTCCGTGTTATGCAGGATCCGGATTTTTTTATATGGATTCAGTGGGCAACGTCTATACATGTCATATGAAGCCGTGGATTATGGGGAACATAACAAAACAATCCTTTCCTACAATACTGGCCAATCAACATTTTGCACCCCGTGTAGCCAGTTGTAATGACTGTTTTATGGTATGTACCGTCAAATCCAGTATGCGGCATCATTTATTCAAAGTGGCACGTGAAGCGTTAACAGGTGCAATAACTGCGCATATATGAACAGGACCATTAAAAAATATTTTGCCGCAGGCATTGTCAGCGGCGTTTTGGTGCTTGTTGTCACAAAAGCCTTGCAGCTGGGACTGAAATTGATTGTTGCACGTCTTGGGGTTGAGGAATTCGGTTCCTATTATTATTTCATTTCTCTATATACGTCTTTCGTAGCTATTGCATCACTTGGAATTCCGATGAGCATTACGCGATTTCTCGCATATTACGGCGGAAAAAAGCAGGAACAGATGCGTTCGTACATTATCCAATCCGCAATGATCCTCATGGGTATCATTGCTGTTGTTCTTACAGGAAGTCTCATGCTTTGTGTACAACGTTTTGCTGGGTATCTTGCAGCGGCGGCGTATACCACGAGTCTTTGGCTGCTTGTATGTTCCATACCGTTTTCATTCCTGATTGTTAGCATCAAAGCGGGATTATTAGGACAACTCCAAATAAAAAAGAGTTATTTTATTGATGGACTTACGGCACTTATTACATTTAGTTGTATCTCTGTTGGACTTTTTGTTTTTCATGCAGGGGTTGCAGGAGCATTGTATGCATATGCGCTCTCCATACTCATAACAGCCGTAATCAGTGTGTATCTGTTCCGTTCATACATTCCTTTTTCTTCCTTTTCTTTTCGGATTTCAAAGGAATTTGTTCACTATACTTGGCCAGTAAGTGTGTCGGAGATTATGACCGCATCATCTACCATCCTATATGTAACCATTCTGAAATATTATGGTGGAGACAACGAGGTTGGTCTCTATGGACTTGCTGTTACTATTGCGTCACTTGTAAATATATTTCCGCAGATTATCCTTCCGGTATTTTTTCCCGTAATCTCTACACTGTTTAGCCAAGGAGTTTCCATACGCGAGGTGTATAAAAAAACTGTTCTATTATTGATAATTACATCGTTAGTATCTGCTGTTGTATTATTATTAGGAAGCCGTTTAGGTACCAGTCTTTTCTTCGGATCTTCCTATTTTGCAGCTCTTCCCATGGTGCCGTATTTTATTGCCGCATATATGATTTACATTCTATTTGTGTGGTATAACAGACAACTTTTGGATATGGCAGGGCTGACAAAAATAAATTTACTTCTTACTGGTATCCGTATTATCATAACGACATTGGTATTGTTTTTGTCTGTCCCCGCTATATCTGGTATGCATATGGCGATAGCATTTGGTATCGGATGGCTTATTGAGGGATTACTCTGCCTATCATTAATTCGTCAGAAGCGGCTACTTATATAATGTATGATGCGTGTTTCTTTATTTTCTGATTATCAAGAAGACGGTTGGAAAAGCATGGATGTCTATACAGATAATCTCGCGTGGCAGGTAAAGCAGTGTGTTCCGGATGTGGTAGTTACTCGGTATGCGGCGATGCAGCCATTTTCTTCTCTGTTTTCAAAGCCGCATAAATTCATGCGGTATTGTTTTCGGTATTGTATTAATCCGCTACTTGCTCCATTTCATCAGGGGGACATCAACCACATTATTGATCAATCAAATGCACATCTTTTGCATATCCTAGACAGAAAAAAAACAGTCATTACCTGTCATGATTTGATCGTTCCGTTATGGCAAAAAGAGAATCGTGTGTCATTCGTTCCTTGGATACGCCATCAAGTGAAATTATGGAGAATACGGTCACTACGGCTAGCTGCACATATTATTGCTGTATCTGCCTATACCAAACAGGAATTAATGCAAAAACTATCCATTCCGGAAGCGAAGATTACGGTTATTCCTGAAGGTGTTGAACGCATATTTTGTCCAACCAGTGCGCGTTTGGTATCCCAAATAAGGAAAAAATATGATTTTCCCAAGACATTTTTGTTGCATGTCGGTAGCTGTGCCGAGTATAAAAACATGGAATATTTGGTTCGGTTGTTTGCATCTCTGAGAAAACAATATCCAGCGTTGTATCTGGTGAAAGTCGGATCAGCGTGGACAAAAGATTTGCAGAACCTGATCGATACCATGCATGTAGGAGACCATATACGAACCATTCCCTATGTACCAAGGGAAGACTTGCCGAGGATATATGCGGCCGCTGTTTGTTTGGTACACCCCTCCATTGTGGAAGGATTTGGACTGACCGTACTTGAAGCGATGGCGTGCGGGTGCCCAGTTGTTGTTTCGGATATTCCGTCACATCGTGAGCTTGTCGGAAATGCGGGTGTGTTTTTTTCGCTTCATACTGTATCCTCAGGGAAAGAAAAAATTATATCAGTCATTGAAAACACGGCAAAAAGAAAACAGTTTGTACAAAAGGGGATATCGCGTGCGCGTGTGTTTCGTTGGGAAAGAACAGCGAGATTAACGGCAAAGGTGTACCTCGGTATACAAAAACACGTATGAACATTGTCTTAGTATCATCAGCAATTATTCCCAATTCCATTGGGGGAATTGAAGTGTTGACAGTGCTTTTGGCAAAAGCGTTTGTTTTGCTTGGTCACAGGGTAGTTATTTACACGGGCGGGCAGAACATCGTGCGTATGGAGGAAGGAGTGGAAATACATGAAATTCCCGAATTGCAGCTTCACCAACAGCTAAAAAGTTTTTTGATGCCGTATTATGCGTATCGTTTGCAAAAACGGCTTGCACAAGAAGCACACATTCAGCATGCCGATATTATTAACGCTGTGGATTTAGACAGCATCGTCGCGCTTGCACGGTGGGATAGGGTGGCAAGTGTGTTTATTGCGACGGTACAGGATTATGGGTTAATCTGCGCAAACGGGCTGCTTCTGTACGGAAATTCCGTGTGTCCGGTTTTTTGCCATCATCAGCAAGGATTTGCGTGTTTGAAAAAACGGAAAATTTCCATTGGTCAAAAGTTGTATTTGGAAATTGCATATCGGATACGGAAGCGATATAGAGACAAAACAATACAACATCTTACCGATGTAATTTGTGTGAGCGAATTTGTAGCAAAACAAATTAAAAAAATTTCTCCAGATATCCACATAGACGTCATCGGCAATTGTCTGCCAAATTCTTGGATATACCAAAAAGCAGCGCCTGATGTGAAGAAAGATATTGATGTGTTGTATGCCGGACGTCTTGAATCATTCAAAGGAGTGGAAGTGTTTATTCACGCGCTGAAAAAATTACCCGCCAGTCATCCGCGGGTCGTTTATGCCATTGGCGGCGGGAAAGTGGGGTACTACCAAAAAATTGTTGCATCCATGCATTTACCGCATGAAATTCATTTTCTTCATGCAATACCTTTTGAACAGATGAAGCATTATTATCAGCGATCTATCGTTGTGGTTGTCCCTTCCGTGTGGCCGGAGCCGTGCGGCAGGGTAATTATTGAAGGCATGTTTTGGAAGTGCGTTGTGGTGAGTACCAGTCGTGGAGGAACTCCAGAACTCATAAAACAGCAGAATGGATTCCTTGTATCTCCCGGAAACAGCACAGAACTTGCTGCAGTGATTCACCGAGTGTTACAGCATCCTGAGATGGCAAAAACGATTGCAATGCGTGCACACCGGCAGGCAAAAAAAATCTATACACAGAAACATATTGCCGAGCAGTATATCAAAGTGTATAGGAGGCGCTTGAAGAAGACCTCATAGTATATTGTTTATATGTTTTTCCTATGATACACTGAGGCCACAAAATTTTATGAAAAAATATTTTCTTCCAACAATAGTAAAAAAATATAATAAAATTGCAATCGTCGTACTTCTTGGAATTAGCATTGTGGCACTCGGTATGTTTGTTCTTTCAAAAGTAGTCACAGACAAATCCGATTTTGTTGTTGTTCGAGTAAAAGGCAGTCCTGGTAATTGGTGGTGGGTGACACCGCGGCCGCCCGATTGGCTTGTTTCTTCAATTCATGTTGGAGACAAAGAATATAGCTCTTTGAACAAACCAACAGCAGAAGTCTTAGACCTCAATATTTATGATGCAGGCGGTTCAACAAAAGATTTGTATATGTATGTCCGGCTTGCTGCCAAAAAAAATAGACAGACAGGAAAATATCGGTATAAGGGTGAAAATCTTGAAATAGGAGGACCGATCAATTTAAGCTTAAACAACGTGCTTGTCCCTGGTATGGTTACAGAGATTCATGAAGGGTCTAGTATTCCTCAAAAAACATTCCTTTGGAAAACAGTCACCGTCCGCATGTTTGATAAATGGCCGTGGGAATATGATGCAATTACCATTGGAGAAGTTATGACAGATGGGGTAAATACCATTGCTGAGATTGTCGATAAAACATTTGTTCCGTCTCCACGCGAGCCATACACGTATACTGGACAATTGCTTGCAGCAGGAAGCCCAATCCAACAAGATTTTATTCTTACTCTCAAGATTCGCGTTGAACCGCGAGGGTCTGACACTATTTTTCGTGAAGAACAATACGTCAAATTAGGAAACGGGTTATGGATACAATTTCCCAGTTATAACGTAAGCGGCGGAATCATTACTGCAATCCATGAAATTCTTTGATAAATGAATGAACACACTGGCATATCTTCAGCAGCAGGATCCAAGCGTTATTGAACCGTATACAGCAGTACAAGGCAATCCGAGCTATGGGTCTGATGTTCCTCAGGATTATCCCTATGATCCCGGAGCAACAAGTTCCTTATATGAATTAGGGTATATACCCGCAACGAGCTCACTACTATCTCTTGTGTTTATTGGTGTTTTCAGTCTTGTGATTTTCTTTTTTGTTTTCAGGCAATCACAAAAACACAAAGTGTTGCGCATTCTCATATTGCTTTCGATTGCATTTGTTTTTCTTGGCCCGTTATCGATTGCGTCCATATCCAGTCATACCACGATCGGTTATGCAAAAATCATCGGGCTGTTTCTCATTGCGCTTACTGTTGTCAAAATGGTCCGGACGAAGTCAATTGACATTGTACACACCGCCTCTTTTATCCCTATCTGTTTGTACATTATTTCACTGCTTATTTCCGGTTTTACCATGACCAATACCTATTTTTTTGTGAAAGACATATCGCTCATTATCGGTGGATTGATGTTTTTTTATATCGCGTACTCCTATATAGAGGAAGAATCCCTGCAAAAGGACGTTGTGACGCTTCTTTCCTATGCCACCTTGTTTCCATCAGCCATTGTATTATTTATCAATTTTTTCCAGCAGCAAGGAGTAGCGCTTATTTCCGGTCTGTATCCTCGGTATGAAAACATTGTCTTTAATTTTGATTTGAAGCGGGGGCGCATATTATCCATTATCGATTTGGAATTTTTTGTTCCGTTTGTGTTGTATATGCTGATTACCGAGAGAAATAAGCTCATGCCGATTATAAAAATTACACTCCTGTCATTTTCCGTGTATTTGACGATGTACCGGTATCGTTTTTTAACATTTGTTGTTGGCACATTTGCCTATTTGTCATCCATATTTTCTCTTGTCAGCAAAAAAATGATCGCATATGCAGCAGGATTTTTTATTTTGCTGTTTGGCGTGTATATGATTATTGCGGTGTCTTTGGGAAAAACGACGATTATCGACCGGTTTCTTTTGGAAGATAAAAAGGCGGATTACGACAGTATTAGGCGGCGCTTTGTTATGATCGGACAGGCATGGGAATTGTTTACTGAATATCCAATTTTTGGTGTCGGCGTTGGCAATTACAAGGACAACGTGCAGGTTACCTATACAACGTTTGGTGGAAGGACGTACGAACCGTATTATAAAGTGCTGCAAAATGTGTATGCGTATCCTCACAACTGGTTTATGCAGGTGCTCGCGGAAAATGGCATTGTCGGGTTTATCGTTCTCATGTACCTTTTATATACCTTCGGGAGAATTGATTTGCGCCTTATGCAGAAGTTGAAAGGGAACAGAAAGTTGTTGTTTTTAGCATTCAGCGTTTCTTCATGGCTCTACGTCTTTGCCAACCAATTTACACCGCTCAATAACTCCCAGCCAATGGTTATTTTCTTTTGGCTGTTCCGGGGAATTATCGAACGGACGTATCAGCAAACAACGTTTTCCTTACCAATCTCGCGTAAAAGAACGTAACACTATGGAAAAGAAAGAATATGAAAAAATGTACAGGTATGAAGATACCTATTGGTGGTATGTTGCAAAGCGGAATTTTATTCAGACATTTCTTGCTTCCATGCGGCGTTTGACACGTCTTACTATTCTTGATGTCGGGTGCGGAACAGGAAGAAACATGCAACTCCTTGCCAATTATGGAACAGTGACCGGCATTGATGCATCAAAAGATGCAGTGAGACTTAGCAAAAAAAGACAATTGAAACGGGTATATCTTGGCAATGCAGAACACATTCCTTACAAAGCGACTCGATTTAACCTCGTGACGCTGTTTGATGTTCTGTACCATCGTCATATCCATTCTGACAACCATGTGCTTCGGGAATGCTACCGAGTCCTGAAACGAGGCGGTTATGTGCTTATAACAGACTGCGCATTTCAACAATTTTTTGCTCCGCATGATGAGCTGAATCAAACGCGGCATCGCTACACCAAACAGGAATTGGTTGAAAAGACAACCCTAGCAGGATTTACGGTTCTTCGCAGTTCATATATCTTTTTTTTGTCATTTCCATTATTTTTAGTTGAACGGCTGCTGACGCGGTATCATGTATTATCAACACATGACACAGAAACAGTGCTGCCTTCTTGGTTGAATGCGTGTTTGATTGGACTGGAAAAATTTGAGAATGTTTTGCTTCGTCATATGGCATTGCCCGTTGGCAGCTCTATACTTATCCTTGCCCAGAAAAAATGAACCATATACACGTTTCTATTATTGTTCCCACGTATAATGAAGCTGAAAATATCGAGCCTCTGATACGGGAAATTTTTTTGGCGCTTCCCAGACAATCAACAGAAATTATTATTGTTGATGATGATTCTCCGGACGGAACGTGGCGTGTTGCCCGTGCTCTCCACATGAAACAGGTGCGTGTGTTCCGGCGGATGCGCACGAGGGGTCTCACGAGCGCCATACAATTTGGTATTGACCACGCACGGGGGTTAATTGTCGGGTGGCTTGATGCGGATTTATCCCACCAGCCAAAATATTTTACCAAGATGCTCCAGATGATGAAAAAATCCGATGTTGTTGTTGCTTCCAGATATGTTCGTGGAGCGCGGGACGATCGAAAGGAAAAAACTGCCGTGGTAATGAGTAGGATCATCAACTGGATTGCACGAACCTTGCTCTACAGAACTGTGACCGACTATACGAGCGGATTCATTCTCATAAAAAAACGAATTTTTGAGGACTATCGGTTGCAAGGGGATTACGGCGAATATTTTATCCGACTTCTTTCCTATTGTGTTCGGCACGAATACCCGATCCATGAAATTCCGTATGTATTTGTTTCCCGTGTGCATGGTGTATCAAAAACAGCTGTGTCGCTTGGCGATTTTTTCGTGAAAGGGATAAAATATGTGAAAGCGATTATGCAAAATACATTCGGCAACATTGTATACAGCATGTCTTTACGTCACGTTTTTGCTCGCCGTAGTATACGTGAATTGCCGTATATCTTAATGGTCTGTATTGGCTGTTCTGCTATAGTCATTATTCTTGTTTTGAAGATGCAGCAGTCATTTTATGTGCCCGCGTGGGATCAATCACATCATCTGATTATCGCATATCAATTCTATAGTGCAATGAAAGAGGGTGGAGTTGCACAGTTGGTGACTGCTATTTTGCAATCCCAGACCATATATCCTCCGTTGTATCATCTCTTTGTTGCATTCGGATATATGATATTTGGTGTGCAGCCGACAATTGGTATATTGATACAGATTCTATTTATATATATATCTGGTTTTTCTCTTTATAAACTTGCGCGGATCGTTGTAGGGTCGTTAGAGGCGGCACTCGTTTCCATTCTTTCACTGTGTGTTCCCTGTATTGTTTGGCTTTATAGCGACGCATTAACTGATTTTATGAGTGTAACGCTTTTTGTTTTGTCGTTTTTGTTTTTATTGAAATCCAATTACTTCCAAAACAGAAAATTCAGTGTTATATTTGGACTGACAGTACTTGCAAATATATTGACCCGATGGACATTTGTTATTGCCGCGGTGCCTTTTTTTTGGTATGTCATCGATTCGCTACGTAAGGCAGAAACAAAAAGTAGAGTTATAGAAAATGTGCTTCTCGTTTTCTTTATAAGTATACCGTCTTTATTTTGGTATATTCCACATTGGCAGCTGATCCAAGAGTCCTACACTTTTTTTTCCAATCCGG
Organism: Microgenomates group bacterium; assembly: GCA_049287205.1. Classification (GTDB taxonomy): domain Bacteria; phylum Patescibacteriota; class Microgenomatia; order UBA10105; family UBA927; genus CAIJMI01. Next base: position 165,140 of record JBAQFJ010000001.1, read on the forward strand.
AAAATATCGCAGTTCGGGCGTGGAATCTTCCTGTTGGATTTACCTGGCGCACGCTGTTGTATTATCCAAAGGCAGCCATTGGATTTACCGGAATAGGCATCGTTCCGCTTATCTGTTTTGTCATTAGCGCTTTTTACGCGCTTGGCAAACGGTTGAGTAAACCCGTTTACTATATACTGGGAAGCATTGTTTGCGTTCTGGTTTTTCAGACGATACTTCAGGATAAAACTCCCAAATATATTGCCTATATATATCCTTTTGTACTCGTCTCATTTTTTGCATTTTGTACTGAAATAAAAAATGGAAGGATAAAATATTTTTTAATTACTGTATTTTCGGTGTCACTATTGGTTAATTTTGTGTTTGCCTATCTGACATTTCCGGCAAAAAAAACAGTTGATATACAGATTAGTTCATACCGCGTACCAATACTCGCGGGCATTGATCACTCTTTTGAACCAGTTCTGTGGCCATCAGAACAGATTATTACTGATAATTTTTCAAACCTTTCCACTTCCAAAACGCTTTTAGTATTGAGTGATTATAAATATCTGAATCACGTCACGTTTCAATATTATGCGGATAAACATTATATTCCCCTGATCGCTGTACAGGCGCTCTATCTGTATGATCCGATGAATCCACAACTAGATTTTGCTGCATTGGAACAGTATGATTTTCAGGGCTCCGGGTTTGATTATGTTTTTACTAAGTCAGGCGGTGACATGGGTGTGTTAATAGATCATGATACAACCGTGCGTATCAATGAATATCTTCAGACTTTCCGGCCGAATTGGCCCGTTGTAACATATGACTTACCTGACGACTCAAAAGGAATGCTATATACCATTGTCAAATAAACCATTACATATACCTGTCATGCATTGACCGGATTCACCGAAAGATCATGATCTCTTTACAAGAACCCCGTTTAAGAAAGATTTGACGGTAAAGTATAGGAGATACAGTATACACACGAGAGAAACGAGTTCAGAAAAAATTCGGCTTGGTGTTTTTTTAAAGGCCATGTGTACAACATGATATCCTTGTGGAATATTCACATGCATCAGACCGCCTTGATTATCATATTGTATTGAAATTTTTTGATTGTCTACGGTTGCTAGCCAACCGGGATAATATACGTGCGTGATTTCGATTTCGCTTGGATTTTCAAGTTCTGTCGCAAATTCTATATGATTATATTTCCATTCGACGTTGTCGATATACCCATCTCCCTCTACTATATGTATTTTTTCTTTCTGACTTCCTGTTGGTTTTTCTTTTACCCATATTGGAAGATACTCGTCATCCCAGGTGGTTGTTTCATGTTGTGTGTAGTTTTCGTAGTACCCGTTGGGTTTAAAAAATCCTGTGTTTAACGCAATCGTTAGCATACATATACTACATATACACAGAAACATACCATATGTTGACACTGTAGTTGTTTTGATCCATTTAGTAAGAAAATATATAAAATAACCGGATAAAATTGATCCGATAATGGTGGTGATCATATGAAATCGCCATGGAATTCTTATCAGATGCAGCAGCGGTATTGAAGACCACACAGACGCGCTATATACCGTTTCCATATACGTAAACAGGAGAAAAGTTATCGTCCAGAACGCAATTTTGTATTTTTCTGATGATTTGATAAAAACATTCAATATAACAGTCAGTATGGAAAGGACAAGCAGCGTTTTTCCTACCTGCAAAGACATAGGATCAGCAAACGTTATGCCGCCATATCCCCAATGGGAATGCCATAGTTCATTCAGTTTTAGTAAGAAAATATCTAAGTTGAACTGCAATAAGTTTCCTATGCGTAGATATTTTGATTCCACAAGTGCCGGAAGCCAATAAAAACAGGAAAGCGATACGGCAATGCCAAGAGACGCACAGAGCGATTTTATATACTGCATTTTTCCCTGCGGTGTGATGGTAAGAAGAAACATGGTATAGAGAACAAAAAATACGCCATAAATAATTGCTGAGATGTGATGAGTTGCAATGAGTATTCCCAACAGTACTCCGTGCATGATGGCCCAACGTGACGTGCTTTGCTGTCGCTGTTTGAAGTTCGCGTACATAATCCACGGTAGCAAAGAAAATGCGGCAAATTCAGATATATTTCCGCGAACATATGCATCAGTTGCTCTATAGGGGGCAAAAGAGAAGATGACCGCGCTCATAAAAGCGGGAACCTTTTTTGTTAGATTTTTCATATATACATATATTCCGATAGGGCCAATGAGGAAAGCGGTGAAGTAGAGCAGTTTGACTGCAAGTGTGGGTGTTAATCCGATTCTTACAAGCAGGGCGCCTAGTATATATACCATTGGAGAATAAAATGTGAACAACGGGTATCCATACCCTGACAAGAGATTACTGGACCATCGAGCTGGGAAATCTCCATTGATAAATGAAACATAATATTCCGTGACTCTTTGTATCGCAAAATCGTCTTGGCTGTAATAAAAACCATTGTGGAACAACGGGAGGACAAGAGGTATCTGGAGCAGTAACACAATACCAATGAAAAGCAGAGAAGATTTCTTCATGTTCTTATCTATTTGGAAAAACCGTATACTGATAGTATATTGGATTTTTTGGAAAAACTACATGGAACGTATTTCTAGACTAGTACAACGATGTTTCCCATATTTCTTTTTATTCATTGTTGTTGTTTGTTCTGTTGCCCCCGTTTTTCCTACTTTTACAACAGCATATATCGGGGACGGCGGTGATAGTGTAGAAATGCTTTCGTATCTTCATTTGGCCAAAGAAAATCTGCAAGATCTGAAATTTCCTCTTGCCCATACCAATACCTTTCGTTATCCAGATGGTTTTTCTTTTGATTTTGGTTCTGATCAGAGGCTGTTTGTCGTTTTAGGTGCTTTCGGCAGTTTACTGATAAACAATGATGTTATTGTGTTTAATTCACTTATTGTAGGTATACTTTTAGCAAACTGTATAACAAGCTATGTGTTTTTTACATTACTGGCAAAATCTCGATTATTGGGACTGCTTGGAGCGGTTATCTATGGATTGTCGTATTATCCCTTAACTAAAATAGCTGGTCATATAAATCTTATGCAGCTCTACAGCATACCTGTTATAGGTATCGGTATCGTTGGAAGTATTCGTGAGAAACGTATATCGCCAGCGTCATTAGCCAGTATATTACTTGGATTTTTATTGGCTGCCGTGTCTTCGCTACAAACAGGAGCGATTGTATTTGTCGGTTTTTCCATTATTAGTATTATTGGTATTCTTTTATATCCGCAAGCCGTACGGGAAATCTTGCGAAGGACATGGAAAGAGGTACATGGTGTTAAGCTTTTGTGTATTTTTTTTCTGTTTATTTTCTTGTTTATTTTTTTGTTTCCTTCCCACGTTTCCTATATAGCAAGAGGCGGGGATTGGGCCGGCAATTATCACAAGGAAATAATTGGACGAAGTATTCCACTTTTTTCAGATGTTCTGCCTTCGCTATTTACAACATCCTATTTCAGTTCGTTGTTTTATTCAATTGTTCCAGTGTCAACGAACATTAAAGAATCGTTGCAGCATATCGGAGCTGCAACTTTTTGGGGCTATGTAGAATTACTGCTCTTTATTTTTGCAGTTTTTTTCATCCGTGCAAAAAAAGATCTGGTTGTTTTGTTGAATTTTATCGTATTTTTTTGTTTAACTTTGGGGCCAGAACATTGGCCATCTATCTTGCGTTCTTTATACTTTCTCTTTCCATTGAAATATATTATGGAAACGGATCGCTATTTTCTTTTGTACTACTTCATGAGCACCATTATCATTGTGCGATACCTTACCGCCTATTCAACAAAAAAAGTTTTGATCGGATGTATTCTCGCGTTTGTCGTATTTGAACGTTTAACTATTCCACAAACCTTTACAGTAAAACAGTATCAGTACGAAGAGGTTGTTGGGCGACTGCCGGGGAAGGCAGTGTTAGATGTGCCGGTATTATTTGAGGATCCTGATTATTGGGAAGGTGTGCGATATAATCTCGAGCCGTTCGCGTATAAAAAAAAGATCGTAAGCGGATATTTTCATTGGATGGGTGAAACTGAAGCGTCTTCGGCATTTATTCGGCAAAATAACTTTGTTACGCTACTTCGGTGTGGGGCGGAAGTTACAAAGATATCCGCTGAAGATTACGTATCAGCAATACAAGAGCTCGTAGAAAAGGATATACAAGTCATTGTGATTCACAAAGATTATCTCTGGTATAGAGCTAATTGCAAAGAGGCACGGATGAACAGCGTCTCACTATTGCATGATATTTCCATGCAAGAATCCAGACTGAGTGAACAGGACTATGCACAAGCTATATCTGTATCTTATTCGTTTCTTTTTTATATAACGAGGATATACGCTGATGAAGAGGCGATTGTGTATCTGATTCGTAAGTAATCTAGTGCGGCTTATTGTATTTTAGCCTTGAGTTTTTTGAAGAAATCCTGCTTCTCGGCAGTATCAAATGTGAAGATGTGCTTCTTGTTGCGGATAGTTTTTTTTAGCTCGTTAGACATTAATACGTATGTGTTGTTGTGCAATTCCTTGATGACAATAGGATCTCCTTCAACTGCAGAGGGAAGTACAAAAAGACGGCAGTTGGTGAGCAGTTCTTGCTTTTCTTTCCCAAACACGTAGCCGGTAAACAGGATGTTTGTATTATTTTTTGTCAGTTTTTGGAGGAATGCATAATATTGTTTGGAATTGCTTTCACCTCCTGCAAGTATCAGTTTTACATTTTTTGGTTGAAGCTTGGCATAGGCCTCTATGAGCCACTCAATGCGTTTCTCAGGCACAAAGCGGCCAAGATAGAGAATGTAGTCGTTGCCGTGCACATCGTATTTTTTTGCGATGATGTCCGGAGTGATTTTTTTATATGGTTGGAAAGTGACACGGTCGATGGTTGTTTCTTTTTTGTAGGTTGTACGGAAATAGGTTTTGAGATCTTCAGAGACAACAAACAACGTATTGGTAAGGTGAGTTACTGTATGTTCTGCCATCCGCAATAAGAGGCGTGCAGTCCATCCCCATTTGTCTCGTTTCCAGTCCAGCGCATGGATGGTGACGAATATTTTTTTTCCAAACAGTTTCGGGATTAAGGAGAAAAACGCCGGTCCCGTAGCCTGATACCAGACAGTATCAACAGACGTAAAACAAACATGTATGGATGAGAGCAGTGAGTGTACAAACGCGTCAAAATGTTTGGTTTTAATGGTCGGAATATGGATAAGCTGTATTCCTTGGTACGTTTTTTTTGCCCTTGGGGTGGCCCAAGACCGCACATAACAGGTAACGCTAACTCCAAGCCGAACTAAGCGCTTTGCTTTTTGTTCAACGTAGAATTCCACGCCCGATGTGCCGGTAAATTCGGCAGGGATTCCTTTTTGACCGATAAAAGCAACGCGTTTCATGTGTTGTTTAGGGAAAATTAAGAATGGCCTGTTTGAGTGAGCCAACATCCGGTATTCCTTTTTGTTCTACATCAGCGCAGTGTTGAGACGCGGATGTATTTGCTTTGCATTGTATCAGTTCTTGTTTTGCCGCATCAGTGTCATGCAATATGTTTTTTTTGAGGCTTGCCAGTTCGATGTAATAGTAACTTAATCCGGAATCTAATTGTTTTGCAAGTTCCCAGAACAGTTTTGTTCGGTTGGGAAATGTCGTGATGCTTGCAAGGCCTGCAATATAATAAAGCCGTGACATGCGTTTTTCATGATTCATATCGTTATTAATGAGGTCACTTGTCATTGATGTGACCTCCCTGACTTCGTTTTCTTCAAGTGGGCCCGCGTGAAGGATGGCATCTCTATACATCGGAGGAAGAAATTGCAGACTATACGCCTCAAATTGCATCCCTGCCTTTTGGTAGTTTTGTTGAAGAATCAGAAAATCAATGTATTGTACGTGATACTGCTCATTTTTTGGATAGAGTGCAATTAATTTTGTATATATGCTGTGTTTTTCTGCAACGGACAATGTAGCTCCATTTGTTTTTAGGATTGCGTCAATGATCTGGTGGTCGTTTTTGTGGAAAAAGGACAACATCTGGATTTGATGGTTGGTCATGAGCGCCCCGTGTAGTTGTTGTTTTTGGATATAATCCGTGGCTAATTGGGTGTGAAACGGCATAACAGAGAGTGCGGCAGTTTGTTTAGACATAAATTGCAAGATTAATCCACTGAGTGACAGGCCATAAAACACCAGAAGACACAGAAGTACGACGTGAACGAGGAGCGGCGTATGGTGTGTGTTTTTGGTCTGTTTGTTTTTTACACCAAGACAGACGCCGAGCACTGCCAAGAACAGTATCCAAATGACAATAAAGTCTAAATTAAATTCATAGATGCTGTATAGTCCTGTTAGTATTCCTCCTTCAAGAAGCGGCACTGCATATTTTTTTGTTTCGGTATCTAAAGACTTCAGATTGTGTATGCTTTGGTAAAAGAGCAGGTAGAGGAGAGTGAAGATGCCAAATGCACCTAGGATGCCGAACTCAACCAGTGTTTGCAAAGGAAAACTGTGTGCGAATAATGAATAAACCTGCGGAAGTCTCTGTAGTCGTTGGGATTGAAGAAAAAAAGTTCCCGGACCACTGCCTGCGATTGGGCGTTCCTGTATGGCAAGCAAAGATTGTTTCCAGTACTCCATACGATTTTGTATCGGGGTTTCTTTCGTAATAAACTGTTTTACGAGTTGTTTTGTGCTGTCAGTTTTAAATATATTTGGACCGGTGAAATGAAATAAACTGATAAATAACACACAGAATACCATGGCAACTCCTGCAAAGAACAGCTTGTGCTTTTTTAGGAGAAGTTTTCTTTGGGCTATCGCTATATACACACTATATCCTGCAATGAGTACCCATGCGCCTCTCGCAAACGTGGCTACCAGTACGATCATGGTGCAAAAAAAGACTGCGTAACTTTGCCATTTCTTTTGACGTATAGCGTTGTGCAACACGATGGGGATCAGAAAAATTAGGAGATGGGCAAGATAATTATGTCCGTAATGCGGAAACAGCATATTCATATCCGGAAGCAACGAGCTAAACTGCGGAAACAGGTTTACAACGAGTGATGCGCATACAGAAGCTGTAGCCAAAAAAATAATTCCGTAATAACAATAGGCAAGTATTTTTTTATTCGCTATTGCGTAAAAGAAATAAAATATAAAAAATCCTATGATGTATCTGTTTGTCGCATAGATGGAATAGGCGACACTGTCAGAAAAGAGAGACCTGATCAGTGCATATATGATAATGCCCCACCACATCCATAAGAGAGGTTTTGGCAGTGTGTTTTGTTTGTGTTCGGTGAGGAAGCACCAGTACACACCGAGAAACAGTACATATCCCGATATGTAGACATCAACAGTCTGTTGTTTCCCGTCTCCTAAGAAGACAGTAAAAAAAAGAAGCGCGAATAGTATAACCACTATTTTTTCTTCATTGGATACGGAACGAATTTTTGTATCTATTCGTTGAATAGCTGCTGCCAGATGTTTTCTCATACAAAAATGAGCGTGCTTTTTCTTGCGTTGCCACATGTATCATACTTCATTTGCTTTGCTCGGGGAAGGTATGTGGAGCTATTTTAATACAAGCATTTCAATGAGGGTGAGTACGCAGAGTGTATACGTGATAATCATAATCCACGCCAGTTTGCCGTCCAGCGGCGTTTTGTTCCATGCGTGCGGCAATAATTCCGTCCAGAATCGACGGTTTGTTTTCCACAACGTATAAAGAAAATTTTTCCCTTTCATGAAACGAGTATACAGATGAGGCGCCGGATCGTCACTGCATCACGGATATGCATCAGCGAGGCTATTTTTCGTTTTCTTGCGTTTCCGTGTCTGTTTGTGTTTAAATGTTGTACAGAGTACAACGACTATGGCACACGAGAATACATTTGTCATCTCACTGGGCGGCGCGCTGGTAATACCAAATGAGCGGATTGATACACAGTTTTTATCCGCGTTTAACGCGTTTATCCGAAAACAAGTCTCCGAAAAAAATCGGAGATTTTTTATAACAGTCGGAGGCGGGGCAGTCATGCGACAATACCGCGACGTGGCTAAAGAGGTGCACGGAAATATAACGGAAGCTGATCTTGATTGGTTGGGTATTCATGCGACGAGACTGAATGCGCAGCTGGTTCGAGCAATATTTAAAGATATTGCTAACCCTCGGCTTATCAAGCATTACGAAATTATTCTAAAAACCACGCAGTCTGTTACGATTGCATCTGGTTGGAAACCAGGCTGGAGCATAGATTATTGCGCAGTCACGTTGTGTCAGGACTACGGTATAAAACATATAATCAATATGACAACTAGTGATATGGTATATACGAAAGATTCGAAAACAGGTACAGATGCAAAACCAACGGATACCATGACGTGGAAAAACTATTGTGCGCTTGCAGGAGACACATGGACGCCAGGACTCACCTTACCGTTTGATCCGATTGCAGCGCGACTTGCGGGTGAGATGGATTTGACTGTAAAAATTCTTAATGGAAAAGACTTGGATAATTTGGAGCGGGCGCTTGATAACAAGTCGTTTGTAGGAACGACGATTGTGAATTGATTTACTTCTCTTTTCGCATATCCTGCATGATGAGATAGCGAAGATATACCGATTTTGGTACTTTATTTTTCTTTGCCTGTTTTGCCAAAAATGAGGCTATTTTTGAGGTGATGAAAAACGTGAATCTTATATCGCTTTCCCCGCGGAAATAATTGATGAAATCGCGGATTGTTTCCGGTAAATTTTCTTTTGTGTATTTTTCGACGATAAGTTTTTCTTCTTCATTGTTGATGATGAGTGATGGAGGATCTCCTTCGCTGTAGAGGACTAACACGGGTTTACCTCGGTGGATGGCAAGAGCGATTTCATAGCCTACGGAAATGCTTGGGAACGACGCTTCAACGACGACAAAATCCGCTTCATTAATCCAATCTTCGAATTTTTTCTGCATTTTGAGCCGTTCGTCTCGGGTTTCGAAATGGATTTGTTCTTCTGTGGTGTCGAGAATATGGTCTGCTGCCACTTCCACACCATTTTCGCGGAAGAGTTCAATGATGCGTTTGTAGTGTGCAAGATGATATTTTTTCCCGACGATGGATGCGGTGAAGTAGGCTTTCATGAGGCGAGTATAGCAAATGATGCGCTATTATGGAAGCAGAAAAGTGATGATACTTGTGACGATGGGACTGATGAACCGCAGTACCGGTGACGTCCCGCCAAAGAGAGGGAAGACAAAAAGGATAATCATGAAGATGCCTAAACCTTGGAGTGATGCCCATTGTTTGCTTTCCCGTTCCGGCAGAATGCCTTCTACAATTTTAAATCCGTCTAAGGGGTGAATAGGAATCAGATTAAAAATGGCGAGGTTCACATTGAGGATAACAAACATCATAAGTACGGTAACAAGAAATGTGACAATCCCTTCCAGCATCAGGGAAGACGATGTTGGAATAAGAAGAAACAATCGTAACAGTATTGCACTTATGCTAGCGCCAAGGAGATTGGCAACCGGACCTGCGAGTGAGATGAGCATGGTGTCGCGGCGCGGATTTTTGAGATTAAACGGATCAAAGGGGACTGGCTTTGCCCAACCAAATGATGCAAATAAAATCATGAGGGTTCCTATCGGATCAAGATGTGCTTTTGGATTGAGTGTGAGTCTTCCCATAAGGCGTGCGGTTGGATCGCCTAAACGGTCAGAAACCCATGCGTGGGCAAACTCATGGATAGTCAGCGCAAACACGAATGCAATGATGATACCAAGGAATTCTGTTAGGTTATTGAAGTGGGATAGCAGCATGTGGTATAGTATAACGCATTGTTTGAGAGGTTCCAAATTATGGCATACACATGTGATCTTTGCGAGAAAAAAACACACGCCGGACGGCAACATACCCATCATACTGGTGTGGCCGGAGGTCAGTGGAAGAAACGTGCACAAACAACCCTTCGTTCATTTGCGCCAAATTTACATGTCGTTACCATTTCTATTGACGGTGTTATGAAACAGGTTCGTGCATGTACAAAATGCATCAAACGATCCAAGTTTGATGAAAAGAAACGGCTTGAAAAGACGGCTTCTAAGTAAGGTGGGTAGGGTCTGACCCACATTTTTCGTAAACTCCATATTGACAGGTATATGAAAACTCCGTACTCTGGTTGTAAGGAGATTTCATATGGCAAAAAAAACACGTCGAACAGTAACAAACAAACCTCAGAAAAAAATGTTTGACCTTTCGTCGTGGAATTTTATTTTATTTTTGACACTCGCGTTTATTCTCCTTGTTGTTGTACTTACTCAAATGAATAAAGTTAGTTTTGATCTTCGAAGCAAAGCAGGGTTAACCTGTCCTACACTTACTACGCCGAGAGCAGAGGATTGCGCAGGCGGCTGGACGTTCAAACGGGATACAAATGGCTGTCTTGCGTTTTTTTGTGAAGCAAAACAAGAATAGTAATTCTGTTTATTTTTAGTTTTTGATTTTTATTCCTCTTCGTTACTATTTCACGGTGACTACGTATAGTTTACCTTATTAAGGTAGCGTTTTGATTTTGTTTGGATTGTTAATACTTTCTAAAAACTAATTATTGTGATTAAACAAGCGTGAAATCCGTTTGAGGGTCAGACCCTGACAGGGTCAGACCCTGTGGAGGTAGGCGGTTTGGAAAGTTTCCCAGTCAACGGGATTTTTTCCTTCCAGTTGAACAGTTTTGATGGAAAGTTTTCCATCTCGGACTGCATAGTCTAATAATTTAAGCCGCTTTTCTTGATTGTCGACGATTACTGTTGTCCAAATGCCCGGCCAAGGAGAAAGAGCCCTGAGAAGGCGAAGCAGAGCCTCTGGGAGTGGTTCTGTAATTTCTTGCAGTACTGTGCCAAGCCGTTTTTCACGGGTTGCGTCGGTGCCTGCAATTGCAATTGTTATAAGTGGAAATGGAACAAATCCATCAGTCCTCGTCAATTTTCGTGCAACAAGGACGTCTTCTTTTTTTTGCAGGATAAGTTCACTGTTTCCTTTGAAATAGGTAGGTAGCGTTTCAAGCAGAAGTTGCGCACCAATGGTAAATAATTTGGTTCTGAGCGGATCAGGCAGATCATGTTCTGTTATAGGGATTTTTTTTTGCGCGACAATGTCGCCGCTGTCAAAGCTATCGGTAATGATGGAAATGGTGACTCCTGTCTGGGCATCTCCCGCAATGATCGTCCATGGAACAGGATCTGCACCGCGCCATCTTGGAAGCAGGGAAGGGTGTAAATTGATACTTCCATGTTTCGGCAGCTTGAGCGCTGCACTTGGCAGTTTTTGTCCGTAACAGGCGGTGACAAACAGATCCGGCTTAAATGTTGCAAGACTATTCGTGACATCATCGTCATTTTTATATTTCCATCCTTGTTCTTCATCCGCCACAAATGTGAGGCATGGCAATTTTTGTTCTATTGCCCAGAGTGCGAGCGGTGTTTTTGTGATTATTTTGTCGCGCCCCACCGGTTTTTCCGGTTGTGTAACCACAGCAGAAAGCGGATATTTTCCATGGAGTGTACGTGCGACAATGACAGAATCTTCCGTAGAGCCGAAAAAAATGATGTTCATATGCTGATTTCTTCTAATATCTCTTTCCCGTTTTCGTCTTTGGCATTTTGATACAGCTTATTTTTTTGCTCGAGTACCCGCTGGGTGAAGAGGACTCCTTGTATATGATCATATTCATGCTGAATGATCACTGCGGGAAATCCGGTGATTGTTTCTTCATGATGCTTGCCTTCTTCATCCTGATATTTAATGGTGAGTGACGGAGCACGTTTAACGTCTCCCCAAATGTTTGGAATCGAAAGACATCCTTCCAGATGTTCTGATTTTTTTGTTGTTTCGGCAAGCGGCTCTTTGTGTATAATTTCTGGATTAATAAACACAGTAATCGGGTCTTTTACTGACGGATGGATAAGAAACAGTTGTAGACCGAGTCCTACCTGTGGAGCGGCGAGTCCGACACCCTTGGGGTTTCTGGCAGAAAGGAGCGTTTTCTTCATGTCACTCACAATTGCCTGCAGTTTTTTGTCAAAGACTGTTATTTTTTTGGCAGGTCTTGACAGGACGGGTTGTGGTATATGAACAATTGGTCGCATAGCGTTATTCTACCAGTTTTTTGAATTCCTCGTCTTGGCTGTCAACGGTGGTGAGATACGTAGTGATGGTTGTACGCGCCAGATCGGTTTGTTTGGTTTCCGTATAAAAAATAAACAGCGCGTAGTAGGCATCCCGGTAATTGGGTTTTAAATCAATTGCGTGTTTCAGATAGTGTATAGCTTTGTCTGCATCGTTGGTGCGTCCGGAAAGAATAGCAAGATTGTATGCAATTTTTGGATCCGCAGGGGATAAGCGTTCAGCTTTTGTCAGTGCCTGTATGGCTGCAGTGACAAGCGTTTCATCAAAAGCGGTGAGTGCATAGTAGATTTTCGTTTGTGATTTCCAATAATTAACATTATTCGGCGAAATGGCGATAGCTGCGTTATTTTCAGCAAGGGCATATGCTGCAAGCGTGGATGCAAGTGTTGCATCCTGATTATCCATTGCCGCAACAGAAAGAGATGCCAACACACTCGCATATTCATCGTGGTAAAGCGGTTCGTTTGGATTTAACGCTATGGCTGTTTGGAGCGGACGATACGAGGACGCATATTGTCCTTGATGTGCAAGTCTGTAGCCGGTTGCAAATGTTTTATCCGCAATCCATGTCAGGACGAGAAATCCGATGATGGCAGTCGCGGCAATACTCACTGTGCCGAGAAAGACCCGTTGCAAGGGGTCGGTAAGCGTTAATTTTTGTTCCCGCATATGCATATCTTTTTTTATTGTTACAAACAACGCTCCCGGCATAAGGAACAATAAGAGTTGTGTGACAACAACAGAAAATCCGAAAAAGTTTGTGATGAGGATAGACAGCCAGCCGAGCAGTATGCCCCAAACAAGGAGCGTTTGGTCTTTGTGTTTCCGTATTTGGTTGAGACTCCAGATGAGTACTGTCATGAGAAATGAAAGATATGCGCCAAGTCCAAATATTCCAGTGGTTGCAAGATAATTGAGATATTCGTTGTGTGCTTTGTTATATAAAAAATCCCATTCACTGGTCAGGTTATGTCCGACGGGTTTGTTTTGGTAAAAGGCAAATGCGAATGTTTCCGTTCCGGTGCCGATGAGTTGAGTTTTTCGCGAGCTGTTCCACGCATTGATAGCCCCTTGCCAAACATATTTTCGAATAACTCCAGATTCTGTACCGCCAGTTTCAAGGACTGGGCCTATTGGTATGGTTTCCGCTACTATTGCAGTATCTGTGGCATGCGAAGCCGCGTTTGACGCGGTGAGTTGTTGTTGTATCCCAGCAAATGTTGTATATCTGTCGATGGTCGGATTATTTGTTCCGGTAAAGAAGAAAAATATGCCGAGTATAAGATGAAATGCCAGTATCGGTGCAATACGTTGTTTCATTGTGATTTTTTTCTCTTCCTGTGTTTGTCGGAACAGGAAATAGGAACCCATCCAAAACAGCAGATCAATGACAAGGAATGCGATCAATCCCGAGCGTGACCTTGTATATAACAGGGTGATGAAATAGAGGAGTGTGACTGCAATCGGTACGATCGTATTCGGCCAATGGGACTTCCTGGCATACGCGATGCTGAGTGTGATGGGGATCAGTGCCACGACATAGGCTGCAAGCCAATTTGGTTGACCAAGTGTGGAAAATATGCGTGCCTGCACATCCTGCACCCACAGATGTTTATCAATACCAAAATGCTCTAGGACGCCGTAGAGTGAGACAACAACTGCAGTGCTGAAAAGAAATTTGCCCAGTTTTGGGAGGGCAGTTTTTTCGACATTTGAGGTAAAGGCATAAAAGAGCAGTGTATAACAGAAAATAGACAGCATGCCACCATTAAACCGTGAATAATAGCCGAACCAGGAAACGTGCGGGTCTATGGAAAACAGGGTACTCACAAGTTGTGAAAGAACGAATAAAATGATTGGAATATCAAACGGTGTTTTCGTTATAAAAATGCGTTTCTGAACAATCATTTTACTCACCCACGCACCAACGATTACTGCAGTTATTCCGTACACCGCCATCATCTTATTGTATTCAAAAAGTTCATAGTTGACTGGGGTAAGGAGAAGCGGGACTAAAAGTGCAAGGAGCGCGTAGCCGATATGGATACATTTGTCGGTGATAGTACTGATTTTTTGCATACGGATTTTAGTATATCATAGGCAACAAGTACGTTGACTTAGGAGGCTAAATGTTATAGGATATTGGTCTGAAGCGGGTTTACCCGTTTTTAGGGTGTTTTTTGGTTCATTACGACCGAAAAATCCAAAGATGGAGCAAGTCTCATCTTTGTTAATGACTACGTTATTTGCGGATCGTGGAAATGTTCATGATTTGACGAATAGCCTAGTTTTTAGATCTTTTACAAGTGAATGAAGAATATTATTCGTAGAGGAGCAGACGAGATGGATAATCCATTGGCAAATGTTGTACCAGAGTTAGGTGTTATGGCAAAAACACTGAGAGAAGTGCTTGAGAAATCAAGTTCTGAATTTTTAGGTGTTAAACCGCAACGTCCTGAAATAACTGAGCAAGATTCCCATAAAATAGACGATGAGAACGATGACAAGGAGAACTAAATGAAAGCCAACTCTAGCTCGAAAGTAACAACTGTATTTGATGCGCTTCAAGCTGCAATTCAAGGAGTTTTTCAAAATAAATCTGGAAAAGGGGGCCAAAATACGGCTGTTGTCATCACGAATTCAGTGTCGGTTCAAGACCCATTTGGAGGTTCTGCGAAAGGTGAAAGTAGAGTTACTATCAGCAAAGAAGTTCACCCGCAGGAACAACAACGCCATTAATTTGTGTCACCTTGAGGAGAAGAGAAATGGAACAAAAATCGTTCAACGAAAAGAACGCGTGGTTTCTCAAAATTTTGTGGTTGTGTTTCTTTTTTGTTCTGACGGCATTTGGAAGCTATTGGGTGAATAAACAATTACCAAAACTTCATCCATGGGCAATCGAATCTTTCGTTTGGTGGTTGGTGACGCTTGTAGCGCTCACGCGTGTAAAGCCGGAAAATAAAGAAGGCTTTTGGAAAAAAAGTGCCGCGTACGCGGAAAGAGTGCTGCTTAGCCTGTTTAATCTGGCGCTTTTGTCTTTTGCAACCATTACGGAGTTAATTTACTTAGGTAAATCGTCGTGGTTTGCCCTTGTGCCGGCGGTGTTATGGATTGTTATCCTAACGCTTATTGTTTTTAGCAATCATCGCCGAGATCATCCGAAAGAAGAATCTGAATCTTTTGAGGAAGAACAATCTATGCCTTCCGGCTTGGAGAATCTGTCGGTAAAGCATGAATTGTTGGCGGAATTCGGACTTCCTGTTCGATCCGGAGCATATCTCAATTTGGCTGATTTTCAAAATGCATTGGCGGATTTGGCGCATGCAAAAATAACCACAGCAAAAGCAGAATTTCTTCAAAGTATTGTTGCCGCGCAAAATAAAAATGCGATTTCCGCAGAAGAAGCGGCGCAACAGATTAGAAACGAGTTAGGTATCCGAGATACAAATAACGAAACACCAATTGAAGAGACACAAAGACTAGTCGTTCCAATTCAATCAACAACAAGAAGTCGGAAAGGTTGGCGTCCATGATCACTTATATCTTATGTGGTATACCATTGTTGTATCTTTTTGCTCTGGTATATCCAAAAAACTGGTTTTCTGTCAATGCGACAGAGCGAGGCGGCATTTTTCGTTTCGGGAAGCTTATCCGAATTGTAGAGCCGGGTTTTCATCATATTTGGCCTTGGGAAGAATACAGGGTTGATGATACTCGTGTACAGGAAGCGAAAATTCCGATAACAGATATGGCGGTCATCGGTATTACGAATATGTTGTTTCGTATCGACCTCCAGATCTTCTTTCAGATTTTAGATCCGATCGCATTGTATTTGAAATATAAAGGAAACATCATCGATGCGCTAATTTCATTGGCTGAAGGTGCTTTAACACAGGCGTTGAATCAAATGAAAGACATTAATCCTTTTGATTCAACTGATGGTAAAAATCAGCTGTACGAATTGAGTGAACGGATTTTAAGGCAAGATGCGGCGGATTTGGGAATCGTCATCGAGAAATATGTATTTCAGCGGGTGTATCCTCCAAAATCTGTTTTGGCAAAAAGTGAACAGATTATGGATGCAGAAGGTACTGCTGCATCGTTGAAAATCCTCAGTGATGCGCAAGCTGCTCAAGCTGAAGCACTTGGGAATAACTTTCTGCCATTGCAGGCAATCAAGGCAGTACAGGAAGCTATCGAAAAAGGTTCAGCAAATGGGGCATTCAAAACATTTGTGTTGGGCGAAGGATCTGTGTCTAGTTTGCTCCAGCTGATTGATCAGGAAGGAAAGGATAAAAACGATGGATAATTTCATTGTTCTTTTGGTTTTTCAAGGATGGGAATTTGTCAAAACGTTACGAAAGTATTTGCCTGGGGGACTCTATCTTGTCCTTTGCCTGCTTGTTGCTTTTTGGTATAAAGCACCAATCCTCCCGATTTTTCGATCAATGTCCGATGCAACCTATACCTATGGAATTCTTACGATTTCCTTTGTTGCTTGGACAATCGCGTATTGGGCTTTTGTCCTGACGAGGAAAGAGTATGAAATTCCACCAAAAACAGAAAAGCAGAAAGCTACGATACAGGTCGGAAACAGAAATTTGGTTTCCGTGCTATTCGGTGTCGTAGCAGTTCTAATTTTTTGGTTGTTGGGAATTTCAAGATTAGCATTGATCATCATCGGCGTTATCCAGTTTTCGGCGTTTGTGTTTGGAGATAAATTTCAACAACAGGCGGAGTATATCCTGCCGAAGTTTGTTAATTTTTCTCTCTTGCTTTTGGGTGCATGGATTGTCGGTGCTTAGTTTCTTCATTCACAACCTGTATAAAAACAGGATGCCTGAAAGGTAAAAAAATTGCGACTGTCTATCTGACGGTTTCGATTTTTCTTTCCGGTTCGAGCTGGTGTAGTGAAATTTGATTGACCAATCTATCGGTCTTCTTATTTCACTGCACCTGCTCTTTTTCCTTCCTACAATGTGGAGAGGGTCAGACCCTCGCTCGTTGTAGGCAGAGAAGAGAGTATTTCACAATATAAATTTCACGAGGGTCAGACCCTGTAAACAATATGAGCATTGAACGCGGTGGTTTCAGTTTTAAAAATAATATCAATTATTCTCCGGTGAAAATAATTCCGGAGGGTTGGGGAAACGTATTTGTTCACTACGAGCCAAATAATTGGCAACGTACAACGCCGGTTATCGATTCGGGCATACCGGATCATGGCGCACAGGGAGCTATTACCCTTCAAATAGGAAAAGAAAAACCGACAACTATACCTAAAGGAGAAGTTACAGTCCCTGACGGGGCGACCGTTACCTGTACCTATTTTACGAAAAACGATCCAAAAGGCATGCAACCGATAACTATAGAACTATACAGGAACGGGTCTTCACCAACAGTTTTTGATCCAAATAAAAATACTACGGAAGAAAAGAAATTTTCTCTTGAGAGTCAGTCTGTGTTAACTGGTGAAGAATTTCCCAATCCACTAGAGCCAAAAATGAAAGTGTGGGAAGAAAAAAATCCAACATATATAACACAATCTCAGGTTGAGGAAATTTTAGGTTTTAATGTTTCTATGCTGATCAAAAAAGGATTTATTCATCCACGATATCATGATCACAAAGGCACGATTAAAGAGTTTACGATGCATGATGTTTTACGCGCCTTTCTTATAAAAACGGTAAAGACGGAAAATCATCTGGTATTTTGGAGTCAAATCCGATCTTCGACTGTGACACCGTTTACCGAAAAGAATGTTCAATATCTTCGAGAGCAATCAGATTGGCCGGAGTTAGTGAAACGCGGGAAAACGTTTGGAATAGATGTAGAGCAATATGCAGATAGTCTTTTGAAGAATATGTCGCGATAATATATCTCTATATGTGAGTATTCCATAGCGAGGGTCAGACCCTCTCATCACGTAGTTTGCTCTGATCATTTTGTGATAGAATGCATGGTACGATGTTCGACTTCTTTTTTGGACTACTTTCGCATGATTTAGGTATCGATTTAGGTACCGCAAATACACTCGTGTATGTAAAAGGAAAAGGCATTCTTATCCGTGAACCATCGGTTGTCGCCAGACAAAAACGTTCTAAACAGGTTGTCGCCATTGGCAAAGAAGCAAAGAAGATGCTTGGAAAAACACCCGGAACAATTGAAGCTCTTCGCCCCCTCAAAGATGGGGTAATAGCTGATTTTGACGCGACAGCTGCAATGCTGAAATATTATATCGGCATCGTGCATGAACACCCAAAAACCCGATTATTACCGAACATTCCCCGCCCCAAAGTGGTGATTGGTATTCCTTCCGGAGTAACAGAAGTGGAACGCCGCGCCGTGCAAGAGGCCGCACTTATGGCGGGTGCTAGAGAAGCATATTTAATTGAAGAACCAATGGCTGCAGCAATCGGATCGAAATTGCCGATTCAGGATTCCGCGGGTAGTTTTATTTGCGATATCGGTGGCGGAACAACAGAAATTGCCGTGTTATCGCTCGGTGGTATTGTAGTCAATCGAAGCATCAGGACTGCAGGAGACGAAATGGATGAAGCAATTCAGACATTTGTCAGGGTTAAATACGGTATGCTTATCGGCGACCAAACTGCTGAAGCTGTAAAAATTGCTGTTGGCAGTGCGTATCCGGTCGGAAAAAGCGACAGGCAAGCAGTTGTCCGCGGCCGTGATATTGAAACAGGATTACCCCGGTCAATCCGTGTGAGTGAGTCAGAAGTTAGAGAAGCACTTTCGCCTGTTATTCAGGAAATTGTTGAGGCAATTGGGGAAACCATGGAAGAAACGCCTCCTGAGCTCGTTGGAGACATTCTGGAACATGGGATTGTACTTGCAGGTGGAGGGTCACTCATTCGTGGCATTGATAAACTGATTGCAACAGAAACAAAAATGCCGGTATGGATTACGGAAGATCCGCAAACTGCAGTTGTACGCGGGTGTGGTATATTACTTGATGATGCGGCACTCCTTTCTCATGTGAAAGTTGCACAGAGAAAAGGGTAACGCGCGGCATGTTTTTACCATCACTATGTCATTTGCTTTAGTTATCTCTCGAGTTTTTGAACCGCTTGTTTTGTTTATTTTTATCCTTGTGATGGTATTTGTGCGGGCCAAACTTCCTCTTGCTACGGCGTTGTGGCAAGGCGGTATTATTCTTTTTGTAATCATTTTGCCACCAATACTGTTACTTATTCGAGCCCTAAAGCAAAAGAAAATTTCCAATTGGGATATGAGTGACAGGAAACAGCGGGTTGGGGCGCTCGTTGTTTTCCTCGGGTTTTTTGCTTTTGGTATTTTTTTGCTTTCATTATTTCGAGAGCCCGTTATTACCAATTTTTTCCTGTATATGTTTGGTGTGTTTTTACTATTTTTTTTGGTAACGCTTCGATATAAAATGTCAGGACATCTTACAGGAGCTGCTATTTGGGTTTTTTCGGTTTCATCATGGTTTGGATGGTATACCACTCTTTTATTTATGATTTTGCCACTGCTTGCTTGGTCTCGTGTGACACTTAAACGTCATACCTTAGGACAAGTGCTTCTGGGAACAGTTTTTGGATGTGTGTGCGGATATATCGGTATTCGATTTGGATATATTCCACACTACTAGTATGAAACTTGGGGAGGCATTTTCAGATAACGTAACAGGTGGCGGGTCGCGGGACAAACGATTGTTTCGGGAGAAGGCGGAGTCCTGGTGGAGCGGTTCAGGGAGATTTTTATTATTTACTTCCTTTTTGTATCTAGCACTTTTTGTCCTTGTATGGCGGTTGTTTGACCTTACAGTTGTGCAAGGGCATCAATATCGCAATTTAGCTGACGGAAACAGAACGCGGGCACTTGTCCGTCATGCGCCGCGTGGACTTTTACTTGACAGGACGGGAAAACCGCTCGTTGCCAATATTCCCGAATACCGGTTGATTCGTCCGTGTGAAGGGGAAAATACAGCCTCTGAATGTACGATGCGTATTTCAGAGGAAGAAGGAAACAGATTGCAAAACACAGGGCTTCCCCTTGGAAGTTTTTTGGAAGTTGATTATAAACGGGTGTATTTGTACCCGGAAGCAATGGCGCATGTCTTGGGATATATCAATGAATTGACGGATGCGGAAGTGCATGACGATTATTATGCATTACGGGGATATGGCTCAGGAGACAGGCTTGGAAGAACCGGTGCTGAAGAAGTATTTGAAGAACGGCTGCGCGGAAAAAACGGAAAGGAATTAGTCGAGGTTGATTCCACGGGGAAAATTCTTCGGGTGTTGGGATCTGACCCTGCGATTCCCGGAGAAAATATAACACTGTCTATTGATATTGGTTTAGCTCTTGCCGCACAAACAGCATTTCCAGAAGGTCAAAAAGGTGCGGTTGTTGTGACCAAGCCCTCAACCGGGGAAATCCTTGCGTTGTATTCCAGTCCTTCCTATAACCCGAATTTATTTACGTCCGGCATGTCCAGCGACGAATACAACGCGCTTGTAAATAATCCGGATTTGCCTATGTTTAACAGATCTATCGGCGGTGTCTATCCGCCCGGTTCCACATTTAAAATTGTCACAGCACTTGCGGCCTTAGAAGAAAAAGCGATTGATAAAGATACAATTGTTGAGGATACCGGCGTCATTACCATCGGCCCGTACAAATTCCCCAATTGGTTTTTTCTTGAATACGGAAAAACGGATGGAATGGTGAATGTGGAAAAAGCACTGCAGCGTTCAAATGACATCTTTTTTTATAAGGCAGGCGAATGGTTGGGGATTACCAAACTAGCTGAGTGGGCAAAAAAAGTCGGTATCGGGAAACCTCTCGGCATTGAACTATTTGGCGAGGCAAGCGGTTTAATGCCGGACGCCGCGTGGAAGAATACACAGTTTCAAACAACGGAAGATTTGGAAATGCGGAATAATGATTGGTATTTGGGAGATACGTACCATGTAGCAATTGGTCAAGGATATCTTCTGACGACACCGCTGCAGGTAAATACTTGGACAGATATTGTTGCCAATGGAGGAAATTTTTGTAAACCTACGATTAAAAAAGTAACAGATAATCGGTTTTCCGGTGCCACGTGTAAGACTCTGCATATTGATAAAAAAACCATTGAAACCATTACAACCGGTATGGACGAAGCATGTATGACAGGAGGAACCGGTTGGCCGCTGTTTGATTTTCATGTGACTGCATCCGGATCTGCCGAAACGGTCTATATTCCAGTTGCGTGCAAGACAGGAACTGCTGAATTTGGTGATGCGGAAACGAAACCGCATGCGTGGTTTACCGCGTTTGCGCCAATTCCGGAAACGTATAACAAAACTGTGATAGATTCCGGAAAAAAAGTCATTTCCGGAGACCCTGAACTTGCAGTATCCGTTCTTATCGAAGGAGCAGGACAGGGAAGTGATCAGGCAAGCCCAGTTGCCAAAAAAATATTGGAAGCATGGTTTTTGCGGTAACACAGAAAAAACAGGCATGATACACCAACACATTGTTATTTTAGGAGCAGGCCCGTGTGGACTTGGTGCTGCGTGGGAACTGAAAAAAAAAGGCGCGACGACATCGTTTCATGTGTATGAGGCAACGGATCATGTTGGCGGTTTATCTTCATCAGTGACGGACGCAAAAGGATTTACATGGGATATCGGCGGGCATGTATTTCATACCGACAATCAGCGAATGCAGAAATTATTCCTGCAGCTTCTTGGGAAGAATTACTCTACCTATGTAAGAAATGCATCCGTGCTTATCGGAAAGACTACGGTTCCGTATCCGTTTCAATACAGCGTATCGCTTCTTCCTGAAAAAATAAAACATGCATGCTTGGTCGGTTTACTTGAGACAAAAACAAAAAAGATTCCTGTTTCGTTTTCTGATTGGATTTTGAAGAATTTTGGCAGAGGCATGGCGAAATATTTTTTTGTTCCGTACAACCAAAAATTATGGCGCACCCCTTTAACAAAGATGACCTGGCAATGGATTGACGGGCGGGTGGCAACGGCACATGAAAAAAATAAAGGAACATCTTGGGGGAGAAATGCGAGTTTTTTGGTGCCGCGTATCGGTGGTATTGGCGCATTATGGACCGTAATGGGAGAAGAATTACGTGAACATATTACAACCAATAAATGGGCAGTTGCAATTGATGCAAAGTTGCAGGTGGTCACGTTTCAGGATGGGTCACAGGTGCACTATGATCATGTACTTTCCACACTGTCCTTAAAAACGCTTATTGGTATGATACAAGGCGTTTCGCTCCCTTCTGTGCACCGTTTGCGGTCTGTTGGGGTCTATGTTGTCGGCATCGGGATACGCGGTACAGTCCCATCTCATTTGAAAAATTTGCATTGGATGTATGTGCCGTCTCCCGAGATTCCTTTTTTTCGTGTGAGTGTGTATTCCAATTATGGAAAGAATAATGCACCTAAAGGCGCATGGTCACTGTTATTTGAAGTATCGTATGACGGAAAAAAGAAGCTGGATGAGGCAGCATGCATCCGTTCTGTTATACAGAGTGCCAAACAGATTCTTTGCATACCAAAAGATGCGGACATTGTCGATACATTTTTTACCGCAGCGCCCGTTGCCTATCCGATTCCAACTATCGGAAGAGATGCAATTCTTTCCAACATATTACCGAAATTGGCTCACTATCATATTCAATCACTCGGACGGTTTGGTTCATGGAAATATGAAACAGGAAACATGGATCATGTCTGTTTGCAGGGTATGGAATGGGCTGAAGCAACTGTATAAATCATAAGTGTATGCTGACAGAGGAAGAACGGTGCTTCATCGGGTTTAGTGTTTTTCCCGGTATTGGACCGGTGCGTTTTCGTCTTCTTTTATCGTATTTTGGCAGCGCCGCCGCCGCATGGCACGCATCGGAAAAAGCATTGGCATCAATTCATTTATCATCGTCTCTTTGTGCGTCATTTATCGCATTCCGAAAAACTTTTTCTATTGATGCATATATCAAACAGATGGAAAAAGAACATGTCATTCCCGTACCGCTTACACACCCACATTATCCAAAACTCTTACAAGAAATTTCCGATGCGCCGTTTGTTTTGTATGTGAAAGGGAAATCAACAACGCCTGTTGATATGGAGAAAACGATTGCGATTGTGGGAACGCGCAGAGCAACTTCTTACGGGAGAGATGTCACCAAGACATTGGTTACAGACTTTGTTGCTGCAGGATGCACGATTGTTTCCGGTATGGCGTATGGTATTGATGCTGTTGCACATGAAACAGCAATAGCTAATAACGGTAAAACCATTGCTGTGTTAGGGTGCGGCGTTGATGTGTGTGCGCCTGCGGAGAATCGCCATATTTATGATGCAGTTACTCTAAAAGGTTTTGGCGCAGCTGTTTCTGAAATGCCGTTGGGACTTAGGCCAAACAAAGGATTGTTTCCTGCCAGAAACAGAATTATCAGCGGGTTATCCCGTGCTGTTATTGTTGTCGAGGGTGCTCTTGACAGCGGGGCTCTTATTACTGCGCGGTATGCAGCGGAACAAGGCAGGGATGTGTTTGCAGTGCCCGGGGCAATAACAAGTCCAATGAGTAGAGCACCGACAAAACTTATTAAGGATGGCGCGCAAATAGCTGAGTCGGCAAATGATGTGCTTTCCAGTTTGGGACTTGCAAACATTGCGCGTTCGGACAACAATAAAAACACGCGTGTTGTACCAAAGGGGAAAAATGAGCAAATAATTCTTGATTTAGTAAATCACGAATCATTGCATATTGACGCGCTAATCGAATTATCTGGTTTGACAGCAAGTAGTGTAACTGCTAGTATCACCGTTTTAGAATTGGGTGGACTAATAAAAGATGTTGGAGGAAATGTTTATGCCATTAATCATCGTTGAATCACCGACAAAAGCTCGAACACTGACACGGTTTTTAAAAGGAAAATATACCGTGCTTGCCACTATGGGGCACATCAGGGACTTGCCGAAGTCGACACTTGGTGTGGATGTGGAACATGATTTCGTTCCAAGTTATATTGTTCCGAAAGATAAGAAAAAACAGGTTGGTGAACTTGTTACGGCATTAAAAAAAGCGGATGAAATTATTCTTGCCACAGACCCTGACCGAGAAGGAGAAGCAATTGCATGGCATGTTGCCTCCATCCTTGATGAAGAAAAGTCAAAAAAATCTCGTCCAAAGGACGATCAGTCTTTGGCTGAAAAGAAAAAGAAAATAACACAGACTGCGTATAAACGTATTACCTTTCATGAAATTACGGAAGCAGCCATTCAACATGCTTTGGAACACCCTGGGCGCATCGATATGAAACTTGTGGAGGCGCAACAGGCAAGACGTGTTTTGGATCGGTTGGTCGGATATAAATTATCTCCGATTTTATGGCAAAAATTGTCAAAACGTTGGTTGTCTGCCGGTCGCGTGCAGTCTGTAACGGTTCGGCTTATTGTTGAGCGGGAACGGGAAATTGCACAGTTTGCGAAGGTTCCGTATTTTACGATTCTGGGGAATTTTACAAATTCAGCGGAAATTGCAGCAAATCTTGTGTCTCATGATGGTAAGAAATATGAAGAGACAGTCTCATTGGAATTATTTGATGGGAAATATACGACTACTAAGACATCCATTGTGTCTGATAGTCAGGCACAGACCATTATTGCGGATTTTTCCTCACCATTCACAGTGAGTGCTGTTGACAAAAAAGAGACAAAAAGGTCACCACAACCCCCGTATACGACGAGCACTATGCAACAGGATGCAGGACGAAAACTTTATTTTTCCGCAAAGAAAACCATGCAGCTTGCACAGAAACTCTATGAGGAAGGTATTATTACCTATCATCGTACGGACAGCGTGAATTTATCGGAAAAATTTGTCGGTGAAGCACGGGAATTTATCACCTCTGTATATGGTGACGGGTATACTCCCGAAAAGCCGCGGACATTTCAGACCAAATCAAAAGTTGCCCAAGAAGCGCATGAGGCGGTCAGGCCAACCAGTGTCGGAGTGCGTGATGAACAGCTAAAAAATAATACAGAGTTTAATCACGATCATCTCAGACTCTATGATCTTATCTGGAAGCGCGCAGTTGCATCCCAGATGAAAGAAGCGATCTTTGATTCTACAACGATTACCATTACAAGCAGCAATGCCTATGTGTTTCAATCGCAGGGATCTGTCATTAAATTTGACGGATTCTTGGCGATCATGGGCCATGAAGCAAATGATGCATTGTTGCCTGCTGTGACTGTCGGAGAAGGGTTACAACTCAAATCAGCAATTCCAGAGCCGCATGAGACACAGGCGCCGCCCCGATATACTGAGGCAAGTCTTATCAAAGCACTCGAAGAAAAAGATATCGGACGACCGAGCACATACGCGCCAATTCTTTCAACGATTATTGACAGGCAATATGTTGCAAAAATCGAAAAGAAATTTGAGCCGACGGAACTCGGCAATCAGGTCACGGATTTTCTTGTGACTTATTTTCCGGAGATCATGAGTCTGCCATTTACCGCAGCAATGGAAGACGGTTTAGATGAAATAGCAAATGGGAAAAAAGAATGGGCGCCGGTGCTTGCGGCTTTTTATACACCGTTTGCTGAAGCCATAACGAGAACGATGGAAACTGCCGAAAAGGTGAAAGCGCCTGTTGAGGAACTGGACGAGCAATGTCCGGAATGCGGCAATACACTGGTCATACGAACCGGGAAATTCGGCAAATTCATTGCCTGCAGCAATTTTCCGACGTGCAAGTATACCAGACAGAAACTCGAAACGATTGATATGAAATGTCCGAAATGCGGGGGAGATATTGTAGTGAAAAAAACACGGTATGGAAAAACATTCTATGGGTGCAGCAATTATCCAACATGTACATTTGCTGCGTGGAAAAAAGAAGATATTAAATAGGAAGTAGCTTCGTTGTTAATCTTTAAGAAAATATTGATAATACCAGATAAATCTGTTACAACAGAATAAGCTTAATAGCTTTTTTTACTTGAGTTTTTGAACGTATGTATGAGAGTATATATTGACGCAAATATTTATCTTCAATTATTTGGTCCTGCAGGAGACAAAGCCGATTATATTGGAAAAATAATAAAATTAATAAAAGCAGGTGATGTTGTTGTGATATTTCCTAAAATTACTCAAAATGAGGTGTTTCGGAATATAGGCAGTATTTATGATCAAAAATTACAAAAAACAAAGGTGAAAAAATCTGAATTACAGGATGTTGATGAAGATGACAATGATGATATACGAAGAATAAAAAATAAACATATTCAAATATGTCAAGAAAGTGTGACTAAAGACCTTGCAATTTTTAGAGAAGAATACCAAAAAACTAAACAGTCGGTTTTTAACAGTATTTTTAAGGATTTAAGATTTCAAACAGATGATTTTCCTGAAACTGATGAATTAGTGAGTAAAGCAAATTTTAGACACATAAAAGGGTATCCGCCAGGAAAAGGACCACATATTGGCGATGAGTTGGCTTGGGAAATTCTTTTAACAAATTGTTTAGATGACGATTTGACGATTATAGCAACTGATCCAGATTGGCGTGATAAGACTTCAGAAAAATTGATTCTAAATATGTTTTTGAGAGAGGAATGGGAACAAAAAACAAAGAAAAAAATAATTTTACAAAATTCATTAGGTGAATTTATTTCTCAATATCCAAAAGTCGGTAAAATAAAAAAAGAAGATATTGAAGCAGAAGAAAGAATGAATACAATACCATTTTATAGAGAGACTATGTTGTATGGCTTGACTGGAACAACTGGACCAACTGGACCAACTGGAATAGCTGGAACAGAGATGATGACAGGTGCCACGGGTCCAACAGGTTTTTATCAGATTGGTACGATTAAGGGAGATACTGGTATCAGCGGAACATCAGTTAATCTTGGTACTTTACGACCAGTACGTTGTTTAAATTGTAATAGATCTTACTATGATATGCCTTCAGGTGGAGTATGTCCCGAATGTGGATTGCCAACATTAGTGTTTTTTTGAAATTTTAGTTGATTGCTGCGTGGAAAAAGGGAGATATTAAATAGGAAGTCACTTTGACAACGCTTGTGCACCTCGTAGTATGATAAGGATATGGAAGAGCGGACAAAAACTATCGCGGCGATCACAATACTTGTAGGTATTGTGGTTGTCATCATTGTTGTTGTCGGTATTCTGTTATCCTCAAAAAAAGTTATTTCCCCAGTTCCTGCGGAAGGATCGATAAAAATAATTTTTATTTCTCCAACGCCAATTTCAGGATTGCCTGCAACACCATCCGCAACGCCAAAAATTCCATCTGGCAGATAACAGAGTAATTTGATACGTTTAACATATGCAAACGATAGGTATTATTGATACAGCTGTTTTTTATGCGATCAATCAGCTTCCACACGGATGGTTGTCAGACGGATTTTTTGGCATGCTTTCCGGTCTTGGAGACAGCGGGTTTATCTGGTTGATGATCGGTATTTGGCTTATTTTTCGTGAAGAAAAACGGGATAAACGTTTTTTTCTCCCTCTTGGAATTGCAGGAGGTATGAGTTGGTTTTTATCGGAAATACTTATTAAATCCATTGTTGCCCGCCTGAGGCCATCCAATGCGCTTGATCATGTTATCTCAGTTGGATTTCCCAACGGGTATTCATTTCCATCATCCCATGCAACGCTTGCGTTTGCGTTCGCTGTCGTACTTTCTTATAAAGAGCCAAAGTTGAAAAAATTCTTTTTCATTTTAGCGATCCTTATAGGGTTTTCCCGTATCTATTTGGGGTACCACTATCCAGGTGACGTGCTTGCAGGAATCGCCTTGGGTCTTTTGATCGGGTATCTCACCACTCTTTGGTATAGACAGAGCAAGAAAAAGAAGCAAAAGGGATTGAAGAAAAGTACACGGTCAAAAAAATATCAAAAAATGCCTCCACAAAAACACCGTCATCGCAGATAGATGGGCGTTCATTGTATAATACAACAGATGAAAATGAATGCGAGTCAGCTTCGAACGCAACCAGTTGATATGGAGGTTGCAACATCAATTACAAAAAATCCCATTACCATTATTTTAGATAATGTACTCGATACGTATAATATTGGATCCATTTTCAGGCTTGCCGATGCAGTAGCAGTAGAAAAAGTGTATCTTTGTGGTGCAACAGAAATGCCGCCAAACACGAGGATCAAAAAAGCATCCATCAATACGTGTGAATGGGTGGATTGGGTATATACAAAGACAACCCTTGAGGGGCTTGCTGATTTTCGGAAAAATCATCCTGACGGGCAAATTATCGCTGTTGAGCAAGACAAAAAGAGTGTTCCGTTTCAAGATGTGGTGTATACAACGCCAATTGCAATTATCGTTGGTAATGAGACATACGGTGTAAGCCGCGAAGTATTGGAGAACGTCGATACGATTGTAGAACTGCCGATGTTTGGCATTAACACGTCACTGAATGTCATGGTAACGACGGGGATAGTGCTGTACGACATTATTAGAAATACACACAACAAACCCTCGTAATAAATACACCAAAAGAAAGCTTACCGTTTTGTATCTCCCTTCCATCAATTACTGCATCGCGTTACCGGTATTTCCGGTTTGCGTATAGGTAGGGTATATAGGTGCGGAGTGATCTTTTTTCTGACAGGCCGTTTAGTACTGTATAGATCAAATAGAACCAGAGCCGAAATAGTATATTTGATTTCCACCCGACAAGTTTTTTAATTATTGGCATGAGTTTTGGAAACTTAACAGCGGTTTGAAAAAAGAAAAGCATATTCTGTACATAATTGGCGTTGAGTTTTTTGAGTATTGTTCTATCAAGAATAGTTTCGGGTAAATTGGTGAAATCATAGTCTGCGTCTAGATATCCGTGTTTTTTTGCGATATCCACTATCTTGGTTCCTGGGAATGGGGTAAAAATTGCAGCTCTTGGATAATCTGTTTTCATGCGTATATTCATTTCAACTGTTTCCCACATTTCATTTTCGGTTTCTGTTGGAAGTCCAAGCATGTTGAATGTTTTAAATTTAATGTTGTGTGCATGAAGGGATTCTGCCATCGTTACGAGATAGTCGTTTGTATAGTTGCGCTCCACAACTTGTTTTCGCACACGGGGTGAACCTGATTCGACTCCAATGGAGACGCTGCAACAGTTATATTTCGCTAAAATAGCAATACAGGCGGGTGTTGTGAGTTCTGGACGAAGTAGCATGACAAAAGGCAATGTAGTGATTTTCGTATATTCGTTGAATACGTCATTCATCCATGGAAGATCGATCCCAAAGGAATCTGATGCAAAAATGATTGGATTGGGGGGAAAATATTGGAGTGCTGCCTGTATTTCTTGTATTGAGCGTTTGACGCTGAAATGTCTAATGTATGGGCCTAATCCATGATACAGCTCGCGTGTTTGTTCATTAAAGCAGTAATTGCAAGAAAATGGACAACCCCGGATCAGAAATACTGTTGGTGATCCATAGAGGACTGCCGTATTTTTGTAGCAGGACCAGTCAATAAGTGGAATGGTATCGAGCGGATAAACCAATGGACGAAGTGGATTTTTAAACACTTTTTTCTTGCGTTTCACCCAAAGGTTTTTAATATGGGTAATTGGTTTTTTTTGATCGATTGCATTTAAAAGGTCTACGAGCGCAAATTCACCTTCGCCCCTGCAGATGTAATCAATTGGTTTTTCATGAATCACTTCTGGAAATAATGTGGGATGCGGACCGCCTAAAATAATTGGTGTTTTTGTTATTTTTTTTATGCTCCGGCAAATGTCGAGTGTGTCATTCATGAAGCTGCTAAGGCAGGAAAAACCGATCAGATCAGGTTTTTCATGAGAAAGTTTTTCTAGAATACGTTTTTTATCAGTGCTTACGATAAGCAAAAACTGGTGGCCAGCTGTTTTGGTGGCTGCGTGTAAATAGGCAGTACCGCAATACGGCGCTGTTTGAAGTTGAATCATGACTATTTTTGCCATTCCTATTACAATACACTAAGTACCAAATTATATGCAATTTTGCTCTATGCGTTGCGTTTACATACACTGGAAGTTTTTATTCGTATGATTAGACCATTAGCACGCTTTAGAAAATCTATCTTTATCGTGTTCGTGTTACTAGAAGTAATGTGTATTTTTTTTCTCGTTCGTTATATTATCATCAAACAAAAGGGACTATTTCAAATTCATCCGTTGGCGAGCTTTGCACCTACGTCAAAGAGTAGTACACCGTTACAATATTATTATGAGTTGACTCCCAACACCCAAGCATACGACCACGCTTCATGGCTTACTCAGGATGTTGTATATCACTATAACGCTGATGGTCTTCATGAGCGATTTGATTATCCGGTGCAGAAAGACGCCCACGTGTATCGCATCATTACATTGGGAGATTCATTTACTTTTGGTATGTGGGTGAATACAGAAGCGAATTTTTCTGAGCTACTGGAAGATGCATTGAATACTACAGCTTCTTGTCCAGGGATTGATAGGTTTGAAGTGATTAATCTTGGCGTTCCCGGATATGATTTGCATTATGCGTTCCAACGGTTTGAGGATAAGGGGAGTAAATATGCGCCTGATGCCGTTATTTGGTTTTTACGAGGGGAGAATTTTATTCTTCATACGGAACTATACCGTGATTTAGAAGAAACGTATAAAAAAACTCTAAAAGAAAAAACTGTAGAAACCTCTGATCAATCAGATATGTATGCTGCTTCCACATTGGCGTATCAAGCATACATGGATGCATATGCTACCTATTCTGCTGAAAAACAGGAGCAGATTAAGCAAGAAGAATTAAAGAACATCACAGCGTTATCTAAACGGTATAGTATTCCAATAGTGCTTGTAACGCTTGAAGAAGAGTCGGAAGAAAATAAAAAAAGTATGCAGCAACTAGCATTACGCGGAAAAAATATTTGGTATGATGCAGTTGTTGGAGCTGATACATTTCATCCAAACGATTACCATTTAAACGCCCCAGGACACACACGTATCGCGCAAACCGTTTTTACGTTTTTACTATCTCATTTTCTGCAATCATGTCGAATGCAATAAATGGCACATATGCAAAAAGCTCGAGGAAAAATATTTATCGTATGCATTTTTGCAGAATGCCTCAGTATCGCCATACTTTGTGTCTATATTATTGCCTTACATAAAACGCAGGCGATGCGAGCATTCCATGTCCTTCCTTTGTCTCAGAATACTGTCCAGTTTCCGATAGATACGGCGCTTCGCTATTACTATGAATTAGCACCAAATACTACGAAAATAGATGATTTTGCTTACATGCGGCTGACCGGCAAAGCGGTTCATACTATTAACGCGGATGGATTAAACGAAAGAATGATGTATGCGCTATCAAAACCTATTACCACATATAGAATTGTGACAGTTGGCGACTCTTTCACTGAAGGCGCGTTTGTTGATACAAAAAATAATTATTCGGAAGTTTTGGAGGATATGCTCAATAGTAGCGTACAGTGCCCTTCTTATCAGCATTTTGAAGTTATTAACTTGGGTGTTGCCGGATATGATATGCAATATAATCTTGAACGATTTAAGCAAAAAGGACTGAAGTATGATCCAAATCTTGTTATTCTTTGGACAGACGAAAATGATTATGTTGCCAATAACGAAAAATATTACGCCTTGGTTGATACGTGGGATCCAGTGAAAGAATCGCCTGAAATTATTGCTTTATATCAATCTCAAGGTGACTTTGCGCCAGAGTCAAATGCTGTCTGGTATAAATTTAATTCGTTATATACAAGGACAACACTTGTTGCGGAAGAACTGACGTATCTTCGTAATTTTATGCAGTTTGTTCAGAGTCCATTGATCATTTTTTCATTGAGCCGGACGCCGAAAGACATTCGGCAATCAATCCAAACGATGGCGTATCAACAACAGGGAGCATTCTATTTTCCTGAGATACCAGATGTGTATGATAAATTTCCTGATGACCACCCCTCTGTTGTAGGACATACGCAGTTTGCGGAATTTTTATATAGAAAGCTTCAGTCTTCTGTTCTTACCGATTGTGTTTTTCGGTGATTATTTTTCGTACTGTAAGAATTTCTAGACAGGTAAAAAGCAATAATAATGCGTACGCGCCAGATGTATAGGAATTGGCGTTTGTATTTGTCGGTGATTTGACTGTTCCAAAAAAAGCGACAATAAAATAAAAAAATAATGAACAAAGGAGGAGTGAAGCCTGAAACCAGTCGGTGATATTTAGTTTTTGTTGTTTGAAGAGGCGAATGAGAAAATGCATATAGAAAAATATAAATAGCATCGGCATAATTTTTTGATACCAGATACATATACTTCTAAACGTTATTGATGTGAGAGTTGAGCGTTGCTGCGTATCCGTTTTTTGTGTCAGAATAATTCCTCTTGTTATTTCTCGAAAAAGTGCAATTTGATCACTCGGTCCCTCACTGTATTTTGGAATCGTGGAGATGTCGAGTTTATTTGCAAGAACACCTGTTTGGATAGTGTTAACAAATTGTTCATAAAACTGTTGACGGTCTTCGGGACTGAAAAAAGTAAATCCGCTTATTGGAAAAAGTCCGCAGGTAATATATTTTGCGGTACACGCGGCATTGATTTCTTTGGTGAGCTGTTCAAAAAAAAGTTGTTCATCTTTTTGTGATGGTTTGGTGATTTTCCAAACAGCGTCTCGAAGTGCAAAATGAAAAGCGCCACCAGCAAGTTCATGTTCTTCCGGTGGTATCCCTGTCCAGACAACGCTGTTTTGCGCCCAATCATATCCGCCTTGTCCTTCAAAAAATGGTTGGAGCTTTGCAAATGTGGGACTTACGGTATAGAGGATGTGTCGGGTTTGTTTTGGAAGACTAATGAGTGGGTTGTGTACATCAGGCTGTATGCGCAATAACACAGAAAAGGCGCTTGCATAGCTTGGGTGAGAAAATTCCCGCGTTGTATAGATGCCATACATATGTTTGTTTATGGCACTGAGCGCATGTGTTCCAAGAAGAAAGATGGCGAGTGGAAGCAGAAGAGGGATAATATATTTTTTTGATATTTGTTTTTCTTTCCATGTTATCCAAGATGAATATCCATAACAGACAGCAAGAAGCGGCAGCAAAAAAAATCCTTCTTCACGGTAATACCAAAAGAGGAAAAAGAATATGCCAAGAGCGCTTGCGTAGAGAAGTCTTTGTCTATATACCTTGGAGATAATAAGACCGAAAGCACTGAGCGCGACAGCCAAACTTAGTGCTGGATAGAGCGCGGATCGGGTAATTTCAAAAAATGTTTCATGGTCAAACATAAACGGATTAAACAGAATGATCGTATAGAGAGGTATAAGAAGCCATTTGTTTCTAACAAACTGCAACACGCAGGCAAGAAACAACAGCGACGCCATACAATAGAGAAGTGTTTGTGCGATGGTAAGTGGAATATGAAGCATATACGCCCCAGTGATAAATAATGGAAAAACTGGTCCTCTGGTTATGATGCGTTCATTGTATGGTCCAAACCAGTTGCCAAGCGCAAGAGATTTTGCGTTTGTAATATACAGTTGCATGTCATGCGGTGATGGTGTGATGGCAACTATTTCTCTATCTTTAATTAACCAAATGCGAAACAGAGATATTGCCAGGATAACCATATAGAAAATTATTGAAGAAATGGCAGAGTGGTTTTTTATGTGAACGTGCAGATTCTTTTTCATGTGTTTTGTTATACCAACAAGCACAGATTATTATCTGTTTTGTAATAATTCAAATATTTTTGGATAGAGTATTTCGGCAGCCGATTGATTTCCTAAGGTATTGAGATGCGTATCTTGAGGTTGATAGTATTGTGTTGCTAATTCGTCTTTTTTCCAAATTTCAAGTAAATTAATATATTGAATATTTTTTTGATGAAAATAATCCATTAATAATCGTTGTGGTAAATCTACTTCAAATGAATCTACAGATCTATGTAATCGTGAGGCAACTTTCGTAAGTAACTCACTATTTACTTGCATTTCCTCTGGAATGATTAAAACTAAAAATTGTGCATTTGCCTGTTCAGTCAATTCTTTCATATGAGTAATATATTGTTGAACACGTGGTAATGAGAGGTATATTGAGCTATTTGGTAGAAAAATTGATGCTTTGTGAGTTTCAATCTCCAAAAAATTTTCCAATGAAAATGTTGGCTCATTGGGATTATAAGATGAATAACTATCAATCCCCAACGATCCATACGAAGAGGATGAACTGGTTTGATTTGCCATCATAGAGGTTCTACCAAAACGTATGGTGTAATATAAATTTCGTGTTAACGATACAATTTTTGATTGATAGAACATGAAAGGAAGAAGGTGGGGTTGTTTATTTTTTTCATCTGCATAGCGTTCTATATTTGTATGTGTGTCTAAAAAATCATTTCCGACATAAAACGCAAGAAGAACAATGTCTGGTTGATAACGTATTCCTTCTAAAGAAAGAATAATCGTTTCAGTCGGCGGCCCAATGCAAGGCAACGCAAGATTAATGGCTTGAAATTTATTTGAATAATTTGATTGAACATTTTTTTCTAAAAGGTTGATAAATAATTGATTATATGGAATGGGTCCAACTGATTGAGAGTCTCCAAGTAATACTAAGCGTTTGGTATCTAATGGTTTAGCGTATGGGGTTTCAGGTGTTCTGAATCCCTTAGAATTAAGAACAAATCCATATAATTCATATCCTGGCGGAGTAGGGCAATCAGACAAAGTCCATAATCCTTGCCAATCAATGTTGGTTACGTACCGATTTTGCTGATACGGATTGGTGGTAAAAAATAATAATTTAGGTGATATTTTTTCAGCTTCACGAAGAAAAAGTTCCGATAGAACAAAAACAAAAAAAATTCCGATTATGCTATATAACAATTGTTTTACCATTGGTGGTTATTTTGTAATAAGATAGTTATTTATGATGAGACAGTGCATTGGAGTTTTTAAGAAATCTTCAATTGCTTGACGCGGTGTTTCGACAATCGGTTCTCCCTGAAGATTAAAACTGGTGTTCATAATGCAATCAATATGCGTTTTTTTTGCATACGTTTTTAACAGGTGATAATATCTTCCATTCTCTGGGGAAACAGTTTGTATGCGGCAGGATTCATCCTGATGCACAATCGCTGCAAGCGCGTCCTGTTTTTGTTTTTTTACCTGAAAACAGAAATTCATAAATGGACTGCCATGTTTTTTCTGTGGCACGTCAAAATAGTCATGAATAGTTTCTTGCAGTGCAGATCCCGCAAAAGGCCTAAATTGTTCTCGATGTTTGATAATATTCATTTTTGTTTTCATTGATCTCGGATTGGTTGCGGAAAGAATTGATCTATTGCCAAGCGCACGTGGTCCAAATTCCATAGCTCCCTGAAACCATCCGATTATTTTTTTGCTTGCAAGCAAGTTCACTGCTTTTTTTAGCAAAATTTTTTCATCGGTTATTTTTTGATAGGAAAGGCCAGGGAATTGAGAAAGTATACGTTCAATATCTTCATCACTCGGACTCGTGCCGAGTGCAAGGGTTGGAAGCGGCAGGTGATGGATTGTCGTTGACCCAAAAAAATTGTAATACACATAGAGTGCGGCGCCAATAGCTGTTCCGCTGTCACTGGAACTTCCCAATATATGAATTTTTTTGAATGGTGTACGCGCATAGAGTTTTCCGTTTGCAAGTGCATTTAAGGCAACGCCGCCGCTCATACAAAGATTTTTTTCTTTGGTTAGCGTTGAAAGATGGTTCAGCATGGAAATTAAGAGTTCTTCCGTCACTTTTTGTACGCTCGCTGCGATATCTTTGTGTCGTTTTTCAACAACGTCGTGTGGTTTTCTTGGGGTTCCCAACAATTTTTCAAATTTTTTATTCCACATGCAAAAGGACGTTTGAAAACCAAAATAGCGCATATCCAATTTGAAGCTTCCGTCAGGTTTCACATCAATCAATGTTCGTATTTGTTCTTCATATACAGGTTTGCCATACGCAGCAAGCCCCATGACCTTATATTCATCTTCATTTATTTTGAATCCTAAGAAGGCAGTAACCGTGGAATACAAAAGACCTACGGAATTGGGAAAATCAATGGATGCAAGATGCGTTATGGTATTGTTTTTCCCTGACCATAATCCCGTGGTTTCGTATTCTCCTACGCCGTCAATAGTAAGAATTGCAGCGTGAGCAAACGGAGAAGTAAAAAACGAAGATGCTGCATGGGAAAGGTGATGGGGAACGTACATGATTTGTTTTGTAAAATGCAGGTCTTTCCGTATGACGTGTTCGACATTGATCTTTGTACTTAACCAATCGGGTATTGCTTGAAGAAATGGACGGAGTGCATAGGGATAGGTGGTTACAAACGTTTCTAGCAGCCGTTCAAATTTTAGCAGTGGTTTTTCGTAGTATGCAATGACATTGATATCGTCAATCGTGTAGTTTGCAAGCTGCAACAACCGTGTTATAGCTTGACGAGGAAATTGATTATCGTGTTTGATTCTGGTGAATCGTTCTTCTTCCAGTGCGGCGATGACCTTGCCATCAACAATCAGTGCTGCTGCGCTGTCATGATAAAACGCTGATATGCCAAGAATGATCATAAATCAATACGGCGATGAAAAATACTGTTTCGGTAGTTTTTTTAGATCCGGTATACGCCAGTAACTGTTGACGGTTACTCGTGGGTGTTTGGTTGTTTTATGAATAATCCATGCCAGAGGGATTATGAAGATGTAGAACATGCCGACAATGAGTGAAATAAACACTGCATTTATTTTTTTTACCAGTTTCATAAAATTGGATAGAGGAAGACAGGCAGCGGGCTTATTTGTGCGCTGATAACAAGAAGCGCGATGATAATAAGAAAAAGGACAACTGGGATAATCCAAATTTTTTTGGAGTGTGTCGCTAAGATAAAGAGCTGCTTAATTGTTTGAAACATATAGCTCGATTCTATCTGAATTATGTATACTTGTAAATTGCATTGTTCTAGTATTATGGATTAACTATTTTTATTATGTACATGGGGACAGATTCAAAATCTATTGTTGCAAATAACTGATACGTTGTTGGCATTTGCAGCACTTTTTGTATGAGTTCGCTATGCTCTTGAACAAAAAGATACTGAATATTATGTTTCACTATGTATTGATGCATGGCTTGAATTGTGTGTTCATCTGTTTTGTCAAAAGGTATTGTGAATAAATAGACATTGTTCCATTGATTGGTATTGGACGCAAAAAGCTGATAGTCGGGGGCGTTGAATGGTTCAATAACCAATATATTAGAATGGCTAGGAATTGTCGGTAACAGATTTTTATACGGATTTTCTTGAAGACGCATGGCGTGTATCATTTCAATAGTTGGGGTGTGTGTCCATATATATATCGATCGCATTGTGGTTGTGAAAAGGGGCACTGATAGCAAAAGAATTCCGATGCTGAAAATGGTACTACTATATCGATATACTCGAGTGTCAATGTATGTAAATAGTCGATAACAAAAAAGCAGCATTACTGCAAATACACCGATGAGATGTTTATATGGAACTCCTGATTGATCTTCCCATCGTATGAGATACATCTGGATCAGTGTGATGCTCGTGAGTCCAAGCAGCAGGAGTTGATTGGTGGAAAGCGGTTTTTTCTTTATGATGAGGGAATACAAGTCAGCGAGTGACAGAAAGATAAGAAAAAACCAAATTATGCCGCCAAATCCAAAATTTTTGTCTGGATCAGTTACGCCGTATTGAAACGTTCCTATCCAATTTTCTGTATCTTCTTTGTCCAATGGTGTATCTGCTCCAACAAAAGAAATAATTTTTTGCATTGTTGTATCAATGAATGGAAAACACGTATTGGTGTAACAGGGAAGTCTGAGAAAAAGAAATGGCAACCGTAGAGTATGTATATAGAGTTGTTTGAAAGATGTGGAAGCGGTATGAATGGCTGTGAATGGTTTTGAACCTCCCGGTGATCCATACAATTGATAATTTTGGTGGAGCAATAAAAGATATCCTGATAAAACGAAGCTCATCAAAAACCCTGCGAGGACAATAGGTATGCGTTTTATGAATTTTTTTCTTAGTAACAGGAGTAAAAGCAAAGTATAAAACCATCCTGTAGGTTTTATAATTGGGAGGATTCCAAAGCTAAAACCTAAGTACCACCAGAATTGTCGCGTTGTTTTTTGTTCAGCATGGAATGCATGGATGACTGTGTATACACAACTTAGTAATATGACTCCGAGCCACATTTCTTGAATAAGAATCATAGATGCATGTCTAAAAATGATTGGAGCTGTGACAAATAGCATTCCTGTTAGAAGTCTATGTATTTTATTTTTTGTAAATAGCGAGCCGATAACATAGAGTAAGATGGTGATGATAGGAAATGCTGTCCAATAAAGAATATTTGTTATGCGCTCTCCAGCCTGGAACAGGTTTGGCCACATACATAGTACGCCAGTGCCATAGAGGAAAATGTTTTTATGCTCCCTAGCTGATGGAAAACGAAATATACTTTTTTGCTCTATCCAATAGAGTGGAGTTGAAGCACGATATACGACGTCATCAAACGACAGAGTTGGTGTTGTTGCACGTAATAGGAAAGACAACAGGAGGAAAAATCCGATAAATATCAATAGTATGATGATGTATCCGGATCGTTTTTGTTTTTTTACATGAGCGGCAATGTTTAACACTGCCTGTTTTATTTGCTTTGTCGATATTCGATGTTTTGGAAAAAAGATGTACGTGCAGCTAAAAATGAAGCACTGAAGTATGAGGAAATTTGCTCCGGTAAGTTGTTGGGGAAACGACAATAAAGTTGATAGTGCAGTGAGGTAAAAAAACAATGCCGGAAAAAAAGCAATAAAGAGAAAAGTGGATCTGTAGCCAATGATGTGCAGCCAAGGAAGGATGGTACACACCAAAAGGAAAAAACTTATAAAGAAGCCGATCATATCTTTATTTATATCATAGAAATCTTGGAGACATTGGGGATTGACGTGGGTCACGGCTTTCCGTATAATTGACTTTTGCAATGAGAAAGTAAGCCAATTCGCTTCGTGTATCTGGGTTCGACCCCGCACAAGGCGGGGCTTTTTTTCTCTCTTTTTTGCTCATTAACATATTTGCAAGCAGTATAGTCAGTACAGTAAATATCTTGGTGAATTAAACGGTGATAGGAAATTTTTTTGAGAGTTTGATCCTGGCTCAGGATGAACGCTGGCGGCGTGCCTTAAGCATGCAAGTCGGACGAAGATATGAGATGTCGCAAGACAGATTGTTGATTAGTGGCGGACGGGTGAGTATAAGCAGGGAACGTACCTTGAACTATCGGATAGCTCGTCGAAAGACGGGGTAATACGGTATGTGGACGCAAGTCTAAAGTCGCAAGACGGTTCTAGAGCGGCCCTGTTCCCATCAGCTTGTTGGTAGGGTAACGGCCTACCAAGGCTACGACGGGTAGGGGGTGTGAGAGCACGACCCCCCACAATGGCACTGAGACACGGGCCATACACCTACGGGTGGCAGCAACTGGGAATATTCGGCAATGGGCGAAAGCCTGACCGAGCGACGCCGCGTGAGGGATGAAGTCTTTCGGGATGTAAACCTCTTTTATATAGCCGTCGAGGCTATAAGAATAAGCACCTACAAACTACGTGCCAGCAGTCGCGGTAATACGTAGGGTGCAAGCGTTATCCGGATTCACTGGGCGTAAAGAGTCGTGTAGGTGGTATATTGCATCGCACTTGAAAGCCCGAGGCTCAACCTCGGCGTTGGGTGCGAGATGAATATACTCGAGGGTGATAGAGGAAAGGGGAACTCATGGTGGAGCAGTGAAATGCGTTGAGATCATGAGGAACACCAAAGGCGAAGGCACCTTTCTGGGTCATTCCTGACACTGAGACACGAAAGCTAGAGGAGAGAAGCAGATTAGAGACCTGCGTATTTCTAGCCCTAAACGCATGCCTGCTAGTTACTCCGCGTAAGTGGAGCGACGTAAGCTAACGCGTTAAGCAGGCCGCCTGGGGAGTACGATCGCAAGATTAAAACTCAAAGGAATTGACGGGGACCCGCACAATCGGTGGAGCGTGTGGTTCAATTCGAGACAAAGCGAAAAACCTTACCAAGTTTTGACATGCTACCGTTTTAACCCGCTAGAAATAGTGGGCTATCCGCAAGGATGGTAGCACAGCTGCTGCATGGCTGTCGTCAGCTCGTGCCGTGGGGTGTTCCATTAAGTTGGAGAACGAGCGCAACCCGTATCCGATGTTACAAGTGTCATCGGAGACTGCCCTGGTCTTTTCCAGGGAGGAAGGAACGGACGACGTCAAGTCAGCACGGCGCTTATAACTTGGGTTACACACACCCTACAATGGCGAATAACAATGGGACGCAAGCCGGTAACGGCAAGCAAATCCCCAGTAAATTTCGCCTCAGTTCAGATTGAGGTCTGCAACCCGACCTCATGAAGTCGGAATCGATAGTAATCGCGAATCAGAAGGTCGCGGTGAATACGTTCTCGGGTCTTGTACACACCGCCCGTCAAGCCAACAAAGTTGGAGGCGGCCGAAGAGCCCTTCTTTAATGCAGGGAGCTAAGCCGAATTCAGCGATGGGGACTAAGTCGTAACAAGGTATCCCTAGCCGAAGCTGGGGATGGATCACCTCCTTTCTAATTTAAAATCGAAGATGCGAAGCATACACGAATGAGTAATCATTCCACTATATGATGAGCATCGATAGATTTTTACACGCATCTCTTTGAGAGAGTGCGTATATATAAACTATTCTCGAGCAGAATAGTTCTCTCAAAATACCCATGTTCCTGTCACCGTTTAGTACATCAAGTATTTACTGTTTTTCGTTATCCCGCTTTGCACGCGGGATTTTTTGTAGACACTTTGTCTATAATAGGAATATGTTTCGTAAAACAAATTTTTTATCCTGTTTTATTATCATAGGGATTTTGATTTTCTTTATTGTCGTATCTGAATGCATCGTCCGTTTTTTATCTGACAGACATATAGTGTCGTATTACAAGCCTATTGAACTGGTTAAGCAGCATGAAACAGCGGAGGAATTGCGGTTGAGTAATGTATTTTCAAATGGTGAATCTGAATTTGAATATGATCCTTTGTTTTTTTGGCGTCCCAAAAAAAATGTAGGTGTGTTTAATACTTTAGGGATACGAGCTGATTCATCTGGTCTGCAAGAGTCAGTTAACACATCATGTACGGTCGTCATGTACGGCGATTCAAATACTGTGGGTGCGTTTCAGGGTGGGTACTATGATTCTCCTTGGCCTGAAGAATTGGGGAAATTACTTCAGAAACACATTCCTGATGTCAGAATATTTAATATGGGGGTCTCAGGTTATTCTTCCTATCAGGGATTGGAAAAATTTCGTCAGGATATTCCTTTCTTTCATCCGTCACTTGTTTTTGTTGCATTTGGTTGGAATGATGCCGCTCCTAATATGGGAATTTCAGATAAAGAGTTTCATACCATGCTTTCTTCCTTAGTATCACCGTTAAATAATTTTCGATTGTTTCAAGTAATTAAATACTATTCTGATGCCTTGCTTCAACGATATATCCAGAAAACTGTATCAGACGGACCAAGAGTTTCATCTGAAGATTTTAAAAATAATTTAGTTGCGTTTATTCAACTTGCACAACAAAATAATAGTACGATTGTCTTCATAACTCGACCCCACACAGATTTTTCAGATTCAGAATATTCCAATTGGCGAGTACGCGTTGTGGAAAATAACGCCATTATTCGTTCTGTTGCCTATGAATACGGCGTCCCGATTATTGACATGGAAGAAATGTTTCTCAACCAATACAAAAATGAGTTAATCGATGATTGCCATTTTACCCAAAGAGGTCATACGATTGCAGCTCATGAAATATATACATTGCTTCAACGTGAACAGTTATCGTGTGGATACTAGTGTTCTTACTTGCTGAGCATTGATTTCCATAGGATCGGTTGACCTAAGTTTCCTAAAATGCTCTGATATGCTTCGCATGGTGTCCAACAATTAGCGCAGCGTTTCATCTGGATTATGTGCAACGCATTGAGCATTTTTTTATCGTTCCACATAGTCATAAGGTTTCCTTTATTTTTTTTGATGTTTCCTAATGGTTGATTCCACATAGAGCAGGGGAAGATGTTCCCGTATGGGTCAATGAATATTGAACTTGAGAGAGACCTGCATGAGATTGGGGTTTTTTTGGTTGTAATATATTTTTGAATAAGGCGTTGATAGATTCGTTCAATCCATGCGATTTTTGTCCACGCAAACGGTTTTTTTTGGTTAAATTCACTGATACTCTTTATCATGGCGGAGCTGAGTGTCAAATGTTTCTCTTCATTTCCATAGTAATGTGATGATTGGTGAGCAATATTAAAATGAATATCAGATCGTTTCAACGATGGAATCTCATTTTTTAACTCACGATACGTTTGTTCTATAGTCATAAAATTATAGTTTGAAATAGTCATCCCGAAATAACAGTCAAATCGTGATGATCGCA
Source organism: Microgenomates group bacterium (assembly GCA_049287205.1). Lineage (GTDB taxonomy): Bacteria > Patescibacteriota > Microgenomatia > UBA10105 > UBA927 > CAIJMI01. The sequence continues at coordinate 207,965 of JBAQFJ010000001.1, forward strand.
ATGCTTTTAGTTGTGTATATGTCGTTATCGCATGTTTCCAATTACCCTTGATACCACGAAGCTGATCATGTAGGCTTTCGGGACCGTCAAGAGATACAGAAACAAGAAAATGTGGAGGTTTCAGTTCTAGAATTTCTTTCACTTGATTTACTATTCTCTCTGTCAATAAGCCGTTAGTGGGAAAGTTAAGAAATAGCAGATGTTTTTGTGTCGTTAGAATTGTTTTACAAATAGAAACAAGATCGTTTCGAAGTATCAGTTCTCCTCCTGTCAGATTTACCCAAGTAAAGAAGGTATTTTTTTTGAAAAAATCATGTATTTCAGATAATGTAAGTTCCTTCTTATATGGTTTTTTCCAAATGTTGCATATCGTGCAGCGGGAATTGCATCGATAGGTGATAGCGAAGGTAAGTTTATACGGAGAAGGTAACCGTATGAGGTTAGATTTGAGAATGGTGAAGATGCTATACAATGTATTATTCATTTGAGCTAATACTATCTTTAGTTATTCGATATAACGTGTGGTAATTATAACGATTTATCATACTATCATACAGAATGATGATTTTTTCTTTATGAAGATCCAAAATAGGCGGGTCGTTTGGCTCATCGATATAGGAAGGATCAATAAAAATGATTGGTGATAAATTTTGTTTATTTGCATAATAAAAAACATTTCCAAGTTCGATGGTTCCTTCATTGTTGATATTCCAAAAATGCATATTTTCTTTATATAGAGGATTGGAATATTTAAATGATGGTGTGTCCCATTGATAAAGCCAAGGGAGTGTGACGATTAAAGCGTTGGGATAGTTTGTATGAATATACTCTATCGATTTTGTATATAAGGTTGTTACATGAAATAGATTCAAATCTGTTTCACCCCAATAATCCATTGGTAGATAATAATAATGCGCTATATGAATGCATATAAATATAGTGCCTATGCATATACTTAGAATAAGTGCTTTTATTTTCGAGAAAAAAAACATCATCGTTGCACCTGAGACAATAAATAAATATGGATATAGCGGGAGCAAATATCTTGGAACGAACGCGCTAAAAAAATACAAGAGAACATAGAAGAAAAAAAGAAATAGAAAAAAGAGCAGTGGCATATATCGCTTTTTTTGAAATGGTATTTTTTTAGCTAAAAAAATAACAACATATGTAATAATAGTTGGCCATATGAGCCAAATGCCATTAAAAAGAAAAATAAACTGTAGTATGTTTTGTATTGTTATTACAAAGTTTCTGTTAAAACTAAGTAGTCCAAAGTTGGCAGGATCTAAGTAAAAACTAAAAATCATTTTGTTTAATCCCATCCATATGAGAATTGCGATAAGAGGGAGGCAATACGGAATTGCTTGCCTGATTGATTTTGATAGAGAGAAATGGAGTAAAAGCTTTAAGCGATATGCTTCATATAGACAGATAAAAAATGGAATAAATAGAAACGGTTCTTTTGTAAGCACGAGAAGGGTGGCTGAAATGTAGTACCAAAGTTTATTGTGTGTGAAATATGCATACATGGTCATAAGCAGCAAAAAAGTAAGAATTGAGACGTCGTTAAAAAAAAAGCTTTGTGACATGAAAAGAGGAAAAATACACAGAAGCACGGTTGCATACAAACCTGTTTTTTTATCAAAAAGCTGTTTCCCTAATAAATACGTGAATAGTAGGGATAATGAGGAAAACGTATAAATAATAAGACTTCCGACTGTTAATGACGGACCGAAAAATTTGAATAATAATGCAGATAAAAAAATGAACACGGGAGGTCTATAGGAGATATACAATGTAAAAGGATTCAAATTATTATTTAACATTTTTAGAGTTGCATCGTAATAAACTGCTTGGTCGTTATATGGAAGTGTATGCATAAACGGAATACGAAGGAAGAAATTTAATATACAAAGAGCAATAACGAACAGAAGCCATTTATCAATCCTCATATATTCGATGATACCTTTTTACAGGTTATATTGATATTGTAGTAATACGTACGTTTATTATGGTTTAAACATATGAAAAAAACAATTCGATTATTACATTATCTTTTTAATAAAGAGGTTGATATTTTATATCTAAAAAGTAAGACAATTTTGTAATAAATTCCAAACAAATCGGCTCCACATATTTTTTAAAATAATTTTTGACTTTCCATATTTCCTTTTTAATTCATGGCTCGCTATTTCATTTACACAAAAGTGCTTATGCAGTGATTTCATAAGCATATCTTGTTCAATAGTGAAAGAATTTTCTTTACAAGAAATATTTTTTGCTACAGAGCAACGAATTGCACGGAATCCATTTTGGGAATCAGTTATTTGTGATTTGTATCTCCAATTGATAATTTGAGTTATTATAGCGCTTCCAATCATTCTGATAGTTTTTTCAAAATCACCATGTAGTTCATCACTTCCGCCTTTTCCTCGCGATGCTATAACGAGGTCAGCTTGCCCTTGAATAATGGGTGTAATTAATTTTGGGATGTCTGAGGCTTTGTGTGAACCGTCTGCATCCATCAAAACAATAATATCTCCAGTTGCTTTTTTTATTCCTAGTTGAACTCCTGCGCCTTTTCCTTTGCCGTTATCCAAAAATACTTGTACTCCATTGGATTTTGCAATAGCGCGTGAATCATCTTTCGAATGTCCATCGATAACCAGAATTTCGTTAACGTAGGGTTTTGCTTTTGTGATAACTGACGCAAGAGTAGAAGATTCATTTTTACAACAGATGACCAATGTTGTTTTCATAAAAAGTTTTGATTGTCGTTATCTTATATTATCGCATGGAAAGTATCCATAGTAAGATGGTACAATAGGGAGGCTTGTGGCGGCACGTCAAACGTGCCAGCCGCGTTTGACGCGGCGCGTTGGCGAAGAGGTAACGCGGGAGTCTGCAAAACTTCTATGCGCCGGTTCGATTCCGGCACGCGCCTCAAAAAATACCCCGAAGTTCGGGGTATTTTTATAAAGGAATATGAAACAAAAAACAACCGTACGGAAAATTGCAATTATATCCGCGTTACATTACGCGTGGTTTTGGGTGCCGATTTGGGTACTTTTTTATCGGCGGTTTACCGATTACTCGGGTGTTGCAATGCTCGAAGCATTGTCGATGGGAGCATTTTTAGCAATGATTGTTCCCGGTGGGTTATTGGCTGATTATATCGGAAGAAAACGATTACTTATCCTTGCAAGCATAGTCAATGCAATCGGTGCCACCATTGTTGGTTTTGCTGGTTCATTTACAGCTGTTGCAATCGGTATCGGTATAATGAGTTTGTCTGGTGGACTCTTTACTACGTCTGTGGAGGCGCTTCTGTATGATTTTCTGAAAACGGAAAAGAGAGAAGAACAATATAAAAAGATATGGGGAAAAATGACAACTGTACGGATGCTGACTTGTGCTGCTGCAAGTTTGGTCGGGGGGTATATTTATAGTATTGATGTTCGACTTCCGTGGTTTGGTGTTGCGGTAGCGTCCTTTGCCGCCTTTTTTGTTGCCATAACACTTAAGGAGCCACGTATTGAAACCCCGCATGATTCATTCCCGCAATTTTTACGAGAGGCGGGGAAGGGAGTAACAGAGTTGTTCAGAAAATATGTTTGGAAAATCAGTATCCCGCTTCTGTTTATTGGTATATTTTTTACGACGGACTCATCAGGGATTTGGGATATTCAGGCAGTTGAATTTGGATTTTCCAGTCAAACACTGGGTGTGTTACTTACCGTAACCTATCTTTGTTTGGCTGTTGTGTCTTGGTATGCGGCAAAAATAACGGCGAAATTGTCTTCGTTTGGAGGGATTCTCTTATTTGCCATTATTTGGGCAGTATTGTGGTTTGTTTCAGGGGTAACCGGAGGTGTTATCGGTGCAACGCTTTTGATTCTTCGTTCTTCGTTTTCAGTTGTTGCGGATATCCAAAGTTCTGGTGTGTGGAATAGTATGATTCCATCGCGAGTTCGGGCTACGACACTCTCAACAATCACCATCATTCGAGGACTACCGTATATTCTGGTTGCTGCAAATATCGGGATGGTCATCGATTCTGTCGGCATTCAATGGCTGATTCGTGCGTTTGCGATCCTGATGTTTATGTTGCTTCTCCCCACATGTGTTTGGTGGATACAAAAGGGAAGAAAGAGCACAGTGTGACGTGCGGTTTATCGTATCCTTTTTTGTTAAAGAATAGGATGAAACGCACGAGGAACAAAACACAATAACAAATTACCCAACAAAGGGAGGAGAAGAAAAAGCCCTAAAATTGGAGAATCATTATCGTGAATAGTCTATTCCTCGCCCCCAGTTGCGTTCATTCGCCGTTATGAATATGGATGAGTTGCCAGATAGCGCAGGAGTTGCTGCGTTTTAAACAGATACATATTTTAGTAAACCCGCGTGCTAATTTTTTGTTGGAGGATGAATTAGCTCTGTGCGGAAATGCTCCGGGCAATGGTGGAGTTGTTGTTTACTACAGCGATATTCTGTGAGAAGAAATTATTTACTCGCATTTTGGTTTTCTCCTGTTAGTGAACCGGTACGCCATAAGCGTCGTTCCGACAAAAATCCTGTTCTCTCTTTTGTGTTTACTCCGTGCGCCTCCTTTCCCTGCGTGTTTTTTGAAAAAACTACCGATAATATCTGGGTGCTCCCTTAGTACTAATTTTATTCACCCAAAGAAGTTAGTAAGCTGCTAAACATACGCGTGTGTTATGTTCACCACCTTACTAACTTCCGATGTGAGAAATAGAAACATTTTGTTCCTCGTTTTTAAAGAGCTTGTATTGATCGCATCAAATATCGCAAAAGATAGTTGTGCAATATATAACTCCTCTCGTAATACATCTTTGTTTGTTTTCTTGTCAAGAGAGAAAGGGGTAGTAGTGAGGCAAAATCTTGTGGTACAATACGTCAGTGTTGAAGGGTGACTAGTTCATCGGTAGAACGCTTTCCTGATAAGAAAGAGGCGGATGGTCCGACTCCATCGTCACCCACACTTCGTTCGCCCGTTGGCGAACTACGCGTGGCAAGCCACATTGTATACCTATGATTTTATCTGACGGTGATATCAGAAAAGCGTTGGTTGAAAAACGGATTGTTATTGATCCGTCCCCGAATTTTGAAACACAACTCGGTTCCTGTTCCATTGATTTTCGGCTTGGAACAAAATTTCGTGTATTCAATCACAGCAAAGTTGCGCTCATTGACACCAATAACCCGAATGTTACGAGTGATCTGATGACGGAAGTGGAAGTTAAAGACGGGGAGCCGTTTATTTTACAGCCGGGTGATTTTGTTCTCGCAACAACCATGGAAACATTAACGATGCCAAACAATTTACTTGCACGGCTTGAGGGTCGTTCGAGTTTGGGAAGACTTGGTCTTGTGGTTCATTCCACCGCCTCTGTATTTGATCCGGGGTGGCATGGGGTAGCGGTTTTGGAACTTGGAAACCTTGGAAGAATGCCGATTGCACTTTACAGCGGTATGCGTATCTGTTCATTTACGTTTGAGGAACTCACTTCGGATTCAGAACACCCGTATCTTACACGAAAATCTGCAAAATATAAAAATCAGAATGCGCCAGTAGTCTCTCAGATCGCACGAGACCTCGAATAATCAGTCTTCTTATTTTACTGTCACACTTTTTGCCAAGTTCCTTGGTTTATCTGGATCTAAATGTTTGGAAAGTGTCAGATAGTAGGCAAGCAACTGTCCTGCGATAATGTTTGGGATGATGGTCGCCGTGCCCGCATCTGCTACTTCAATGTACGCATCAAATATTGTATTTGGTTTGTACGAAATACCGATGATGAATCCTCCGCGTGCTTTCATTTCCATTGCCGCTGCGAGGTTTGCTCCATATGTTTCATCGTTTGGTAAAAAGACGATGCATGGTGTGTTTTTTTCAATTAAGGCGATAGGTCCGTGTTTTAGCTCACCTGCTGCAAGACCCTCCGCATGAATATAGCTTATTTCTTTTATTTTCATTGCAGTTTCGAGTGCCGCAGGATATGAGGTACCGCGACCGACGACAAATAATTGCTTGTTTTCCTTAAGTTTTTCTGCAAGTGTTTTTATTGCGGCAAGTGATGTTGGTTCAAGTAATTTTTTGATTCCGCATGTTGCAGCAGTTAACACTTTTTTCCCTTCATCTAAATTCCCTGCGAGATCATATGCAGTCAAGAGAAGGATGCCAAGTTTTGTTGTCATGTCTTTTGTTGAGGCAACAGATATCTCAGGTCCTGCACCACATTGCACCTTGATATCGGATAATCGCCACAATGTTGATCCGTAGACATTGACGATGCTCGCAACTACCGCCTTGTGCGTTGCACCGCGTTTGACCGCATCGATGATATCCATGGTTTCACCTGACTGCGAGAGCCCGATGAGAAGCGACTTATCATTTAGAAATTCTTCCTGATACGTAAATTCACTGGCAACACAGGCGTTGATATGTCGTTTGGCAATGCTAGAGAATAGGTAGGTACCAGCAAGACATGCGTAGTACGCACTTCCACAGCCGATAAGATACGTTCCGCGTGCGCTAGTTATTGCAGTTGCCAGTGTGTGTATATCATCACGGGTGAGCAATTCCTCCAGTATTGTCGGCTGCTCATGGATTTCTTTTTCCATGAACGTTGCATAGCCGTTTTTTTCCGCTGCGGTTACATTCCACGTTAATAGCGTTGGTTGTATGTCTTTTTTTTTGCCAGTGATTGCGTCAAATATTGTAATTGACTCGTCCGTTAACACTGCCATTTCATTATCCTCCAAGAAATGCACTTTTTTGGTGTAGGGCAAAAGTCCTGCTGCATCGCTTGCGACGAATTGTTCGTTGTCTCCGTAGCCAACAACGAGTGGAGAACCGTTTCTAATTGCGACAATCTGCCGCTCTCCATTTTTGATTGCGATGATGGCATTGGAGCCGGTAAATTGTAAAAATGTTGTTCTGACACTTTCTACAAACGGCATGGTTTTGACTGCATCTTCAATCATGTGCGACGCAACCTCACTGTCTGTCTCCGACACAAATGTATGTTTGGTACGGAGTGCAGTTTTGAATGGTTCATAATTCTCAATGATTCCGTTGTGAATCACGGCAATGTTTTTTGTGCAATCTGCGTGCGGATGCGCATTTTCTTTCGTGACGCCTCCATGTGTTGCCCAGCGGGTATGCCCAAATGCAAGGGAGCTGTCTGGCATGCTATCAACCGTGGCATTGCCGATTTTTCCGATCTGTTTTTCGATCACTATTCCTTTGGCACCATCTGGTATTGCAGCAACGCCCCAACTGTCATATCCTCGGTATTCAAGGGTTTTGAGACCGGTTAATACGAGTTTTTGTGCATCAGTTCGTTTTCCAATGTATCCAAAAATTCCACACATATACGTATCTCCTTTTAAAAAATGAAGTGCTTGTTTTGTACTATTTGTGAAGCAACTCTCATGGATTGCTCTTTGTGCTTTTGTTGCCAAAAGATTTAAAACAATCGTTTTGGAAGAGAGTATTCCAAAGGGTTTCCGCTGATACTCTATAGAAGTATTCTATAGGTCCGAATTTCGGCTATGCCGAACCCTTTTCCTCGTTATCCCACATAGTGGGACCATGCGCTCTTTTGTTTTTTTTGCTTCTCTTTGCTCCTTTCTTTGTCTATCATATGGTGTCTGTCTTGGACTGTCAAACTATTTGACAAATTGTAAAAAACAAGGAATAGTAGATAGTAAGGAGAAATTATTATGAAAAAATCTGCTGCAATAGGTCATTCACAAGACCACGTAAAACCTTTTATTGTTGCTATAGGTATTGCCTTCACGTTTTTAGCACTTGTGGTCATCTACGTCGCATTTACCAAAGGCGGACTTGATATTCGAAGCCGTGCATCAGATTGTCCCGCAGCAACATATAACATAAAAACGAAAAAATACACCTGTTCCAGCGGAGTACTTCAAGGGAAGAAATGTTGTCCTGCAAAAACAAATTTACAAAAAGCGCCAGCTGGAATGACAAAAAAATTAACGCCTACGCCGACATTTAGTATGAAAATGACTTCTACGACAACGACTCCTGTTCCTGGAAGGTGTTGTCCAAAAGTGAATACGACATATGCAAAAAATACCTGTAATGGTGCCAGTAAAACAGCATGTACTAATAATCTACGGTATTGCATGTGGACAACCGTCGCGTATTGTAGTTTTTAATTGTTTTGCCCGACAATAAACTAGGTGTTGGAATGGTGAAATATCGACAGCATCATACATATATATCTGTCATGGGCACGATGGGAAGCGGAAAAACAACCGCCGCCCGATTGCTTGCAAAGTCTTTGAAATTCAAGCTTCTTGAAGAAAATTTCGGGGAAAATGCGTTTCTTTCCCGTTTTTATGGTGATATGAAGCGGTGGGCGTTCCATTCACAGACATTTTTTCTTATGGAAAAAATACATCAGATGATGGATACATGTGCGCTTCTTGCAAAACATTCCATTATTCAGGATACGCCGATTCAGCAGGACGCATTTTCGTACGCAAAAGCGCAGCATGTGCTTGGGAATATTGATGATGCGGAATGGAAACTGTACCAGAAAATTTATTTTTCGTTTGAATCGCAATTTCCTAAACCTGATTGCATCGTGTATCTTGAAACATCACTTCCTGCCATTGCCAAACGAATTGCTTCCCGCGGACGGGGATATGAACAAAAAATCCCTGAAAATTATCTTGAGCTTCTGGATATGCTAAACCATAAGTGGCTTACGGAACAAAAGGATATTCCTGTAGTAACGATTCAGACAGATGGTTTAAATATTGTAACGAGCATGAAAGCACAGAAACAATTTCTTGCTGTGGTGAGAAAACAATGTAGGTTGTAAGATACAAGATATATGGATGAACGATTTTCTGTTGTGAAAGTGCTTGTGTGGGACATTGATGGCACGTTGTATCCGCCGCACAAGGAATTGTTTCATATGATCCGTGAAAGCGAATATAAAACCATCATGCATCATACAGGCTGGGATAAAGAGAAAGCGATGGAAGAGTTTGCCAAACTGCATAAGAAAACAATTCAAAGTGCAACGGAAGTGGTTGCCGTATTGAGTGGCAGGACTATTGCAGAAGTGGCGGTTGAATCGGAAACCTATTTTGACCGCAGAGATTTTATACTAAAGGATGAACGTTTACCTCAATTGTTTACAAAACTTTCCAGTTACACGCATGTTACGCTTGGAAACGGATCTTTAGTGAAACAGAAAGAAACACTCGTGTATCTCGGTTTAGACCTTTCACTGTTTTCTTTGTTTGTGACGGCAGAAACCGTTGGATTTACCAAGCCAAATCCCGCAGGTTTTCAGTATGTGCTCGCGCATACAGGATTTCCTCCAGAAGCACATATGATGATTGGAGATCGGGAAAAAGTGGATTTGGTTCCCGCTCACACGCTGGGCATGAAAACATGTCTAATAGGAGAGGCTCCATCCGACACCATTGCAGACCTTGTCATTCCGACACTCTATGATATTGAAAGGAGTCTTGTATGAATACAGGTAAATTGATCGTGTTTGAAGGAGTAAGCGGTACAGGAAAAGAGACGCAAGCAAAATTACTTCAAACGTATTTAGCCAAGCAGCAGATCACATCAAGCATAGTATTTCATCCGACGCCGGATTTAAAAGAAGTGTTGTCATTGTGGCGGAAAACGCGATCAATTGATGCAACAACAGAATTTTATCTTCTTCTTGCCGACCGATATGATCGTGTTTCACAGGTTATTCAACCGGCCCTTGATCGAGGGGAATGGGTGATAAGCCTTCGAAATTATGTGAGTGCGCTCGTGTATCAGGCAAAAACACCGGAAGAACGGAAATGGATGAAGGAAGAATTTTTCCGATTCGAACCGAATCCTGATGGATTATTTCATTTTGACATTACTCCTGAGGCGGCGCTCAAACGAATTATGGAACGGCATGAAAAAACGGGAGAGGCGATTGGGAAATTTGAAAACCCGAAAGCGCTTGAGGAAAAACGTGCAAAATTTATAGAAGTTATGCGTGATATTGATCACGTTGCAATTGACGCAAGTCTATCCATTGAATATATTCATAAAAAAATCATTGCATCCATACATATTTAGATTTTTTGATCTCTTTGGTTTTTGATTTACGCATGGTAGTATACTTTTTATTGTGACCTATGAGAAACGGATTTTTTATTACATTTGAGGGGGGAGAAGGAGCAGGAAAATCCATGCAAGTTGAAATTCTTGCATGTCATCTTCGAGAAGTTGGCTATAAAATCACCGTAACCCGTGAACCAGGAGGCACGCGAATTGGAGAACAAATCCGTGCAATTACGCACAGCAGAGAAAACGTAGATCTGAATGAAAAAGCGGAAAGCTATCTGATGGCAGCAGCTCGTGCACAACACGTTGCTGAAACCATTATGCCTGCACTTGAGACGAATAGAATTGTGATCTGTGATCGATTTGTGGATTCTTCCATTGTGTATCAGGGGTTTGGGCGAAATTTAGGTGCGGATAAAATTGCTTCCTTAAACGAAATGGCGGTGAATGGCGCAACACCTGATCTTACATTTCTTCTTGATATTGACCCTGCGATCGGTGCTAAACGCCAACAGGAAAAAAAGAATAAAGATCGGTTAGATATGCAGCAGGAAGATTTTTATACGCGTGTTCGGAACGGCTATCAAACACTGGTGAGGAAAAATAAAAAACGATTTGTGGTGATCGACGCCAATCAATCAATCGAAAAAATCGCAACAAAAATATGGCAGGTGGTACAAAAAAAGATTGGTACGACTGAGTATGAAAAAAAATAATACAAAAAAAGGGATTCCTGGCAAATTAACCGTTATCGCAGGGCCAATGTTTGCGGGAAAAACAACGAAATTACTCACCATATTTCGTGTTCTGTCGGATTTAGGATTTAGCGTGTTATGTTTTAAAGCTGAGGCGAATAGCAACGGGGGTATGGGGCACACAAAGTCTCATGATGAACGGCCTCTTGCAGTTATCTATATTGATATGGATAAACCGGAACGCATTTTGGACTATGTAGGAGAGCAGGGAATTCAAAAAGTTATTATCGATGCGATTCATTTTTTCCCGAAAGTCGGGTTTGAAAAGACAGTGGATAAACTCCTTGCAAAAGGCATTGATGTATATTTGAACGGCCTTATCTATGATTATCGAAAAAAAGAATACGGTGCAACACGCGCGCTCATGAATAAAGCAGATGAATGTTTGGAGCTTTTTTCCATCTGCGTTCGCTGCGGATCAAAAGCGATGCATTCCGAACGGGTTTCCGGAGGGACGCAACTTTCCATAGGTACAACGAGTACTAAAAAAGCAGAATATATTCCCGTCTGCGCTTCCTGCCACAAACTCTATCAAGGATGAATCTGCAAACGAGAGACATGATTATTGTGACAGGGCCTTCTGCTTCAGGGAAAACCAAAGCGTTAAGTATTCTTCGGGCTATTATCCCTAATGAATATGAATTTCCTTATGAACCTGTTCCACTTTCAGATTCACATACAATTCTAAAACAAGTACGTGAAGATGATAGGTCGGGAGGACACAATCATTATCATCCATGGGAGGGTGGTGGGCTAGGGCATACGCATGAGCAGCATGATGGAATTACCCCCTTTACCCTTGCAGGGAAATCTATCGGATTTAACTTTATGAGAGATTTTTTTGTAGCGCTCAAAGAGCTACCTCATGATGGGAAAATCAAATGCGCAGAATGGTCTGGTGGAAGAAATGGAAATGAACCAGAAGATCCTGCTTCAAGAACAGATATTGCGTTTTCGACAATTGTGGAACAACTGAAAACGTGGCCATCAGAGGGTTTGGATCGAGTGATGGGAATATTACATATTTCTACTGATCGTGATATTCGGTTTTCCCAAAATAAAAGAAGAAGTACACCAACTGATGAACAAATTCGTTTAGGACTTGCATCATGGGAATTATCACCAACAGCAATGCTAATTTTTGATAAAGATGATTTTCCATCACCTCTGGTGTGGCAGTATCTTGGATGTGAGCATCATATTCCATTTATGAGGACGATTTTTAATGATGGAAAAGACTCATTGGAAACAGGAATCCGCGCTGCACTTCCTCGAATGTTTGAAATAGGTATGGGGAAGGAAATGGGAAAGTCTTACGGTAAAGAACGGTAAGAAATAATGCCCTTTTCCTGCTATAGTTAAATAATACTATGTCAGAATCAATAAATGAAATGCCAAAAGATGATGAAGCTGCATATCTGAGTTGGCAAAAAGCATTAGAAGAGGACACCTTACATGATGATCCACGTCTGCTTCCGGATACTGTTTCTACGGATGAATTTTTGCGTGTTGAAAAGAAAGCGGAAGTTGCAGAAAAAAAAGCTGTAGAAGCAGAAAAAGTTGCGCTTATTGATGAAAAAACAGGACTTCCAAACGGAGCGGCTTTTCAACAGAGACTAGAACAATTTCATGCATCTCATACATCTGGTGCACTTATTATCATGGATTTGAATGGATTAAAGATTGTAAATGATGAAATGGGCGGACATGCAGTGGGAGATCATCTTTTAATTGCTATTGCAACAGAGCTTCGGCTCAACACATCCGAACAAGATTTTGTCGCGAGAATGAATGATAAAGGAGGAGATGAATTTGCAGTTTTGTTGCCTGGTTTATCTAAAACAAAATTGTCAGTTGTATTGCAACGGCTTCAGAAATTATTCCCTGGAGGATTTGATGAACAGGATCATTTAATACCAACGGTTTCTATCGGCGCAGTGCATACAGACGATATTGGCGATGCAGAGCGTTCTTCTTTACGTGATTGTGCTGACTACGCGATGTATAAAGCAAAACATCTGGCAAAAGCAGCTCCTTCGATTACGGAACATAATATGCATTTAGATACCGTATACACGTTACGGAAACCGACTGCGTCCTATGTCTATAATCCGCAAGAGGATGGTCCTGTCTTAACAGTGAGAGACGCCCTTGCATCATTTCAGGCACAGCCACAAGCTCGCTTGAAATAATCGCGTTCTTCTGGTATACTCCCTCTATTACACACGTTCGCATTTGTATCTTCTCTCTGGGTTTCCAGGGGAAGCGGACGGAGGAAAAAGAAGATACACCGGATTTTAGCTTGTATAAATCATAAGCGCTCCAGTGTATAGGAGCGTTTTTTTTGATTCGTTAGTTAATACGTGAGTTTTACGAACGAATTTACTAACGATCAATCCGCCGTAGCCCCAACAGGGCGAAGGTGGAAGGAGTCAAAATAGTATGAAAGAAGTAACATTGCAGGAATTACTCGAAGCTGGATGTCATTTTGGCCACAAATCAGAACGGTGGCACCCAAAAGCATCCAAGTTTATCTACGTTGAAAAAGATGGTATTCATATCATTGATTTAGCCAAAACCAAGGCTGGCCTTGAAGAAGCAGCCGGGTTTGTTCGTGACCTCGTGGCAGGTGGCAGCGAAATTTTGTTTGTTGGAACCAAGAGACAAGCAAAAGGAATTGTGAAAACAGAAGGTGTTCGCGCAGAAGCTCCATATATTACAGAACGATGGATTGGTGGATTTTTGACCAACTGGGATGGTATCCACAAAAATATTCAAAAAATTATCCGTATGCAGGAAGAAGAAGCAACGGGTAAATGGAAGAAATTTCCAAAGCATGAACAGATGAAAATGGGACGATACCTTCGAAGACTTAACGTCTTTTACGGTGGTGTGTTGAAGCTTGATGTTCCTCCACAGGCACTCTTTATCATAGATGTGAAGAAAGAAATTGCCGCAGTGAGAGAAGCTGTGAGAATCGGTGTTCCGGTGGTAGCTATCGTTGACACAAATTCAGATCCAACCGGTATTGAACATGTGATTCCTGCAAATGATGATGCAGTCGGATCTGTGACACTCATTACCCAGACCATTGCAAATGCATATATCGAAGGAAAAGCCGAAGCTTTAAAAAATTCCGTCGACGCTAAAGCTGCGGCGGACAAGGCAGCAGAAAAAGCAAAAAAAGAAGCGGTAAAAACAACGGATGTGAATGAAGAAATAAAAAAAGAAGAAAAACGAGTGGCTGAAGAAATTACGGCAACACTGACAGTTGAAGCAAAACCTCGGCCAAAGGCCGATCAGCCTTTGGTTAAAAAAGCAGTCAAAAAACCGCGAGTGGCAAAAACGGCCCCTGCAAAAGCTGTGGCCGAAAAGAAAGAAACTGTATAATAGTTGATAAGGAGTAAACTCATGAATTTTTCACTTGATTTATTAAAAAAGCTTCGTGAAGAAACACAGGCAGGGGTTGCTGATTGTAAAAAGGCCTTGGACGAATCCAAAGGTGATTATAAAAAAGCCATGGAGCTGTTGAAGTCATGGGGTATCGAGAAAGCAGCTAAAAAAGGTGATCGGGAAACTGCAGTTGGCATTATCGAATCCTATGTGCATGCAAATTCCAAGGTTGGTGTTTTGGTTGAAGTCAGATGTGAAACAGATTTTGTGGCAAAGAATGAAGAATTCAAAAAACTTGCTCATGAACTTGCTTTGCAGATTGCGGCGATGGATCCAAAAAACGTGGACGAACTGTTAAAAAGTTCATACATCCGTGATGGAAAAACCACGATGGGGGATCTTGTAAAACAGACGATCACCAAAATTGGTGAAAACATAACTGTTGTGCAGTTTACCCGCATGCAGCTGGATAAAAAAGAATTGGTCTGATAGTATAGTCTTACTATGATAGATACCATCCTATCCCTTGCGCAGGGGAAAATGCGTAAAGCAATAGAAATTACCCGCAATGATCTGTCTTCCATCAGATCCGGTCGTGCAACTGGTGCATTGGTAGAAAATATTATCATCACCGCATACGACGGAACCCAGAAATTGAAACTTCAGGAAATGGCAACCATTGGTGTTCCTGATGCAAAAACCATTGTGATTACCCCGTATGATCCGAGCGTTGCGCAGGATATCATCAAAAGTATTCAAGGATCCGACACGGGTATGAATCCCGTATCTGACGGGGAAGTCATCCGTATTACGATTCCTCCAATGAGTCAGGAACAACGTGAAGAATATATCAAGCTTGCACGCACGAAACTTGAAGGTGGTCGCATTATGGTTCGTCAAATCCGTCAGGAAGCAATGAAAGATTTGAAAAAAGAAGTGGAAAGCGGAACATTGACTGAAGATCAGCAAAAGGTCGGTGAGAAAAAAGTACAGGAGCTCACTGATGAGATGATTTCCGAAGTTGATGCAACTGGCGAGAAAAAAGAAGCGGAACTCATGCAAATTTAATTAGTTTATTGGCTTATTGGTCGGATTGGCAATTATTGGTTTATTGTATGTTCCTCACTGCCGTAACGTTTATTATTATTTTGAGCTTGCTCGTGATGATTCACGAGCTTGGGCATTATACTGTCGCACGTCTTTTCGGCGTTCATGTAGAAGAATTCGGATTTGGACTTCCTCCTCGGATTTGGGGTAAAAAAATCAAAGGCACGATCTATTCCATTAACTGGCTTCCTATCGGCGGATTTGTAAAACTTGCGGGGGAAGATGAAGAAGATGTTGACCGTGAAAAAAAGAAAATTACATCGGCGAGTGTGAGAAACACATACTTCTGGGCGAAGTCCCGCGGACAGAGAGCACTTATTTTGTGTGCGGGCGTGTTCATGAATTTTCTGCTTGCTGTTGGTATCACCACCTATCTGTTGACTCGTGGCGTGACGGAGCCAACTAAAATTGTGCATGTGGAATCTGTGACGGCAAACAGTCCCGCAGCACTCGGCGGACTCAAAGAGCAGGATATCATGAAGTCAATCCAATACGCAGATGCTGGCGGTGTGCAGACAAAAAATCTTGAAACTCCGGATGAACTTATTTCTATTGTGAAAGCGCATGCAGGGACGACTGTGACGCTTTCAATTGTTCGAAATGCTGAACCGATTACTGTATCATTAATTCCGCGAACGAACCCGCCTGAGGGAGAAGGTCCTTTGGGGGTAGCAGTGTCAAATCTGGAAAAGCACAAATATCCGTTATCCAAAGCGCCGTTTATGGCGGTGAAAATTAATGTCGAACGTATGTGGACAATGCTTACTTCGCTTGGATCTGTCATTTCCAAATTGGTGATGGGAGACAAGCTCGCATCAGGGGAAATTTCAGGGCCGATCGGGATTGCACAGGTGACGGGCGAAGCAGTGAAATACGGATTTGATGCCGTCCTTGAATTTATGGCGATTCTTTCTTTAAATTTGGCACTCTTAAATATTCTTCCATTTCCAGCGCTTGACGGGGGACGACTCGCATTCGTCATTGCCGATAAATTCGGCAAAAAAGCTCGACCTGCCGTTGAACGCATGATTCACCAAATCGGCATGATTATTTTGATGGCTCTTATTCTTCTTGTAACGGTTAACGACATCTTGAGGATCGTGAGGGGATAAAAATAAAATTACTTCTCTTGTTTTTCATATATTGTTGGTATATATTACTTATATACATGCATTCCGAGATCCGACCGGAATAAGGCAGTTTCGCTAATAACGAAAACGGGTGAGCCCGTCATAGCAAAATAAGAAGTAAATAAGGTGGTACCACGAATTTACCGTTCGTCCTTATAGGAGAACGGTTTTTTATTGGAAAAAAGGAGGATACCATGTCAATGTATGATAATTTTCAGTCTCTCGACGTTCGAGTTGGAAAGATTGTGGGTGTTGAAGATTTTCCGGAAGCTCGAAAACCCGCATATAAACTGATTATTGATTTCGGTTTAGAAATTGGACAGAAACGGTCAAGTGTCCAAATCGTAAAGTACTATAAAAAAGAAGAGCTTGTTGGTAAAAAAGTACTCGGAGTTGTAAATTTTCCTCCTCGTCAAATCGGTCCTTTTATTTCCGAATGCTTGACGTTGGGAGTGCCGGATGAAAGTCATGACTGCATCTTGATTGTTCCCGATAAAGTTAATGCAGTAATTGGTGGTAAACTATATTAAAGGTACATATTATGAAACAATTTGATAAAAAAGACGCAAAGAAAAAACTCGATAATATTTCTGACTGGTATAACGATATTGTTCTCAAAGCAGAACTTGCAGATTACGGTCCTGTCAGGGGAACAATGGTTATCCGGCCATACGGCTATGCAATTTGGGAGACGGTGCAGCATATTTTTGACAAGATGATCAAAGCTGCAGGGGTGGAAAATGCGTATTTTCCTATGTTTATCCCTGAATCGCTCCTCAAAAAAGAAAAAGAACATGTGGAAGGATTTTCTCCGGAACTTGCAGTTGTTACTCATGCGGGCGGGGAAAAGCTTACAGAGCCGTTGATTGTGAGACCTACGTCGGAAACGATTATGTATTCCATGTACGCCAAATGGGTGAAAAGCTGGAGGGATTTGCCGCTGCTTCTCAATCAATGGTGTAATATTGTGCGTTGGGAAAAACGAACCTATCTGTTTTTGCGTACGACGGAATTTTTGTGGCAGGAAGGGCATACCGCACATGCCAGCCATGAAGAGGGAATCGCATTTGCCTTGAAAGCACACGAATGGTACAGGCAAATTTTTGAAGACTATTTCGCGATGCCGGTTCTCTTGGGCAAGAAAAGCAAAACTGAACAATTTGCTGGTGCTGCAACAACCTTTACGGTTGAAAGTTTGATGCCGGATGGAAAAGCTTTGCAAGCAGCAACATCTCATGATTTAGGACAGAATTTTTCTAAAGTGTTTGATATTCAATTTCAAGATAAAGAAAAGAAGTTAGAATACGCATGGCAAACTTCGTGGGGACTCTCGACACGGGCACTTGGTGGACTGTTTTTGACACATGGGGATGATGCAGGACTCATTCTTCCTCCAAAGGTTGCGCCTATCCAGCTAGTCATCGTACCGATCCTATCTTCAAAAATGACACCGAAAAAAGATCAGCCGCAGTATGTGAAACGGATTACTGACGCATTTATTTCTCAAGGAATTCGCGTCAAACTGGATGATACGGATGACAGCCCGGGACGGAAATTCAACAAATGGGAAATGAAAGGCGTGCCGATGCGTATTGAGATTGGCGTGAAAGAAACAGATGATGAAACTGTAACACTTGTTTTCCGTGATACGGGAGAAAAGAAAACAATGCCGTGGAAAGAAGCAGTGATGCAGATTGATGATGAACTTGCAGCGATGCAGGTGCGACTTTTTGAAAAACAAAAAGCATTCTTAAAAAGCCGTACATACACTGTTTCATCATATGATGAATTCAAAAAGATTATGAGTACGACAAAAGGATTTATCAGCGCCTTGTGGTGTGAGGATGCCGCATGTGAAAAAGCAATCAAGGATGAAACAAAAGCAACAACTAGGTGTTTACCAATGGATGCGCATGAGGAAAAAGGTGTGTGTGTACATTGCGGAAAACCAAGTACTCACCGTTGGATTTTCGGACAAAGTTATTGATATGGTAAAACACTACACGTCAACTGCAGTGTTGGTTACGGATACTAAACCTCGAAAAGTTCTTTTGGGACTTCATCAAAAACTACAGATGTGGCTACCACCTGGTGGGCATCAGGAAGCAAATGAAAACCCCTTTGAGTGTTTGATACGGGAGGTTCTTGAGGAAACGGGATTTGATGTGACATCGTATTTGCCGAAATCACAGAAGTTGGATGAACGGGTCAATTCGCTTGCCATTCCTGATTATCTGTTTGAGGAACCGATTCCCGCGCGTGGTGACACGTCAGAACATATTCATATGGATTTTGTGTATGTTATTGTTGTTCCAGAATTTGAGCCGCACTTTTCTGAACGCGAATATGCCCAGATGCGATGGTTTGGTGAGGGAGATGTTGAAGATCTTGCGTTATACCCAAATATCAAAGAAATTATTCTTCCTCGGTGTTTTTCCAAATAAAAAGCCCTTGATAAGTTTTGATTGTGCCTTACCAAGGGCGGTGGTGTTTTGTGATATTGTTAAAAACTGCGACCTACTGTGTACTCACCAAATTTTGTACTTGCATCATGCATTATTCCGGTACACGCGATATGGTATTGTTCAAGTAATTGGGTGATGATAGGCATCCAGTAAAACGGATTATATTCTGTAAAGCCAAGACTTACTACAGTGTTTTCACCGGGTTTGACATCCTTGAGTGCTTCAGCGATTGTTTTTACTACTTCATCTTGCGTTGGTCTCTTTTGTTGCGCCATAATTTCCTCTTTTCTTGGATTCCTGAATGGGTGAGTAAACAATATCGTATTAAAAAATAATGAGCGATGATGTTGTAACGATGATGGTAATGCTATATATTGCCTTTCATTAACAACTATGGGGCATTATAACACGCTATCTGTCGATCTTCACCTCATGGTAGGTTTTCAGGTATAATGAGTGGTATGAAAACGATTATCACCCATTTTGCTCCTGATCTTGATGCCATTACCTCTGTGTGGCTTCTCAAGACATTTGTGCCGGATTTGAAAGAAGCGGCAATCGCATTTGTGCCCGCGGGGAAGACACTCAATGGTATGGCACCTGACAGCGATCCTGAAATTATTCATGTTGATACAGGCTACGGGAAATTTGATCATCATCAGACAAATGATGATACGTGTGCGGCACTGTTGGTCTATCAATCCTTAGGGAAAAAAGATGAGGCACTGGAGCGGCTCCTTCATGTGGTGAATGATGTGGATCATTTTAAGGAAGTATTTTATCCCAATCCGACTGCTGATTTTTATGATTTATCCCTTCCCGTCATCATCGATGGGTTGCAACTGAATATGGTGGATAACCCTGTCGGCATGATGGATACGGTCATGGATTGTTTGGACGGAGCATACAAGATGTTTCAAAATAAAGTATGGGCAGAAATTGATATTAAAGATAATGCAATCCAATTTGATACAAAATTTGGCAAGGCATTTGGTATCGAAACAGTGAATCGGGAAGTGGTGCACTACGGACAGAAAATGGGATTTGTTTTGGTGGTCAGGAAAGATCCGAAAAACGGAAACGCGCAGATTAAAACCATTCCAAATGATGACATTGATCTTACGGCTATCTATGAAGTGCTTCTGAAAAAAGATGCGTCAGCCACATGGTTTTTACATCCAAGCCTTCACATGCTTCTCAATGGAAGCGCAAAAAATCCTGATATGAAACCGACCAGCTTATCTCTTGAGGCGCTCATCGCCGAGGTAAAAACAATCTATGGATAACTGTTTATTTTGCAATATCGTTGCTGGTTCTTCTCCTTCATATACCGTGTATGAAGATGACAAAACAAAAGCATTTTTGGATATTTTTCCATCAACTCAGGGGCATGTCGTTGTAATTTTGAAAAAACACGGATGGGCGATTGGCGATTATACGCCGGAAGAACTGGGTACACTCATGGGTACGGTGCAAAAGGTGGTTGCAGCACTTACCGTAGCATTCAAGACGGAAGTATTTACTATTGGCATGAATCACAAGGAAGAAAATGGTGTGCATCACCTGCATATTCATGTGTTGCCGCGGTTTTTCGATGACAAGGGCAGTGTGATACAATCAGTAGTTGAACGAGAGGGAAAAGACTCTCTTACAGAAACGCAAGAAAAAATTAAAAAAGAAATTCGGTGAGGAGGTGTTCTAATATTTTATGGTATTTGTAAAAGCACAACCAGGAGATAATTCAGATTCATTAATTCGTAAATTTACTCGTAAAGTCCTTACGGAAGGTATTTTGCAGGACTTGAAGAAACGGGAATTTTATCAGAAACCGGCTGAAATCAAAAAAGAAAAAAAGCGCGACTTGGCACGACGATTACGTCACCCAGGAAGAATATAAGGAGCAACTCTTTATGATGCTTGATACGTTAAAAGCTGACCTCGTCACGGCGATGAAAGCACACGACCAAATGGCAGTGGATACCATTCGTTTTTTGCTGTCTGCAATTCGGAATATGGCAATTGCCAAATATGGGGCAGCAAGTGATACTGCACTTACAGATAGCGACGTTGCTGATACGATCAAAAAGCAAGTGAAAACGCACAAGGAAAGTATTGAGGCTTTTAAAACTGCAGGCCGAGATGAGCTTGTGAATAAGGAATCAGGGGAACTTGCAGTATTGGAGCGATATGTTCCTGCGGAAATGAGTGATGAAGAGCTAAAAAATTTACTTGCACCTGTTGCCGCGTCCGGTGAGCCAAACTTCGGTTTATTGATGAGGAATGCAATGCAAGTGGTAGCTGGGAAAGCAGACGGCGCACGCGTATCTTCCATCCTCAAAAGCCTGATTGCAAAATAATATGGTGACTGTAACTATTCAGACAGAATCCCGCTACCCGATTGCACGAAAAAAAATAACAAAAGCTATTCAGGATTTTTTGGTAGGGAAAATTGAGAGTGATGCTGATGTGAGTGTTTCTTTTGTCGGGGACAGGAAAATTCATGAGTTGAATAAAACATACCGGAAAAAAGATTATCCGACCGATGTTCTGTCATTTCCATTGTACGATCCCACCCAACCGAGTCCTGTTTCATTTGTAGGACCGCCTGATGATATTCTCCATTTAGGAGACATTGTTGTTTCCTATCCAATGGCGGTGAAAGAAGCAGGGGAACAAGAAAAAATGGTGGATGACATGATTGAATTTTTGGTGCTGCACGGACTTGATCATCTTCTTGGAAATCATCATCCTGAGGAGTAAATACATACCAATAATTACCAATTTCCAATACATACCAATATAGTGTATTATCATTTGGTATTAGATATCCAAATGTAAATTATGTCTTTTTACCGAACGTATAGACCACAGCTGATTGATGAAATTGATAACGTTCATGTTCGTGAACAGGTGCATTCTTTACTTCAAAAAGACGTTTCAGAACTTCCGCATGCGTACTTGTTGACGGGACCAAAGGGCGCCGGAAAGACAACGACCGCAAGAATTCTTGCCAAACTCTATAACTGTGAAAAAACTTCCAAAAAAACAGGCCCTTGTGGCACGTGTCAGATGTGTACGTCTATTGCAAACGGAACGAATATGGATGTGTTGGAAATTGACGCAGCATCAAACCGTGGTATTGATGAAATCCGTGAGCTTCGTGACAGAATTGCACTTGCATCCATCGGCGGCGGGTACAAAATATATATTATTGATGAAGTGCACATGTTGACGACAGAAGCATTTAATGCACTGTTAAAAACGCTCGAAGAACCGCCTAAACATGCAGTGTTTATTTTGGCAACGACTGATCCACAAAAAGTACCGGCTACGATCAAGTCACGGTGTATTTCCATTGTATTTCGAAAGGCAAATGATACAGAATTGTTGAGCGCACTCAAGAAAATCGTATTGACGGAAAAAATGGATATCACAGATGACGCGTTGCAATTCATCGTGTCAGAGGCAGACGGTGCGTTTCGGGATGCAGTGAAAATTTTGGAACAGGTGAGTTTTTCCAAAGGCAAAATTACGATTGATACAATTACGGATTTGTTCTCGTCCTCAGGCGATGATATCGTTTCTCAGTTTTTAGACGCACTTTCTAAAAAAGATGAAAAAGCGGCGTTTGCACTGATAGAAAAACTTACCAATGAATCCAAAGATATCAAGGGATTTATCACCGATGTCTTGCATAAACTGCAGGAGATGCTTGTTATTCTTGGAAAAGGAGACACACTTTCGGGGTGGAATAAAACGAGTGTTCAGCATGCATCGCATTGTTTTATTGACGCATATGGAATGGTAAAAAATTCTCCAATCGCAGAACTTCCTTTGGAACTTGCGGTGTTTGATTATTTTGGTCAAGGTATTGCGCCAACACAGTTACAGCAGTCAAAACCGGCAGGCATACCATCGGTGGAAATGCAACCGGCGCCGAAGCCGAAATTATATGAAGGCGGTGAAATGCCGTCTCCAGTTTCAGAAGAGCATTCGGAAATACCAGCCAAAAAATTTGATGAATCGTTTACTGTCGAAAAACTGCAGGAATACTGGAAAGATATTATTGAAGCGCTCAAGCCGTTTAATCATTCCGTTGCAGGTGTTATGCGTTCAGCACGGCCAAAAACAATACATGGTGATGTTTTGACTATTGAAACGCAATATAAATTTCATCAGGAACGCTTGTCAGAAGTGAATGTCCGTGATATGTTGTCTACGGTACTCAAGAAATTATTTGGAGTGCACGTAAAAGTAGAAGTTGTATTGGCTTAGGAAGTAAGGAGGAATATATATGTTTAATCCGTTTAAACAATTAGGTGATATGAATGAAATGAGGAAGTCAGCGATGGCAATCCAAAAAGCATTAGCCGTCATGTCATTTACCGCAAAAGAAGGTGATGTTGAAATAACAATAAATGGAAATCAGGAAGTACAATCCGTGACGATTGCAGGGGTTCCAAATGAATCCATTAAACGGGCAATGGGCAATGTGATTAAGCAAGCTCAACAGGCAGCCGCAGGACAGTTTGCACAAATGTCAAAGGGCATGTAATATCATGGCAATTGTTGTTACAGGAAGCATCGGGTACGACTATATCATGGGGTTTCAAGGAAAAATTTCCGATCGGATCATGCCGGATAAAATTCACACGATTTCCTTATCGCTTCTTGCAGATAAATTACATAAACAATTTGGCGGAACCGCGGGGAATATCGCGTATTCATTAAAATTACTTGGCGTCGAGCCGATTGTGCAGACGTACGCAGGGAATGATTTCGCTTCGTATAGGGAATTCTGGAACAAGCATGCCATTGCAACACATCATGTTGCAATAGACCAAAAAAATTCGAGTGGAACGTATTTTGTCGTCACTGACCAAGCGGATAATCAAATCGGTGCCTATTATAAAGGCGCACTCGTTCGAAATACATCGCTTCATCTTTCTGGCATTCATGAACGTTTTGAGCTCGTGGTGATTTCTGCAAATGAACCGAAAGCAATGGTGCAATACGTCACCGAATGTGCGAAACAAAAGATTCCGTATATGTACGATCCTTCGTTTCAGATTGGAAATTTTTCAAAGAAAGAATTATATGATGGCGTGAGACACGCGGCGATGCTTATCGGAAATGATTACGAGATTGCGCTTCTTGAAAAACGTCTTGAAATAACGCACAGTGATTTGCTTGCACTCTGTCCTATCGTCATTACTACACTTGGGGCAAAGGGATCATTGATTGAGACGCGTGAAAAACGGATACCAATACGCCCAGCCAAAGTAAAGGCAATTGTTGATCCGACTGGTGCAGGTGATGCGTATAGATCAGGATTTTTAGGAGGATTCACAAGAGGTTTTGATTTGAAAACGTGTGGGCAAATGGGATCGATTGCTGCTGTATATACAGTCGAAGAATTTGGGACACAAACACATATGTATACAAAAAAAGAATTTTGCACGCGGTATAAGAAAAATTATAAAAATATTTTATCGTTATAAGATAAAGGAGAAAGAGCTATGGAAAAAACAGGAGATGTAAAAAATATACAACTTGCCAAGGCCGGAAAACTTCGTATTGAATGGGCGGGAAATGCAATGCCAGTGTTAAAACTTATTGAAAAACGATTCATAAAAGAACAACCACTTAAAGGATTGACGATTGCCGCATGTTTGCATGTGACAGCAGAGACTGCGAATTTGATGTTGGCACTCAAGGCGGGGGGAGCAAAAGTATATTTGTGCGCAAGTAATCCACTTTCCACACAAGACGATGTCGCGGCATCACTCGTTAGCGATTATCATATTCCGACATTCGCCATCAAAGGCGAGGATACAAAAACGTACTATTCTCATTTGAATGCGGTGTTGGATATGCATCCGAATATCACCATGGATGATGGTGCGGATCTGGTCTCGCTCCTTCACACAAAACGAAAATCGCAATTGCCTGAAATTATCGGATCAAGCGAGGAAACAACAACAGGAGTTATTCGTTTAAAAGCGATGATGAAAGATGCGGCACTCAAGATTCCGGTATTTGCGGTCAACGATAGTGATACAAAACACATGTTTGATAATCGGTATGGCACAGGACAATCAACGCTTGACGGTATCATGCGTGCAACGAATATGCTGCTTGCAGGAAAAACATTTGTTGTTGCAGGATATGGATGGTGTGGACGGGGACTAGCTAGCCGCGCTCATGGGATGGGCGCACATGTCGTCGTAACGGAAGTAGATTCCATTAAAGCGCTCGAGGCAGTGATGGATGGATATGCTGTTATGCCCATGAACAAAGCTGCTAAAATTGGTGATATGTTTGTGACGGTGACGGGAGATAAAAATGTTGTTTCTCTCGATCACATGATGAGCATGAAAGATGGGGCGGTTATTGCAAATTCTGGCCACTTCAATGTTGAGGTTGCAGTTGAAGCATTGCAGAAAAAAGCAAAATCACGACGGACAATCAGGACGTATGTGGAAGAATATACGCTTGCGGATAAGACAAAACGATTTGTACTTGCAGATGGCAGGCTTATTAATTTGTCTGCAGCGGAAGGCCATCCTGCAGAGGTAATGGACATGAGTTTTGCCAATCAGGCGCTTGCCGCGGAATTTTTTATTAAGAACAAAGGGAAACTTGAAGTGAAGGTGTATACTATCTCAAAAGAAATGGATCAGGAAATTGCAAGATTGAAGTTAAAAGCAATGGGTGTGCAGTTTGATACGCTTACCAAAGAACAGGAAGCATACTTAGGGAGTTGGCAAGAAGGAACATAACTGAAGTATGAAGCTTATTTTATTTGATATTGACGGAACACTAGTGAGTCAAGATGGTGCCGCAACGTTTGAGATGGTTCCTCATGGAGAATCAAAATTTTCTTATGCTATACGCACGGTGTTTGGTAAATCCGTTCACGTTGATATGACGAAATTTAACGGATTTGTTGACAGGAGTATTTTGTGGTTTTGCGCTGAGAGCGTGGGAATTAAGCGAAGTGATTTTGAACGGGAACTGCCTCGTCTTGCTTCAGAAATGCATCAGTATATTGTCTCTTCAACACCAGCTGATACCACACTGTATCATTCGATTGCATCAGCAAAACAATTTGTGGATTTGGTGGTTGCTAGTAAAACAATCGCATATGGAGTTTTATCTGGCAACGTGCAAAGCATTGGTCTTTGGAAACTGGATAAGGCAGGATATGGGCATATGTTTGATTTCGGTGTGTATGGGGAAGATGCGGATGACAGGATCGAGCTTGCAAAAAAAACTGTTGTACGGGCAGATGCGTTTTTTCACACATCATTTTCTCCGCGTGATATCTCGGTGATTGGGGACACCGTACACGATGTCCGGTGTGGTAAAGCAATTGGTGCGCACACGATTGCCGTCATGACAGGCAGACATCATGACCCTGTAGTGCTTGATGCAGAACACCCTGATTTTTTAGTGGACACGCTCATGGATAATTCAGTCCTTGATTACTTCGGGTTGAAGAAGGTATAACAAATATATATGAAAGACCATTTATTGTTTTCCGGATCCAGTAATCAGACTCTAGCTTCTAAAGTCGCAAGTCAATTACATATTCAACTTGGGAAAGTGGATCTTTCCCGTTTTGCTGACGGTGAAGTGCGTCCATGGATTCAGGAAGATGTTCGGGATAAAACAGTGTTTGTTATGCAATCACTGTCAACACCCATGGATGAATATATTATGGAAATGGCTTTGATGGGGGATGCAATCAGAAGAAGTGCTCCTAAGACAATGATTGCCGTCATTCCATATCTTGGGTATTCAAGACAGGATAAACAGCACCGCGTCGGCGAGCCAATTTCAGCCCGCGTGATTGCAAAATTTATTGAAATATCAAAATTTAAAGAAGTGATTGTCGTTGATCTTCATAATGATGCAATTGTCGGTTTTTTCCAAATCCCCGTGACGCATGTGAGTGCAATGCCGGTATTAGTTGAAGCGATTAAAAAATTGCAATTGAACAATCCTGTGGTCGTCTCTCCTGATGTCGGTGGAGTGAGACGAGCCAGAAATTTTGCATATCAGATGGATGCGGATCTTGTGGTTATGGAAAAGAAACGGTTTATTGACCGCCATGATGAAAGCGAAAATTTTCAGATCATAGGAGATGTGAAAGGAAGAACCGCGATCATTCATGATGATATGATTTCAACGGGTGGCACCATCATCCATAGTGCAGCGGCACTTCGGGATGCAGGTGCAACATCTGTTGTTGTATGTGCATCGCACGCGGTATTGTCAGGGGAAGCAAAACATAATTTGGAGCATGCGGCTATTGATCATCTGATTCTCACTGACACGATTATTGATGCAGAGGATCGGCTACCAAAAGGAACGACCATTGTTTCTGTCGCGCCAATCATCGCTGATGCCATTTCAACCATTGTCCGGTAACACAGTACCTTATGAATATTCTTCCTAAATCAGTCACGCGTGTTGTTGAGTCGTTCGAACGGCTTCCCGGCATCGGGCCAAAAACAGCCCAGAGGCTTGCGTTTTATCTTTTGCATGTGCCGGAGGATGAAATTAAACGGTTTGCGGATTCTCTGACGGATTTGAAATCACATACGGTTCTTTGCAGTGTGTGTAAAAATGTGACGGAAACAGATCCGTGTTCTGTGTGTAGCGATCCACGGCGTGATCACACAATGATTTGTTTGGTGGAACAACCAACCGATGTGTTATCTATCGAACGGACTGGGGCATTCCATGGTGTGTACCATGTCTTGCATGGAAGCATTGATCCTTTAAACAATATCGGTCCGGATGAAATTTATTTAGCTGATCTTTTGAAACGGATTAAAAATCAGACAGATACAGTGAAAGAACTTATTTTTGCGATGAATCCGACGATGGAAGGGGAAGCGACAGCAATGTATATTCAAAAACAACTGCAAGGTACGGACATAAAAATTACGAGGCTTGCACATGGCATCCCCATCGGCGGAGATATTGAATATGCGGATGAAGTCACCCTCAAACGCGCACTCGAAGGCAGACGCGATTATTGATTTTTCCAAAAAAAAGCGCCAAGGTAATGTAAACAACACGAGTAGTGTCATTCATGTTTGTCCTTGACGCTTAATTTCCTTCAAATACTTATTATTTCCTTCTGTTCTACAAGATGGCTGGGATGATATTTTTTTAGATATCTTTTATGCTTTTTGTTTTTACAATTTGACCGCCTCGATTGATTCTCAATGCGATTCGTGGATTCATTTTTGGTCCAACGATAACATGGCATCGTTTCGCACGAAAAATATTGTGGTCGGCGAGTGCAATAAACGCTTCGTTAACGACAAATCCTAGTCGTATTGCGGCTTCAACTTCAGCTTCTCTTCTTTCTTGGTTTTTCCAATCGATTACAATCATATCTCTGTAATCAATCGTGGCTTTCTTTATTTGATTCGTCTCGTTTAGAATGATGCCTATCAGTATTCGGTATTCTCCGTACTTAGCCATTTTTATGCGGTCTCCCTTGTGTAGTGTAATTTTTTGAGTAGCCATCTCGTACCCTAATAGATCCTCTAGGGAAGTCTAGACCCATAGTTATAGATCCACACTTCCCTAGAAGAAATTCTTTGTAAGTATATGTTGGAAAAGAGCCCAAATAGCTTCAAAACGACCCTTGCTAGCAAGAAGAAATTCAAGGCTATTTGAAGCAAAAAGTATACCATTTTTCGTTGCGGTTGTCAATCACTATAGGACAATTGCGGTCTGTCAAAAAATGGGCGATAATACAAGCCGTATGACAGAACTTAGACCAAAAGTAGAAAAGGTTCTCAAAGAAATCATGGATCCGGAGCTGAACATCAGTTTGTGGGATTTGGGATTGATTTATGATCTCAATATCAAAAGTGGGCATGTGGAGGTGGTGATGACACTTACTTCTGTCGGATGTCCGTTATTTGGCACGATTCAAGGTGATATTGAAGAACGGATTGGTAAAATTAAAGGTGTGACACAAGTATCCGTTGAACTGACGTTTGAGCCACCGTGGAGTATGGATAGGATGAGCGACGAAGCCCGCGCCAATTTAGGATTTTAACTTCATTCCTTGGTATACTACATATATGGCACCGCCAAAAATGCGTCCCCCTATTATCGGTTCGTTTGAAGATATCGGCAAAGACGTTGCGCGAGAAGTGACGAAAGCGCCGGTGGATATCGCGGGGAAGGTTTTGGAAAGTTTGACCGGCGGATCATCAGTGAAAGGACAAAAACAAGCGACTACCGGAGCGGGAAATGAGGGAACAAAAAAACCGGATGGCGCACTCGGCGCAATGGAAGAAACAAACGATAAGAAAGTAAAAAAGGCGATTGCACGGGCCGCACTGGAACAGCTTGCAGGACACGCACAAAAAGAAATGCCGTCCATATTTGAAGAAAAACAAAAAGAAGAACAGCAAAAAAAACAAGTTGATCAGGAGCAGGCCAAAAAGGCGGCGTTTGCCGAGATGCCAAAAATGTCTTCCAAAAAACGACGAGGCGACCTGTATGGTATTAAAGGAAAAAGTTCTACAGAGATGAGTAAAAATGTCCGGCAAGACTGATATAATAGGGAAAGCATATGCTTCAATTGTTTAATACACTATCAAGAAAAAAAGAAGAATTTATTCCCGTTGCCGCAGGGAAGGTGTTATTTTATCACTGCGGACCGACTGTGTATTGGACGCAGCATATCGGCAACCTTCGTGGTATGACGTTGGGAGACTTAGTGAGACGAACGTTGGAATATCAAGGGTTTGAAGTGAAACATGTGAGGAATTACACGGATGTCGGGCATCTCACGTCAGACAATGATACAGGTGAGGATAAAATGGAAAAAGGTGCGAAGCGGGAAGGAAAAACACCGGATGAAATTGCAAAATTTTATATCGACCAATTTGAGACGGATACAAAAAAATTAAATCTTCTGGAACCGACTGTAAAACCCCGAGCAACCCAATATATTCAGGACATGATTGCTATCGTGTCAGCACTCATCGAAAAAGGATATGCATACTCGACTGATCTTGCAGTCTATTTTGATATCACAAAATTTGCTGACTACACAAAATTATCCCATCAGCAGATGGATAAGCTTATGGAAGGGGCGGGAAAAGCGGAAGTCTCGGATCCGAGAAAAAAACATGCGGCAGATTTTGTATTATGGTTTTTTACGGCGGGTGTGCATACTAACGCATTGCAACACTGGAAGTCTCCATTCCAGTCACTTCTTGTGAAAGACGGGGACGGATTTCCGGGATGGCATTTGGAATGTTCTGCAATGACAAAAGCATTGTTAGGTAACACGATTGATATTCATATGGGAGGTGTTGAACATATTCCCGTGCATCACACCAATGAAATTGCCCAGAGTGAAGCGGCAAATGGTGTGAAGTTTGTGAACTATTGGCTGCATAATGAGCATTTACTGGTGAATGATAAAAAAATGGCAAAGTCGGAAGGGACAGGCTTTGCATTATCTGAAATTATCGATCGCGGATACGATCCGTTAGTCTTGCGCTATTTTTTCCTGCAATCGCATTACCGGTCAAAGCAGAATTTTACGTGGGAGGCATTGGACGGCGCAAAAACAGCGCTTTTTACACTTCGCGATCTCGCTTTGTCTTGGAAAGCGAATGAAAAGTTTGACGGCGAGGTAAGCGACGCGGGCGCAACATACAAAACAAAATTTATTGAGGCAATTTCTGACGATCTCAATATTCCAAAAGCGCTTGGCGTTGTATGGGATCTGACAAAAGCGACTATTCCAAGTTCGGAAAAGCTGCCATTACTCTTGGATTTTGATCGGGTGTTGGGTCTTGGACTTGCAGGTTGGAAAGAAGCGGAAATTCCAGCTGATATTCAAAAAAAAGCTGCGTTGATTACAACCCTTCGGAAAGAGAAAAAATTTACGGAAGCAGATGCGGTACGGAAAGAGATAACAGAGGCGGGGTATATTGTTCAGGATACAACAGCAGGAACAATCGTGAAACGATAAACGTTTTTTATTTCTTCTTAATTTCTTTGGCAGTGAGGGTGTGTTTTTCAATATCGAGGGTTGCAGGGTCAATGGTAATTTTCACTTTTGTTCCCGAGAGCAGTGCGTCCATATTTGCGGATGTCGGGGGTGTTATATTCCAACTGCCCAAATTTTTATCCGGACTGCTTGTGAATGTTAATTGATCAACAATTATGGTGTTATCGTTGTAGTTTATTTCGTTTATTACTGCTGTTGCCGTAATGCCACTTGTTACACTTGCCCTTGACCGGATATCGGTTGAAACTCGGGTTTTATTGATAATGCCGGTAAGAACAATTCCTGCGATGATAAATGCAACGGTACTAACCAGATAGAGCAGAGAATTGTCCTTTTTTTTCGCTTCTATTGCCATACGTTTCCTCACAGATATTGTTTCACGCATGGCAGTAATGTGTCAATGGATCGGGGGAGGAATATGTAATGAAGCTGTATGTTCTTGCGTGGTAAAACAGTATATACTCAAGTATACAAATATGTGTTCAGAGGGATATCTCTGATGGTATGGTGAATCACTATGAAAAAATTCACAAAAATTGTTGCAACCATTGGTCCGACTTCTGACACCCGTTCGGGCATTATTTCTTTGATAAAAGCGGGAGTGAATGTGTTTCGGTTTAATATGAAACACAATACGATCGCGTGGCATGAAGAACGGATCGGACTGGTAGAGCAAATTGCGGAAGAATTGCATACGAACGTCGGAATACTCATTGATTTGCAGGGGCCGGAAATTCGTTTGGAGACACCGGATAAACAGTCTATTACCCTTAAAAAAGGCGACCGGTATCCGGTAACGTCCGCGTTTATTCCGGGGGTGCAGTCTATTTGTGTGCCGCTTGCCGCGGTTTTTTCAGTTCTTAAGGTTGGCGATGCGTTCCTGATAGATGACGGATTTATTGAAGCGACTATTGTTGAGGTGAGCAAAGACGGCTTCATTATCGAGATGAAAGAAGATGCGGTGATCAAGCACCGGAAAGGCGTGAATTTTCCTGGGATTCATATTGATCTTCCATCGCTTATTAGTGATGATTTGTTAAAGCTCGATATGGCGTCTAAAAATAAAGTTGATTTTGTGGCGTTATCATTTACGAGGACAAAAACAGATATTGAAATTCTTCGGGAAGAAATGAAAAAACGGCATGTTGAAGCGATGATTATCGCAAAAATTGAAAGTCAGCCTGCGCTGGATCATTTGAAGGAAATCATTACGGCAGCTGACGGTATTATGGTTGCACGCGGAGACTTGGGTATTGAGACTCCGATTGAACGGCTTGCCTATGAACAAAAACAGATGATTATCGAATGCAGGAAACAGAGAAAACCGGTTATTGTTGCAACTCAAATGTTGCAATCTATGTGCGACAACCCAAGACCAACGCGTGCGGAAGCCACGGATGTAGCTAACGCAGTGTATGATTTGACGGACGCGACTATGCTGTCACAAGAATCCGCATCAGGATTATTCCCGGAAAAATCAGTTTCAACCATGACACGGATACTTGCATGGAATGAAAAACATACCATTCCTTCATGGGTGGAGCCAGTGGAAGAAAAAGCAACGGACACGATCGTGCATGCGATGTTGCCGATTGTCATGGACACCAAGAAACATACCGTTGATGCGATTGTCGTGTTGACAGAAACAGGGTATACGGCACGGTGCGTTTCCAGTACGAGACCCGGAGTACCGATTATCGCTGTATCAGATAACAAAAAAACGATTGAAACACTGACATTATCGTATGGGGTCATTCCCGTACAGATGCAATTTCCTGCGTCCGGATTAATCACCACAACAGATGATGTCATTTCAGAATTGAAAAAAATGGAATTAGTGAACGTCGGACATAAAGTTATTCTGATTCATGGATCAACGTGGAAAAAACCGGGACTGACCAATACCGTGAGTTTGGTTACTGTAGAATAATTTTTTGGTGGTTTTTCATTTTTTCCTCTGGCAGCATATTTTGTTTTCCTTTATCATGGATATAAGAAAGGTTTTTTTGGTATGGAAGCTTCACAGTTATCTTCAGTTTTTTCACCAACATCCGTTGCTTTGGTTGGAGCTTCAGCAAAAGCGGGAAGTGTCGGCAATAATCTGATGAAAAATTTGGTCGGCAGTGGATTTAAAGGCGTTGTATATCCTGTGAACCCGACAAGTCAAACCATAGAAGGAATTGCGTCAGTGTCATCTATTACTGCAATTGGAAGTCCCATTGATCTTGCAATTATTGCAGTACGAGCAGATCTTGTGAGGAGCGTTGTGGAGGAAGCAGGGAAATGTGGGGTAAAGGGACTGATTATTATTTCTGCAGGATTTCGTGAAGCAGGTGTTGAAGGAAAAAAACGGGAAGAAGAAATAAAAGCATTATGTGAAAAATATAACATGATGATGATAGGTCCAAATTGTTTAGGAGTGTTGCATCCGTCATTGGGACTGAATGCTTCGTTTGCTCCACTCATGCCGAAAGCTGGATCCATCGCGTTTATCTCGCAAAGCGGCGCACTTGGTACAGCTGTGATTGATTTTGCCAGAGATCTTGATATCGGATTTTCCACATTTATCAGCATGGGAAATAAAGCAACAGTCGATGAAGTTGCGCTCATTACCTATTTTCAACATGATCCGGAGACAAAAGTCATTCTTATGTATGTGGAAGACATTCGGGATGCAGCTGCGTTTGTGGCAATTGCCAAGAAAGTGACGCACGGGGAGCACGCAAAACCGATTATTTTTTTGAAAGCAGGCAGGACAAAAGCGGGAGCGAACGCATCTGTTTCTCATACGGGTGCTCTTGGTGGAAACGATGCGTATTATGATGCTGTGGCGCTTGAGTCCGGTGCAATTCGTGTTAATACCATCCAGGAATTATTTTCTGATGCGCTTATGTTTGCGCATAATCCGTTGCCAAAAGGGAACAGAGTGGTGATCATTACCAATGCGGGAGGGCCGGGGGTACTCATGACGGATACTGCGGTGCTTTCAGGACTGACGATGGCAACGCTTGAAGAGACAACTATTACCAAACTTCGTGAGGTATTGCCGATGTGTGCAAATTGTGTAAATCCAATTGATGTATTAGGGGATGCAAAAAGTGATAGATACAGTCTTGCGTTTGATGCGATTGCAAAAGACATTGGCGTTGACAGTTTTCTTATATTGCTGACACCACAGGCAGGAACGGAGATTATTGAAACGGCCCAAAAGATTATCGAATTAAAAGAAAACATTGATAAACCAATCGGCGTTTCGTTTGTTGGTGGCCCTTTGGTTGCACCCGGTATGGCACTCCTAAGAAGTAAGAATGTCGCTGCATTTTCGTATCCCGAAGATGCATCCAAAGCACTTGCAACATTGACACAATTTGCACTCGCGACTAAAAAGTTGTCGGAAGAAGTACTCATGAGTTTTTTGGATATACAACCAGAAAAAGTAATCACAGCGCTTGCACCGTTTGGGAGCCAAAAAAAAGAATTGATTCCAGAGGAGCTTGCCCATGAAATACTCAGGTTGTACGGATTTCTAATGCTTCATTCAGCACGGGTACAAACGAGAGATGCCTTAACAACGGCGATGGAACAGTTTGTAGGCGAAGTTGCGATGAAAATTGTATCACCTGATATTACGCATAAAAGTGATGTGGGAGGAGTGCTTCTCAATGTGACAAAAAGTACTGCGCTCGCATCATACGACACACTTATGCAGACGGTTTCATCTCACGTGCCAAACGCAAAATTGGAAGGAGTGCTTTTAGTTGAGATGGCGCCGACTGGTGGCATGGAAATTATTTTAGGCATATCCAAACAACAGGGATTCGGCACCATGGTGATGGTGGGACTTGGTGGCATTTATGTGGAAGCGTTTAAAGATGTAAGTTTTGGTGTTGTGCCTGTCACAGAGGAAGATGCAATGGGAATGATTAACCGGCTTCGCATTCATACGATTCTTGATGGAGTGAGAGGGAAGCCAGCAATGGACAAAAAACTCCTTGCAACCTGTATTCAACGGTTATCAAAACTCGTGTCAGATCATCCTGAGATTGTGGAACTGGATATCAATCCGTTTGTACTTCTTGTCGATGGCGGAAAAGTGTTGGACGCGAGAATTGCAGTGGAGCACACTTCTTTAGGAAACAAATGAAGTGCCAGTCATCTCCTTTGGTTTTTCGATTCCGAAGATTTTCAGGATGGTCGGTGCAATATCCGCGAGGGTCAGACCCTCTCTGGTGATTGTTGTGTAGGTATTGCTTACGAGAATGAGTGGAACGGGATTGGTGCTGTGACTTGTAATCATTTCTCCTGTTTTTCCATTCGTCATTTCATCTGCGTTTCCGTGATCAGCCGTGACGATGACAGAATAGCCATGCTCTAGCGCTCTCGGTATGAGAGTGCTAAGTGCTTGATCAATTGTCTCGATTCCTTTAATTGTTGCTTCCATATTTCCTGTGTGTCCGACCATGTCGGCGTTACACATATTGGTTGCGATGAATTGATGCTTTTCATGTGTGATGTCATCAAGAATTTCTTGAGCAATATCAGGGGTGCGCATCTCAGGTCGTTCGTCATGCGTTTTGATGTCGGAGTAGGAGTCAAGGAGGATGCGGTCTTCTCCTTCACAGGCGTCTAGTTTTTTGCTGTTAAAGAAATAGGTGAGGTGATTGAATTTTTCCGTCTCTGTGATCCGGAGTTCTTTCACCCGATTGGTTCCCAGTATCTCTCCGAGGGTATTATTGATGACTTCCGGAGGGAAGGCGACGGGGCAGTCAAATTCTGCCCGATATTGGGTCATAGCCACGAAATGGAGGTTTGGAATCCCTGCTTCTAAGGTCTTTTTGGTCAATTCGACGGCCCGATCGCTTCTAAAGTTCACGAATATGACACTGTCATTCTCTTTGATTGTCGTTGGGGTACCGATTATCGAAGGCTGTATAAACTCATCGGTTTCTCCTCGGGTGTAGGCATCTTCTATTGCCTTTGTTGCCGTGGCGTATGGACGGCCCGTTCCTTTGGTCAACATATCCCACGCATGTTCGATGCGATCCCAATTTGTGTCCCTGTCCATGGCATAATACCTGCCGATAATACTGGCGATTTTTCCAACGCCAATTTCCTGCATTTTTTCCTCAAGTTCAATCAAAAATTGTTTGCCACTTTTGGGTGACGTATCACGGCCATCAGTAAAAACATGAATGCATACATTTTGTACTCCTATTTGTTTTGCAAGGGTAAGCAGGGCATGCATATGAGTACTATAAGAGTGCACGCCACCAGTTCCGAGGAGTCCTTCAAGATGGAGCGTACTGCCATACTTTTTTGCATGTTCCATTGCATCAATAAGTACCTTATTTTTGAAAAATGAACCATCCGTAATGGAGGTATTTATTTTGACGAGATCTTGATAAATGATGCGTCCGGATCCGATGACCATATGATTCACTTCGCTCGTTCCCATTTGCCCTTCAGGAAGTCCTACTGCAAGACCTGATGCGGGAATGATTGCGTGTGGGTACTTGTTCCATAACGCATCAAACGTCGGCTTTTTGGCAAGGGCGATTGCATTCCCTGTTACATCTTTGCGATACCCCCAACCATCCATGATGATAAGGAGGACTTTGTTATCTGTCATAGTATTTATTGTAGCTCTTCTTCGATACGGAGTAATCGGTTATATTTTGCAAGTCTCTCTCCGCGATCCGGTCCGCCGAATTTACTTTGTTTGGATGTGCCAACAACTAAGTCTGCGATGA
Organism: Microgenomates group bacterium; assembly: GCA_049287205.1. GTDB lineage: Bacteria > Patescibacteriota > Microgenomatia > UBA10105 > UBA927 > CAIJMI01. The sequence continues at coordinate 244,767 of JBAQFJ010000001.1, forward strand.
AATCGTCATTGGTCTCTCCACCTCGGTGAGACACAACGGTTGTATATCCTGCTTTGTGAGCAAGTGTTATCGCATCGAGTGTTTCTGAAACTGTTCCAATTTGATTGACCTTGATGAGTACACTGTTGACTGCTTTTTTGTCGATTGCTGTTTGTATGTGTTTGACGTTTGTTGTGAGCAAATCGTCTCCAACGATTTGGTGATCCTGTCCAATAGTACTAGTGAAGTATGTCCATTCATCCCAATCAGATTCGCTGTGTACATCTTCAAGTGACCAGATTGGGTATTTCTTTGTCCAGTCAATAACCTTTTCCGTCCATTGTCTCGAAGTGAGTTTTAGGTCACCTTCACTTTTGAGTGTATATGTGCCGTTTGCAAAAAATTCTGATGCAGCTGCATCAAGTCCTAAGACCACTTCACTTCCCATTTTGTACCCAGCTTTTTCCGTGGCTTCGATCATAAGTTGAAACGCTTCCTCGTTGGACTTCATTTCGATAGGACAAAATGCACCTTCATAGCCGACGCCAGTTGCATAGTGCTTTTCTGCTAATATTTTTTCGAGTGCATGGAAAATCTCTGCTCCTGCTCGAAGCGCTTCTTTGAATGTTGGGAAACGTTCTTTCTTTGGAACGACAAAATATTCTTGACAATCCGTTGACCAATTTCCGTGTTTGCCACCTTCAAGTACTAAGAGGAGTGGTTGGGGAAGTTCAAATTTCGTGTTGCCAACAAGTGATCCTAAATATTTGTAGAGTGGAGTATTCTGTGACATAGCTGCGGCTCGAGAGGCAGCCATGGAAACGGCAACGATTGCATTGCCGCCAAGTCTACCTTTGTTTTCTGTTCCATCAGCTTGAATCATGAGGTTGTCGAGGTTTCGTTGATTGGTCACATCTTGGCCTACAACAATTTTTTTGAGTTCCGTATTTACGTTTTCAACCGCGTGTAGTACGCCCTTTCCAAAGTATCGAGTCTTATCACCATCTCGAAGTTCTACGGCTTCTGTAGAACCTGTGGATGCTCCGGATGGCACGGATGCAGTTGCTGTCATGCCGTTTTCGAGGGTCAGATCAACTTCAACAGTTGGATGTCCTTTTGAATCAAGAATTTCTCGTGCGTGGATGTTTTTTATGTTCATGGGTTTCTCCTTATATGAATAAAAATACAATAAACTACGAATTTTAGTCGATTACAAAAAGTATATCTGGTTTGAGGGTGGGTTACAATGCGGCAGGGTGATGCATGAGCGCAACAATAGGTAACAGAAAAGAAGTATCAAATAATATTGATATATCGGTAGCCTCAGGGTCTGACCCTGAGGCTAGGAGGATTAGTAACTTTTGGATGAAGCGCCATTGTTTGTAATATCTGCAGGAATGTTTCACCTTTCGTTTTATTGGTTGTATCAATGACGGCACTATAGAGATGGGATGTTCTTGCCTGTTCTGGTGATAAGAGTTTTCCTTTAGCAATATCGTTTCTGTTTCGTTCTACGATGCTCATATATGCTTCAGCTTCCGAGATGGTGATGCCATTTTTCTTTTGTCGAGACATTTCTCGTTCAACAAGTACCTTGTCTGATGCGTATATATATACCAGAAGGTCTGTTATAGGAGGGGGAGCAATAAGCCATGTGTCTCTACCTTCCGTAACAATCTGTTTACTTTCTTTGATACGTTTTGTTTGTTGTGGCGCCAGAAATTCGCGCACTGGTGTCCGCGAAGCTACTTCTGAAACGGTGTCGTTAATACGTGGGAGTTCAAGTACGGATGTTAGGTCAATTATTTCCGGTTTTGTTTGGGTGTGGTAGTGAAGCAAAATGCGGTTTTCTTTGTCATCTTTTTTAAATTGTATATCTATTGTTTGTAAGTATTCAGCGAGTTGTTCGTCTGAAAGTGTTTGATAATTCATTTGATGATCCATGAGTAAAGCAAATGTCACCGTGCGATACATGAGTCCCGTGGAAAGTCGTTCAATACCAAGGTGTTTTTCAAACAGTTCAATAAGTGATCCTTTTCCTGCTGCAGCAGGCCCGTCGATACCGATTTTCCAATCATATGGTTTTAAAAACTCTGAGAATTCGTGTATGTTTCGTTGAACGGGATTGGAAATAAATTCCTTATTCTGTTGTTGTGACGCGCTATAAGATTCAATTGGTTTTCCTGCCATGCGCGCATTATAGGATTAAAAGTAGACCTCGTCAAACAAGAAGAGGTATACTGAAAGAGTGAAAAATATTTTGTATTGGTTACCACGAATCCTTGCAATTTTTTATGTAGTATTTTTCAGCATATTTGCACTTGATGTGTTCAGTGAACCACAGTGGATTCTTGCACTTTTCATGCATTTGATTCCAAGTATGGTGTTGTTGATTATGACAATTGTTGCTTGGAAGAGAGAGCGAGTGGGCGGAATTCTATTTTGTCTTGCAGGTGTGTTTATGCTTGTGTTCTATCACACTGTTTGGATTACACTCCCAGCATTTGTCATTAGCTTTCTTTTATTAATCAAAAAAGGTTGATATATCGGTAACCTGACTGGTCAGCCCCTTGAACCTTATGGAATTAAAATGTTGCTGGCGTGCCAGCGAGAGCAAGGAACCCATATTGATTTGGGGCAAACACTGCAATTTTTGTAGATGACTTTTCCACAAAATCGGTCAATATTTTTACTCCCACGTCTCCTTGTTTATATGGACCCCATGGGTCTATGATAAGCGGATTATTGTCAGCATCAAGACTGCTGAAAAGCACCATATGTGTTGCTGAGCCTTTTTCAGCGCCATACTTGAGGATTTTTGCGAAGAGAAAATCACCTGTATCAAGTACAGATTCTTTCGCCTCATCCATGAGTTCCGGCCATTTTGATGTTGGAATTATATGATTTGCGTTGAATCCCCATTTTGGCATCGGTTCCGTATAGGAATAGAGATCTGTCGGTGAGCAAAAAGATTTGAGTGTGTTAAGGGCACCGATGAACGGTCCATCAAACATGCCAATGTCATTTTTGGTGATAATAGGATTATTTTTATACTGTTTGTCCATAAGGTGATTGATGATATCAGCAATCGAAATATCAGGGACATCGCCTGTTTTGAAATAGATAAGTGTCTTGAGCACTGTTGCCATGGAAGCCTCGCAACACGCATGACTTTTGTAATTGTAGGCAGTAAAGGCTTCCAAATATTTCGAATCGAGTCTTTCATACTGTTTGTCGTCACCTTGTCCGGTGAGTAGTATCCGTCTATTTTTACCGAGCGGTTCTGTAAAGAATTTGGGATTTGCCATGAGTAGCGTTCGCTCTTTTGTTGTAGGAATTTCCCAATGCATAGGTCGCTCGGGTGTTAGAAATGATTCAGGTATACGGGGGAGGGCGAAAGCTGTCAGTAGAATTCCTGCTTGTTTTAAGAAGTCTCTTCTTGTTATTCGTTCTTGCACACTACGTCTTTCTTTTTTCGTTTGATGGCTTCATTAATGAGAAATACTTGATTGCTGCGAAGCAAGGGCATCGAGTCCTCGGAAAAAAAACCATATTCTGCAACTTCATGAGAAGGAGTAAATTCACCACCGATAAAGACACCGGTGTAACACAGATCAAGTCTGGCACTTGTTCTATCGGTGCGGGTTAGAAAGGATTCATCAATGCTTACAACAAGGCCGGATTCTTCTTTTATTTCCCGTTCCAGTCCCTCTTTTGGATGTTCACCTTTTTTTAAGTATCCGCCGGGAAGACTCCATGCATGTTGCCGGTAGGTGTGCTTGAAGAGAAGTATTTCATTTTTGTCATTAAAAATGATGCCGGTGGTTCCGACAAGAAATTTTGTTTCCAATATGCGCATAAAAAATAACTGGGCATCTTTAGGGAGATGTAACGCTGTCCAGATTTTGGCAAGAATTGATTTCACAATGCGTTTTTGTCCGAAGGCTCTATAACTGTGGAATTATTTTTGAGCCGTTCATTTTCTAGTTCGAGTTGATGAACTCGTTTGGTGAGTTCAACAATTTCGTTTTTTCCTTCTTTGATTTTTGTATCTTTTTTGTGAAATTTAAAGGATACAGAAACCGCGTTGATAAGAAAAAGAATATATGCCAGCGTAAGACCCGCTACGAGAGATCCGATGATGATGTAAAAAAGTGGAATATCAGAAAATACATATGGTCCGAGATGGAGTGGAACAAGCAGTAGATTATTTTGTGCTAAGTACGCCATGATGCCACCAACGATTAAAAGAAGAATCAGAATAAGCATTGTTTGTAGTATACTCGCTATGGTGTGTTAAAGATACAATTAGTACAAATATATGTAATTTGACAATTAGTTGTAATGTCTATACTATGACGATAGACAAAAAACATATATGAAAACTGATTCGAAGCAACGTCTTACAGCATTTATTGATCCCATTTTAGTGAAACGGGCGAAAGTTCGTGGAGCGCTTGAAGGATTAACAATATCAGAAGTTGTTGAGCGTGCGCTTGATGCATATGCGCCGTATATCAAAAAGGCGAGTGATAAGGATATCCATGTGAGTTTCATTAATTATCCGACTGTTGATATATCGGTTTCCAAAAAAACGTTAAAATTATAAAATACTTGGGTTTGTAGACGTACATCTGTGTAAATAAAAGTATATTTATCCAGTTGTATGGATATAAACAAACTTGGTAAAATTCCGCAATCAATCTACGCGCGTATCGCTTCCTTGGGAAAGATAGAACACGTTCCACTTGTTATTTCCCCTCAAGTAACAGATCAAGCGTTAAAAGAAGAAGGAAAAAATGAGCAGAAGATAAATATAGCGACCAAAAAAGAAGAGGATAAACAATTAGTGAATGATCTTATAAAAAAATCGAACAGATGTATTATCAGTATTTCTACTCACTTCCCGTGGACATTGCTTCCTAACACAATTCAGGTTGAGGAAAGTCGTGTTACATTTATTTTTCGTCAACTATTAGGATCGCAGTCGCACAGTGTTGATATAAAAGATATATCGAATGTATTTATCGAATCTTCCCCATTTTTTGCAACCTTGCAGATCGTTTCTCGGACATATATACAAAACGATATTATGATCGGACATCTGAATGTGAAGAGAGCACATCATGTCCAAGCGGTGATTGAAGGATTGCGGACATTTGCTGAGCATAACATAGATACCTCTAACTACGAAGTGAAAGAACTTATAGCAAAAATTGAAGAGTTTCAAAAAAATAAAAAAATCTAAGGAGGTGAAACGAATATGACGGATGTACATAAAAAAATAAATGATAAAAATAAACATGGAATGAATCCAGTTGTTGCCGGTATTGCAGGAGCTGTTGCTGGTGGTGTCGCCGTGGCGGCTGCAGTTGCACTTTCGAGTGAAAAAAATCGGGAAAAAATCAAAGATGCGTTTGAGGACGCAAAAGAAAAAGTGACAGAAAAAGTGGAAGATGTTGTGAGTGACATAAAAGAGAAAATAGAAGAGAAGAAGTAATGTGAATTTTTTTTGAAAGGAGGTTCTATATGAATTTTTCAACAACGAATCTGAGTCCGTTCGCCTCGCTTGTGTTTGGTGTGCTGATTTTGATTTTTCCAAAATTTCTTAATTATCTTATTGCCGGCTATCTTATTTTTGTCGGAGTTATCGGATTAGGATTAATTGGGTAGTCTGACCCTCGCAAAAATGTAGCGTATACTTGACATAATGTAAAAAATATATTACATTTGTCATATATGAACTTAAAAAAATATAAGCAACTTCGGGCAGCTATCGCGTTTTTTGTGGCAATGATTGTTTCGTTTGCGGTGACCAGTAATAATTATCTCCTTGCGTTTTTTGGTGTTGTTACAGGCATGATGTTTTTGACGCTTGTTCGTACGAAGGTCAAGATAACGGTTGATGAGCGGGAAGTTTCAATACGGGAAAAAGCAGCGCAGACGACTTACGCGATTTTTGCTCCAACCATCGGATTTGGATCATTGTTCCTCATTCTGTTTGCTCGGGGGGAATATATATTTCTGCAGTCTCTCGGCATGATTCTGACCTACCTAACATTATTTCTCATTGCCCTATATTCCATTTCCTATTTTGTATTAAACAGAAAGATGGGAGGCGGTGGCAATGAAGAATAAGATTAAAGTGTACCGTGCTATAAAAGGATTGACGCAGGAAGAGCTCGCTGAAAAAATCGGGGTCACCAGACAAACTGTGAATGCTATTGAGAGTGATAAATATCTGCCATCACTTGGGCTTGCGTTTAAGATCGCCCGTTTATTCCACACAACCGTTGAAGATGTATTTATATATGATGATAAGGAGGGAACTGTATGAGAAAGATAATACAAGCTGTATTACATCTTGGAGCTATTGGTGTGAGCGTGTTTCTGTTGTTTTTTGTCATTTGTTGTGTATGGATCGGGTATGATGTGAAACAGCAATGTCAAACAGCGAGTCGTACCTATGGGGGCGATTGTGTTACCGCACTAAGTACACTGCTCTCTGATGAGCATCGAGGATTTCGTGAACGAAATAACGCCATTTGGGCTTTGGGGCAACTTGGGGACAGTCGTGCATATCCGTTGCTTTCCAACATGTATACTGGAAATATTCCTGACCGTGAACCGCTCGACACGATGATTAGCCAGTACGAGCTGAAGAAAGCGGTTGCGCTGACGAACGGTGGATTCAATATGACAGCCGTATTCTGGCGGTACGGCATACAATAATCTTCTGGAGGGGTTTTTACTTTCTTGTGTTATTATGAGTGGAATGCATAGGAAAAAAATTTTTCGTGTGGTTTTTTGGACGTGTTTTGTGCTGCTTCTTGATTGTTGCATTGGTCATTTTTATTTACAAAAAACGCATCGTCAATATTATACGGATTTGATGCAAAAAGAACGCGGCAATTCCAACCGTGTTTCTGATAGTATGTATCACCATGGTCTCGTTCCTAATACAGAAGTTCTGTATAGTTGGAACAACAGTGATCCGTATCCTTTATATGTCAATTCTCTTGGTTTATTGGATAAAGAGATTCGTTTTATCCCGAAAACAACAGAGAAACACAGAATTCTTTTCTTGGGTGATTCTTTTACGGAGGGATTAGGGTATCCATATAAAAAAACGTTTGTCGGACGGATCGCTCAGGCGTTAGGCGATGAGAACTACGATGTGTTAAATGGTGGACTGATGACGTATTCTCCGAAGCTGTATCTGGAAAAAACAAAATACATCGTCGCATCTCAAGAGATTCAGGTAGATGAAGTTGTCATATTGCTTGATCTATCAGATATTCATAATGAAGCCTACAAATATAGAAATTTTCAGCCTGTTGAGAATTCGAATATTGCAGGTGCAACACAGACGATTATTCGTCATGCATTGTGGGACAAGCTGAAAGGGGCGAGTATTGATAATTCATTGTTGGTCAATTCGCTCTACACGATTACGGTACGGAAAAAGGAAAAAGAACGGATGCTTGCCAGTTTATATCCGTATCAAACAGATTATCAGGCGTGGACATATAACAATAAACAATTTGCTGCATATGGAAACATCGGACTGTCCTTGTGCAAGACATATCTTGCGGAATTAGTTGCCTTTTTACGAAATCATGCAATCACCAACATAACATTAGTCGTGTATCCGTGGCCGCAACAGATTACCTATGATACGGTTGATTGCATACAGGCGACATATTGGCAGACATTCGCCACTGAACAAAATATTTCCTTTGTCAATTTGTTTCCGCAGTTTTTTTCCTTCCAGCAAAAGGAAAATCTGTATAACAGTGATAATCATTTTAACGAACGAGGGCATCAGGTCGTTGCCGATGTTCTCATGAAAACCATTGGCGCAACTACGGAAGCAACAATTAAGTAATCTATTTTCATGGCACTACGCAGATTACATATACAAAACATTGATCTACTTATCGCTGTTGTACTTTTTGCACTTTCTTTTTGTATTAAACTGCCGCTTGTGAAAGAGAACGCGTTGGGATTTTTTGCCGATGAAGTTCGGTATAGCATGTATTTAACTGATGAGTTTAATACAGCTATGATAAAAGAGGATTTCCACATCTTTTGGCAGTCTATTTTTGACATACATGCCCGTCCTGCATATGGCGTTCTATATACGCCGTCTTTATATCTTACTAATATTACAAAGAATGATTTGTTCGGCCCTGTATATAATCTTGTATTAAATTCCTTATGTATCGTGTTGTTATTTTTTATCGTGAAAAAAATATTCTCCTATAAAACAGCGTTCATCAGTACCGGTGTTTTTTTGTTTTCCATGACCTCTTTATCCTATGTACGACATATGTTTCCGTATGACGGAGCACTGCTGTTTTTTCTGTTTGGCTTATGCGTCTATGTTTATTCGAATTCTGTTTTCTTTTTTGGGGTGCTTATGGGCATATCATTTGCCGTGTATCCGGGGAATTATTTTTATATTTTGCCGATTCCGTTTCTTATGCTTTTTTGGCCGTTGGAGAGTCAATGGAAAACGCGACTTTGGCGATCAACAAAATTTTTGATTGGGTTTTTGTTCGTGGTATCTGTTTTTGAATATGTTTCCATATCCCTTGGGAATCCCATGTCGTATATACAGACAGCAATGCAGTTATCGCACACGGTAACACAAGGTGACTTTGTACCCGCTGTCAAATTTATTGTTCAATATATATATGCAAACGACGGCTTTGTCGGCATAATGGTTTTTGTGACGGGTATACTTGCGCTTCGGCATATGTATCTGCTTCGCCGAAAAAATCGTTACTATACCATTATATTTTTTTACATTGTGTGTATGTATTTCATCATGGAGCTTATGTCGTTTGGCACACATAGCATGGTGCTGTATGGAAGGACAGTTCGGATATTGTATATGTTTATGATGCTTTCGAGTGCTGTGTGGTTGTCCGTAAAAATAAAACACGTTGTTTTTATCGAGATATTGGCGCTGTGCATAATCATTTCTTGGATCCCGCGATATAATTCGTATGTTGCTGTTGTGTATCCGAAAGACGTTCTTTATTACGCCTCATTGCTGACTAGTTCTCTTGCTCCCTTGCATGTTGTTTCTGCCTATAAGCGGGAAGCGGGTGAGGCAGGTACAGTTGATTTAGGAAGCGCGAACCAGTTCTACATAACGAATGTTGAGTTTCTCTATCCTTATTACGGAACGAAAGCCATTACCTGTGGAAACAAAATTGTTTTGCTTCATACGTTGTATCCGTTAGCTACGTACAAACCGTATTTATTTGAAGGTTTTTCAGAAATAGAGCGCGGTAATTTTTATCGCGATCCACCGTATTATCAGCTTATTCACTGTCAAGACGAATCATCTTAGTATTTGTTCTTCATTGCTAATTTTTTTATTCTTTGATACAACAAAGACATATGAAAACGTATATACGACTTCGTGATGGTAACACTATTCCGGTGTTAGGACTTGGAACTTGGAAATCTGACAAAACAGTTGTTGGTGATGCAGTTCGATGTGCACTAACGAAAGCAGGGTATACCCATATTGATTGCGCAAGTATTTATCGAAATGAGAAAGAAATTGGTGATGTGTTTGGTGAGGTTTTTGGATCCTCTATAAAACGGGACAGTATTTTTATCACCAGTAAATTGTGGAATACAGAGCATCGTGCAGAGGATGTGGAAAAGGCATGTAAGAAAACGTTGTCAGATTTGCGTCTCGAATATCTTGATTTATATCTGATGCATTGGGGTATTGCATTTCCGCATGGAGAAAATTTAGAACCGGTTGATACCGAAGGGTATGCAGTGACAGATACTGTATCTATTCGAGAAACATGGGAAGCAATGGAAGGACTTGTAAAAAAAGGATTGGTCAAATCTATTGGTGTAGCAAATTTTACGACGATGATGCTTGTCGATTTGTTGGCGTATGCACATATACTCCCTGTGATGAATCAAGTGGAGCTTCATCCATATAACACGCAAGATTCATTACTTGCGTTTTGTCAACATCATGCTATTGCAGTGACTGCATATTCACCACTTGGTCGGCAAGGGGCTGATAGGCAAGGTGCACGGGTATTTGACGAGCCCGTCGTGAAAAACCTTGCAGAAAAATATCATAAGACACCGGCACAAATTCTTTTGCGGTGGGGAATACAACGGGGAACGATAGTGATTCCAAAAAGTGTTACACCGGATCGAATTATAGAAAATAGTCAGGTGTTTGATTTTGAAATGACTGAAGAAGACAGCAAGGAAATACGTGTACTCGATAACAATTATCGATTTGTTGACCCTATTGGATGGTGGAAAATACCGTATTTTGTGTAGATCCTAGGTTGCAGGGTCTGACCCTCGTGAAATTTTTTTGTGAAAAGTGAGAATACTTTTGATTCTCCTTAGGTAATCTTTACGGAACGAGTTCCAGAAATGTATAGGTGTATCCATTCCCTGATCCTTCTTTTCTCGACACTTCCTTGGAAAATTTTGCATAGTCCGGGAAAAACGTATCTGCCTCAGAAAATGATTGATGGACTTCTGTAATATACAATTTATCCGCGCTATCTATTGCCTGCGCGTAGATGTTTGCGCCGCCGATGATAAATAGTTCTTCGTTTTCTTTTTCTTTTCCTAAAGCAATCGCTTCATTAAGCGAATGGACGATAAAACATCCGTCCTGTGTTTTGAATGTGGCGTCGCGGGTGATGATGATGTTCGGTCGTCCGGGTAGTGCGTGACCGATGGATTCGTACGTCTTTCTCCCCATGATGACGGCGTGCCCGCGTGTCTTGCTGCGGAAGTGTTCCATGTCTTCAGGAATATCCCAAAGAAGTCGGTTATTTTTCCCAAGCTCTTTGTTTTGTCCTACAGCGGCTATAATTGAAATCATTAAAAACCTCCGACAACGGTGATATCACCCTTGATTGGTTCGTGATGTTTGTAATTTTCAATGGTGATGTCTTCAAATTTGAATCCGTCGATTGTTTTTACGTTCGGATTGAGTTTCAATGTCGGGAATTTGTACGGCTTCCGTTTTAATTGCTCTTTACATTGTTTGAAATGGTTTTCGTAAATATGCACATCGCCGAATACATGCACAAATTCTCCCGGTTCATAGCCGGTCACTTGTGCGATCATCATGGTCAAAAGTGCATAGCTTGTTATGTTAAATGGTACGCCCAAGAATAAATCCGCACTCCGTTGATAGAGGAGGAGTGAAAGTTTTCTTCCCGTGATGTTGATATGAAACATCGTGTGGCACGGTGCAATCACCATGGACGCGTTGTGCGATCCGCTCATTTCATAGATACATCCCGCATTCCATGCACTGATAATGTAGTGTTTTTTCTGCGGATATTTTTTTATTTTCTCGATAGCCCAACCGAGTTGATCGACCGTGCCGCCTTTTGCGGTTGGCCATTTTCTCCACTGCACACCATAGACCGGTCCGAGTTCGCCCCATTTTGCAAGGAATTTTGGCTCAGCCTTTGCTTTTTCCATGAATGCTTCATAGGTCATTGGCTTTGCTTTATTTTCTTTTACTGCCCATTCATATTTTTTGAATGCCCATTCGTCCCAGATGTGGACGTTGTTGTCGACCAAGTACTTGATGTTTGAGGATCCGGACAAAAACCATATGAGCTCATGGATGATGCCTCGGGTAAACATTTTTTTGGTGGTGAGAAGAGGGAACCCTTTGGAAAGGTCGTATCTGCAAATCCGTCCAAAAACGCTTTTGAGTTTGACTCCTGTGGAATGGGAAATTTTCCATGTTCCATGTTTCATGATGTCAGCCATCAGATCGAGGTATTGATATTCGGGATGTTTGGCTTTCATGTGTGTGATCCTTTCTTTGGGCAAGAATGAAAAAATTATTTGATGACGGTTCCGGATTTTTTAATATATATTGCTGACATAAACATAGCAAGTGACAATAAAATAAACAAGACATCAGCTCCAAGAAACTCTGTAACAGATGCAGAAAGAAACATTGGAATGATTGCTGCGATTGTCATGAGAAACCACAGATTTCCCCAGAGTCTCCCCATCATGTTATTTGGTGTTTCTTCCTGCATGAATGTTTGTGATGGAACTTGGATACTCACAAATCCGAATCCAATGATGAACGTGAGGAGGGGAAGCGTAATTAGTCTGATGTTCAGTGCGAGATGGCTTGGGACAAGTGCAAGCGTGAGAAACGACGCGGCAACAGCGAATAGTGCGTTTTGTATCACTATTTTTTTCCGTACAGCCTTTTTCTTTATTAGGGGCGAAATAACAGATACACCGACAATTGCGCCGACGAGTGCCGGAACAACGATGATAATGGCAACATCCTGGACGGCGATTCCGAACACGTGCGTCGCAAGTGCAGGAATGTTTACCGCCACGATATTGAGCGTCATTTCAGCGCCTAAGATGAGAAGTGCCGGATACAAAACACTTTTGTTATTTTTGATATATTGATAGCCCTCAACAACTTTGCTGAAAAATTCCCCCAATTGTTTTTCCACATCAACCGGTTTTCTTCCGTTTAATTTGGGGAGAGTTGAAACGCTGATAAATGCAATGGACAGGATGGCGGTACCAAAGATGATGATGATGGGAAATCCGACAAATTTTGCGAGTATTCCTGCAAGGGCGAAGCCAATAAGCATGCACGCCTGTTTGCTGAGAAGAAAAAACCCGTTTGCCTCCGGCAAATCTTCTATTTTGACAAGGGACGGCATGGTTGCAGATTCAGCCGGCAGATAAAATTGGTTGACAAATGAATAGCAGAACATCAATGCATAAAAGAGAAAATATCTCTCTCCAACGAGTAAAAATGAAAGCATGGTGCCCGCCAGAAGCAATGTTGAAATGAGCAGCAGTTTTTTCCTGTTTAACAGATCAACTATGGTGGCTGCAAATGGACCGCTTAAAAGAATCGGAAGGCTATATGCAATCCAAAGAAATGTTGCCGCAAGCGTTGAGCCGGTTGTTGCATACAGTTTTAACAACAGTGTATAGGTGAGAAGATTCAGGCTGATAAGTGAGCAGGCCTGCGAAATCCATAGCTTTACAAATTGTTTGTTTTTTAATACCTCAGGAATTTTCATAATCGGTAATTTTTTTATTATATCATGTGCTAGGATAGATATATGAATTTATTTTGCGCTGTGTTTGCCGCATTTTGTTTGGTGTTTCGCGCGTCGCAAATAACGCCTGCACCAACAGTGACTCCAACTCCTACACCTGTGCCCATTGCGTGGCCCGCCCGAATTCCTATTCTTTTATACCATTATGTGGAATATGTAGAGGATAAAGGCGATACAATCAGACAGTCGTTAAATATCACTCCATATACTTTTGATAAACAACTGCAGACACTTGTGGATGCGGGGTATACGTTTTTAACTGCAAAAGACTTGGGCGAACTATTTGACGGAAAAATAACCAAACTTCCTGAAAAATCCGTGCTTATTACGTTTGATGACGGATACCGAGATTTTTATACTGATGTCTATCCCATTCTTCAAAAATATAACGCGAAGGCGACGGTGTATGTTATTGCAGGATTTGTTTACCATCGAAACTATATGACGGAAGCACAGCTTAAAGAAATTGCCGCGAGCGGTTTGGTGGATGTCGGTGCGCATACAGTGCATCATGTAGGACTTACGAATGCAGATAAAAAAACAGAGAAAAAAGAAGTTGAAGAAAGTAAGAAAATCTTAGAAGATATACTTGGTACATCCGTTGTGTCTTTTGCCTATCCTGACGGTTCGTATGATGATTATGCGATTCAGGCTGTGCGTGATGCTGGGTTTACGACTGCAGTGAGTACAAAACCAGGGATTGAAAATGGAATAATAAATCGTTATGCATTATTTCGCCTACGCTCCGGAGGGAGAATAGGCGAAACATTACTTCAATATTTTAATCAAAAAACGTTTAAATCCTGGTAAAAGGAATTTGTTATTTTTCTGGTACAGGTGCGTTTCCATTTTGTTGAGCGCCAATCATTGCAGGATTTAATTGAATGCTTTGTGCGCTAACACTTCCATCAGTATTGGTGCTCCCAGAAATTGCAATCGTATCTCCAACGTTGATATCACTTTTAGAGGCATCAGTCATTGTTTTATAGGTAGTCGTTCCTGAAAGAATAACTATTTTTGAACTGCCATCCTGGAGTTTTACTGTCAATGACGTTTCGTCCATAGATGCGATAGTTCCTATCTGCATACCACCAAAACTCTTACCTATGCCATTTGTATTCTTGGTTGTTCCTGTTTGTTTTGCTTGTGAATTATTTTGCATTCCGCCTTGCATATTGTTTAGTCCGCCGCGTGCAAAGCTTGGGCTTTTTGTTTGTTGGTACTTCATACCGCCAAAAAATCCGAGTGCTGCGCATGCTATCGCAATAATGCCAAGAACTATTGTTGGATTCTTTTTACTGTCTTTCATAGCGTTCCTTTCTTTAGAAACACTTGCAAAATATTTTGTTTGTGTTTCCCTGCGTCCCGCGTAGCCTTTGGTGTAGTGGGATGTTTATACATTTTGTTCACAACTGAACAATTGTAAGTATACGAATAGTTGCTGAATACAAACTGAAAAAAATTACATCTGTTATTCGTACCTCAAGGCTTCTATCGGTTGAAGGTTGGCCGCCATTTTGGCAGGGTACCATCCGAAGAGAATACCAATGCCGGCGGAAACGCCGAAGGCCAGTAGTACTGAACTGAAGGAGACCATAAATGTTGTATCATTTATTTTGGCGTAGATATAATATCCGATGATGCCAGCTGCAATTCCGATGACCCCTCCTGTAAATGTAAGAATAATGGATTCCATTAAAAATTGGGTAACGATGGTGCGTTTTTTTGCTCCCAGCGCTTTCCGAAGTCCTATCTCCCGCGTCCGTTCAGTCACGGACATAAGCATAATATTCATAATACCGATGCCTCCGACCAAAAGGGATATGGCGGCGACACCTGTAAGCATTGTGGTAAATGTACTGGTAACCGATGTTGCTGTTTCTAAGATATCCGATTGGGACATAATACGAAAGTCCGCATCGTCTGTACTGGTAATTCCGTGGCGTTTCATCAAAAAATAGCCGACCTGATTTTGCGCGGTTGTCATAACATTTTCATTTGTTGCCTCGAGCGCAATGGAGGTAAGATGTTTTACGCCAAAAATTTGTTTCTGCGCTGTCGTCAGGGGAATATAAATGCGGTCATCGGTATTGTTCATACCGGAGCCGCCTTTGGATTTGGTTACCCCTATAACTTGGAAATTTTTTCCGGCGATACGTATCGTTTGTCCTACAGGATCAACACCAACGCCGAATAAATCTTCTGCGGTGGTAGGACCCAGAATTGCGACTTTCGATGAGGCAGATACTTGGGCATCGGTGATAAATGTACCCGATGTCATGGTGACTTTTCTAACCGTAGCATAGATAGCGGTGACACCAACCACCGTTGTATTGGTATTGTTTCGTCCTGCGACGATTTGGCTTCTTCCTGAGTATTCTGGAGAAACTTGAGCAATCGTTGTGATGGTCTGTTCCGTCTGAATAGCTTCTGCGTCATCAAGTGTTAAGGTCGTGACACTGGAAGACCCTTGAACCATTCCGCTGGACGCATTTTTTGGGGAAACAGTGAGAAGGTTCGATCCAATGGATTGAATTTGTGATTGCACGGAAGCTTTGCTTGCTTCTCCAATAGAAATAAGAGCGATGACACTGCCGATACCGATAACAATGCCTAAGATTGCAAGGCCGGTTCTAAGTTTATTGATCGCCAGATTTCGAATGCCACTTTTGATAAGTTTTTTTAACTTCATGATGTTAGTTGCTTTTTTGTGTTGATGCGCGCTTACGTATATGTTTTTTTCCATCTTCCAAAATTTTTCCATCCCTGAGGTGCACAATGCGTGATGCGTGTTCTGCAATATCTGGTTCATGCGTGATCATGACGATTGTATGTCCCTGATCATTTAATTTTTCAAATATTTCCATGATTTCATTTGCCTGACTCGGAGCGATATTTCCTGTTGGTTCATCAGCAAGAAGAATGGCTGGATCCATGACAAGAGATCTTGCAATAGCAACACGTTGCTGTTGTCCTCCTGAGAGTTTATTTGGCGGATGATGGAGTCTGTCTCCTAGACCAACCATTTGCAAAAATTTGATCGCTTTTGGTAGTTGATCGGCATCCGGAACTTCGGCATATTCCATGGGAACAATGACGTTATCAATAGCACTGGTGCGGGGAAGGAGATTATACGCTTGAAAAATAAATCCAATTTTTCGATTTCTAATGTCTGCAAGTTCATCATCAGTGAGTTTTCCAACTTCTTCTCCGTCCAATATATAGGTTCCACCCGTTGGGAGGTCAAGTGCACCGATAATGTGCATGAGTGTTGATTTGCCCGATCCTGAAGGGCCCATGATGGCGACGAATTCACCCTTATTGATGATCAGATTGATATCTGAAAGCACAATCGTTTCCAGATCATCAGTTTTATAGACCTTTGAAAGATGAGAAATGGTGATGATCGGTTGTGCCATAGTTGGGCCTCGACCTTGGTATTGGTTAGAATCCTGGAGGTCCTCCCATGCCGCCCCCCATGCCGCCCCCCAAGTTGGAGGTTGAGCTTTTTGTGCTAGATTTTGTTGACGTGCTTACACCACTAAATGGTGATGTTGTGTTCGTTGTGTCTGCTGTTGCCGACGCCTGAATGGTCGCGGTGATCACGGTGTCACCTTCAGCAATGCCTGATGTAATGACAGTATCTGCATCATTTGCACTTCCTGTTTCAACGGTCACTGTTACAGGTTTTCCGTTTTGCATAATCTGTGCTGTCGATGTTCCATCTGTACCAACAGTGATTGCCGTTGTTGGAATCATAATGACGTCTGTTGCCATGTTGGTAATGATGGTTGCGCTGACTGCCATGTTTGGATAAATATCCACGTCTGTCTGATCCAGAAGGATCGTGACAGGGTAGGAAGTAACACCGGAACTGACGCTTCCTGATGTGTTCACGGCTAACACTTTTCCTGTGAACGTTTGATCTTCAAATGCATCCAATGTGATTGTTACTTTTTGATTTGCTTTGACACTGGTGATATCAACTTCCGTGAGCGAAATAGTTGCAATAAGTTGACTGTCTGTGTGGTTAATTTTTGCAACGGTTTGCGCGCTGACAATGGTCGCACCGCTAGTGGAGGATGTTGCTGAACTTGCGGAAACGACAATGGACTGGGCAAGCATGAGATCGCTGATGACACCGTCTTCAGGAGCAATAATAGTCGCGGAATTTTCCTGATAGGTGCGGAGCGCTGAGGTTACTTTTGCGTATGCTTCCGCAATATCAGCGTCCGCATGCGTATATTTACTTTCCGCTGTAGAGAAGGCGAGTCTCTGTTCTTCTAGTGTTTTTTCAAGAATTGTTTTTTCACCAAGGGTCCAGTTACTATCTGTATCTGGATTGATCGGATTTTCCGTCATGTACTTTATATCTTCTTCAGCATCCAAGATATTTTGTCTTGCTGTCCACATAGCAAGATCTGCTGATACTTTAGATTGCTGGGCTGTTTTTACTGCATCAAGCGCACTCAGATAGTCTGCCCATGTAGACGCTTGCCGTTCAATGGCGTATTCGTCGAGTGTGACGTCTGCGATTTTTTGTCCTTTTGTGACGGTGTCACCGTTAGTGACATATACAGCACTTACGACACCTGACGCCTTTGTGGTGACGTTGGTGTAGTTGCCAGATGTAATGGTTCCAGATCCATCTATGGATTGGATGAGTGTTCCTTTTGTGGCTGTGGTTGTTTGATAGGTTACTTTATTGCTTTTAAAATTAATCTGGGAAAATCCAATATACCCAAGTACTAAGATAAGAACAACGCTAATAATTTTGACGACTTTTGGTAATTTTGCAAATAGTCCCCAGAGCGTCAATACATTTTGTTTCATTGTTTGAATAAGTGCCATAAGCTGTAAGTATAGCTTTAAAAACTGAAAGCTTCCTGAAAAAATTAGGCTGATTTTTTATTGGTATGAAGTGGCAAGATAAGAGAAAAGGTGCTTCCTTTGTGGAGTGCACTTTTCACCAGTAATTTCCCGTTATGTTCCTCAGCGATTTTTTTTGCAATAGAAAGTCCCAGTCCATACCCGTTTGTTTTTGATTTGCTTCTTGCGGCATCTGCCCGATAGAAACGGTCAAAGATATGGGGAAGATCTGACGGGCTAATGCCGATGCCATAGTCTTGGATTGTGATCAGCGCATCATTCCCTTGCGTTGTTGCTGTTATGGTAATGGATTTCTTTTTATTGCTGTATTTTATGGCGTTATCCAGAAGTACAACACAACAGTCTGTGAGCGCATGGCTGTCTCCCAACACTGTTTGTGAATGGAGATCTTCTGTAATAGTGATGCTTTTTTGTTTGGCGATGGGCGCAACTCGTTTAACAGCCGACGTCGCAATTGTTTGTATGTCTATTGTTTCAAACAGTTTTTTGTTCCCGTTCATTTCAAGACGTGCAAGTTCCAACAGTTGATCAGTAAGTGTCTGCAATGTATTGACGTCATCAATATTTTCTTTGAGGACAGTTCTTGCGGTATCAACGGTCATGTCCTTATCACGGACTGCGACCTCGATTGAGCTTTTTATGGCTGTTAAGGGAGTTCTCAGTTCATGGGATGCGTCACTGATAAACCGTTTTTGTTCATCCAGCATATCAGCAATTGGTCGTAATGTTTTTCCCGCGAGTATATAGCCAAGTCCGCCGGCAATAACGATAATTGCCGCATTAATAAGGAGAAACTGGATTAATAACCGTTGTTTTGTTTCATGCATGATGTCGGTATCAAACACAATGAATTGTGTGCCGTCGGCAGGGCGCGGTGGAGCGGGGAAGATCACCGCGTCTTCGAGTTGCCGTTCAATGCGTGATTGCTGCCTCTCTGCAAACCGGTCTATTTCAAATGTAAGCATTCGGTAAATGACCGCAGAAAACGAAAGACTGATCGCCATGATGATCAGCAGGTACCAAGCGGTGAGTTTAATGCGGGCGTTACGAAACATATATATCCTTATCCTATTTTATACCCAAATCCGCGGACAGTAGTAATCAGAGGTTTTTTTGCAGAAAATGGGACATCAATTTTTGCCCGAAGATTTTTCATATACACTTCCACGGTATTGGGAAGAATGTCTGAAGAATATTCCCAGACATGCGCAATAATCTGATCCTTGGTAAGGACGGTGTTTGGGTGTCTCATCATGTATTCCAGAAGTGCGAATTCTTTGCTGGACAGTTGTATGAGTTTTTTTCCACGAGTTACTTCAAAGTTTTCGGGATGTAAGGTAAGGTCGGCAAGGGTCAGTATGTTTTCTGTGATTGTTTTCGGTCGTTTTGTAATTGCGCGAATTCTTGCCAGGAGCTCTTCAAATGCAAATGGTTTGGTCAGGTAGTCATCTGCACCGCTGTCAAAGCCTTCCATTTTATCCTGCAGTTGTCCTTTTGCCGTCAGCATAAGCACGGGGGTATGGTTGCCTTCTTTGCGTAAGGATTTGCAGATGGCGATGCCGTCCATGCCGGGAAGCATGAGGTCGAGAATGATACAGTCATACGACTCACTTGAGGCTAAATCGAAGCCTTCTGTTCCATCATAGGCAAGGTCAACAATGTAATGTTCCTGCTCAAGACCCTTTTTGATGGCTGCCGCAATGCGGTGTTCGTCTTCAATAACCAGGAGTTTCATACCCATATAGTATATACGATAACTGAAAAATACCTGAATTTTGAAGAATTTACCGATAGTGGAGACTAGGTTTGATCCATTCTCAAATGTTTCAGTCGGCGTATCTGGTATGATAAGAAGATGATCCAAGAGCTACGTCAGATGATCCGCATGTTTCTTCAGACAACCGGCAATATCTTGTCAAAAATGTATGCGCAGTTTTTGCTTATCACTGTTGTCCGCCGGGATGAGAGTGTTGCCAAACAAACACCGAAAATATTTGTTGCCAATCATCCAAACACACTTGATCCGTTTTATTTGTTGGGGATCCTTCGGGAACGGGTGGTTATTTTGATCACGGAGCATGTATTCCATATTCCAGTGCTTGGAAAACTCGTCCGCCAGGCAGGGCACATTGAAGTTACAGAAGTTGGTAGCGCTGTATATATAAAAGCGAAAGAAGCACTACTGCAGGGGAAATCCCTACTCATATTCGCTGAGGGAGACATTAGTTACAGTCCATACAAACTTCGTACATTTAGGACCGGTGCGGTACGGTTGTCTTTGGAAACGGGCGCGCCGATTATACCGATTGGCATTCATCTGGACGCGTCAAAAATTTGGAAGCGAAAGACAATTATTAAACAAAAGTTACTGCTCTTTACATGGTATCGGTACGGGTGGTATACCGTCGTGTTCGGGAAGCCTGTGTATTTTTCAGGATCCGTGGAAAAACGCGCATTGGTACGAACGTATACCTCCGAGTTACGGCGTCATGTCCTTGTATGTATGAAGCAGGCACGTGCGGCGGGAGTGGAAGATGCGCTTCTTCACAAGCGGTCTGCAAAACACGGATTGCATATCGCGCTTCGTGGCGTGTATAAATTTGTCTGCTTTGTTGGATTTATTTTTTTCAAGTTGAATGAGTTGGGCATAAAAGTATTAGGATAAGCTTATTGTATTTCTACAATTTTGTGTTTGCCCGTTGCCCCTGTAATAAGCTGCACATTCCGTTTGTGGACATGGAAATACTCAGCGAGTGCGAGAATAACCGCGTGATTTGCTTTTCCTTCCAAAGGCGGTTCATGAACGTAGACACGCAGTACTCTTAAGAGATCTTTTTCGATGCGTGGCTTTTTAGCATTGGGATGAGCGATGATCAAATACTTCATGCAAGGTACTGTACTATTTTTTAAGAACTGAATGTTCAATTCTAAATTCGATTCCCAAATCTTTTTGACCAGATTCCATGATGAGGATTTTATATAATCCATCAGGAAGTGATGTGAGACATGGATTGGTGTAGGTGAATAGTGCGGTTGGTTTTTTTATTCCGTTATCATCTTGCGTTGTTGATTTGAGTGTCGTGAGTGTGCTGTCGCAGCGAGGCTTTGTCATCGGTAGGCTAAAGAGGGTAATTTGTATCGGTTTTGTTGTTTGGCGATATATCACTCCTGTAATAGTGCCCGATGGATTATATGTCAGTACAGTTCCATTGATCTTTGCTTTTGTAGCTTTGGCAACATATGTGTCAGTCGGTTTGTTCAGTATAAATTGGTTGAATGTAATGCCGAGCGCTAGTGCAATAGAAAGAAAGACAAAAGCTTTATATGGATTCACTGTTACCTTTGGCCAGTAAGACGTTTTTTTGAGATACGTGCCGCTGAGATTCATGAGTCGTATATGAATAATGTATTCTTGAGCGAGTTTTAGTATGGTAAGCGCTATGATGACATAGGTAAGAAGTGGTTGTGCAAAAAAGAATTGTTCTTGATGCACTATGTGAGCGACTAAATAGTAATAGAACAGTGATTCAAATACGTTTGGAAATAGGAAAAAAATAATTCCTTTTTGATAGAGGAGATACAGAAGTTGTCCAACCGTTCGATAGAGAAAAAGAAAGATGAACAGATTTTTAACTGGAACGTTTGTATATAATACAAAAATAAATATCCAGATATACCACCAATAGTCCATTATTTTGTCGTACGTACTATATTGATGTCGTGCGTACCCGCTTCGTTTTATGATTTCTCCATCAAATCCATCTAGGATAAAAATGACGAGTGTGGAAAAAATTGGGGAAATGAAAATGAAGGGGCCAAAAAACAATCGAAGTATAACGTCAAACTTTGTGAGTTGCGTGAAAAATGACATGCTTTTTTTCATAGTTCCCTTACTTTATAATAAGGAGCAATTTTTTATGATGCAATAGTGAATAGCAAGATGAAGTAATTGTTCAAATTGCATATACTAGTAGTATGATTCCAAAGATTAACGAAATTACTGCAAAAACAATATTTACTAAATCAGGTCTTCCTGCTTCAGACTGGGTGATTAATCCATATAATGGCTGCCTGTTTGGGTGTTCCTATTGTTACGCGGCACAGATTGCCAGATGGAAACACCCAGGCGAAGAATGGGGAACGTACTTAGATGTGAAGATGAATGCGCCGGAACTTCTAAAAATTGAACTTACGAAACTGGAAAAGAAACTGCATACGAAGGACTTCGGTGCAGTGTTTTTTAGTTCTGTGACAGACCCCTATGTTGGTATGGAGGCAAAATACAAATTGACGAGACAATGTCTTGAGGTACTCGCGGATTTTGGGTATGAAGGAGTCATTAATATTCAAACAAAATCTGATCTGGTGACGAGGGACATTGATGTATTGAAGCGACTCAAACAGGTGAGTGTCGGCTGTACCGTGACAACGCTCGATGATGCAGTTTCTCGATATTTTGAAGGGATTGCACCATCTGTCACCAAACGGATTGCTGGACTTAGGACATTGCATGAAGCAGGTATTTCTACCTATGCATTTATTGGGCCAATATTGCCGACCGTACTTGCGGATGAACAGCAGATTACTACCGTACTTAACGCATTGGAGGCAGCAAGAGTGGAAACAGCGTGGTTTGAGCATATTCATTTAGTCGGTGTTGTGAAACAGCGGTTGTATGAATATATTCAAGAAACAAAACCTGCATTATTGCCGTATTTTGAAACCGCAGATACAAAAGAATACCGAGCGAACGTAAACGCGATTATCCTGCGTGCGATGCAGGGGAGACCTATGAAGTTTGCAATGGGAGAAGTGATTTTCCATCGAGAACTAAAAAAGTAAGCATTCGTATTTCTTCACACGAGATACATTTTATTGTTTCTCTCAAATTGTTGTGCTAGTATGCACTATACTTGCCAACATAAGAATCAAAAACGCCTAACGGATGCCGTTAGATACGGGTTTATTTTTTTGTTTTTTGATCATTACCATACTTTATTTTTGATGCCTTCTAAAGGAGGGGGTATCGTTCCAATTCGTCTGATTAATGTTTTATCCCTATAGTGTATGAAAGGAGTTGTTTCGATGAAAATTGATTCGAAGATAGAAAGGGCACATTTAACAGTAACGAAAGTCGGTGATCAGTATCAGATCATCGGTCATCGTCACGGTAGCAGCGACAGAACAGTGACGCTCAGTGAGGAGCAGATGACCAAGATCGCAGCATTGAATCTGTATCAGACGCACCCCGTCAACAAAACTCCCCTTGAGAAAGTGCAAGTGACCATGCAGGTACACGACCCAGTCGCGCAATGGTGGTATTTTGATGCCTTCACTGTGAAGGTTTATCTGCGCGATTTTGCACGCGTCTGGAAGACTCTGACACAGAAATAAAGCATGTGAACAATAATACCGGGAGGTGTATCTACAATTTTGATACACCTCCGTTTTTTTTGGCTTACTGATTATGACAGGTATGATTTGTCGACATGTATTACAATATATCTATGACAATTACATTTCTTGGTGCAAATGCGTGGTTTGATACGGAGACGGGGAATACCCCCAGTATTCTTATCGACAGTGAAAAAGCGTATATCGTGCTGGATGCGGGAAACGGCATCTATAAACTTGACCGGTATATAAAAGACACGGAAAAACCAATTTATCTGTTTATTTCCCATTTGCATATGGATCATATTTCTGGGTTGCATCTGTTGAATAAGTTTCATTTTCCTCAAGGAATGAGTCTGGTCGTTCCGGAGGTTTTTGCACCTGCCCTGACAATCGTGTTTCAACCTCCATATATGGCGCCTCCGGATAAATTGAATCTAAAGGTGACTGTTGTACCAATTCATGAGGGGGAAAATAGTGTGCCTCTCGCGTTTTCAGCGTTTAAAATGTTTCATTCGTCAATGGATTTCGGGTATCGGTTTACCCTTGAAAACAAGGTGATCGCGTATTCAGGTGATACGGGTATTTGTGATAATGAGTTACCACTTGCTCATGAAGCTGATGTCTTAATTTATGAATGTTCCAACGAGCCAGGACACCCACAAAGTCCATGGGGACATATGAATCCGACCGAGGCTGCAACAGTGGCAAAAAATGCCGGTGCAAAACAACTTCTTTTGATGCATTTTGCTCCGAATTTGTATCCGAATTTAGAGTCTAGAAAGGAAGCGGAAAACGTGGCGAGAGCAATATTTCCATATACTAAAGCAATGGTAGATGATGATCAGATAGTTCTGTAGTGAGTTTTCATTTAGCTTCATTTTTCTTCAGTATGAATGGGGTATATCTTGACAAATACATAGGCTTATAGTATAATATGCTGTTCTTTCAAATGCCTATCTATTTGAACAATATCAGCTAGAATCCTAGCGTGCCTATCTCACGTGCGATCTCTAAAAGACCTATAACCATGGTTTCTTTTTTGAGAGTGGAAGAAGGCTGATTTTTTTGTGGCTATTTTTGGTCATTGGAGGCTTGTTTTGAAGCTATTATGCTTTGAAGCTGGCGTTCACTGACTAAAGCGAAAGCTTTTAGGCAAGTGATACTCGTACGCTGAGTCACTTTTAGCCTCACCAGCTCGCTGGGGAGTGTCTGGAAATGACATCGGCAACAAGAGGATGAATGTGTTTGTTGCTCATTAACAAGGAAATATATATTTGCAAGATGAGGGGAATTGTACTCCCATAACCTGGTATTCCACATCGTGGTATCAGATTTTGGGGGTACATTTGACCCAAAAATATCAGCAATTCTGCTGAAATCATATTCTTCAACCCTAGGAGGTTTGAAATGGATTACGAGATGAAACAGGTGTATAAAGGGTTTTTTGTCGGAATGGCGATTCTTTTCTTTGCCATGTTTTTTGTGGGCTGTGCGAAACAGGAAATCCCATTGCCAGCGGACGCACAAAATGTTGTTGAAACAAACAACATGATTGTCTACACGACTTCTGACAATCAAGAACACGTTATCTGCAAAAACCAAAGCGACATAATTTTCAGCAAGGAAGCGGTAATGCTTGATAGTCCAAGCTGTGATGATGAAAAAGGTGAATTGCAGATTTCAACAACCGATGGGTTACTGAAACTAAGCGTTGTTTTTTTGACAGACACGCCGAGCGCGAATCACGTTTCTGTGTCCTATCACTTTCGGTTGCAGGAAAAAGACGATTTAAACGAGCGATTTTTTGAAAACTGTGTTGTGCAGATCGGCGCAAACGATTCAGTTCCGATGATCGGTTTGTCTGCATTTAGTTTTGTTGTCGAGGAAGACGCGACCGTATCAATTCTTTGCTCGCTTGACGACTTCACAGTAAAGGCTGAATTTCCGGTTATCTCGGAAAAAGTCGAGTAATCTTGCAATAACGGTATAGCTATATACCTTTTTCGTGTTCTAGACACAAATAGCCAACAATAACATTCATTTAACTCAGGGAGGACTCAAAGAATGGTGATTCATTTCACTTTTTTTCTTTTTGTTCTCCCTGGTATTTTCCACATATTCATTTTTTTGATGATGGCGATGTGAAACATACCATAAGAGGGTAGGAAGCTGCTTATTGGGACAACAAATTCTCTCTACCGAGGATGCGGAAGATAGCCAAGTCCTTGATGCTTGGAGAGGTTCTCGATAAGTAGCTTTCTGCTCTTTTTTTATGGGGATTAGGTGTATAATAGGTATAGATTTTGCTCATTAAAAATCATATTTTTAGGTTAGCAAGCCAGCAAGTACAAAGTTCGATTCTTTGCCCCGTTTCTGATATTTCTGGAAAGGACTTGCCTATGATTACATTGTCAGTAAATTTTTTTGTATTGTTTAGTTGCATTTTGAAAGTATTAAAAAATATCGTAAATAATTTTGGTAATCTGCTGGCCTAAAAATATGATTAGGGGGAAGTAATTTATTTTCCGCAGTTTGGCCATGCCGCAAGCCCCGCAGTTGATGTTTTGAATGCCGCAGTTTTTATGGCTTCTTCTGCATTAAACCGCAAATCAGGATTGGTATCCATCTGCATTGCAGCGCGTGTCGACTTCCATGTTGCAGGTGAGAATTGAAAAAGACCTCCATAAATGCCATTGGTGGCAGAAGGTCTGAGTCCTGATTCACAGACGGCGATATTCCAGAATTTCTGTCGGTCAATGCTGTAGTGATTGCTGTATTTTGTAAACCATTCGTCCAGTTGTGCAGCTGTTACAGGAATTGGAGTAGGTTTTGGAGTGGGGGAAGGAGTGGCTGTTGGTTTTTGTGTGGGTGTTGCTGTCGGTTTTTGTGTTGGGATCGCTGTGGGGGTAGGCATAGGAAGAGGAGTCGGTGTCGGAGTAGGAGTGATGATACCGATAATCAAGGCACCTGTGGTGAACACTCGTGTTATGTGGGAAAACAGTTGTTGTATCCATGTACCCATAGAAGATTCCAGTATATCGGGGAATCATGCAGAATACAAAATAAATCCTATAACAATTGTTTCTTGAAGCTGTTGGTGGTACAATTTCACACAAGTTTTACAGAATTAAATTTTTGACTTGATTGCAAGGCTTTCTATTTTTTTCTTAGGAAACAGTTTTGTTCATTCACAATGCTTTATTTTTACGCATGCTTCCAAAAGGAGGGGGCATATCATGGTGAGTGTAGGTACGAAGGTGGATAAGCAACTGCTCCCATTTTATTTTCATCATTTGGGAGATGGGGAAGTGCAGTTACTATTTTCTTCATTTGATGGAGAAATAACTATTACTGAAACAGTAGATACCATCCGTTCTTGGATGCGTATGAACGTCGGCGAGCCTTTGTTTTTTGAAAAATATCCTGTGTGGATGATGCAAAAACGAGACGATGCAACATTAGTCGTTTGTCTCCGATCGCATCGCAATACTATTTTTCCCCGGGATATCTATATCAAAGATCTGGGCGCGCTACTTCAAACTATAGACGATGCCAAATGAGGAGGGCATGATGATATATAATTTACAAAAAACACCACCTGTACAAAATTCTGCTGATCATCCGCGACCAAACATTAATATTACACCGTTACAGGAAGTAAAGCTGGCGGCAGCGAAAAAGGCAGACAAGGCGCAATTTTCCGTAAAGCGACTTGGGGGGAAAGGGATTCGATTTCTCATCATTGCCTCATTTCAACCAAAAGGGGTGAGCAAATCGTTTATATCCAAGAAATATATCGAAGCGATGGGAATGCTTGCATTTGGAAAAGAATTGCCTCAGCGCCACTCGGTATTGATGTTTACTACATTGGAATATGCCGGGGATATCCCAAATGAAATGGTATTTACGTTTCATTTTGTTCCACTTAAAGGAATTCATAATGGGATTGTCCATATCCGGTGTGAGGATTTTTTTGCTGCGTTAAAAGAATTAAAAAAATAAAGCAATTGTTTGAATGAAAAACCTGGGAAGTATCCACAAGCAACACGATACCCCAGGTTTTTTATTGGGAAAATGTTTATTTCTGAAACAGTATTTCTCGAAGCCTGGGATCTAGTTTTTTCTTTTTTTGTGGTGCGCATAAAGCGGCAATTACTGCGCCTTCTGCACAACCGTTAACACTGAAGTTATCACTGAATAGTGTTGGCGGGGCAAACCCCCGTTGTTTTGCAATAATTTGTGTTGTTCGTTCCATAAGTCCTTTGACGCGGAATCCGCCGCCATGATAGGCAATTGCCGTATCTGTCGGAGTTTTCATGATACCGTTGATATTGGCAGCGCCGATAAGACCGTGTGCAAACAAAAGCGCCGCATTATTGTAGAGATCCCGTGCGAATGTGTCGCCGTATTGATAGAGCCCACTTATTTCTTTTCCGCTCAGTCGTTGACCCATTTGTTGCAGCCAAATTGCCTCAATACCCGCGCCACTTGCCGCAACGCGTTCGATACAGACATAGCTTCTTCCGAGCATCCCGCATGGAGTTTTTTGGTGATAGGGATTTAATGCATCGATGACCGGTACATGTCCGACTTCCATTGCGATAATGTATCCGTTGATGAGTGCTGCAAGCCCATCGCCGCCACCGTTTATAGGAAAAAGAATCGAACCGTTTGTATCAAGCAGCCCTTCCTGAATGAGTTGTTTTTGTGCGGCAATGGCCGCTGTTTTGATGCCAGCCTGTGCGTCGTTGTTGGCGATAAGAAGCGTCGGGAAAAGTTCTTGAAAATCGCCATGATATTTTTCTTGCATCAGATGAAATAAATCAGTTGCGTTGGGAATGGAGATCGGTTTTGTTCCTTCCAGTGGACCGCCATAGGAAATGGCAACACCTGTGTTTGTATTTTCTGCTTCTCTTGCAATGCGTTCAAAAAATGGCAGATAATTTGCCCCATCTTTTACTTTTTTTTCTGTTTTGACTTGCTGTTCGATGGCGACGAGGGATCCGAATCGCACTTCATAGGGGATGACTGTTGCCTTGTCCCCGCCAAAATCAATGGAAACAATGCGTTCTCCTTCATGCTTTCTGATTTTTTCCATTGCACTACCCGCGTCAAACGGTTCAACGGTTCGTGCCATGATACTATCTTCAGTGAATAGTGCGAGCTGATCATTCCGGATATCTGGAATTGGGAGGAGTGATAATTTATCGATTTGAGGTCTTTCACCACAGGGAATGCGAAAAAATTCGTGGTGCTCGTATAAAGGATAGTTGACGCTTTTTACTTCAACACCTGTCATAACTGTATTGGTTGGGCAGGTTGCTACAGTTCTTTCGAAACGCTGGATATTCTATATCACACTGATTTTGAATACACAATAACGGAAATTGTGACACATCCGCAAATTGGGTATTTCTTTTTTTATCGCGTTCCATATAATACGGAGTATGTTTTTTAAGTCTATCCAGAAATTTGATTTTCTAGTTTCTTTATACATTTTTTGTATTGTCGCTTCAGAGACCATGGGTGCAAAAACAGTTCCATTAGGTTCGTTATTTGGTTTTTCATTCAACGCAAGCGTTTCATTGTTGTTATTGCCGTTGACGTTTACCGTTAACGACATCATCACGGAAGTATTTGGCAAAGAACGCGCAAGGAGCGTGATCCGATCCGGTCTTGTGATTATTGCACTGTTGTTTTTGTTTACCCTTATTGCAACCGTCCTTCCTCCGTCAAAGCGGTTTTTGTCGTCAGAGGGTGCATATGACACAATTTTTGGTTTTTCACTCCGTATGTCACTCGCCAGTCTTGTTGCGTTCACCTTATCAGAATTCTTAGACGTTGCAGTATTCGTGAAACTTCGTGCACTCTTGGGAAAGAAAAAACTATGGCTTCGGAATAACGCATCCAACTTTATTGGGCAGTTGATCGATAGCACCGTATTTATCTTTTTGGCATTTTATTCGTTTGATAAACCTTTTAGCGCGAACTGGACTTTTATTATCGGTATCATACTTCCATTATGGCTTCTTAAATGCAGCATGTCTGTTATTGAAACCCCGCTCGTATATCTCGGGACAAAATGGTTGAAAAAAGGATAAATATTTTGAAGTGTTATTCTTGTTATATTTTCGTTAATAATGTTGTTATAACGGGACAATGTTATAATAGGCTCAATAATTAATTTAGGTATACATAGTATCGTATGAATATACAAATTGTGGTTGCACATCCGGATGATGAAATCATCATGTGTGGAGCGACGATAGATAAATTAATTCATGCTCATCATCACGTTCATGTGACCTTCTGTACGTTGAATGATCAAGCATATTTTGGTTCAGAAACCCAATCCCATCGAATGCGGCGCGCAAAAAATGAAGCGATACGGAGTAGTCGAAAACTCGGTTATACTGTAAGTTTTTTGGGATATAAGGATATGGAAGTGGAACACAATAAAGGATTGCTTATGCAACATATTATTCGTGAGATTAGAAAAAGAAAACCTGATGTTATCATTACCCATCACGGGAGTGATAAGCATATAGATCATCGAACAATCGGTGAAATTATCCCGGAGGCAAATTTTCAAAGTGGTTGTAATCTTTGTGGAGGAAACAAAACGTGGAGCGCCCACGCTGTTCTGCAGGGAGAGATTGATTTGGAAATGACATCAATATTTATATTTGATACCGTGTCAGCAGTTACTGAAAAAAATATTAACCAGAAGATGCAAGCATTTCAATGTTATGCATCGGTTGATGCAGAGCATAAAACAGAAACGACATGGCTTGTGAAAAAATGTACGTTTGTTGCATCATTACGGGGAAGATCCATCGGAAAGAAATACGGTGAAGCGTTTATTATTAACAATTATAGTCCTCTTGATCATGAGGCTGTCCGGATGATCGGGGAAGTCATTAAAGAACGGTAAGGCACATGAATACTATTCCTTTGTATGCACCGCAGTCCAATTATTCCAGTAAAGTGTACAACAGTGGATGTTGGATTGACGGTTCATATACAAAAGAACTTGAAGAACGGTTGAAGGAGTATCTCCATGTCCCATACGTTATTTTAACAAGTAGTGGCACAGCAGCTCTTCTTGCAGCATATTGGGTATTAAAAAACAAAAAGCTTCCGCTCGTTGTTGATCCCTATACCTTTCCCGCTACCTATCAGCCCGCCCGAATGCTTGACTATGAAATTATATTTCAACGGATGATTATGCCAAAGCAAGTGAATCCAGTTGTTCTTATCCCAGAAAAACGTATGTACACCGTGACACATTTGTTTGGGCAACCAAATGTGCTGATAGAGCCGTATGCAAAGCAACTTTGCATTGAAGATGCGTGTCAGGCGTTTGGAGCTAAATATAACGGGCAATGTGTCGGAACGATTGGAAGTATCGGATGTTATAGTTTTTATCCGACTAAAACATTACATACCTGTGGACATGCCGGCGCAGTGGTGACCAAGGATGAGCGATATTATCGTAGCATGAAAACATTTATTGAATCTGGTCGGGAAAACGGCAAGATGACGAATACGATTGCTTTAAATCTACGGATTGATGAATTAAAGGCAGAATATATTTTGAAAGAACTTTCCCAGTATGATAAACGAATTTCTCTACAGCGGGAAATTGCGGAAGAATATAAACAGTGCATACCAGAGAAGCAGCCGTTAGTTGAAGAAATACCCGGTAATTTTAATATCTATTCGGTTTTTAACTTACTTATAAAGAAACGGGATGCGTTCCGTAAACATATGGAAAAATTTGGTATTCAGACGATGGTTTATTATAACGAAGATATGCTTCCGGTTCGTCAAAGAAATGCGTATAAGGACATTACATCATCCATTGTTTCGATTCCTTGTCGATACAGTCTTACAACAAAAGAAGTGAAGAAAATTACATTCGCTTTGAAAGCGTGGTATGTATGAAAACGATTTTGAAACTTGGAGATATTCATTACGCAAAAAGTTTACAGAAATGTAGTCCTTCTTACACAAGGGGTTTTCCTCAAAGGGAATATTTTTTAGAAAAACACAGTAAAGATCTTGCATTTGAGTATTTTCGTCACCCCGTTTTAAGAACTATTGATGATGTTGTAGAAAAGCGGCATTTGTTAGATCTGTATCTTTCGAAGAATACGCCGGATTATTTATTAGTGGATAATCCTCTTGACGGGTTATTATTATCTAAATCAATACAAATTCCTATTATTTTTGACAGCATCGATTGGTACGATGAGATGTATCTCAAAGAATATGGAATAAATGAAACCTATTATTTGTTACGGTATGGGTTAGTACATCTTTTGGGGATATCTCAAAAAGTCATTTCCCAGTCACCGGTGAATCTTCGTGCATTGCAATGTTGGGGACTGCAAACAAAAAAAACGTGTGTTATTCCAAATGGCTATGATAAGACAGTTTTTTTTCCGTATAAAAAGACGAAGATCAGTAAATTGAAAAAGGAATTTTCTAAAAAATATCATGTTGATTTAGGAAACAAAAAAATTATTACATATACCGGCAAACTTGGTGCGTGGTACGACAATATTTTGCTTATTTGCAGAGCAATTCAAGATGATCAGGTGTTATTTATCGTGGGGGATGGACCACTCCGGCAAACGCTACCCAAGCAATCGAATATCATATCCTGTGGTGCCGTTCCTTATACAGATGTTCCAAAATTTACGAATGTTGCCGATGCGTTAGTATTTCCTGTTGATGTTGATTGCAGCCCGATAGCAATTAGCGAATATTTAGCAGTGGGAAAACCTATTGTTATGGGAGTGGGAAGAATTGAATGGTTATTAAAAAATGGTGTAAACGGGCGACTCGTGACGAACAATGAGTACGCATGGAAACAGGGAATACAACAAGCGATTGCAATGGGTGAGCAATGTAAAAAATATAATTGTGCCTTAGCAAAGGAACTTTCTTGGCAATATTTAACAAAAAAATTTACCAATTTTATCTATGCCTAACTTCCAAAATATCGCGGTTATTGGTTTTGGGAAGATGGGAAGGTTGTACGATCAATTTCTAACGGCAACATATATCATTGATGTGCTTCCAGTACAAAACAGAGTATATTTTAGTCAACTGGACGAGTTTCTCCATTATGGGCAGCCCGTTGATCTTGCGATTGTTACAAATCCTACACCACTTCATGATGAGACAGTCAATAAATTACTGTCGTATGGAATCAACGTATTGTGTGAGAAGCCGTTATGTTTTTCCTCAGATACGTGTGTTCGTCTTGAACGGCTGGCAAAGAAAAAAGGATTGATGCTGTATCAATCAACGCTTGAACGATACAACCCTGCGATTCAGTATATAAAAGAACACATAAAAATGTCTGATGTTGACCATATTGAGAGCTTTCGGTTTGGAACGCGTCCAGAATGGAATTATACGAGTGATCCGAAATATGATTTGGGAATTCATGATGTTGATTTGTGGGTGTATTTGACGCGAAGATTGATTCCATGGACGATGCATTGCGGGTATGGCACGCCAAAACGGGAACTTCTTTTGTATTTGAAAACAGGGGATACGATTCTGTTAGACTTACAAAAGAAATTGGTACGGCGTTCTGACACAGTGTTGGATTTTTCAACAACATCGGGCAGTAATCCTATTGTTGAAATGGTGACGGCACTTGTAAAAAATGGAAAACGCATGAATGAATCATGGGGCCAGGAAATTGCCATCATTGAACATATGTCAAGCGGAAAAGACAGCTATTCAGTTCTGCTTACGGAGGATTACCGAGAGAAATAGTTGTGGATTGCAACTGATAATACCCGTAAATCTTCGTTGTTCATCGAACCAAACTGTGTATCAAGAATCCGATCCGGTAATTGCAGTTTTTTTCCGATATTGGCAAATCCTATCTGTGGTGCTCTACGGCCACTATCTTCCAGATACGTTCCGGATTTTGTTAATCGGGCAAGTTCTCGATTTGTTTCTCTTCGATCGTATCTATTTCTTTCTGTTTTAGAACGTAAGTTTCCAGCTTCGCTTGTATTAGAAAAGGCTGTTTCAAGAATGCTTCGTACCGGTTTTGATCGTTCGTTACGGATAAGCTGTCGGAAGATGCTGTTCCATTGATTTACATCTTCTCCTTTATATGGGGTGAGTCTCATGAGGTAAGATCGTGTGCTGGGGAATGGATAAAATCCTGATGCCGGTAATTCCATTAAATTTTCTACTGAAAAAAATGCATTCGCAATAAGCGATGATTTTGTATACCAATCACTAAGCGGATTATCGGTTAATAAAGCTTTTCCAAAATTATCTCCGACCATTAAAATGGCATTATCGATTGGTAATTCTGTTAACAGTTTTAAGAATGGTTCTGATATGTGATACGGAATATTCGCAGCCACTTCCCAGGATCCGTCTCTGTCAGCAGCCATGATTTTGTCATATTTGAGTTTAAGCGCGTCGCCAAAAATGATACTTAATTTATTTTTTTTGATCGTTCCCTGCATACTGAATGGGTCCATTGTTTCGTTTTCCGTATCACCAGTCTGATTTACTTTTGCCTGTAGATCTTCTAATATTTCTCCATATTGTCGGTCTATCTCAATGCCGACAACGCGCTTTGCTGTTTTTGTGAGGGCCTCTGTCAGATTTCCTGGACCGGCGCCAACTTCAATAACATTTGCTCCAGGAGAAACTTGTTGTGCAATAAAATTTAATATATTTTGGTCGACCAAAATATGTTGCCCCAACCGTTCTTTGGGAAGGATTTCATAGTCTGTCAATTTTTGTTGAATAGGAGATGGTATTTCTTGACGAGCTGGCATAATATTTCGGATTATAGCTTAATAATGTTGTCAATACAATCTAAACGTCATTTAGAAAGTTGAGGATGGGGTAATGCCTGAAGATTTGTATTGCGTTCCTCACAATTTGCACAGGTGCCGCATATAACTATTTTGCTGTCTTCCACATGTGCATTCCAACAGGAAACGGTTAAATCAATAGCACCGCGCTCTGCAAGAATTTCGAGTACTTTTCGTTTGTCCGCATTTTGTAAGGGCGTGTAGACATCCATTTGCCTGGAAAGCGTTTGTGTAAGGAGTGTTTCAAGAATTTTATGGTGAATCATGTTGGAATCACCAAATACGCCCTGATCAGATGCCATAAATCCGATGGAAACCCCATCCGCATCTATCTGATGAGCGTAAATGCCGGCAAGGAGCATAAAGACAGAATTTCTTCCCGGAACCCACGCATTCGTATCGTCCTGCGCATTTTCACCTAACAGTGCACTATGACTTATTTGTTTGAGAATATCCGTTTGAACAATATGTGGTTTTTCGAAACCGAGAAGGGGAGCAGCTTTTTCCACACAAAATTGTTCTGCTTCAGAAGCAGTCTGTCCATAATCAAAGAAGATGGGATGAATTGCGTACCCTCTGTCCTGCAGTAGTAACCCAGCGGCAGTGCTGTCGGCTCCTCCTGAATAGAGGAGTACCGCCTTGTTTGTCGGTTCCCGTTGCAATCCTTTGAGGATTGCCGTTTGTTCTGTTGATTTCGGTTGAAATTCTTTCATATGATGTGCAGATCTTGAGTGAGAAAATTTTTTAGATGTGCTTCTTCTTTTGTATATGAAAATTCATTATAGACACTGTATCTGAGATTATGTTTGGTGACATAGTTTTGCATGCTTTCCAACGTCTCAAGCATAATTTGTGTGGTAAGACCATTCGGTTTGTAGGAAAGTCCGACCGTATCCATAAATGATTTCATTTCTTTCCAAGGTTGTTTTTGAACAAACAGAGTTGTGAGAATACCGAGGCTTACGAGCTCACCATGGATTGCATGTGGGATTTTTGCTTCGAGATTATATGTTAAAAAATGTTCGCCACCTTCTTCCGGTCTGCTGTTTCCATAGAAATAACATAATTGCACTTCTTGCGAGAGCGCATGAATGATGGCTTGCAATCCTTTGTCTGTCATGTGCTTAATTTCCTGCTCTTGGATAAGAAGGTCGTTGAGAATATTGTTCGCCATGAGCGCAATGGAAGGATTAAATTTTTCATCAGGTTGGGCTACACCATGAGTATTTGCAAGTTTCCAATCATATACTGCGGTGGCAATAGATAAGACGTCTCCACAGCCGCTCACATTGAGACGCTTCGGCGCTTCCTGAAGCACAGTATTGTCAAAGAGAACAAGTGAAGCTTTTTTTGCTGGAATATATCGTACACATCCATGTTCCCGAATTCCTGCGCTGTTTACTAAAAAGGCGTCACTCGTAATTGCTGTCGGTATGGATATATATTCTTTTTTCCATTCTGATGCGGCAAGTCTGGTAATATCGGTTACAACGCCACCGCCAGCGCCATACATAATCTCTGCTGTCGTTGGATGTGATAAAAATGCATCGACTTCATCGGTTTTTGCCGTTTCTATATGAAGTTTGTCAATAATATTGATTCCCGTCAGATATGGTTTAATCCGTTTTTCCCCATGAGAAGATGTAATAAGGGCGGAAGGGCGAGAATCAGCATATTGTTGTAGATTCACCCATTGTATGGTTGGTAAACATTCAGTGCGCATGTGTGTTGTTAATTGGTGGACAGAAGAAACGGATGGAACAAATCCATTTGATGAAAAGCAAGATGATAATATAACTCAGCTGCGAATTTATCAACACGTACGTCAATAGCTTCTAATGGATGCATGGCATGAAGGGATTTTTTGTACTCATTTATTTGGCGAATTATGTCTTTTTGTATTGGTGCGTCAAAGGAATTTTTTCTTTTTAAGAATATTGTGGCATTTGCGTTGAATATAGTTGTTCCATCGGATAATTCGCTATTTATGTCTTCAAGAAGTGGCAACATGTCTGTAAATCCAGAAGCAAAATGTGGATGTTTAAATGCTTGATATCCATAAAACGCAAGTAATTCCGGAGGAACATCTATTAATTTTCCTTCAGCTTTATATTGTTTATAGAGTGGGGTTCCCGGTTGCATTTCCAGATTTGCAACAATATATCCGCTTGATTCTAATCCTTTGAGTAATTGAATTTCTTTTCGAACATTGTCTTGTGTGTGCCAATCTAAACCAACAATAAATGTCGAAACAACGTTAATACCGTGCTCTTGTAAATGCGCGTTTAATTTTTGTAAGTCAGTCCCATCATTTTTTTTATATCCGTTTAGCAATGATTCGACTCCAATGTTCACTGTGGTTACTCGAAGTGCACCGTGTGTTAGTTCATCGATTGTATATTTCGAAATTACTTTTGATGATGTTGTTGTCACTAAATCACATTGAAACGGTAAATCTTGGCAAAGACGAAACACTTCTTTCCATTGAGCAACATTCCCTAATCCTTGCGGTTCGCCGAGGCTCACCATAAAATATGGACTATTTGGTGCAATGGTATCGTGTGCTTTAATAATTTCATCCTTTATTTGTTGGGGAGTAAACGGCGCTTTATATTCCGTCCCAAATTGTGCAGTTGATGGGCAAAAATCGCATCCATACATACAACCATAGCTACTCAGTAATATCGCGTAGTCAGTTTCTTTTTTTATGCCGTTAAAGAGTGTTTGTGAACGTGCTTTTGCAAAAATAGGTTTTAGCGGATCATTTGTTGTTTCACCAATAATTTGTCGTAGTGCATCGACTTGATTTCCTTTTATTGTATGATCAACAAATATTTGTGATTCTTGTACTAATGCCCCAACAGATGCACCTATGGTAGTGATATTTGGGTAATTTTGACGTATATGACGGGCAGCTTTTCGAAAGTCCGAAAACCCGCTTAAATATGATGCCATAACGACATGGTCGTATTTTCCGGTAGCGAGCTCCTCGTCAATTTGTTCAATGGAAAGTGGTTTAGAAAGAATCTTGCTTGGCGTTGTTATGTTTTCACTCATCCATGTACCGGGAAGATTATCGTACTCCCAAGAAAAAGAAAAAGATGTATCCGTATTTTGTGTATGCAACTTTCCAATATATGAATTAAGAAATGCCGCATCTTGAGGTTGTAAAATATTTTTGTTATATAACCCAGTAAGTTTCTGTTCTAATCCGGTAGAATTATTGTTTAGATCTTGTGCAAGGGTAAATAATACTTCTTTAGCCATATATGAGTTATCGCTTATTTATTTTTTCCATATTCATAAGTTTTTGATAGAATTTCTGAAATAGAAGCCGTGTATGGAACGTGCGTTATTGTCTGTTGAATATCGGCAAGTGAAATGCGCACTTGATGCATTGTGTCACGATGCCGAATCGTAAAGGCGTTGTCAATAGGACTTGTACTGTCTACTGTCAGGGAGTAGGGCACACCTATAGCATCAGCATACGCATAACAGGATCCAATATTTCCATGTGTGATCAGCGGCAAATGGATTCCAATAGTATGTAGAGATTGATAGAGATTTGCCGCAAATGTCATTTGTTCCGGCGTGTGGCGAACAGGAAAAATAAGTCCTGGGTGTGGGGCTAAATGATCAGGAATCGCAAGTACTGTTCGTTCACCCATTTTTTTTAAGGCATAGGTTAATGCAAGTAAAAATGGTCGTTCTGTGGAAAATGATATTTCAAACACTTCTGGATATTTACCGTTGTGCATCAATTTTATTCCTGAAGCTTTACTGTGCTGTTCAAAATCGTTGGAAGAACGATATTGGATCCCGAGTATCTCAAGAGGGTTTCCACTTTCATCTTGTGCATATAATCCATATCCCTGTTTTGCATAAAATGGTTTATCTTTTGCAGATTTTTCATTAAATATTAACTGGTCCCGACGAAGACCCGCTGTCTCCATAAGTGTGTATGAGAGTTGTTCGAGATACG
Organism: Microgenomates group bacterium; assembly: GCA_049287205.1. GTDB lineage: Bacteria > Patescibacteriota > Microgenomatia > UBA10105 > UBA927 > CAIJMI01. The sequence goes on from JBAQFJ010000001.1 coordinate 283,025, forward strand.
AGATGGTCTGTTCAACAGGCGCAGGAGATTCCATAAATATATGTCCTTCATGTGCCGTATATTGTCGGGTTCTTGTCTGCCACTCGGTCTGTATGTCATTTGGTAAAGAAATGCCGGATTGAAATATTCTAAACGGTAAATGACCACGATAGAATTCCAGAAGTTTTTTGAACATTGGATATATCGTTGTTGCGAGCTCTGGACGTCCTAGTAGTGATTGACCTTCCGATGTTTTTGTATGAAACATTTCATTTCCAAACCGTTCGAGATGGCCACTTGCTTCCCAAGCTTTTTCTGGTAAAAAAACGGGTGTCGCAATTTCATCAAATCCTTCTGATTGAAATATGCGTTGATATCCTGATTCAATGGTGCGTTTGACTGCTGCACCGTTTGGAGGATAGGTCATAAAGCCTGATACGGGATAGGGTGAATGTTCTGGACCCCATAAAAATCCATACTTAACCAAATGTTCTTTAATTGCCATACAAAACAAAAGAAGAGTAGGCAGAGCGTACAAAATTTTAGTACGTGACTTTTTGTACGTATAATTTATACTTATTTCAGTACAAGGTCAATTTGACGTTTATATTATGAAAACGATAGAGATCCAAGGAATAATTTCTGGTACAAAAATCTTTCTTCCGTTTACAGCAATTTGCTCTGTGACGAATAAAGAATTTTCTGGTGAAGTGATCATTGAATATCATCCCAAAAAACTTGTGTTGGAATACTGTGACGCAGAAGCGGTTGTAACCAGAATTGCAAAAAAATTAATAACAGCAGAGGAATTAGCACAACAAATATTTCAAGATGTTGAACAGTCAATTAAGCCAAGCTATCTAAAAGTACTTATTGATGTGAAACATTCCGACGCGCACCGACCCGTGCAGGTCTGGATTGAGAAAGGATTGGTATGAATTTTTGGCTTCTTGTTTTACTCATCATTGGTATAACGAGTTTCACGTTACTCGGGAGTTGGTACGCAAAAAAATTTAATAAACCAGATCTTCTTATTGGTTTGTATGTCACATTCATATTGGTTGCACAAATACTCGCAGTGAAGATTTCTGTATTCGATTTAGGTTTTGCAAAATTTTATGGACCAACAGGAGTATTAGTTTTTTCGATAACATATTTATTAACTGACATTGTGAACGAAAAATTTGGAAGAAAAGAAACGCATAAGATGATTTTGATCGCATTTATTTCTCAGGTCGCCATGGTATTTTTCTTTTGGTTAGGCGTTTTATTTCCACCAGCGCCATTTTGGCCTATGCAGTCAGTTTGGGAACAGATATTTGGAATTATTCCGCGTATGACAGTCGCCAGCTGGGTCGCATTTATCGTTTCGGAAAATTTTGACGCTTTTATGTTTGATTGGTTTAAAAAATTAACAAAAGGAAAATATCTTTGGACAAGAAATGTTTTGAGTTCTATTCCAGCGTTATTGTTGGATAGCTTTATATTCATTCCTTTGGCTTTTGCGGGAACAATGCCTATACTGCCTCTTATTATTGGGCAGACAGCAGTGAAATGGGTTGTTGGTTTTATCAATATTCCATTTATGTATCTCAATAAAGCGATATTAGACACGAAAAATAAAAAGTAATTCCCAGTTGAGAAGTAGTTCAAACGGTTTATTTGTGGCATAATAGCACTCATGAATCTGAAAATTGGAATTGTCGGGCTACCCAACGCAGGAAAATCTACATTATTTAATGCACTTCTCAAAAAACAGGTCGCTGATGCCGCACCGTATCCATTTTGTACGATTGAACCGAATGTCGGTGTAGTGCCTGTTCCTGACCCGCGACTTGCTGCGCTTGCCGAAGTGACAAAACAGGAAGAGAAGATGGAAAAACTTCCACCGTTAGTACCTGCTATCGTTGAGTTTGTTGATATTGCAGGACTGGTCAAAGGTGCATCGCAAGGCGAAGGCTTAGGCAATAAATTTCTTTCTCATATCCGTGAGACTGACATTATTTGTCATGTTGTTCGGTATTTTGAAGATGCGTCTGTAGTAAATGTCGCAGGTGATGTAAATCCGCTTCGTGATCGCGACATCATTGAAACGGAACTGATACTTTCCGATTTGCAGACACTGGAAAAACAACAGGAGCCCCGCGGAAAGATTGATCATGATACACAAAAGAAATGGGATCTTGTCGTTTTATTAAAAAGCGCACTCAATCAGGGAAAAAATGCGCGTGATGTCGTTACGGATTTGGATGACCGCGCAATTATAGGCGATCTGCATCTTCTTTCCATGAAACCCGTGATGTATGTGGTGAATGTTTCTGAGGCGCAAGTGACCAAAGAGGAAGACGTGGTTAGTCAACTCGGGAATGCGATCGTGATTTGCGCAAAAACAGAAAGTGAACTGGCAAGTTTACCTCCCGAAGAGCAAAAAGATTATCTTGCCTCTCTTGGACTGGTAACCTCCGGTCTTGATCGGTTAATTCAAAAAACATACGACATGCTGGGACTCATCTCCTTTTTGACGACGGGCACGCTGGAGGCCCGTGCATGGACGATTGCCCGCGGTATGAAGGCGCCACAAGCATCTGGGGTTATTCATACGGATTTTGAAAAAAAGTTCATTAAAGCAGATTGTGTCAGCTTTTCTGATTTTGTTGCCGCCTCCGGTTGGAAAGGTGCGCGTGAGCAAGGAAAAGTCCGGCAAGAGGGCAGAGAATACATCATGCAAGATGGGGACGTTGTCGAATTTAAGATTGGCGCGTAATTTTCTTATTGCCTCCGAAGCTCATTATATGATATTATCCCATGTATGAAACGAACCTATGAACTAATGGTCATTGTCCGTACGGATTTTCCAGCGGATGACACAAAGAAACGTGATGAACTTCTTTCGAAGCTTGTCAAAGGTGCAACATTCAAAGAAGTGACAGTCCTTGGAAAAAAAGAATTGGCATATCCCATCAAAAAACAAATTGAAGGAATATATATTGTGGCAACCCTTGAAGGATCATCCCTGAAAACCGGTGATCTTCAAACAGAATCGAAACTTGGAACAGATATTATTCGGTTTCAATTGATTCAAAAGGAGGGGTAATATGTCATCTCGATCCTTGAATAAAGTACAACTTATTGGCAATTTAACCCGAGATCCTGAACTTCGTTATACCCCGACCGGAGCAGCTGTGTGTACCATTGGTTTGGCAACAAACAGACAATGGACAACGGAAGCAGGCGAAAAGAAAGAAGAAACAGAATTTCATCGAGTTGTCGCTTGGAATAAACTTGCAGAATTGTGCAGTCAGTTATTGGCAAAAGGCCGAAAGATTTATGTTGAAGGACGACTTCGTACGAATCAATGGCAGGGACAAGATGGCGCACAGAGAAACACAACGGAAGTCGTGATTGAAGATATGATTATCTTGGATTCAAAACGACCGGTAACAGGGGGAGAAGAAGAGCATGGTGCAGAACCTGTTATTGAGGAAGCACCACAACCAAAGGCTGATCAGCCGATGGCAGAAGCAGAACATACACCGGTAACCGAACAGGTCAATCCTGACGATATACCATTTTAATTTATAAAGGATAGATTTTTATGTCATTTGCAAGACGCGCACCAAAATTGAGACCAGTAGCAAAAAATTGCCCATTCTGTGCAAACAAAACAGAGCCGGACTATAAAGATGTGAATGGTCTTATTAAATATACAAGCGAACGGGGAAAGATTCTTGGCAAAGCGCGAACCGGAATTTGCAGCACACATCAACGCGCAATTGGAAACGCATTAAAACGAGCCCGCTTTATGGCGTTATTGCCATTTATCGCCCGTGCATAAGTTGCATTAAAATCTAAACAATGAAAACTCTGCCGTTTTCAAAAATTCGCTCCATTATCCTTACAATCGCGGTTGTGATTCTCATTGGTGGTGTCGGGTACCGACTGGGAGAGAATCATCTATTTTCCAAATCAGCGTCATTGCAGACTGCAGCTGTTGTCAATAAAGATGCCCCTTCTTCCCTGCAAGTGGATTTTTCATTATTCTGGGATGTTTGGCAGCGTTTGAAGTTGTATTACATTGATGCGGGATCTATGGATTCCCAGAAAATGGTTTATGGCGCAATTTCCGGTATGGTGGGAGCACTCGAAGATCCCTATACGTCATTTTTAAATCCTAAGGAAAACACAGAATTTAAAGAAGATATCGGCGGCTCTTTCCAAGGGATTGGTGCACAACTTGGTATGAAAGAAAGTCAAATTATTATCCAAGCTCCGATTAAAGGATCGCCGGCCGAAAAAGCGGGACTCAAGGCAATGGACTGGATTTTAAAGGTGAATGATGAAGAAACAACCGGCTGGACGTTAAATCAAGCGGTGACAAAAATCCGTGGGAAAAAAGGAACGACAGTCACATTGACTATTTTGCACGATAATGCAAAAACGTCAGAAGATATTTCCATTGTCCGTGATGAAATTGTTATTCCCTCCGTGGAACATTGGGTGAAAACACCGTCAGAGATTACGGAAATATCAGGTGTTGCAGCTGAGCAGCTTCTTGCAAATACGTCATCTATCGGATATCTGTATTTGTCCCGTTTTGGTGACAGAACAAATGAAGAATGGTTGACGGCAGTTGATGACATTATTGAGAAAGAAACGGCACGTGGTGCAAAAGGGCTTATTTTTGATCTTCGAAATAATCCAGGCGGCTATCTGGACGGTTCCGTATTTATTGCGAGTGAATTTATCAAATCCGGTATTGTGGTGACACAGACAAACAGTGACGGAACAAAAGAAGTTTTGGAAGTAAATCGCAAGGGGAAGCTGTACGATATCCCGCTTGTTGTCCTTATCAACAAGGGGAGTGCGTCTGCAGCAGAGATCGTCGCAGGAGCTCTGAAAGACCATAAACGGGCAACCATTGTGGGAGTTACATCATTCGGGAAAGGCTCTGTACAAACACCACAGGAGCTATCTGGCGGATCAAGCGTCCATATTACAACAGGGAAGTGGCTGCTGCCAAACGGAGATTGGATTCATAAAAAAGGTATTACACCTGATGTGGAAATAAAATTGGATTCTCCTGAGGCAACCCATGATGCACAACTTCTAAAAGCGATTGAGATCCTCCTTAAATAATTTCCGTCATGGCTTCGGTTATCTTTTGCATCTTTCCCGCCATAATTCCATCAATATTGTGAAATGATTTATTTACGCGGTGATCTGTCACTCTGTCCTGTGGGAAGTTGTACGTTCGAATTTTTTCTGCGCGCATCCCACGTCCGATAATGCTTCGTTGTTCGGACAGTGCTGCTGTTTGTTCCATTTCTCGTTTTTCCCAGAGTTTAGCGCGGAGTAAAGATAACGCGACTTGTCTATTTTGGAATTGATCCCGTTCTGTCTGACAGGTAACGACAAGTCCTGTTGGAATATGGCGAAGCCTGACAGCCGAACTGACTTTATTGACGTTCTGTCCACCTGCGCCACCTGCACGATAAAATTCCCATGAAATGTCTTCCGAACGGACGGCAATATCTGCCTCAGGAATTTCTGGAAGTGCAGCAACCGTAGCAGTTGATGTGTGTATTCGACCTTGGCGTTCTGTTGTTGGTACGCGTTGCACTCTATGTGTACCTGCTTCATATTGGAGTTTGGTAAATGCGCCCTCACCTTTAATGCGAATTGCGTTGTCCGCAATTTCTTCCACTTTCCATCCGAGGATATTTGCATAGCGCGTGTACATGCGCATCAAATCCATTGCCCAGATTTTTGCTTCTTCACCTCCAGGGCCTGCGCGAAATTCTAAGGTTACGATGTTAGGATTTATATCCATAGTATTGGATTATTGGTACGTACCCCGATTTATTGGGTTATTACTTTGCTCCCATGAGCATTTCACGGAGTGATTTTGGATTACGAAGTTGTTCGTCGTGTTCTTTCTTTTTCTTTTTCTTTTCAATCAGTTGGGTTACTTTTGCTTCCGCTTCTTTTTGTTTCTTCTGGAAGCGCTCCACACGTCCCATGGTGTCGACAAATTTCATTTCGCCGGTGAAGAATGGGTGACACTTGGAACAGATGTCTACACGGATGTCTGCCTTTGACGCACCCACGGTAAACGTGTTGCCACAGGCACAGGACACTTTTGCTTCTTCAAACCATGTTGGATGAATTCCAGCTTGCATAAGAAGTCTATTATACACAATTGATATTGAAATGGGAATTAGGGAGTTTTTGAGGCTGCCCGCGGGCATTCCGGACAGGGAATCTTCCGCAGTCTGTCGAACGGGTGATAGTGGATACGGCGTTCAGCAATATAGATGCCGATAAAAATAAAGACTGCACCGACAACAAAAGGAATGGTAATCGGTTCATGGAGCATAAAATACGCAAGCACAGTGCCTGCAATGGGATCTATGTAGACAAATAGCGAAGCTTCACTGGCTGTGATTTTAGACAGTCCATACGAGGAAAGCGCATATGCAACACCGCTTGAAAATATCGCGCCAAAGAGAATGCCGATAATTCCCCGTACGTCAATTTGGGCATACAGATTCGGTTGTTTGATATATTCAATGATGGCCGGCGGAAGAAAGGAGACTGCACCTATGGCAAATGCCCAGAAGATGAGGGTAAATGGATCATATTTTTGGAAAATTTTTCTGCCTATGAGCATACCGACTGAGCTGCAAATGGTAGCTATCACAATATAAAAATTGCCGAGTGCGTTTCCGTCGATTCCTGCATAATAAATCGGTTCAAGGACAATAATGAGGATGCCGATGGTGCCGATGATCATGCCGATTATTTTTTTCCACATAAATTTTTCTTTTAAAAACAGATAGGCAAAAAGAAACACCATGATCGGCTGCGATGAGGCAATGACAGGAACGTTAATTGCAAGGGTAAGTGCGAGCCCCAAAAAGAAAAATGTGATATTTCCCGTGATGCTTGTGAGTGTATAGATGATAAGCAGCCGAAGGTCGTGTTTATCGGTAATCGGCAAAGCAAGTTTTTTCCGAAATACGAAACCGAGAAGGATTGTCGCAATAAAAAAACGTAAAAATGCGAGGGTAAACGGTGGAATGTTGCCGAGACTCCATTTAAAAATAGGGGATGCGAATCCCCAGATCACGTTGGCTATGATGAGACTAAGAATTCCTTTTTGGACAGGAGTCATACGGCAAGTTTTTTAATGACCTCATCAATCGACAGTATGGTGTTTTCCCGCGTTTTCATATTTTTGAGTTGCACCACATCATTGGATTTTTCATCTGGACCTTGGACGATGACATACGGAATTTTTTTCTTATCCGCGTACTTTAATTGTTTTTCCAATTTGCCCGGTTCCAGATAGAGATCCGTGTTTATTTCCGCCGTTCGTAATTTTGCAGCAATTTCTCCGGATGTGATGCGGGTACTTTCATCAAATACTGTCACGAGTATTGTTGCTCCCGTATTGACGTCGGTCAGCAAATTTTGTTCACCTAAAATTTCAACAATGCGATCAAAACCGAATGCGATACCGACTGCGGGGAGCGGTTTGCCGCTGAATAATCCGATGAGGTCATCATATCTGCCACCGCCTGCAACTGACCCTGACGGGTAGCTTGGAATACGCACTTCAAAAATCGTTGAGGTGTAATAATCAAGTCCTCGTGCTAAAAACGGGGAGAACTGATAATCAACGCCTTCTTTATATCCCTGACTGGAAAGCATGGTGAATATGTTTTTTAATTTTTCTGTTTTTGCTGATTTTTCAAATGTAGAGAATAAATTTTTTGCATCTTTCCGTCCGCCTTTTTCTAACAGTTCAATGACCGCGTCTTTGCCGATTTTGTCGAGTTTGTCGATGATGATGATTTCCTCTTTGGTTACCTTGTACGAATCAAATAATGTCCTGTCATTAATGATAACCATGGGATCAGGTATTTTGAGTGCACGGAGAGATTCAATGGTTGTCGTGATAATTTCCACATCTGCCGTTTCCGAAGAGGCGCCAACAATGTCGATGTCGCACTGCAAGAATTCCCGAAATCGTCCTTTTTGCGTGTTTTCCGCACGCCAGACCGGTTGCATCTGATAGCGTTTGAAGGGAAGCGGAATATCCTGATATTGGGCCATGACGCGGGAAAGGGGAACGGTCTGGTCATACCGAAGTCCCACTTCGCGATCGCCATTGTCTTTAAAAAGATAGAGGAGTTTATCCGCTTCATTGCCGTATTTTCCGGTGAGGGTTTCTGCATATTCAAGCGCAGGAGTTTCGAGCGGTTCAAATCCAAACCGGGCAAACACAGACCTGAATATCTCCATCACGCGCTGGCGTTTGGCGGCATCTTCCGGTAAAAAATCACGAAATCCTTTGAGTGTTTGTGTGTTGATCATAATAACTCCTTCAATCATCGTATCAGGTTTTATTCCTTCGAACAAGCAAATTTTTCGCTTGTCGGACGGATAATTGTGCATAGAGAGCGAATGGTTTTTTATAATAATATGCCCATTCGCGATCGCCATATGAAAAGTGCCACCACTCGCCGTTAAATGGTGCAAAACCATATGTACACATTGCTGTACGGAGGAGTAAGCGATTCTGCATCGCTTTATTGTTTACCTTGTCTGAGAACGTTGGGTATGTAGTACATGAATAGTCATATATAGTTGATCCAAACGAGACCCACTGTTTTGTTTGTCTATCCCGTAATAGCATATCGACAGCCCCTCCTGTCGGGTGACCGGCTACAGTCGGGACTGCAATTATTTTGTGCGTACGCTCATAGAGCTCGATGGGATCGGATATATATGTTTGACTGATAATATCACGTACTGTTTTTTGGAATGATCGTTTCTGAATATCAAGTAAACGGTATCCATAGGTGACATAGAGTTCGAATCGGTTGTTCGTTTTCTTTTGAATGTACGCATTTGCCTGTTGTAATTTTTCCGCCACAGTTTTTCGAACAAGTATTTTGGCGTCAAAGAATGGTTCCATGTCTTTGTTTGATTTCCAATAACCACACGCTATCTGCATTTTTGACAAATATACAAGTGATTCACCGTTTTCTTGCACCTCAACTGGCAGGAGATCCCGATATTGTGCCGTTATTGTTTTCATACTGATTCCTTTCTGTTGCTTAAAAATATTCTGGTATCGGACTTCGTGCTTCCATCCTGCCGTTTTCCGATAATGGTCTGCGTGAGATTTGGAACAACTGTAAATCCGAGCGATTCATAAATCGTACGGGATAATGGATTGTTTTCATTTGTCCGCATGACTACGGTACCGTTTTTCACTTTTTCTAAACGGGCTTTGATCAAGGCTGTTCCGATACCCTTGTTACGAAATAGGCGATCGACTCCCAAATCCGCTGCATACCATGTGTTCGGAAGATCAAACCCACGCTGAGCAAACTGAGACAACATATCTTCCGGTAGCGCATTTTGTATCGGAAGCATTGCTCCAAATCCAACAACGGTGTCTTTTGACTTTGCGAGATACACCATCCCTTCTTTCAGATATTCCGTAAAGGTGGATCGCACATCAGCGTCGGAAAACTGTTCAAGATAGGGAGGAGCGGCAAATGTCTGTTGATACAGTTTGATAAGACCAGTTTTGAATGCTGACTGCAGTGTAGCATCCGTTGTTACCGCTTCAACAGAAAATATTTCTCCTTTTTGTTCAATGATTCCTTGTCCAAGCCTCTCTATGGTGCCACTGATTTGCGCGTATCGAAATAACATTCCGTCAAATATAACCAAACCATTGATGGTTGCACCGGATGGTTGGAGGACGGAAAGTTCAGTAGATTGTTGGTCCTTAAACGCAAGGGCTTGTGTGAGAGCGATTGTGCCGCTTCCACACGCAGTTTCATAAAATAACGTATCAATGCTTCTTACCCAGACAACTGGTTTGATTGACCAACCATCTGCTGTTTGTTCGGCAAACATAACGCCAACTGCGGGATTATTCAATAATCCTTTTGCTTCCATTTCCTGTTTTGCAATAAGTTTTATTTCTTCTTGCGATTTACCGGCAATTTTTTTCGTATCAAAATCTATGTACTGGACGATGCCTTGTAGTGGAACGATATAATTATCTCCATCTTTCTTGATTTGTTCAGGTTCCATCATAATGGGCATCTGCGCAAACGCTTCACCTTTTTCTGTCACACCAGCCTTCAATGGCATATTGACGCCAGATACTGTCATAAGGAGTTCTCCTGGCTCTCCATTTAATGCGAGATACGCAGCACTTCGTGTGGCATTTCCACAAAATTCACCACCTGCCATGGTTAGTCGAGGTACAGGTTGTGTTAATGAAACAAAACCGACTTGTTCAATGTTTGGGTATGCTGCCATGATCTCATCGTTAAATATTTTTCTATCCTGATCAGACAGATTCATGCCTGTCTCAATAAGACAGGTATCATTTCCTCCTGGGCGCATCATACGAAATTGATATGTCATAGATAGCTCCTTTCTTAGTTCATTTTTATTTGGTATTTCTAAATTCATGGGTTCTCCTTTTTTAAAAAATAAATACAAAAAACACCCCTGCGGGTGGAAGTAATGAGAAAAAATTATGAATTAGATCAGATTCTCAACACATCTTCCCGCACGAAATTAGTGGGTATGATGGGAAAGGGAAGCGCATGAAGAAACCGCCGTCTGCACGGATTGAAGAGATTTCTTAGATGGAACAACAGGTGTTGTTTTCATACGTGTTAGTATGTTAACACGTTAATATATTGGAGTCAAGGGGTTATTTTTTTGTTTAGTGCATGTCTATAACCGCCGCGTCCTTCATGTAGCCAGTGAGCGACGCGGGATACGGTGGTTGTGGAGACATTCAGTTTTTTGGCTATTTCGAGGTAGGGAACACCTTTTTCTACCATGATGACAATCTGCCAGCGGTTTGCAAATTCCTTCAGTTCGGCAATCGTGAGAAGATCCCGAAAAAAATTTGCTGCTTCCGTTTTTGTTTTTACGGTCAGGATTGCATCAAATAATTCGTTCATTTCTTTAGTAGGATACGAAGAGTCAGAATTGGTTTTCATAGTACCTTTATGGTACCACAACTATCATGGAGTAGGGGTAACTTTACTTGTGGCTTTCGGAGTCGCTGATTGCGTAGCAGCGTTTGATGTGGTTGTTGCACCCCTCACTTGGGACGGAATATCGGTAATTCTGGTTGCGCTGATTCTGTTTTCTTTTTTGGCAACTGCAGTGCCTGTGACAAATATGATATCTCCTGCACCAAATGATGAGAATCCGCCTTTTTCCAGTGTTGTTCCGTTCCAAAGATTTGTTTTTGTCGTGGTTTCAAAATCAACGGTATAGGTTTTATTGTCAGCTGTTTCTATGGTGATGGTGTAGTCTTCTTTGTCGGTTGTTGTTACTTTTCCTGCAATCTGTAACGGTTGTGCAGATTGAATGAATACCATTTTTGCCTGTAAGAGTTCCAGTGTTGTGTCATATTCGCCGAACACAGTGACGATGTCTCCCTTTTCCAGATTGTCCGTTTTTAATTCTGTCCGTTTTCCTTTGAGCATTTGAAATATTTTGAGGTCATCGGTCAATTCGATTTTTAAATCTTTTGTTTTTGTTTCCACAACGAATGTGGAGATGCTGACGGATTTGATTGTGCCGTAGGCTGCCATGCGTTTGGATTGCCGAAGTTCCGCAACTTTTGTGGCGAGTCTGTCTTTCAGGTCTTCAATCTGCTGTGATTTTTCATCAGAGGGAGTTGCCGCGGCGGTTGCGGATTGGGCATGCGCCGGCACGGCGACGCTACAAAAATATATGGTGATAAGTAGTGCAAATAAGCGTTTCATAGTTACCATACTTCCGGTGTATAGAATACGGTTATATTTTTTGTTGCCTGTTCTTTTTGTTCATTAAAACTCGTTACCGTTATGTCATTTTTCCCTTCAACGAGTGTGATTTTCCCTGCATATTTGCCGTCGCCATTCACAGCAGTGACACTTTCATCGATAAGCCCTTGGATGATAACGGTAGACTGTTTGGATGTTACTCCGGAAATGAGTACCGCTTCTTTGTCTTCGATTGACCCATCGAGCGGGCTGTCGATGGTTATTGCATGTGTTGCCGGCTTCTCAGCTGTATTTGCGGGTGTTGGTGTTGCTTTTTTAGGGAAAGAGAACGAAGGAAGTGTGATTTTTGAAATTGTTGGCCACTTAATTGCGGGTAATGATTTTGCAATATTCGGGCCAACGAGAATGATTCCGGTGAGGAGAAGTCCGATGCCGAGTCCGATTAATGTTGCAAATAGCGCGTCCTTATTCATAAATTATTTTGGTGTTGCTAAGCATACACGAGACGTGGTATAAAATGCAAGCATATGGATATCTTATCACTTGGTCATTCATCATTTAAATTAAAAGGAAAATCAGTGACGGTTGTGACTGATCCATTTGATTCCACGTTTACAGGACTTAAATTTCCAAAACATACCGCATGTGACATTGTCACGGTCTCCCATGAACATAAAGATCACAATGAAGTGGCCCAGTTGGATGGCATGCCATTTGAGGTGAACGGTGCAGGTGAATACGATATTAAAGGCGTGGATATTATCGGGTTTGCGACAGAGCATGGCGGAGACCAACCGGAAAAAAATACCATATACCGCATTGAAATGGAAGACTTAAATATTGTGCATCTCGGAGACTTGGGAAGACTGTTAACCGCATCTGAAATTGATCTGTTAGACGGCGTTGATATTTTATTTGTTCCAGTGGGAGGAACATATACTATTGATGCAGTTCAGGCAAAAAAGATTATTTCGGAAATTGAACCAAAAGTTGTTATCCCGATGCATTACTCCCGACCAGGGCTTGTAATCAAAGATCTTGCACCAGTTTCCGTATTTTTGAAAGAAATGGAAAAAGAACAGGTAGTTGCCCAACCAAAATTTTCTATCTCCAAGGGCAAATTACCGGAGGAGATGCAAGTGATTGTTCTTGAGTAATATGCCAACAAATCCAAAAGTTCCTCCGCATGATGACAGTGCCGAGCAATCGGTGTTGGGCGCCATTCTTCTTGATAAAGACGCGATGATTGATGTTGTTGAATTTTTGCGTCCCGATCATTTTTATAAAGAATCCTTAGGCGCGACATTTGCCGCAATGACTATTCTTTATGAACGGCATGATCCGATTGATGTGGTGACTGTTGTCAATGAACTGAAGAAACAAGGGACACTAACGATGGTTGGCGGTGCATCCGTGATCAATGAATTGGTAAACGTCGTGCCAACAAGTGCAAACGCGGAACAATACGGACGGATTATCAAAGAGTATTACACAAAACGACAGCTTATTTCTGCAGCGGCCGACATTAATGAGCTTGCATTCCGTGAAGACGGGGAAGTGCAATCCATTTTAGACAGTGCGGAGCAACATATCTTTGCAATTTCCCAGCACGCGATGAAACGGGATTTTATTCCAATTAAAGATGCACTTGCCGCATCATTTGATCGTTTGGATGAGCTACATAAGCGCGCCGGAGGGCTTCGGGGAGTGGCAACAGGATTTCATGATATTGATATGAAACTTGCTGGTATGCAGGATTCCAACTTGATCATTCTTGCAGCCCGTCCCGGAACGGGAAAAACAGCCATGATTCTCAATATCGCGCAGTACGTTGCAGTACACAGTAAAGAACCGGTTGGCATATTTTCTCTTGAAATGAGTAAAGAAGAATTGGTGGATCGTCTGCTTGTGGCACAAGCAGACATTGATGCATGGAAACTGAAAACGGGAAAATTATCTGATGATGATTTTACGAAATTGTCTGACGCTATGGGACAGCTTGCAGAGGCTCCAATATATATTGATGATACACCGGGACTCTCAATTTTAGAAATGCGTACGAAAGCAAGACGATTGCAAATGGAATTTGGTGTGAAACTCATAATCATCGATTATTTGCAGCTTGCAGATCCCGGTCGTCGTGTAGACAGCCGTGTGCAGGAAGTGTCTATGATTTCGCAAAGCTTTAAAAATTTAGCGCGTGAACTCAACGTGCCGGTGCTCGCGTGTTCGCAGTTATCCCGTGCGGTTGAGGCAAGAGGAACAAGAGTGCCGGAACTGTCCGATCTTCGTGAGTCAGGATCCATTGAACAGGATGCGGACGTTGTCATGTTTTTATACCGTGAGGAGGCGGACATGACGCAGTGGGGAGACCAGATTCCCACCAAACTTCGTATCGCAAAACACAGAAACGGACCACTTGGAGAAATTGACTTAGTCTTCCGCGGCGATCGTATCCGATTCTTCGGGGTGGAGCATAAACAGGGAGAGAGTGCTCCACAGGGATAATTGTTCTTTCGTAAAAATGTCCTTTTCGTTGTATAATCTTAAACATGCACACCTAGCTGAGGTGGCGGAATGGTATACGCGCAAGTCTCAAAAACTTGTGGAGATAATACTCCGTGAGGGTTCGAGTCCCTCTCTCAGCACAGTAGTTCGTCTTCGGTACACTTCTAGTGGTATAATACGCTCCAAATCAAGATTCTATGAAATTATACGCATCAACGAAATCATGGTCTTCACTCTCCGCAGATACACTGCTTATCTTTGTGGGATCTGATACCAACATGGCGCCCGTCTATTTCGCAGATAGTGCGCTTGTTGATGAACGTCTCAAAGGAACGATAAAAAAATTATTAAAAACCGAAGGTTTTGAGTCATCTGTCGGCGCAACGTTCGTCATACAAACACACGGCATGCTTCCATATATACGGGTGATTGTTACAGGTATCGGTCAGGTGCAGGAATTGACGGCATTTGATTTTGAGAGCGCGGTTGCGGCAGCTGTCCTACGGGCAAAAAAAAGCCAGTCAACATCATTGGTACTTTCATTGCCTCAGGAAATCACAGAACGGTTTGGGGCATTTTTAACCGCAAGGCTTGTTACTGAATCCATCGGTTTTGGTATGTATTCCTTTTTGCCATATAAAAATAAAAAGACGCGAGATAAGGAAATCGATATAAAAACAGTGACCGTGATAGCACCTGCAAGTCATATGCAGGAAACGATGAAAGGGATTGTTGACGGGTCAACACGTGCATCAGGAACCATATTCGCCCGTGATCTTGTGAACGAACCATCTTCTGTGATGACGCCATCGGCATTGGCAAGAGCTGCAAAGTCGCTTGCAAAACAAAAAACAATTACGTGTGCAGTATTCGGGCAAAAAGAAATTACAAAATTTGGAATGGGTGCATTCCTCGGGGTGACAAAAGGCTCGGATGAGGAACCGAAGTTTATCAAATTGGTATACAAAGCACCGAAAGCAAAACACACTATTTGTTTGGTCGGAAAAGGAATTACCTATGATTCCGGCGGATTATCTTTAAAACCGTCCTCAGGTATGGAAACAATGAAATGCGATATGGCGGGAGCCGCCACAATTTTAGGTGTGTTTGAGACACTTGCGACACAAAAACCAAACATCTCTGTTGTTGGCCTTATCGCCACATGTGAGAATATGCCAAGCGGGCATGCGATAAAGCCGGGGGATGTGGTTCGCGCTATGAATGGAAAAACAATTGAAGTAGTAAACACCGACGCGGAAGGCAGACTCATTTTGGCTGACGCATTATCGTATGCGGAAAAATTTGTGAAATCTGACTATACGATTGATGTTGCAACTCTTACGGGCGCGTGTATGGTGGCGCTGGGTGAAGATGTTGCGGGAGTGTTTGCAAATGATGACGGATTGGCACAAAGCATTTTGGATGCATCCCAGATTTCCGGAGAAAAATTTTGGCGACTTCCACTCGAAAAAGCATATGAAGCGGATTTAAAAAGTTCCATTGCCGATATTCAAAATATTTCAAAAGTCCGGTATGGCGGGGCAATCAACGGCGCATTATTCCTCAAGGAATTTGTCAATGAAAAAACAAAATGGGCGCATTTAGATATTGCTGGCCCCGCATTTTCCGAAAAAGAAACTTCACTTTCTCGGTTTGGTGGCACGGGATTTGGCGTCAGGACACTGCTTTCATTCATCGAAGCACAAGCAGGAAAAAAGTAACAGTAATGATTTGTGAGATGAGTCCCCAAGGAAATGTCGCTTTTGTGTGTGCTTTATTTGTGAGCGTATATACGCCATAACATAGTTTTTCCAGATACGTTGCGTTTGTTTTTGGCCCTTTGTGATTTGGATCAGCAAAAAAGATGTACCATGGCGCTTCCAGCCAGTCGGGAAGAATGGAAAGCAGGAGGGTTGCGGCAAGAAGCAGCGGGGGAACCGCGTTTGCATAGAGCGTCCACGCAAGACCAAGACCAAACAGCGTATCGGCGATTGCAAACAATCCTGTTGCTGTTTTTGTTCGTTTCCGCCAATTTGTGCCGAAATCCCAGTGGGGTATGCTGTCTAAAATAAAATGTGAGGAGAATGCAAGTGTGAGTGCAAGAGCGGGGTTGCCGATTTTTGCAGCAATTGCTCCAGCTACGAGTGTATGCGCGGTAGCCATCATAGGGTACATAGTATTGTATGTCAAACTTCCCACTGGAAGCAACTGTGTTTTGTAGGGTATACTGATTGTTGTATGTTTCCAATATTGTTTTCCATTGGGTCATTTCATGTTTTTAGTTTTAGTATCTTCTTGATTCTCGCGTGGTTTATCTGGTCGTTTTTGTTTTGGCGACATCTTCGGGCACTTGCTGTTGCCGAAGAACCGATTTTTGACGCAATGTTTGTGACCACCATTATTTCTTTGATCATATCCCGTTTGTCCTTTGTGGGCACGCATGTCGCTCTTTTTAGAGAAAATTGGCTCCGTGTTGTCGCTCTGTGGGTGCAGCCCGGATTATCACTGTATGGCGCACTGATCGGATGTGTGCTTATATTGATCTTTTTTGCGATGAAATACAAAATTCGAATTGCGCATATCCTTGATGCATTTTCCGTGTCGTTTATGTGGGCGTTTGCAATTGGACTCATCGGGTCTTTTCTTGACGGATCAGTGGTCGGGAAAGAAGCAGCGCTTGGTTGGGCTGTACCGTACGCAGGGCATATGGGTTTTCGGCATCCGGTGCAGGTGTATCAGTGTATCGCAATGGTTTTTATCATTCTTATTATTTCGTTGATTCGCCGTTCAGCAAAAAAACATGCGTGGGCAGACGGGATAATTGCGATGTGGTTTTTTATGTTGTTTTCGGGAAGTGCCTTTGGAGTTGAATTCTTTATGGAACATACAGTATACTGGGGTAACTTAAGCGCTAACCAATGGATATTGGTCGGAATTTTCGGGCAATCCTTGGGCGCTTTTTATGTTCGGGGGGGCGGGAAAGAACGGGTACAGATTTGGGCCAGAGCAGTTCAGCGTATAAGTAAAAAAGTAATTGGAGGAATCTATGCAAAATTTTCCAAGCGACATATTGAAAGCAATTAAAGAGCATTTTGAAACGGAAAAACAAACACTTACGGAACGGGTGAGTGAGCTTGTAAAACAAGATCCATTTTCAAATCCTGAACGCACCAATGACAATGCTGCGTCAGACATGGAAGCAAGTGAAGAATCAGATCATGACAGAGTTGCAGCGATGGTCGATGAATTAAAAGCAAAACTCCGAGGTATTGAGGATGCCTTAGTGCGTATTGAACAAGGCACATATGGCTCATGCATTGAATGCGGCACCATGATTGATACTGACAGATTAAGCATTCTTCCTATGGCAACATTGTGTCTTTCCTGTGAACAGAAAAAGAAAAAGTAATTGTTATGGATGTCTCCATTATCTATGAAGATGCGGCATTTCTTGCGATAAATAAACCGGTGGGTGTAGTTGTGAACCGTGCGGAATCAGTAAAAGGTGAAACCATTCAGGATTGGATGGAACAACAGTATCCCATATTTCGTCATGTGACTGATGAATCAGTCGAACAGGCAGCGTTTGTTGATAGGTCAGGAGTTGTTCACCGAATTGATAAAGAAACAACAGGTATCCTTCTTATTGCAAAAACACTCTCGAGTTTTATAGAACTCCAACGGCAATTTAAAGAACGTGTGATTCAAAAAACATACCTTGCAATAATTCACGGGGAACTTCTTCCTGCAGAAGGCGAAGTACGTGCACCAGTCGGCAGACTTCCATGGAATCGGGAACGATTTGGTATTGTGCCGGGTGGCAAGGAATCGGTGACAAAATATTCAGCCATTAAAACGATTGAAAAAGACGGGGAAAAATTAACGCTTGTATCTGTACACCCCGAAACCGGCAGGACACATCAGATTAGAGTGCACATGAAATATATTAATCATCCGCTTTTGGGAGATTATTTGTATGCGGGAAGAAAAACAAGTAGAGATGATCGGGAGTGGGCGAATCGTGTGATGCTTCACGCATGGAAGATAACACTTCAGCACCCGACAACCACAGAAACGCTTGCAATAGAGGCTCCGATACCAGATGATATGAATAGGATCATTTCATGATTTCATCACTGCCATTATTTATCACACTGTTTCTTATTTTATTTGCGGCACTCGTCGGTGCTTTCTTAGCGAAACTGCTCCGGTTGCCGCTTATTTTAGGATATATTGCCGTTGGTGTATTGGTCGGAAATGTTTTTTCATCATTGGTTGATCACACGTTGATAGGACATGTTGCTGAGAGTGGTGTCACGCTGTTATTATTTACGCTTGGCGTTGAGTTTTCATTTCATAGGCTTCGGAAAGTGTTGGGGACTGTCTCATGGGCTGCGACATTACAAATGCTTCTTTCGTTTTGTGTGTTGCTTCCGATATTTATGGGTCTTGGATTTTCTTTTTTGCCTGCATTGTTTATGGGGATTGCGGCATC
Source organism: Microgenomates group bacterium (assembly GCA_049287205.1). Lineage (GTDB taxonomy): Bacteria > Patescibacteriota > Microgenomatia > UBA10105 > UBA927 > CAIJMI01. The sequence continues at coordinate 301,832 of JBAQFJ010000001.1, forward strand.
GCTTTCTTCGACCGCTGTTGTCATCAGGCTGTTATCTGAACGGGGAGAAACAGAAACTATTTCCGGTGAGGTACTGACAGGGTGGCTCATTGTGCAGGATTTGGCAGTCATTCCTATCATGATGATGATTCCTTCGATTGCTTCAATTGCGATGTCTGAAGTATCGCTTGTTACCACGGTCAGTTTATTAGGTGTGAATCTTATTAAGGCAGCTGCGGCCATTGGTGCAATTATTTTCCTCGGGCGTACCGGTATTCCATGGGTACTCAATAAAGTTGCCGCATTTGGAAGTAGGGAAATATTTTTAGTGACAGTCATCGGACTTGTCTTTTTATCCGGTACTGTTGCATATATGGCTGGGCTTTCCGCTGCACTCGGGGCATTTATCGCAGGGATACTTGTTGCGGAAACCAGTCAGAATCATGCAATTTTTGCGGAAGTTCGACCACTTCGGGATTTGTTTGCTGTAGTGTTTTTTGTCTCGCTCGGTATGGCACTTCCTGTTTCTGTGTTGTATCCGGTATTACCAATGATTTTGCTGATGGCACTTATTATCATTGCTGTGAAGGCAATTATTGTCTATCTCTTGTCACGTTTCCTCGGCTATCACAGGAAAACGTCATTTATTGTTGCGCTCGGGCTCACCGAGATGAGCGAATTTGGATTTATCATTGCAAGTGTTGGACTCAAACAGGGAGTCTTGAGTGAACAGCAGTACGCGATTATCGTAGCACTTGTGTTCGTAACCATCATGGTGAGCTCGCCACTTTTTACGAAAGCAACGAACATCTTTTATTTTCTTAGAAAAAAAGTGCCGTTTTTGTATCCGAATTTTATTCCGGAAAAAGTAGAGAAAGAACTATTTGAAAAAGAATTACCCTTGAAAGATCATGTGGTGATTTGTGGATACGGAAGGGTGGGGAAATATGTGGGACGCGCACTTGCTATGGAAGGCATCCCATTTATCGTTGTGGACTACGATCATACGACGGTAAAACTGTTACGGGAGAAAAATATTCAGGTGATTTACGGAGATCCGGCTGATATGGACGTGTTGGACTTCGCGCAGGTGGATTTTGCACGTGCGGTTGTCATCGCCATTCCTGATAGACACACACAAGAAATGGTTATTGCTAATGTGCAAACATTAAATAAAACGGTCAGAATTATCTGCAGAACGCATCAGGAAAAAGATATTATCCGGTTAAAAACATTAGGTGTACACACGATTGTGCAGCCGGAATTTGAAGCGGCTGTCACCATCACAAATAAACTTTTATCCCAATTTGGTATTGAGCAAACCGATATTGATGGGAAAATTGCTCGACTCAAGATTGAGCACGGATTAGGGTAAAAGCATGGTAAAATAGGTGAATGCATGATTTTAGCTTCAAAGTAACGGCAAAAGACACGAAAACCCGAGCTCGTACCGGAGTTATTCATACGCCGCACGGGGATATCCAAACTCCTACCTTTGTGCCGGTCGGAACGCAGGCAACAGTAAAGTCACTCACTCCAGAGGATCTTCGAGATCTTGATGTCCATTTATTTTTTGTGAATACCTATCACATGGTGATGCGGCCTGGACCGGAACTTGTCAAGAAATTCGGTGGACTACATGGGTTTATGCATTGGGATAGACCGCTTATTACTGATAGCGGAGGGTTTCAGGTATTCTCACTTGGCGCCAAACGGTTTGCCAGAAAAAATGAGGACGGACAAGGAGAAACAAGTCTCGTTCGCATTACTGACGATGGTGTGACATTTAATTCGCATTGGGATGGGAAAGAGTATGAGTTTACTGCAGAAAACAGCATGAGCTATCAATGGAATTTGGGATCAGATATTCATATCGCATTTGATGACTGCACACCGTATCCTGTGACTAAAAAACAGGCGGAAAAATCTATGGTGAGAACGCACGCGTGGGCCAAGCGCAGTCTTGCAGCACATCAAGAACTTGCTAAAACACATGATCTCTATCAGGCACTCTACGGCTCTATTCAAGGAAGTATTTTTGAAGATTTGCGTACCTTATCAGCAAAATTTATTACGAATTTACCGTTTGATGGATTTGCCATTGGTGGCGTTGCAGTAGGGGAAAGCAAAGAGGATATGAAACGCGTGTTGTCATGGGTGACACCATTATTGCCGGATGATAAACCGAGGCACCTTTTGGGTGTTGGGGAGATTGATGACATTTTTACACTCATTGAGGCAGGTGTTGACACATTTGATTGTGTACAGGCAACGAGACTTGCAAGAATGGGAAAAGTGTTTGTGAAAGATGTAAAGAATAATTTTGAATTGGATATAACAAAAAAAGAATATGCGGAGGATACAAAACCGCTTGATGCGCAGTGTCAGTGTGCTACATGCAAACACTATACGCGTGCGTATATTCATCATTTATTCCATGTGCGGGAACTCTTGGGGTATCGTTTGACGACGATTCATAATATCGCGTTTATCAACCAACTTGTCGTTTCGATAAGAGCCGCAATTGCCGAAGGGAAGTATCAGCAATTGAAAAGTGCGTGGATGACCGTATAATAGATATATTGTAGTAATTTCCCTTTAAAGGAGGATCTATGGGTTCCAGTGACTTTCGTACACATGAAAAGAAAAAGATAAAGAAATCTGATTTGGAAAAGAAAGCTTCAAGGCAGATGAGCACCAATAGTCCGTGGCAGATGCCGAACGTAGAAATCATCAAAAAAGGGAAAAAAGAATGGTAAAGACTCGTCAAAAAAGAACGCATCGATTTTTTTTAGGTGTTCTTGTCGGTGTTTTTCTTTTAGCCATTGGTGGCATCCTTGCATTTTTTATTTGTACGTCGCAGATTCCCCGCGGCAGACTCGGCATTGTTTTACAAGGAAATCCTACCATGTTTGTCTCTTGGGAGTCAGACAGATCCCGTTTTGCCATCTTTCTTCTTCCTGAATCAATGCAAATCGAGGCGGTACAGGGGTATGGGTGGTATGGACTGGATGCACTATGGAAATTAGACCTGATGGATCGTCATGGGGGAACGGTGTACAAAAATTCCATACAAGACGCGCTGGCTTCACCAGTGAGATGGTATGCAACCGGTGTGAATACTGCAGATCAGGTTACTGACAAAGGATCTGCAATCGGCACGATACAACACCGGTTATCATTCCTCAATATTTTTCACATGATTGTTTCCGGTAAGACAAACATCCAACCGTTTGAAGCATGGTATGTGTGGAATCAGATTCAGCAGATGGGATCTGATTCGATGACACTGTATGACTTTCAGCACGGACAATTGAGTTCCGATATCACGATGCCGGATGAAACGATTATTCCGCGGTTTGACTCGGCAAAATATGATGCGCTCGTCGGAAACACATTGGAGGATACTCCATTTCGTCAGGAAGGTTTGAGAATTGCCTTATACAATACCACGGGCACGCCCGGAATTGCACAAAAAATTGCTCGGCTTATCGAACATATGGGCGGGTTTGTTGTATTTGTCGGAAACGAGGAGCATCCGACAATGGGCAATTGTGAGGTAACGGGGGAAAACAGTATGCTATCCTCACGCACGGCACAATTTTTCCGTACCTTTTACGGGTGTTCGCTTCATGAAACGCTAGAGGGAAAAGGACGGGCAGACATCATTGTCAGGCTAGGGACGGGAATTGAAAAACAATACATGTCGAAGTAGGCTAGCCTTTTTTTAGGCTTCTTGTTGCTGTTCTTCTTCCTGTTCATCTTCTGTTGATTTTGCGTTTTCTGTAGTCTGCGTGTCTCGCTGATAGGGCATGTAGTTTGTTGTGCCGATAAAAGACGGTTGATTCTGCAGTTTTTTGCCCCGTTTTAATTCCCTGATAAAAACAGAGATACAGTTTTTGGAAATGCCTTTGACGAATATTGAATACGTGTTTCCCGCGGTGATAAATTTAATCATTTTGAATGCGACATCGTCGGGAAGTGCGCCAAGATATTTTTCATGCTGATCCCGTATTTCAATCGTGTGTTTCTTTGGTTTTAGATAGACTTCCTGACCGCATGTGAGGCCTGTTAACACGTTCATCGGGGCAGCGTTGATGCAGTCAACAACTTTTGTTTTTCCCGGTTCTTCCAGAAACAATAACGGTGAAATATCGCTGGAATTTGCCGTTAACAGCCCGCCTTTTTTGAGCGCTAACAATTTCTGAAGATTTTTTGTCGCAATTTGATTATATTTATCAAGCGTCAGCACTTTTTCGAATATTTCTTTTGCTTTTTTTATCTGTCCGCTTTTGAGGTAGGCAAATCCAAGCCGATTATGCGCGTCAACATTCTTTTTATCAGTTTTGAGTATCTCCGTATTGAGTTCTATGGCTGTTTTCCAATCCTGCTGGAGTGCGGCTTTTATGGCGTCATCGAGTTTTGAGGCGTCAATCATAACGCTCAGTTTACGTTTTTCTTGAGAATTGTCAATAGAGAAGATAGAATAGGAACACGTTATGTCCGGTCATTCGAAATGGTCTAAAGTAAAACACCAAAAAGCGACGACTGATGTTTTAAAAGCCGCTCGCTTTACCCAAGCTTCCCGCGCAATCACCGTAGCGGTCAAAGAGGGAGGAGGACTCACTAATCCTGATGATAATTTCAGACTCAGACTTGCTATTGAAAAAGCGCGTAGCGTAAACATGCCGAAAGAAAATATCGAGCGGCTTATTGCCAAAGCAAAAGGGGAAGGGGGGAATGCGATCACTACTGTTGTCTATGAAGGATACGCCCCGTTTGGGGTTGCTATCTATATTGAAGGAGTAACAGATAATATCAAGAGAACTGTGGGATTTGTAAAACAAATTTTAGAGCATGCAGGTGGAGGACTGGCTTCTCCGGGAGCGGTTTCGTATTTGTTTGAAAGAAAAGGGGTTATTACTGTCCCCGTTGCACAGACTGCGTTTGATACGCTTTTTGAACTCGGTGTGGAACTGGGTGCACTGGATGTTGTGGAAATGCTCGACGTGTATGAACTGTTTACAAAACCGAATGATATTATGCGGATGAAATCAGCGATTGAGGAAAAGGGAATTGCGACGGAAACCGCGCAGCTTATGATGCATCCGACAACAACAGTGGAACTAGAACCTGATAAACGTGCTATAGTAGTTGATGTACTAGAACGCCTTGAAGCGCTTGATGATGTGCAGGAAGTCTATTCAAATCTTGTGTAACTTTTTATGAAACTCGTCTTCAAAAAAATTGTTCTTTGGATAACCAAACGGTTCAAGAGGTGGGAACGACATATCACCCTCACGAAACGGCAACAGTTCGTATTAATTACCATTATGCTGACGCTTGTGTTGATGTTGACACAACTCATTCCTGTCGATGTGATTCGATATCCCTTAGTGTTTTTATTGGCCATCGTGACGTATGTGGGGGCTGCATTTGCGCTTCGTGAAGATTTGGGTGGCGTTGAATGGATAACTTTGCTTATTCCACCTATGCTGTACAGCGCTGCTGTTGCATTATTCTATTTTTTGCTTCCAGCGCGCTGGCTTACTCGTATCCCAGTTGCAGCATTATATGCGATCGGGTTGTACGCATTTTTGCTGACGGAAAATATTTATAACGTTGCGGCAAATCGGACAATCGCACTTCTTAGGGCCGCGCGTTCTGTTGGATTCCTTCTTACGATTTGTACATTTTATTTACTCATGCTTACGGTGGTGTCATTTCGCGCATTTCCTCTTGGAACGGCGCTCGTTATCTCCGGTTTAAGTTTCTTGCATATTTTTCCTTCATTGTGGGTAATGGAGTTGACGGGGAAGGCGAGTACAAAAGTTATTCTATTAAGTGTTTCTTTGTCAGTGCTTCTTGGAGAACTTGCATGGATATTATCATTTTGGCCAATGCCGACCGCGATGGTTGCGCTTTTGATGGCATCGGTTTTCTACAGCACGGTGGGTATTGGCCAGGAGTACCTCGCAAATAAGCTGTATAAAAAAACAATCATTGAATTTTTTATTGTGTGTATTTTTGTTTTTATTGCAGCGCTTCTTACAACGCGTTGGCGGGTTGTGTAACTTCAACAGGAAGGTGGGAGAGAGGGAAGTAAGACGTGATATAGTTTGATACAGTCGGTGGATTATGTCCTATAGTTAATGTGGATAATTAATTTCACGATACTATAAGATAGTTTTCACGGTAACCACCATAGCTTCGCATTAGCCTCATGACGTATCCCTACACGGGTAGAGTTTAGCTATAGAATTAATAGTTTAGAGCTTTATTACGCGCTCTCTATCTTCTTTTGATATGCATGCGTTTTTTATAATAATAGCCTGAAAAGTATTACTTTATCACGTTAATACGCGCTAAACTGAATCGCGGTAACAGCTCACCGCTCGCGAGTGCTAATGGGTGCACGAGTATCTTCATCTTTTAGCCTTGATATATGCAGTTTAGCACGTTAGTACGCTCTATAACTGTCTACTCATGCAGCGTAGTTTTAGCGAAGTTGTAGCCTCGATAATGCTACTTTAGCTCGTTAGAACGATCTAAATATACGTACTATTTGTGTTCAATTTGTTGATTTTTTTGTCTTCTAGCCATAGGGGGTGAAAGAGCCTCGAAAGTGTTAAAACGTCTTATTCTGACGCGCTATTTCTACTCCAATCCATGATGTGACAAATAAAAACATTTAGCCTTGAAATTAACAGTTTAGCGCGATAATACGCGCTAACTGCAAAACAGAAAAAACCCGAACGACGTCTAGAACTTGCGACGTCAGAGAACACTGATGTTTGTCATTTCTTGGTTGCTTGATGACAGCGAGGAAACACATGTATCCAAGAGCACATTGTCATACAACACCTGAGAGTGGTGAGGTGTTCTTCTCCAGTACCCGTAAGCATTATTGAAATACAGTCTCTATGGGTGCATGGGTGTATGACGCCAGAGTTACCATGAACGGTTTATAAGAGCAGTGCCATAACGGGTATGAAGAAAACGGATCATCATTCATAGTTGGCATGGTTAGTATGAGCAGCCCAGTTTTTGATGGACAGACCCTCACGGGAAGTGTAATGCCTGATGTCGCACAATAATACTTTTACGACGTCCGGTAGCTTCAGAAGTTGGGAGAAGTGGTATTTTCACCTCATTGTTTGTCATCAATTGTTTGTCATTTCTTTTTCCTTTTCAAAACAACAATTACCTCTTTTTGTGAGCAACTTATGTGGTGTTTCCCTCCATATGTCTCTGAGGCTATTTTTGGCTTTTGACTTCCCTGCCCGTATATGCGTGAAATCTATATATAAATTGCGTGAAATGTGCGGTTTGTACGCGCCGGATGCAAACTGGTTGACTAACTGCTCATTGATGACGGTAACGTCAATTTCTAGGTCACTACAGGGGCTCAAAAATAGCTTCATAATATGTGTATAGATGGGTTTGTTTACGCTTAGTATTTTTTGATAGTTGGTCTTTGTTTTTGTAGTGTATTCCAATAGTATGTATTGTTCAGTAATATGTAAGAAAAAGGGAGACTGATGAAAGAAAAATTTATATGATGAATGAATAGAAAAATGAATATGTGGTATTGAAATTTAAAGCTGATATATTGACATTTTCTTTCACGTCGCACATTATTGATTGTAGAGACGTTTATATACTGTTATGTCGCTTTCACAACTTATCAATGAATATTTAGAATATTTGGAAATTGAGCGGAATGTTTCGCCGCTCACTATCAGAAATTATGGGCATTATTTGCATCGATTTCTCGATTATCTTGCAGGCTCTCCCCTTTCCATAGACAAAAAAATAGAGGGGGCTGAAGACAAACAATTAGACAAAAGAAAATTAGTTGATGTGTCAGCCATCACCAGTGAGTCTATTAGACAATACAGGCTCTTTTTATCACGGTTTGTTGATGAGCATGGGATTAGCCTCAAACGGGTGACGCAGAACTATCACTTGATTGCCGTTCGGTCGTTTTTGAAATACTGCACCAAACGGGATGTTGTGACGGTATCAGCAGACAAGATCGATCTTCCAAAAACTGAAAGTCGCAGCATCAAATTTCTGGAACGTGAACAGATTGAGCGGCTTATGAATATGCCGGAGATTTCCACAAATGAAGGAATTCGTGATAAGGCAATTTTGGAAATGTTGTTTTCTACAGGGCTCCGCGTGTCGGAACTTACGAAACTTAACAGGGATCAGATCAACCTTGAACGGAAAGAATTCGGCGTTATTGGAAAAGGCCGGCGTGCTCGTATTGTCTTTTTATCCGACTCAGCAGTTGAATGGATCAAGCGGTGTTTAGCGACGCGTGATGATGATTTAAGCCCACTATTTATTAGGTATTCAGGAAAAAAGCCTGAAGAACATGATCCGCACGGTGAAAGCATTAGACTATCAGCAAGAAGTGTTGAACGCTTGGTAGAAAAATATGTGAAGAAAGCTCGGCTGCCGATAAAAATTACACCGCACGGGCTTCGGCATAGTTTTGCAACAGATTTGTTGTCAGCAGGAGCTGACATCCGCGCAATTCAGGAAATGTTGGGACACAAAAATATTTCAACGACACAGATTTACACCCATGTTACCAATCCGCAGCTTCGGGCTGTGCATGAGCGGTTCCATAGACAAAAATAAGTTTTTGTAGAGAAAGGAAATATGTATGCATATTGCAGTACTCTATAGTTTGCCGACAAGGCGTGCGAAGTTGGGACATTTCATCGCATCTGATGATGACACAGTAGAATCTGCGTATGAAGTGCAGGCGGCGCTTCTTGAAAAAGATGTGAAAGCATTTTTAGTTCCCGTTTCAGAAGACACGATTGAAGAAGCAATCTCTACGATTCAGGCGGATTGTGTGGTGAATATTATTGATTGGACAGGACTGGATCTTCCACTTTCGATGCAGGCGATGGACGCGCTTGTCAGGACTGGTATTCCGTTTACCGGAGCAAACAGAGAGGCTTTTGAACGCGGTGCAGACAAGATGCTCATGAAGCAAACTATGGACGCACACCATTTGCCTACCCCCAAGTGGCAACTGTTTGAAACGGGAGAAGAACCGATTGCATCACACATTATATATCCAAGTATTGTGAAGCTTGCCAAAGAACATTGTAGTGTGGGATTGGGAGAATGGTCTATAGTACACAACCCCGAAGAGCTTATAGCGAAAGTTCGTGAACAGCTTATAACATACAAACAGCCGGTGATCGTTGAAGAATTTTTATCCGGTCGTGAATTTCAGATTACCGTTATTGAGGAAGAACAAGGAATACGCATGTTGCCTCCCGCCGAAGTGACGTATAAAGTTGCAGGTACGAAGGCGATGCTTTCTTATGAAAGCCGTTGGAACGAAACACATCCCGATTTTCATACCTCCGGCATGGAACTTGCGACAATCACTGACTTTCAGGAAAAAGAATTTGCACGGATTTGTATTGCGGCATTTACGGCATTTGATTTTTCAGACTTTACCAGAATTGATGCTCGCCTCAATAGTAAAAATGAATTGATGATTTTGGAGGCAAATGCAAATCCCGGACTCTCGCATGACCCCTTATATGGCATGACGGTATCGTATATGGCGGCAGGGATGACATTTGCTGATTTTATCTGGAAGATTGTCAGTTCCTGCATGCGGCGGGCAAACAAAGAGGTTTAGACGGTTGCAGGAAATACTTTCGATGTCGGCGATGTGAATTTAGGCAGGTGTTTTAGATCCCGTGCAATGACGAGCATCAGTTGTGGTTGCCAATGGCGAATCAGTTTAAATTTTCCCCCTGTCTTTGTCAGTTTTTTCCGTTTGAGGTCAAAATCAAACCAGCGTTCCCTAAAATCCGCCCACGCGTAGGATTTGTGTTTCCCGCTGGCACTGTCTAAAAGGACGATTCTGTTTTTACTTGGTAAGTAGGAAGCCACGGTAGCCCAGTGTCCGCTGTCTGGATGTGGCCTATCTTTTTCATCGAGGTCATAGAGATAGCTGACCATCACAGCGCGGCGGTTGTTTTGTGTATATTTTAGTGCGCTTTGCAGGTGCGCAAGTGTCGAATATTCGACAGCCAGTACAGAAAGTCCGAGACCGTTTGCGGCATGAATGAGATTTTTGGTTGATGTGCCGTTGCTGTTGGTTTTGCAAAGAGCAATGAGTGTCGCAAGCGCCTTTTTTAGACCAAAAATAGACAACGCAATTTTCAGCGCGCTTGGACCACACGTTGTGTCGTCGGGTTGTTGAATCGGTTGTGCTTTACTTCTTCCCATACACGTTCCTTTGTTCCTACTTGGGGGTATGGATCATTCTACCGCGCCGTAAGGCCTCTCGACAAGAGGGTAAAATTTGAGGCTAAAACGGGCAGTTTTTGCTGTTTACTTCACTTCGTAACTTAATGTCACGGTCAGTTCTATGTCTGTTGAGCCGAGAGAGAGCTGTGTTGGAGCACCTGCACCGGCATCAGTCGCAATTTCTGCTTTTGCGTACATAGGCATCATTCGATTGTTATTCGTTGATTCCTGATAGTTGATGATTTTCCCTAAGGTAAACCCTGTTGTCTCAGCTGCAAGTTCCGCCTTTGCTTTGGCGTCGGCAACAGCTAATTTTCGTGCTTCATTTTCCGCTTTTGTTTTGTCATCTACATCAAAACTGATGCCACCAATGGTATTTGCACCGGCTTGTGTTGCTGCATCAACAACACTATTTGCGGTTTCAATTTTTCGTACCTTGATTGTCAAATTACTGGATGCTTGGTATCCGGTAATTCGTTGCATACTACTGGAATAATCATAGGTTGGGGAGAGGTTGTAATTGGATGTTTTGATGTCTTTTTCATCAATGCCTGCTGTTTTTATCGCCGCTGTTATTGCATTGATATTTTTGTTTAAATTATTTTGTACTTCTTCAACGGTTGTTCCTTGCGCCTGCACTCCAACATTGACTGTGGCAATATCTGGTTTGACTGAAATTTTCCCCTCCCCTGTCACGGTAAATGCTTCTGACTTATTACTTGTGACATTGGTGATACTAAATGGAATGGGTCCCGCAAATTTTGTATAGACAAAGAGAGCGATAAAAAAGAGTACGAGACCGACGATGGTGTTTTTCATATAGATTCTAGTATAGCAAATTTTGCTATTTGTGTTGAGAAAGCTCAAAAGTGTTCAAATCATTTAATATAATTAACCAAAGTTTGTTAATAACGTTTATTACTTCTTCTGTGTCTTCATACATAAACTGTTTCATATCAATAAAAGACGTATCTATAAAACGGCGATTATTAGTTGAATCTCTTAGTTTATTTACAATTACTGTCCAATCTCTGTATTCAATTGACAGAACTAGTTCTTTTTTTGGAATTTTATTGGTATCAATTACAAAAAGTGGCCATGAATGAATAAGTATATTTCTATAACTTCGAATAGAATTAGCATATTGTTTAAATGAAGATAACAGTGTTTGGTCACTAAATATATTTTTCATTAATTCCAATTTATTCTTTATTGGAATAGAAAGATTACAGGCTTTTTCTAATTGTTTTTCTAAATTATTTTTTTTGAAAATATAATTTTTGTCACCATATTCTTCAACTATTTTATTTGTGTCGAGTTTTTTTGTGTAAATATAAAATCGCAATAAAAATTCTTCCGTTAAATCTAAAATAGAAGATAATTTTATATATGAGTATGTAAATTTATCAAAATTTGTAATCAATTGAAGATTATTGTATATATAGAAAAAGTTTGTAAATATTCCATAATGGAGCATGCTTAAAATTCTAACCTCATTTGGAGTTTCGTCCTTGAACCATATATCAATTGGTCTTCTAGTATTTGGGGCAATAAAATTAGCCCAAAAAATATCGTAATTTGGAAATTTATTTTTGACGAACAGTTCCCAACCTAAGTGTTCAGAAGTGTCACCGTTGATTGAAATTCGAAAACTGTTTTTGTAATCCATTTTTATTAAATTAAAAAGATTTTTTAAGTAGATTTTTTAAAATTATGTCTGTTTTTTAGTATAGTTCCAATGACAATGATATTCATCACCGCAAGGGTTGCAGGATAGAGGTAGGTTGCGATTTCGTAATGACTTAGGGCGATGATAGATAACGAATGGCGGATGGCGTGGATGACATAACTGGAAAATGTTTCACTCGTCGGATCATTTTTGGTTTTTCGAATGGTCGGAATAAACGCAAGAGCGTCAATTGCCGTAATGATAATGACAGATAAGGTTGGATTTTTTGTCAGCATCCACGGAATGATTGCAAGGATTGCTGCAACAAAAATAATAACGTCTGATTTTGTTATATCCTTGCTACCTTTAAAAAGTGAAAGGATTGCGACAAATATGGTGAGTATTCCTGCTGCGCCTGTCGTCCATGATCCTGCCCCTCCCCCTTGTTGCCATTGCGCGAAAAATGCAAGGAGTGTGACAATTGCCCAAATAAGCCAAGTAAACATATGGGGTTTTGTTTTATTGCGGAAGATGTCGATGATATATGGAACAATACCGACAAAGGTAAGAACTACTGCTATCATGCCAATAAATTCTTTCATAGTATCTGTAGTATATCCGTGGCTATGCTTTTTGACAAATTATGTGTTTCGCAGTAGCATGTGAGGCTAATATGAGAAAAGAAGCGGGCAACTATCAAACTGAGACCGCGATGTTTAATCTTATCCGAGGAAAAAGAGACGGTTCACCTTCTCGAACAGCTCATGTAAGTGAAAATAAGAAGAGGGTGGTTGTTTTGGGTGATGCTCCGGTATATGGAATGGTTCATCATACACACCCAATGATAATTGTGAATACTGATGTGCATCAGGTACATTCTTCACTTGGTGAGCCTGATATTATTCATGATTTGCCATTGGCTGCAGTTTCATTACGTCAAGATGAAATTGTTCAAATTTCATTACTGCCCGGTCACAGACCTTCAAGAAATAAAGTTGCTGGAGTATTAGTTGAAAACCTTCGTATTAAATAACTTTATTGTGTTTGGAAGATTTGTAAAAGCTTTTTACTTGCGTCTTCGGGATTTTTTGAATCATACAAAAATGTCTGCCAGCCAAGTTCAATTGCCGGTGTCAGATTCCGTTCAAGATTGTCGACAAAAAGAATTTTACTCGCTGGAACGTCAGCCTGTTTTTGTGCAAATTCATAGATATTTTTATCTGGTTTTTTCATATGGATAATGCTTGAATCAATAATCGTGTCCCAAATTTCCGGTGGTAACAAATCTCGTTTGACGATTTTTTCAAACATGCCGATATACATATTTGTGAGAAGTCCGACACGATGCGTTGTATGAATTTCTTTTATAACAGACCAAATGGATGGGTTGCGTTCAAAATGATCGACAAAATCATCAAGCATAGAGTAGTTTTTTGGAATAGGAATTTGAAATTCTTGCCGAAGCATCGTTTCAATGACGGTAAGATTAATATCGCCGTTATCAATTGGATCTTTATATTGTTTCCAACGGTCGTCTACATCTTGTATCTGTTCATCTGGAATTCCAATTCTTCTTTTTAGCTCATTCCATTTATTGGTTCCAGAGAAATCCTTGATGACTACCCCGCCGACATCAAAATAGATAAATGAGATCATAGTGTTAATTATTCATCTTTCGTCTCGCCTGGACAAGAGTCTGTAGTTTTCCCAGTTCTTCCTGTGGATTTGCGCCCTGAATAAAATAGAGCTGTGAAACCTTTTTATTTGTTATGTGATTGTCTTTCGGATCCCGTTCATGCCCGAATAACACTGCAACGGTCGGTTGTCCGTTTAATATACAATGCGCCGTAAATTTTTGTTGATCAGTCTCATTAAGATAGTTTTGTGCAGTGAATGCATCTGGAACGCGCAAATTCGCAATATCAGTGAGGTATTCAAATGGTGGATCGTCTGGTGATGCGGTCGTGATAAAAAATATCGGAATATTCGAGTATTCTTTTTCCGGAAAATATCCGGCGACTGCGTCAACATGGACTAGTGCATGTTGTGCGCCTTCAAGAAGTAGAGTATTGACGCCCTTTAGAGGACTGGTATGGATAAATTCAACAAGTTTTTGTTGTATAGCTTGATAGGGAATTTCTGGGCTCATTTCTTTTTTTTGAGGGCAGCAAGTTCCGGCAGTGTCATAGCAACGAGTATGAGTATACCACCGAGTGCTGTGAGGAGTGTGATATGTTCACGGTATACGAGGTATGCAAGAAGTGTAGCAATAGGGATTTCCGCAAGCATAATCAGGCTGCCAATCTGCGCTTCCGTTTTTTTAAAGCCGTACACAATGAGTTGTCCTGTGACAACAAAGCACGCTCCGTAGAAAAGACTTGCGATCCAAGCAGGTGTCAGTTGCGGTATGCTCCACACTTCTTTATATAGGAGAGATGCTCCGCTGTACCAGATAATGGGAAATGCAAGATCTAGGAAATTGATCTGCATTGCGGAATACCCTTCTAGTTTTTTGACGATGATAAACCAGCAGGAAACCAGGAGTCCGGAAAGGAGTGCCATGCCGACGAGGACGGGAGAAATAAGAGAAAGGTTGATCATGTAAATAAAGAAAAGACCTATAAATGCGAGAATGAGTGCAATCCACTTCATAGGTGTTATGCGTTCTTTGAAAAAAAGTGTTCCTAAAAAGTATCCGCCAATTGTGTTGGCTGCATAATACAAAAAATACGTCATGCCGATCGGCATGTGATTCATGGTATAGAAAAACAACAGAAAGGAAGAGCTGCCAATAATTGCTCTGATGAACACAGTTCCCCATGTTTTTGCGGTCATGTTTTTCCATGCCTGTTTTTTGTTTGCTAAAATAATGATTCCAAGAATGAGCGCAGCAAACAGATTTCGTGTAACGTTTTGATAAAAAAGCGGAATAGTAAATCCGACGATGCGTGAGAGAACACCGAAGCCTGCGTAGATAACGGTGGCTGCAAGTATACTGAGTGACCCAAGCAGTTTTTGATTCATGTCGTTTCTGTTATATCCAGTGCTGTTTCATGAATATATATATTGCTCCGATACTGAACGCGATAATAGAAAAAAGAATAATGATAAATGCGAGTGGATGCCCGGCAAACGGGAGTGTAACATTCATGCCGTAAAAACTGGTGATAATCATAGGTATTGTGAGAACGATGGTAAGTGCGGTGAAGAATTTAATGACGCGGTTTAGATTATTTGTCATGACTGTTGAATATGCTTCTCTAATATTTTGCACTTGCCTTAGGCTACTTTTTGAGAGATCAATCAGTTGTCCTGTGGAGAGAAAAAGATCCTCCGTGAGATCCTGATCCATTTCTTTTTTGATGAACTTTTTGTTCGCATTTACCGTTTTTAACAGTGTGTTTGTTTGAATAATGGCGTTTAAAAATTCATTTAAGATTTGTTCATACACCACCATCGCAACGATATCCTTGTTTTCAATGCGGTCGATATTGAATGTTTTCGACGCTGTGAGCTTATTGATTTTTGAAATAGCATTATAGTACTGGGAGACGATTTCGTTGAAGAACTGGATGAATAGCCCTAATGTTGTTTCCTGTTGTGTTTTTTCATTTGATAAGACTTTTGCAAACATCGTAAGGTCGGTCAGTGCGATCGAAAAGACGGCAAAAGGATGAAGGATAAATAACACAGGAAGCGTTGTATATATGTCATTTTGCAGGACCGGCACCCGCGTATACATATATGCACAGTTTTCCTCTTCTTCAAAACGCGGCACTTCGTTTGTATCGAGTGCGTCTTGGAGATGTCCGAGTTCTAGGTCAAATGTTTTGGCAAGCGATGCGAGCTCTTTTTCAGACGGATCAATGACTTTTATCCAAGAGTTTTTATGAAACGTCGTAGTTTTCCGAAGTGACCGCGTTTCTTCAATCTGATAATACGTAATCATAGGTTCTATTGTACATGAAAGAAAACGCTCTCGTTACTTTGTCAGGCATGTCGCGGCGGCAACAGTATCCGTTTTATCCGTAAATCGCATGAGGATAACGCCTGATGTTGCTCTCCCAAGCCTCGGAGTTGACGCGATCGGGAGTTTTACTACTTGTCCTTTGACGGACGTAATGATGATGGATTCCGTATCTGATGGAACAATTTGTGACACAACGACTTTTCCTGTTTTATCTTTCACTTCGGCGACTTTTATTCCCTGACCGCCACGGCGTTGTTTCGGAAACCCTGCAATTGCCGTCTTTTTTCCGATACCCTTTTCCATAATGGTTAAGAAATCATGGGATTTGTTTTCAGTTGTGATGACATCCATGCTTACGAGATAGTCAGTACCTTTGAGAAGGATTCCACGAACTCCCATGGTGTCTCTGCCTGTGCCGCGGACTTCTTCTTCATTAAACCGAATGGATTTCCCTTCATGGGTGACAAGCAGGATTTCATTATCTCCGTTTGTCAGTCTTACCCATTCGAGTTCATCTCCCGCCTCAAGCTTGATGGCGACGAGTCCATTCCGTCTTATGTTTTCATATTCAGTGAGTTTGCTTTTTTTGATGACACCTTTTTTGGTTGCCATGATGATAAATTTCACACCTTTTTCTTTTTGGAGTTTGGAATCGAGGGTGTAGGTTAACATCGATGTGACTTTTTCTCCGGATTCGATGTTAATGACGTTAACGATTGCCTGTCCTTTTGCCTGACGGCTTGCTTCCGGTAAATCCCACGCTCGTACCTGATAGACTTTTCCTTTTTCGGTAAAGAACAATAAGTTATCGTGTGTTTGTGCGGAGACGACCATATCGATTGCGTCTTCTTCTTTTGTGGTCATGCCGATGACACCTTTGCCGCCTCGCTCTTGTGTCTTAAATGATGTCGGAGGTACGCGTTTTATATACCCTGACGTGCTCATAGTAATGATGGTGTCTTCATTCGGAATCAGTTGTTCTTCACTAAATTCACCGACTTTGCTTTTGTAGACTTTTGTTCGTCTGTTATCTCCGAACTTTTCTTTTAGCTTGAGGAGTTCATCGCCGATGACTTTAAATATTTTTTCCGGATGTTCCAGAAGGTCATTAAGATATGCAATGGTTTCCCGAAGCATAGCCAGTTCATCTTCAATTTTTTCCCGCTCAAGTGCTGCCAATTTCCGAAGTTGCATGTCTAAAATGGCGATGGCCTGAATTTCTGAGAGTTTAAACCGTGTCATCAATTTTGTTTTTGCTTCATCCGCATCTTTACTTTTTTTGATGATGGCAATGACTTCATCGATGTGATCAACTGCAATTTTTAGTCCTTCAAGGATATGTTCCCGTTTTTTTGCTTCCAAAAGCTCAAATTCACTGCGTCTTCTGATGACAAATTGTCTGTGTTTCAAATATTCTTCAAGAATAAGTTTGAGGGTACATGTCTGTGGAGTGCCGTCGACGATTGCCACCATATTGACCGGAAATGTGGTTTGTAAATCAGTGTATTTATATAAATTGTTTAATACCTGTTTTGGATGTGCGTCACGTTTCAGTTCGACTACCACTCGAATTCCATGTCTGTCAGACTCATCGCGAAGATCAGAAATGCCGTCAATTTTTTTGTCTTTGACGAGGTCGGCAATCTTCATCACGAGGTTTGCTTTGTTGACTTGGTATGGCAGCTCCGTGATAGCAATTGCGGATTTGCCTTGTCCGATTTCTTCAATTTCCGCTTTGCCCCGCATGACAATTTTACCTTTTCCCGTTCCATACGCGGATTTAATTTCATTAATATCATAAATGGCTCCTGCTGTTGGGAAATCCGGTCCTTGGACAAATTCCATAAGTTCATCAAGGGTTGTATTAAAGGAATATTCCGGTGTTTCATGGCTTTTTTCTTTGCCCTTAACGATCGTTATTTTTTTCACCATGTATTCCAACGCATCGATGATTTCTGATAAATTATGCGGTGGAATTTTTGTCGCCATACCGACAGCGATACCCTCAGAACCCATGAGTAAAAGATTCGGTAGTTTTGCCGGTAAATAGACCGGCTCTTTTGTAGATCCGTCAAAGTTCGGAATGAAATCTACAGTATCTTTGTCGATATCGAGCATCATTTCTCCCGCGATTGCGGACATGCGGCATTCCGTGTACCGCATTGCAGCAGCGGGATCACCGTCAATAGAACCGAAATTTCCCTGCCCGTCAACAAGTTGATATCGCATAGAGAAATCCTGTGCGAGTCTCACGATTGCTTCATAGACTGACGAATCTCCGTGTGGATGATATTTTCCCAAGACTTCTCCGACCACAGATGCACTTTTTTTGTATTTAGCGCTATGTGCAAGCCCTGTTGTATGCATTGCGTACAAAATGCGCCGGTGCACCGGTTTCATACCGTCACGGACATCAGGCAGTGCTCGTGACACGATGACAGACATGGCATAATCAAGATACGACTTCTGCATTTCTGTCACTACTTCCGATTGTATGATTTTACCGATATTCATAATTTACTTTCCGATGAATTGAATCACGAATGGAGCGATTAATAAGGCTACCACCTGTACGATTTTCATCATTGGGTTTAAGGCCGGTCCTGCAGTGTCCTTTAACGGATCTCCCACAGTGTCTCCGACAACAGCAGCTTTATGTGTGTCGCTTCCCTTGCCGCCGAAATTTCCATCCTCAACATATTTTTTTGCATTGTCCCATGCGCCACCTGTGTTACACATGAAAAATGCCAACATGAGTCCGACAACAACGACTCCTCCTAAGAATCCTCCAAGCGCTTCTGCCCCAAGAAGACCGGCTGCAACTGGCATAGTGACAACCATAAGTGCTGGAATGACGAGCTCACGCTGAGCTGCTGCAGTGACGATCGCAACGGCACGGGAATAATCAGGAAGTGCTTTTCCTTCCATGATTCCTTTGATTTCTCTAAATTGTCGTCTTACTTCCTCAACCACTTCAAATGCGGCTCGTCCCACTGAATTAATGAGCCTTGAGCTAAACAAAAATGGAAGTGCTCCTCCAAGGAGAACGCCCACAAACACTTTCGGATTGGCAATGTCAATTGTGGTGAGCCCTGTTGCTTCAAAGTATGTAGCAAACAAGGAACATGCCGCCACTGCTGCTGAACCCACTGCAAAGCCTTTGGTGAGGGCCTTCGTCGTGTTTCCAACGGCATCTAAGTTTCCTGTAACTTGTGGTGCTTTCCCTTTCAGTCCAGCCATTTCGACCATGCCTTGGGCATTATCAGAAATTGGACCGAAGGTATCGAGTGCCATAATGATACCGGTTGTTGCGAGCATTCCCATACCTACCAAGGAAATACCGTAAAATCCAAATATTGCATACCCTGCATAAATGGATGCCGCGACAACAAGAACGGAAACAAATGTTGATTCCATTCCATATCCAAGGCCTGCGATGATGTTGGTTCCTGCACCGGTTCTTGATGCTTTTGCAATACCCACAACTGGTTTTTCACCAGGTCCTGTGTAGAATTTTGTGATCAACAAAAGGGCGATCATTGCAACGATACCCATGACTGCTGCGTATCCTGCCCGTGGTTCATTGAGTAAAAATACTGCAAGTCCCATAAATATAATAATGGCTGCAACAGCAGACACCATAAACCCGCGGATAAGCGGTTTAATTGGGTCTTCTTTATCATTCTTTGCTTTCACGAAGAATGAACCTAAAATAGAGGTTAACACTGCTCCGGATCTTGCAAGGAGTGGAAATACCACACCTTTTAAGCCAAACAAATTTCCTCCTAATATCATAGCGGCAACGATGGTGAGTGCATAGGATTCAAACACGTCAGCTGCCATACCTGCACAGTCTCCTACATTGTCTCCCACGTTGTCAGCAATAGTTGCCGGATTTCGTGGATCATCTTCTGGAATTCCTTTTTCAACTTTTCCGACAAGGTCTGCTCCAACGTCAGCGGCTTTTGTGAAAATTCCACCGCCCACTCTCATGAAGAGTGCGAGGAGTGCCGCTCCAAATCCATATCCGACAAGCACGTTTGTTGCTGATTTTGCGACTGCATCAGCACCTTGCGAGATGAATGAAAAATATGACCACATGTAGACGAGAGAAACACCTAAGAGTCCAAGTCCAACAACAAGCATTCCGTTGACGGTTCCTGCGCCGAATGCGACACGAAGTGCAGGATTGAGGCCTTTAATGGCTGCATTTGCGGTTCTCACATTTGCTTTGACCGCAACCCACATACCGACATACCCGATGATGGCGGAGAATGCTGCACCAAGAACAAATGTTGCCGCCATACCTGTGCCAAGTGTGAAGGCAATGATAACGGCAAGCACGATAATAAATGGAATAACGACTTTAAACTGTTTAGCAAGATATGCCATGGCACCGTCTGCAACGGCTTTACCGATCTGCTTCAACTTATCTGAACCCTCTTCTTCTTTGAGGGTTCGTTTTACCAAGAACGCTCCATAAATAAGAGCAATAAGAGCAGTAGCCGGGGCAGTGAAAAGAGCAATTAACTGTATATCCATAATTCTCCTTAAAAATTTTTTATACGAACAATTCCTTTGTTGACCTTCCTATTATATAAATACTATTTCTAAATATCTAATGTTGCGGATTTGGCATGCGTTTGGATGAACCGTTTTCTTGGCGGTACTTCATCACCCATAAGCATGGTAAATACCTGATCTGCCATTGCCGCATCTGCGATTGTTGTTTGACGCATGATTCTATTTTCCGGATTCATGGTTGTTTCCCAAAGTTGTTCCGGATTCATTTCTCCAAGACCCTTATATCGTTGGATGTTTGCGGCACCTTTTATTTCACTCGCATGATCCTTGATAATTTTATCGCGTTCTTCGTCGGAATATGCGTAAAACATCTTTTTTCCAAAACTTATTTTAAATAGCGGCGGCTGTGCGATATATAAATGTCCATGCTCGACGATATAGGGAAGATGCCGATAAAAGAACGTTAAAAGAAGCGTCATGATATGTTCACCATCCACATCTGCATCAGTCATAATGACGATACGGTGGTATCGGAGTTTTTCCGGATTTGTCGTGTCCCCGATTCCCATGCCACAGGCAATCACGAGCGCCTTAATTTCTTCAGATTCAATCATTTTGTCGAGGCGTGCGCGTTCTGTGTTGAGAATTTTTCCTCGAAGCGGCAAAATCGCTTGAAATTTTCTGTCTCTTCCTTGCTTTGCGCTTCCTCCTGCAGAATCTCCCTCAACGATAAAAAGTTCGGATTGTGTTGCGTCTCTGCTTTGGCAGTCAGCAAGCTTTCCAGGAAGTGACGCACCTTCCAGAGCGCCTTTTCTGATGATTGCGTCTTTTGCAGCTTTTGCGGCGAGTCTGGCCTTTGCTGCCAAAAATACTTTTTCAAGAATTGCCTTTCCGTCAGATGGATTTTCTTCAAAATAGGTGTCTAACCCTTCTTTCACTGCCGCCTGCACAAACGGCTGTACTTCAGCATTTCCTAATTTTCCTTTTGTTTGTCCTTCAAACTGGAGGTCTGTTGAAGACATTTTCATATAGACAACCGCGGTAAGCCCCTCGCGTGTGTCATCGCCGACGATGTTGTCATCGCTGTCTTTGGTGACGCCAATTTTTTTGGCATAGTCATTGATGGCACGGGTTAAGGCCATCCGAAATCCTGTCAGGTGCGTTCCGCCC
The DNA here is from genome assembly GCA_049287205.1 of Microgenomates group bacterium. GTDB lineage: Bacteria > Patescibacteriota > Microgenomatia > UBA10105 > UBA927 > CAIJMI01. Next base: position 323,440 of record JBAQFJ010000001.1, read on the forward strand.
TCAGGCGTCGGAATAATGTTGACATAGGATTCAACTGTTTCTGAAAAGCTGTCATTGTATTGGAGTGCAATTTCAATAGTTCCAATAGATTCGGATGTTTTGGTGATGTATATTGGTGTATGCAGAACTTCTTTATTTCTGTTTAATGCTTTAACGAGAGATTGGATACCGCCCTCAAAATAAAAGTTTGCCGTTTCTCCTGTTCGTTCATCTTTCAAGTAAAAAGATAGTTTGGCGATAAGATATGCGCGGTCTCTGACTGTTTTTTTAATGGTGTCAAAATTGAGGTCAATCCCCTCTTTAAAAATTTCCGGATCTGCATAGTAGGTTGTGGTTGTTCCCGTGTCCGTTGCTTTTCCAATTATTTTGACCGGAGCAACAGGTACTCCTTTTTTATATTGCTGCTCATACAGTTTGCCGTCACGTTTCACCTGTACAATCATGAGTGTAGAAAGTGCGTTGACGACCGATGCGCCTACTCCATGGAGACCTCCTGATACTTTATAAGCCTTGCCTTCAAATTTTCCTCCGGCGTGGAGTTTTGTCATAACAACTTCAAGTGCTGAGGTTTTGTATTTTGGAATCGGATCAACGGGAATTCCTCGGCCGTCATCTTTAACTGTTGCACTGCCGTCTTTGTTGATGGTTACCCAAACGTGGCTTGCAAAACCCGCCAATGCCTCGTCAATACAGTTATCGATAATTTCATTTAAACAATGATGCACACCGGCAAGAGAAGTGGTGCCGATATACATGGCTGGCCGTTTTCTGACTGGCTCAAGTCCTTCGAGGACAACGATCTGATCACTGTTGTAGCTATCTGATTTTGCCATGATATTTTAAGAAAAAACGAGCCTCCGATACGAAGCTCATCACTAGTTATTGTATACAATGAAATTAGCTTTGTCTAGTCTCGAAAGAGAAAAATATGCCATCAAGAACGAGTTTGTAACTGACGTTGCTTGCAAGTTGTTTTTTTGCAGTAAGCAGCTGTTTTTCTATTGACAGATACATCTGCGTCGACCATACATTTTTTGTTTTATGGATTGCAATGATCGAATGCTCTACCCAATCTTGTGCATCAATTTTATTTTTGCATGTCGTATCCAGTGTCGCGAGCATACTCCCGATTGAAACTTTTTCCGTGAGCAGGTGTTTCCATGTTTCAAGAACTGTTTCCTCTTTTGGTGTGAGCTTGTTTTCTACGGTGTGTATTTTTATTGTTGTGCATCGGGAGAGAATTGTCGGAAGCAATGCGTTATCAGATTGTGCTTCCATATATATATGCGTATGCATAGGCGGTTCTTCCAGTGTTTTGAGGAGTGCATTTTGCGCCTCTGTAGTTAAAAGGTCTGCGGATTCGATCGTGCCTGCAGCAAGGGGCGAGGATGACGGCATGAGTTGTAATTGTTTTTGCCAATTTCGAACTGCGGTGATGCCGATGGAGTTCGTGTCTTCGGTACAAATGAGCGGCCGTACATCAAAGGTATGAATGTGATCATTTGCCAGGAGAGACGTTATTTTGTTTACTCGATTTTCTTTTGTTCCGCCAATAATAAGAAAAGTATGCATACGTATAGTGATTGTTCCCTTGCAATATATCATAAAACATTCAATAATAAATAAAGGACATGTTTTTTGCATGTTCACTTGTTTGTCGAAAGATCTTTATGGCTGCCGCTGCCCAAGAATTACTGAATATACTTGTTAGTCAAAATCATCTGACGAAAGAGCAGGCAGATGATGTACTGTTGCAGTCGACAAATCTCGGTGAAACGGTTGAATCCCTGCTTCTGAGTAAACGATTGGTAACAGAAGAAGATTTGCTTCGCGCCCGCGCTGAAGATTTGCATATTCCATTTGTTGAACTTACAAGCAAAGCATTCTCCCCCGAACTTATTAATTATATTTCAGAGGCAGTCGCGAGAAAATATATTTTGCTTCCCTTTGAATTTAACGAAAAAACAAACCAGCTGTCTGTCGCGATGGCAAATCCACTCGACGCACAGATCATTGATTTTTTGGAGAAAAAAACGAATAAATCCATAGTCGCCCATATGGCGATGAAAGAAGATATTCTTTCTGCAATTAATAATTTGTATACGCAGCATATCGGAGAAGATGTGACGGCGGCGCTCAAAGAGACCGCTCCTTCAGAAATTAAAACATACGAGGCGGGCCATTTAAGCGAAGTGATCCGTGAAGCGCCGATCGCGCAGATAGTTTCTGCAGTTCTTGAACAGGCTATCCGTATTAGGGCATCTGATGTCCATATTGAACCACAGGATGCGGAAACGCGCGTCCGGTATCGTGTGGACGGCATTTTACAGGAACGATTGCTTCTTCCCCGCAGGCTTCATGAAGCCGTGATCTCCCGTATTAAAATTTTGGGCGACATGAAAATCGATGAACGTAGAATTCCGCAAGACGGACGCTTTAATTTTAAGATGGGTGATGAAGAGGTTGATCTCCGTGTATCCTCACTCCCCACGGTATTCGGAGAAAAAATCGTTATGAGACTTTTGAAAAAATCCGGTGGTGTGCCGTCACTTCCTGAACTCGGACTTCGCGGACTCGCATTAAAAAATCTTGAAACTGCAATCCTTAGGCCACACGGCATTATTTTAGTTACCGGTCCAACCGGCTCCGGAAAAACAACGACATTGTATTCGGTTTTGAACAAGCTGAATAACGCCCGTGTAAATATAATGACGCTTGAGGATCCGGTCGAGTATCAGATAGCAGGAGTAAATCAGGTGCAGGTGAACGCTCCTGCAGGACTTACATTCGCAACCGGTCTCAGGTCTTTTCTTCGGCAAGATCCAAATATTATTCTCGTTGGAGAAATCCGTGACCAAGAAACAACGGAACTTGCCGTGCAGGCAGCACTTACGGGGCATCTGGTATTTTCTACGCTTCATACCAATAATGCGGCCGGTGCAATTCCTCGGCTTATTGATTTAGGCGCAGAGCCGTTTCTTATCGCCTCCGCATTAAATGCAGTTGTTGGGCAGCGCATTGCCCGGAAGCTTTGTGCTACCTGTAAAGAGGAATATGTGCCGGATGAAGCAGTGCAAAAAGATATTCGTGCTGTACTTGGAAACCTATTGCCTACAACAACACCGATAAAATTATATCGCGGCAAAGGTTCCATTGGAGAGACCACCTGTTCTACGTGCAGCGGCACCGGATACAATGGGAGGCTTGGTGTATTTGAAGTATTTACGGTTACAGACGCAATCAGTAAATTTACATTATCCCGTGCAACTATGAAAGATATAGAAAATCAGGCAATCAGTGAAGGAATGATTACCATGAAACAGGACGGGTATATGAAAGCAATTGAGGGAGTTACCTCAATTGAAGAAGTGCTGAGAGTTGCACAAGACTAGTTCCCCATTGGGGCTTGAGGAGGAAAAATATATGAACATGACTGAATTGTTTGCAGAAGCAGCTCGAGTAAACGCATCGGATATCCATATTCTTGTCGGATATCCTCCAATGCTTCGTGTGTCGGGAAAACTTCAAATGATCAGCGGACAATCCGTACTTTCGGAATCTCAGGCAACGGAATTATTGTTTGCTATTTGTGCTCCGGAACAGAAGGAATTGTTTTTGACAAACAAAGAGGTTGATTTTTCCCATGTTGCAGCAACCGGCAGGTTCAGAGTGAATTTGTATCATCAACGAGGAAGCGTTGCTGGGGCATTTCGGTATATTCCTGATAAGATTCGATCCATTGAAGATCTTGGACTGCCTGAAGTTTTACACGATTTTATAAAACTTCGCCAAGGTCTTATTTTAGTAACTGGTCCAACAGGACAAGGAAAATCAACAACGCTTGCTGCAATGATTGAGCGGATTAATCAAACAAAAGCATTACACATTGTGACCATTGAAGATCCGGTCGAGTATATTTATCCCCCATCCATGTCTATTGTTTCGCAGCGGGAGATGCATGGTGATACGCATTCTTGGTCCATTGCCCTTCGCAGTGTGCTCCGCGAAGATCCTGACATCGTGCTCATCGGTGAAATGCGTGATTATGAAACTATTGCCGCAGCAATCACCATTGCTGAAACCGGTCATCTGGTGCTTGCGACGTTGCACACCAATTCAGCCGCACAGACCGTTGATCGTATTATTGATGTGTTTCCTGAACACCAACAAATGCAGGTCCGTCTGCAGTTGTCCAATGTTCTTGAAGGCGTTGTGTCACAGCGGTTAGTTCCTGCCATTAATGGCGGACTTACAGCCGTGTGTGAGGTTATGACGGCAACACCGGCAGTCAGGTCGATTATTCGAGACGGAAAAACGCACCAACTCGACAATACGATTCAAACATCATCAGAATTTAGCATGATGACGCTCGAAGCCTCGCTTGCTAAGGCGGTGAATGATGGAAAAATTAGTGTTGATATCGCAACAGCTTATGCGCTTCGACCGGAAGATATCGGTCGATTGCTGAAGCGATCGTAACATACGAGTATGGCATTTTTTAAATACAAAGCATTTTCTTCTGATGGAAAACAGACCTCTGGGTTTGTTGAAGCAGGAAGTCAGGATCAAGCAGTGAAGCTTCTGAAAGATAAGGAGTTGTTTGTTGTATCCCTGACGCAAACACAGGAAAAAGCGCTTTCTTCCGCATTAACGAAAATGCAGAAGATCAGTTTTTCTGATATTGTTAATTTTACCCGTCAATTATCCACGATGGTCATGGCGGGACTGTCTATTCCTGATTCATTAAATATCCTTAAAACGCAATCATCTAATCCGATGTTGGTTGATGTGTTAAGTGATGTGGAACGGAGTATCGTTGGTGGAGGTAATTTGGGCGACGCATTATCAAAATATCCGCAGTATTTTTCAAACATTTATATTTCGCTGGTCAGAGCTGGGGAAGCATCAGGACAGCTCGATAAAGTGTTATTGCAGCTTGCAGACACGCTTGAGGGACAACGGGAATTCCGAGGCAAGGTGGTTGGTGCGCTTATCTATCCTGCTGTCGTTGTCGTTGGTATGGTTGTTGTTGTTATTATTATGATGATTGTTGTGATGCCAAAACTTACTGATTTGTATAAAGATTTTGGTATAGAGCTTCCGTGGTCAACAAAACTGCTTATTGGCATGTCGAATTTCTTTATTCATCAATGGTGGGCGATGCTCCTCATCATCGCCGGTATTGGTATTTTCTTTAACCGTTGGAAAAAAACTGAAACCGGAACATATATTCTTGATGCATTAATTTTAAAAATTCCGCTTTACGGTGCTTTGCAGCAAAAACTTATTCTGGTTGAATTTACTCGTACACTTGCTATGTTGATTGGATCCGGCATCCATATATTGGATGCCTTGCGGATTTTAAAAGGGTCGCTTAACAATATTTTGTTTCAAAATGCAATTGAGGATATCGCCAAAAAGGTGGAAAAAGGATTTCCACTCGGTGATATGTTTGCGAGCCATAAAGAATTTCCGCCGATTGTGTCACAGATGGTTAAGGTGGGAGAAGAAACCGGAAAACTTGATGAAACACTGCTCAAGATTTCAAAGTATTTTCAGGTTGAGACGGAAAGCATTGTGAAGGGGCTCACAACGGCAATGGAGCCGATCATCATGGTGGTGTTGGGCGTTGGTGTCGGATTTATCGTCATATCGGTCATTACCCCTATTTACAGTCTGACATCGCAGTTTAAATAAACGGCGTAAAAATGATTGACAATCGCGCGCACACTCCTATACAGTAATAATAGAAGTATTTTTAGGATTGGAGGTGATAACATGAGAAAAATAACTTTACGCAAAGGATTTACATTAGTCGAGCTTCTTATCGTTATCGCCTTGTTGGGCGCGCTCGCCATTGGCCTTATTGGTGCACTTGATCCGTTTGAGCAACTCAAAAAAGGAACAGATACGGGCACAAGAGATTTAGTGAATCAAGTTCAAACAGCAGTACTTCGGTACTACGCAACGACAAATAGGATGCCATGGACGGATGAAGCTACAGCGTTTACAGAAACAGATTTAGCAACTGACCCAATGCCTACCGCTGTTACGAATATGATTACAGCTGGGGAAATGAAGTCAAATTTTACTGAAATTTACAGTGGATCATTGAATAAAGTATGGGTGTCGTATACTCCTATGAGTGATACAACATCTGTACAAGTTCGCGTATGTTACGCACCTGGTTCTAAATCATTCCAGGTTGATCCGGCAACAAAATATTTGAAAGATGGAACGGAAAATACAGGAGAGGGAGCTGCTGCATGCAAAAGCACAACGGGAGGAGAAGCGACTTGTTATTGGTGTGTGCAATAATGATTTGAAATTGTATTGTTTTAATAAACCGCGCTCGGGAAACCCGCGCGGTTTATTTTTTTGTGTTTGTATATACTATATATATGGATCCAGTGAACGTCGTGTTATTTATATTTGGGATATCGATCGGTTCATTTTTAAATGTGCTGATTGACAGATTGCCTATGGGTCAGGATGTAGTCAAAGGAAGATCACACTGTGATTATTGTCATCGCCACCTTTCTTGGTTCGAGCTGTTACCAATTTTTTCTTGGATCATACAGCGCGGAACATCACGCTGTTGTCATAAAAAACTTTCTGTGCAGTATCCGCTCATTGAGCTTCTCATTGGGCTTGGGTTTGTTATGATATACCGTCTCGGAGGATCAGCGCTGTCTCTTCCTTTTTTTGCGTATCTTGTACTCTTTTGTTCATCCATCGGTATTGTTGTTGCTGATTATAAAACGGAATATATCCCTGAGCTATTCTTATATGCGGCCAGTTTTGCGGTAATTGCACTGCTCTCCCCTTTGTTGTTTTCTTGTATTGAGGGATCCGCGTCGTCTTGTGCATTTGTCCTGCATTCCTATCTGATTCCTTCAGGTATCGGCACTGGTTTTTTCTTTTTATTGTGGTTGTTTTCAAAAGGTCGCGCTATGGGTGATGGAGATATTTATCTATCGGGCATTATTGGTATGGCACTTGGATATCCACGACTTATTATTGCGTATTATGCAGCTTTCTTGACGGGTGCAACAGCCGGTGTCATACTAATTTTAGTGCGTAAAAAACGGATGAAAAGCCATATGCCGTTCGGACCGTTTATGATTTTGGGGCTGGGCATTGCATCCATGTACGGATCTGAAATACTAAACTTGTGGAGTAAATTATGGTAAAACGGGGATTCTCACTTATTGAACTGTTAATTGTCATTGCACTGATTGGTATCCTTACAGCGATTGCGACTGCTTCCTATACGACAATGCAAAAAAAATCACGGGACAGTCGACGAGTATCTGATATGAAATTAGTACAACAAGGTGTGGAGCAATCGTTTTCTGATACGCTCGTGTATCCGACAGGAGAGGGATGTCTTGTAGACGCTACATATTTGCCGAACGGCTATCCCACAGATCCGAAAACAAAATTAGGCTATGACATGAGCTGTCCGGATGAAGTGACCTATTGTGTGTGTGCAGAAATGGAAGCGGAAAGCGGCAATAGCGCAGTCAACTGTCAGGGAGCCGAAGGCGACTTTTATTGTGTTTCTCAGCAACAATAAGTTTTTTTGGAAAGGATACGTTGTATGAAAAAAATAATTGGATCGACAAGACATGGTTTTACGTTAATGGAGATTCTTATTGCTATAGCTATTATTGCCGTCTTGACCGCTATCGGTATCGTGTCGTATGGAAGTATTAATCGGAATGCGAGAAATGCGAAAAGAAAAAGCGATGTTGGGCAAATGCAGTCAGCTCTTGAATTGTATCGTTCTGATTTTGGGTATTACCCCGCAATAAATACCGGCGGTATGGCTGTTGCAGAAACGTTAGAGGAAAACGCCGATTTTTTGACGTATTTGTCTGATGTTCCTGTAGACCCAAAACATGTTTCTTATATGTATCAGGCGCTGAGTGAAAATGCAGGTCAATATTACGGGTATTGTATCGCTGCCACGCTTGAGCCGAGTGATCTTGCAACTGACACTACATGTGGCACATTGGATTTAGGTGGATATAACTACGGAAGAAAGAATCCATGAAACAGCACATAGACACGCCTGCCGGCAGACGGGGTTTTACATTGATTGAGTTGATCGTTGTTGTTGCCATTATTCTTATTATTTCTGTTGTTACGCTGTTAAATTATAATTCCTATACTGATAGACAGCGGGTAAAACAGGCCGGGTTTACCTTACGTTCTGATTTACGCCTCGCGCAAACAAAAGCAACATCTGGGCAGAAACCCTTCGTCTGTGATAACACAACCACACTGCAGAGTTATGAGGTGACATTTTCTGACTGTGATGGAAAAGGAGCATGTTATACGATACAACCTATTTGTATGAAAGAAGGAATTCCTGTAGATACACAGGAAGAAATTTCAACAGTACTACTCCCTTCGGGAGTCGCATTTCAGACATCGTATTTGCCTATTCAATTTTTGTCAGTTACCGGTGCAACGAATCTCGATGTCGACCAATCAATTGTATTGACAGGTGCGGATATTATCTACACCGTCAATGTTTCACGATCAGGAAGCATAAGTGATTATTAATAGTATGAAATTAGAAAAACGTGGACGAAAAGGTCAATCATTGGTGGAATCTGTTGTTACACTCGGTGTTGTCATCTTGCTTGTAACCGGCCTTGTTGTCGGGACTACCTCATCGCTTAAATATGCGCAAAGCAGTCGTACGAGAAGCGTTGTGACGCAATATGCATCAGAAGGATTAGAGCTTGCACGAAAAGAGCGCGACAGCGGATGGGGCGCATTTGCGCGTGCAGGAATATTTTGTGTGGGGTCATCCGGCGCTATCCCTACAGAACCGTGTGAGGTGCTGGAGAATAAATATTCACGGGTATTGACGTATACATTGGATAATGACGTTGATCCCCAGATCGTTACCGTTGTATCGAGTGTTACGTGGATTGAAGGAGATGGAGAAAAAATGATATCACTCCAAACAACGCTCACCAATTGGAAATAATATGCGTACAAAAAAAAGAATATTCGGGTACACTTGCCGGTCGGGGTTTACCCTTCTTGAATTACTGGTTTCCGCCGGTGTGTTGTCACTTGTGTCCGTTATTATCGCGCAGGTTATTTTTACGACCGTTCGTTTGTCAGCCAGAACAGAAATGATGAAGGAAATGAAACAGAACGGCGGAATGGCGATGGATGTGGTGAAGCGAATGATTCAAAACGCGAAGGAAATTTCCATGGTGTGTGATGGGGCGCCTCGTTCAGTATTGACCATGACGAATTATGACGGCGGGGAGACAACTATTTCCTGTGAAAAAGATGCCGTATATGCAGACTACGATATTTTTCGCATTGCTTCATACAGCTCAACATTGCAGACAACGACACATCTTTCCAGTGGGAATGTAACGCTCGTTACTACTGGCGGAGAGGCATCCTGCGGAGTTGCTGACACTGAGGGGGCCTCATTGTATTTTACGTGCACTGATGACACGTTTATCACTGTTTTGTTTCGCCTGCGGCAACGAAATACGGCAACCGGTATATTTGAAGGCGAGCAGGAAACATTCCAATCAATGATGATTAAGAGGAATAGATAAGATATGAACTTGCGACTTTCTTACAGAAGACCGTATACTAGATATATGAACCATGTACGTCCTCGAGGGCAGGTGTTGCTTATTACCGTGCTTGTGTTAAGTATCGCAATTACCATTGCGCTTTCTCTTATCGGTCGCGGCATTACTGATGTTTCGATGAGCAGAAATGTAGAAGAATCAGCAAGAGCATTTAGCGCGGCGGAAGCAGGTATTGAGGAAGCGTTAAAAGGTAATTTGATTACGGATGCGCGCACATATGTTCCGGGTGTTACTTATCAGTCGTCATCTACTATCATCGGCGGATCGACAGGTGAATACACACTTCCTGCAACAAATATGGGTGCTGTTGCATCTATTTGGCTCGTTGATCACAATGAAGACAATTCAATCAATGAATCCAGTTACTATGCTGAGCGCTATCTTGATGTTTGCTGGACTCCTCCCACAGCAAGTCTGCCGATCGCGGCAATTGAGGTTACAATTTATTATAAATCAGCTGCAGGTGTGTATATGGTAAGCCGTAGCGCATATGATCCGGACATTGCTTCAAGGCCAGTAAATAATTTTTCCAGTATTACGGAAGTGGATGGCTCGTGTGGCGCAGTTGCACATGCGTATAGACAATCTATTGTCATGCCTCCAGTTGGTACTATTCCCCTTCTTATTCGCGTTCGGCCATTTTATAATCAAACAACAGTAACAGTTTCTCCTGTTGGAACGGATGTGGTGTTGCCAAAACAGGGAGTTGAAATTACCTCGACAGGAAAAACTGATGGAGGTGTAACGAGGAAGATTGTCGTAAAACGGCAATATCCTTGGCCCGCCGCTATTTTTGATTACAGTGTATACAGTCAGGATTCGTTTACACATTAAAGAAAAAAACCAATCTGCCTATGGAAAGTTTACTTGGAATTGATATTGGAACACACAGTACAAAACTGATTGAGATAGGTATTGAAAAAGGCGTTAAGACGCTTCTTGCCGCAGGAAGTATGCCGACGCCTTCTAAAGCGCTGTCATCAAATATTTCTTCGGATTTGGAATCCATTGCATATATAATTAAGCAATTAATTCGGGATACAGGCGCAAAGTCGGATAAAGTAAATATTGCGCTGCCTGAATCGCAGGTGTTTACTCGGGTTATCGAAGTGCCGCCGTTATCGAATCGGGAGTTAACAAGCGCAATTCAATGGGAAGCGGAACAATATATTCCCTTGCCTTTAGATCAGGTGAATATGGATTTTACTGTGCTTCGTAAAGCAGACAGTACAACGACGGGGAAAATGGAAGTATTGCTGATTGCAGCCCCCAAGGTATTGATTGAACGCTATATGACGATTTTAGAGCTTGCAGATCTGACTCCGATGTACGCGGAGACAGAGATTGTTGCAAGTTCTCGTGCTATTGCCGCATCAGTCACGAATTTGAAGAATGTTGTGCTTATATCTATTGGTGCGCAGACAACAGAGATAACTATTTTGCATGGTAGTGTCATCGCATTTACCCGCTCTATTAGTGCGGGTGGTGAAGCATTATCCCGCGCACTTTCTCAGTCACTTGACTTTACCGTTGTTCAAGCGGAAGAATATAAAAAAACGTACGGATTGCAACGCGGGCTTTTAGAAGGAAAGCTGGTTACAGCAATGGAACCGGTTATGACCACAATTCTCAATGAACTGAAGCGGGCGATCGCATTTTTTGGGGAAAAATATGCATCCGATCGTGTTGAAGCTATTATTCTTTCCGGCGGAACGGCGAAATTACCAGGTGTTGTTTCATACATTACCGAGCAGGTTGCCATTGAAACACAAATCGCCAATCCTTGGGTAGGCATACAAAAGGAAGCGCGGTTTTCTATTTTATCAACGGAAGGCCCGACGTTTGCAGTTGCAGCTGGGCTTGCCATGCGGACAGTCTAATAATTTATAGTATGGAAAGTAATTCAATTAATCTATTTCAAAATCAAGTAGTGTATTCACCAAAACTCGCCCTTATCGAGCGGTTTCTGCGTACAGCCCGATACATATTTCTTTCTTTTGTTTTTGGTGTGGGCATTATCACGCTTATTGTCTATTTTGTCTTTCAATTGCAGCACCAATCGCTTGATACAAAGCGTGAGGAACTGTATACAATCGTAAAAAATGACGTGACAAAAGAAGCGTTGCTTTTATCTCTGCGTTCCCGGGTGTCTGCGCTCAAAAAAATTATGACCTATCAGATATCCATTGCTCCCTATATTGACACAACACTCCTTATCGCCGTTCCTCCCCGACTCACGTCTTTTTCTTTAGGAGAAGCAAACAGTATTCATATTGGAGTAGAAGCTGCGACAGTGGAAGAAGCCATAACTGTCATGGAGACTGTTATACAACTGACCAATGACAATAAAATAAAAAATCCGACAGTTACTTCTATTCTTTTAAACAAAGATGCGACTGTAACCCTCGGATTTACGTATACGGTTGTTTTACAATAATTAAATATGATGCGCGTTTTACGAAGATTTATACGACAATATCAAAGTTTTGTTATTTCCGGTGCAGTTATCCTATTTTGCATGATTGCTTTTTTTGTCGGCTTGCTTCCGGGTATTCAAAAAACTGTACAGTTAGTGCTTGAAACACAAACACTCAGAAAGGTCGTTGCAACGTTAACCGAAAAACAGCGTATTTTGAATGAACTTGATATGACTATGCTTACCCAGTATGCCAGCGCTGCAATATCCGCTGTGCCTACAGATAAAGCCCTTGGCTCCTTATTTTCCACTGTGGACGCATTGACAGCAAGGGAAAGTGTGACGGTTACAGCAATATCACTCGGAAGTGTTGGTGCAGTCGCCTCTGACTCCGCAAAGAAATTGTCTGCGGATGAACAAAAGATTGGTGTGAATATCGTTCCGTTTTCCATTGTTATTGAAGGGTCAATTGACCGCGTACGCAATGTTGTTGATCAGGCGGTGAAGATTCGAAGATTTTTCCGTGTACGGAGTTTTGATTTGTCTTTTGATACGAAGACCGGTGTTACAAAATCTACCTTGTCGATGGATGCATACTATGTTTCAGATCCAAAAACATTAAGTAAAGTAACGGATCCGTTGATTTCTCTTTCATCATCCGAAATTGATATTTTAGATACAGTCTCATCATTTCCTTTGTTGACACAAGAGTCTTCCATGGGATCCGGCAGCGCGGTGATTCAGACAATGCCAGCTACTGTGAATCCGTTTGCCCCTTAAAGTAAATCAGGACGAAGTTTTTTTGTTTTTTTTACCGCTTCTTCATGTTGCCATTCCCGTATTCTTTTGTGGTCTCCTGATTTTAACACCGCAGGCACCGGCATTCCTGTAAATGTGTCAGGTTTTGTATACTGCGGGTATTCAAGAAGATTATCTTCAAATGATTCATTGGATGTGACACCTTCTTTTTTTAGAACTCCTTTGAGAAGCCGGACGACAGCGTCTGTGATGACCATGGCGGGTAATTCTCCACAGGTAAGGATAAAGTCCCCAAGTGAAATTGTTTCATCAACGAGCGTCCTGATTCGTTCATCAATTCCCTCATAGTGGCCACAGACAAAAATGATATGTTCAAGTGTTGCCAATTGTTTTGCTTGCTGTTGTCTAAAAGGAATTCCTAAAGGATCCATAAGAATAACAGTGTTTGTACATTCCGGATGGAGTGATCTGGCGTGGTTGATAGCGCGTGCAACAACATCGACACGCAAAATCATCCCTGCTCCGCCACCATATGGGTGTTCATCAACGCTTTTGTGTTTGTCTGTGGCAAAGTCTCTCATGTTTATGTAGGCAATGGAAACGGCTTTTTTTTGTACAGCGCGTTTGATGATGGATACGTCAAACGGTCCTGTAAACATGTCAGGAAAAAGCGTGAGGATTGTTATAAACATACGCGGACAAAAAAGTTTACCTGTGCCTTTATACAGTTGTTTGAATTGGGGTTTCCTGAGACGGCTCTTCAAATAATTCAATGTCGACGTAGCCGCCTTGTTTTGCTGCCATGAGTTTGATGAGATCCCGAAGAGCGCGAATAATTCGTCCCTGTTTTCCTATTACTTTTCCCATGTCGTCCGGATGAACGTGTAAGACCAAAATTTCTCGTGCGTTCTCTGTTTTGACTTCCACGGTAACCGCTTCAGGATGCTCGACGATATTGGAAACAAGAAAAACGAGTGTGTCTTGCATGTTATTTGGTTTTAAGGATATTTTTAACGCCGTCAGTGAGTTGTGCTCCAACGGATATCCAATATTGTAAACGGTCTTCTTTGATCGTCAGTTGTGCAGGATTCACGAGTGGATTGTATGCTCCAAGAATTTCAATATTCCGTCCATCACGCCTTTTGCTGTCTTCCATAGCGACGATTCTGTACGTTTTTCGATTCTTTGAACCTGTTTGTGTTAGTTTGATTTTAACCATAGGTGATAGAATATCATATTTTGCCCATCTTCTCAAGCGCATTTGCGGCAGCTGCCTGTTCCCCCTCTTGTTTGCTCTTTCCCTGCCCCTCCCCGAGTTTTTTGTTTCCAATGGTAGCTTCTATATAAAAAATTCTGTTGTGGTCAGGCCCTTCTGATTTTGTGACGACATAGGTCGGTGATGTTTTTGTTTCTCCTTGGATAATTTCTTGGAGTAGACTTTTGTAATCCAAATAGGATTTTGATTCGACAATGGTTGCGGTTTTTGGAAATAAATAGGTTTCCAAAAATTTCTTTGCCCCATCAATTCCCTGATCCATAAATAAAGCGCCAAGGAATGCTTCAAAAGAATCTGCAAGCAGGGACATGTTCTGTCTCCCCCCTGATTCTTCCTCTCCATGACTTAAGAATAAGAGATCACCGAATCCGAGCTCATGTGCGGTTTCGCCCAGTGTTTTTGTTTTTACGAGGCTGGAACGGATATTGGTAAGTGTTCCTTCCGGATAGTCCGGATACAGCTCATATAAGAATCTGGATGTCAGGAAAGACAGAATTGCGTCACCCAAGAATTCCAACCGTTCGTTGGAATGGGTGATGTGTTTCGCCTCGTTCAGATAGGAGCGATGGTAAAAGGCGTTTTTCAGGAGCTCCTGATTCCCAAATGTTATCTGAATTGTTTTTTGGAGAAGTTCAAATGTCATATCGATTTTACGAGTGTGCCAAGCACTCCATTGATAAATTTTGCACTGTTTGGGTTTCCATAGGATTTTGCAAGCTCGATCGCCTCATCAATAACCACTTTTACCGGGGTGTCTTTGTGCTCAGTCATTTCAAATATGGCCTGCCTAAGAATTGCAAGATCAATTTTTGCAATTTTGTCGATTGGCCATTCTGGTGCAGCCGTTTCAATCATAGAATCGATGGCGCGTTGGTGTGTAAGAATTTCTTGAATATCTTTTTGATCAGTAAGATTGCCAAAGCTATATGCAAATAAACGTTGCATAGCGACGATGCGATGTTGATGTCTGGGGTCTTGCGCGGTTTTCACAAAATGTCTATCAGGTATCAAGTATCACGTTTTCGTGCGTGACATATGACACATGACAGGTGTTATTTTTTCTTTGCTTTTTTGATTTTCAATTTCTGTACTTCTTTTCCGTTGTAGAATCCGCAATTTTTGCAGATTGCGTGTGGAAGTTTCGGTTTTCCGCAGTTGGTACACAGTGACATGGCTGTTTTTGACAGCTTGATTGAGGCTTGGCGTTTTCCGCCGCGTCTGGTTGAATGTCTTCGTTTTGGTAGTGGTGTCATAGATAAATTATACAGTGCACAACGTTAGTCTTGTGCAATATCTTGTATTTTACTCTCATTGAGGCGTTCTCTCAAGTAGGAAAACAATTGAAATGTCGGATCGCGTTTAGTTAGGAAATTGACGACGGCATCAGCGTTTTTCACAATGGTCTCATCTGAAAGTGCGGTATATACCATTTCCGGAATGCCATGCTGTCTACTGCCAAATAGATCACCTTGGCCACGAATTTCCATATCATACTCAGCGAGCTCCGGACCATTATGCACAGTCTCAAGAATTTTGAGCCGATGGGTGGTTTTTTCATCAGGCTTTTCGGTAAAGAGTAAACAGTAAGATTGTTTATCCCCTCGTCCTACACGTCCCCTCAATTGATGGAGTCCTGCAAGTCCGAAGCGTTCCGCCCCTTCGATCATCATAATGGTTGCATTTGGAATATCGATGCCGACTTCAACAACTGGGGTTGAAACTAATATATCAGTGTTACCTGACCTGAATTGTTCAAGGATTGTTGTCTTTTCTGCTGGTTTCATTCTTCCATGGAGCAGTGCAAGATGAAGATCCTTGTATACATTCGTTTTGAGAAATTCAAATTCTTTTGTCGCCGCCTTGACTGTTGTCATGCTTTCGGATTCTTCAATAAACGGACAGACAATAAACGCAGACGCCTTATGGTCTTGTATTTCTTTTTTGATCCACGCATACGCGTTATCCCGTTTTTCTTTTGGCACTACCCATGTTTTGATTGGCAGTCTACCAACGGGCATTGTCTTTAATACAGAGAGTGCGAGATTTCCATACATGGTGAGTGCGAGTGTCCTTGGAATTGGGGTTGCCGTCATGGTCAAAAGATGTGGCGTAAGAGCTGATGGCGCTTTGGACCTTAAGAGTGCCCGTTGATATACACCGAATCGTTGTTGTTCATCAATGACAATAAGTCCCACATGGGAGAAATACACAGTTTGTTGTAAGAGTGCGTGTGTGCCGATAAGAATATCTGTTTTGTTTTTTTTGGTTACATCCTGTTTAGTGCCTCCAATGATGAGCTCGACAGTGAGTCCAAGAGGTGTTAGCAGGTTGGAAATGGTTTGGAAGTGTTGTTCTGCAAGTATTTGCGTTGGTGCCATGAGAATGGACTGATAGCCGTTTTTTGCGGCAGCAAACATGGCTGCTGCTGCAACAACAGTTTTTCCGCTTCCTACATCCCCTTCAAGCAGTCGATTCATGGGAACGGTTTTTTCAAGATCTTGGAGGATATCGTGTATCGCACCTGTTTGATCATCAGTGAGTGTAAACGGGAGCGCGCCAAAAAATGTGTTCTTTAGCGGTGTATTGATGGAAAATGCAGCCGCGTGTTTTGTTTCTTCCCACATTCTTTTTTGTTCAAATGACATACACTGCATAAGAACAATTTCATCAAATGCAAGTCGTTTTTCAGCAGTTTCTCCTTCCAAAACGGTATTCGGAAAATGAACGGTTACGAGCGCATCCTCGAGTTTTGGGAGTTTGTATTTGCCCAGTATTTCTTCAGGTAAGTACTCATGAATAAGTGACGGGTAGTCAGTTAGAAGTGACCAAATGCGGGAGCGTAACCATTTTGATGTAACGCCTGCAGTTTCAGGGTAGATTGGCACAACACGACCCGTGTGTAAATGCGGTGCATCCGCATCAATAAGTTCATACTCTGGTGATTCTATAGCGAGCTTATTGCCGAAAAATCCAACAGTTCCCGAAAGGGCAATCGAATCACCTGCATGGATAATTTTTGGCAAGAAGAGTTGATTAAACCAGATAACGGCAATACTTCCCGTTGTGTCCGTTACAATCGCCTCCTGAATTTTTTTGCCAGTTTTTGTAAAAATATTTTTTATCTGTTTGACTTCGCCATTCACGCTGACTGTCATACCGGGGTGAAGTTTGTTAATCGTAGTTTTATGTGAAAAATCGTTATACCGAAAGGGAGTGTGATACAGAAGATCACGGACAGTGAGAATCCCGAGGTTCTCTAATTTTTTTGCATATGCAGGACCGACTCGTGGTACAAATTGTACAGGAGACGCTGCAGTGAGAGTCATGTGATTATCGAATAGTTAACAGTGGAATAAATGATGTTGCTATCAAAGCAAGTGATGCAATGACGACAATCACTTTCCATACTGTTTGGTGTTTTCTAAAAAAGTTCATAGTATGTTTATTTTTATGAATTTCTTTTTCCCGACTTTGATTATATCATGCGATTTTACGGTGACATCTGCGGTTTGAAATTTAATGCCTATGCCGTTTATTTCGATCGCATCATTTCCAATCAGTCTCCTTGCTTCGGATTTGCTCGTCACCATTTCGGTTGCCACCAATAAATCGATGAGTTTCCATTTTGTTTCTTTTGTTTTAAATTCTGGAATGTCATTTGCCATTGGTGCTTTTTTTTGAAATTTTGATTCAAATGACGCTTTGGCGATTTCGGCATCTTTTTTTGAATGCAACTCCGAAACCATGATATGTGCGAGTTCTTTTTTAATGATCATCGGGTTTTCACCAGACTTTAGCCGTTTTTTTATTGCTTCGATTTCTGTCATCGGTGTGTTTGTTGCCAAAAGAAAATATTGCTCAATGAGCTCATCCTTAAGTGACATAACTTTCCCAAACATATCAGACGGTTCGTCTGTGAGCCAAATAGCATTATTCCAAGATTTACTCATTTTTCGTCCGTCTGTTCCTTCCAAGAAACCATTGGCGATGATACAGGATTCTTTGTTTCGCAGATCTTTTTGCAGTGTCCTACCCGCTTGCATGTTAAATGTCTGATCAGTGCCACCCAGTTGAATATCCGTATCCATGAAATAACTGTCGTATCCCTGCATGACAGGGTATAAGAGTTCATGCAGACCGACTTTTTTACCGTCGTTTAGCCGTTTTTTAATGAGTTCCCTGCCTACAAATTCTCCCGCGGAAAAATGTTGGGTGAGTTTGACAATATCGGTAAATGTCAGTTTTTTTAGCCATTCACTGTTGTGCACTACTGTGATTTTGGAAAAATCCAAGATTTTACTCGCCTGTTTTTTGTAGGTTTGAAAGTTTTGTTCAATCTGTTCACTGGTCAGAACCGGTCGCTCCCCGTCCTTATCTGATGTGTCGCCAATCAGCGCAGTGAAATCGCCGATAAGAAAGGTGACGTGATGTCCGAGATCAGCAAGTGCTTGTAATTTTCGAAGCGGAACAGCATGACCGACGTGGATATTGGTTGCTGTTGGATCGATACCCAGATAAATATTGAGTTTGCGTCCTGAAGCAAGAATTTTTTTTAATGTTTCCCTGTTTGGAATAATATTTTCTACTCCGCGTGTGACGATTTCATCAATAGTGTTCATATATATCTCCTTTTTTACTATAGCATAAAAATTTTGTATTGTATGCCTATTTTTTAAAACTATCAGGGTACAAAATTATAAAAACTTTGTACCCTGAATTTGGGTAGTACGAATTACGATTGTTCAAGTTTTATTAAAAAAAACGTCATTATGGAATACAGTATGATTGTGAGAATGTAGAGAGTGAGTATCTGATTCGTCCATGGAGCATTTGGTTGTGCCTCAATGAGAAACACCATTTTATTTGCACATAGATATCCAAAAAACCCAGAGCTATACAGACAAATTTGATTAACTGTTTTCTTTTTAAATAACTTGTTTGTTTTCATTTTTTTCTCCTTCGTACTATGGTAAAGTGCTCTTTCCTGCAGACCGGGAAAGAAGACGGACGAGTTTAAAACGAAATACGCGTGTATTTCACTCGTGTGCTGAGAGAAGGATTCGAACCTTCGTAGATCTTTTTGATCACCTGTTTTACAGACAGGCACATTTGTCCACTCTGTCACCTCAGCGTTTCATTTTTCCAAAACACCCTTCGGGTGTCGTGTCTCGTACACTATTTCTCGATGACTCGAAATAGCTACGAATCCACAAAAAAACTCGCCTCTATCCCCGATTTGATCAGGGACAAGGGCGAGTTTTATACAAACACGCGGTACCACCTTGTTTTGCTTTTTGGTACAAAAAAACCGACTATTGAGGTCGGTTCTACCTAAAGCCTCTAGTTACTCCATCTTTTTAGGGATGACATAACATTTTGCTATTACGGGCTGACCCGGTCTTTTAAGCTTACTTTTTGGTTAATTTCAGCTGACAGCTCAGGAGGGTATTTCGAAAAAAGAAAATTCGGTAAGCTTTCATCAACCGCTTACTTTCTTTTTTGTCACTTTTCTTTTTCTACTTCGTCTCCGTCAACGCTTTTCCTTATTCACTTGTTTTCATATAGTACACTGAGTTTGCCTTTTTGTCAAAAATTGCCGTACAATAGTCTTTATGCAGAGAATTTTTTGGGAACGGCAACTTCGAAGACGATTTGGTACGCCGCACAATCGTTTAAAAACAATCAGTATGCTTGCCACATTTGCATTTTTTGCTGTGGTGGCAGGGGTTATATTTGTTGCAGGTCTTTTTGCATGGTATGCAAAAGATCTTCCGAGTCCGGATAAGGTGTCCCGTGTGGAGGGTCTTTCAACGGTTGTTTTGGATAGAAATGGCGAAACGGTGTATGACATTTTCGAAAATGAAAATCGAATCCCTGTGAAATTTGAGGATATGCCAAAGGCGCTGAAAGAAGCGACGGTTGCTGTCGAAGACAAGGAATTTTATAAACATAAAGGATTATCAACGACAGGGTTTTTTCGGGCGGTCGTGAGTATCTTTGTATTTCATAATATACAAGGAGGATCTACCTTGACACAGCAATTGGTAAAAAATGCATTGTTGACGACGGAACAGACATTGCCGCGTAAAATGAAAGAGGCGGTACTTGCAATCCAAATTGAACGGAAATACTCCAAAGATGAAATTCTGCAGATGTATCTCAATGAAATTCCGTATGGTGGCACGGCTGCAGGTATCGAGGCTGCTTCTTCGTATTATTTCGATAAGCATGCAAAAGATTTGACGGTTGCAGAGAGTGTTATTCTTGCAGGTCTTCCGCAATCGCCTTCCCTGTATTCCCCGTTTATGAATGATGAAAAAGCGTATATTGGACGTGCACAGCATGTTTTGCGGCGCATGCGTGAGGATAATTATATTACTGCGCAACAGGAAACGGATTTGAAAAAAGAAATAGAAACTGTGCAGTTTGCGTCTGGAAGTGCAGGACTGAATGCTCCGCATTTTGTTGAATATATTAAGGAACAGCTTATCGAGAAATTTGGTCAAAAAACAGTAGATGCCGGTGGACTTCGTGTGACTACAACCATGGATCTTCCTTTGCAGAAAGCAGCACAAACCATTGTGAAAGAGGAAGTGGATAAGGTAAAAAATCTGAAAGTTTCAAACGGTGCGGCCATTGTGATCGATCCAAAAACAGGGGAAATTTTGGCGATGGTCGGATCAAAAGATTATGAGGCAACGGACGCGTCGGGACTCAAATTTAATGTGGTCACCCAAGGGCTTCGTCAACCGGGATCTACCATGAAGCCGATATCGTACGCAACAGCCCTGAAAAAGGGGTACACGGCCTCTACGCTCCTCATGGACGTCGATACCAAGTATCCATCTGGCGATACTGCAAAGCCGGAATATAATCCAAAAAACTATGACGGAAAATACCGGGGCCCGATGCAGCTTCGATTTGCGCTTGGCAATTCCATTAACACGATTGCAGTAAAAGTACTTGCACTCGTCGGTGTGAAAGATGTATTAAGAACTGCGTACGATATGGGCATGACGACATTGGAGCCGACGAACGAAAATGTTTCGAGATTTGGATTGTCCCTGACGCTTGGAGGTGGCGAAGTAAAACTCATTGATATTACGAGTGCATTTGGTGTATTTGCAACAGGCGGACTTCGGCAGGATCCGGTATCCATATTGAAAGTGGAAGACAGCAAAGGAAAAGTGCTGTTTGAGCACAAGACAGTTACAGGAAAACGCGTCCTTCCCGCTGATGTTTCCTACATAATGTCAAATATTCTTTCCGATAATGCCGCACGAAAAGAAACGTTCGGTGAACGATCGTATTTGGTTATTTCAGGGCATACTGTTGCTGTCAAAACAGGAACAACCGATGATAAACGGGATAACTGGACTGTCGGATATACGCCATCTGTCGCCACCGGCGTTTGGGTGGGAAATAATGATAATACTGCAATGAATCAGGCACTTGCCTCCGGTATCACGGGAGCAGCTCCTATTTGGAGCCGCATTATGAAAGAAGCGCTCAAAGATAAAAAAGATGAACCGTTTACAAAACTGGACAACATTGTCGAAATGGAAATTGACGCGTATGGAGGTGGCACTCCAGTTTCAGGCGGCACTACCAGAAAAGAAGTTTATATCAAAGGAACAGAGCCGACCGCCCCCTCAAGCATTTATCAGAATGTGAAAATTTCCGCGCATGACGGCAATAAACTCGCAAGCGCTGTTGAAATTGTCAGAGGTGAATATCAGACAAAGCAATTTGTTGTGTTTAAAGAATCAGATCCTGTTTCAGGAGATGGAAAGAATCGTTGGCAGGAAGGCATAAACTCGTGGCTTGGGTCGCAGACAGATTCGAAAATGAAACCGCCGACAGAAACCTACAATGGTGGAGATGCATCTGCAATTTCTATCAAGGAACCGGGTGATCATGCGCGTATTGATAGTAATGATGTAAAAGTTGTCGTTAAAGCGACATCCTCAAACGGTATTTCAAAAATTGAAATATATGTGGATGGGGAAAAGAAAAAAGAATCAGGAAGTGATACTTTTTCAGATACGGTACCCGTTACAAATGGTTCATATAGAGCGATTAAAGCAGTGGCAACGGATACGAAAGGAAACAAATCTGAAAGCAGTATCCATATAGGAGTGAACGCCGCATTTGCAGAACCGACATCCGAACCTACACCCACACCTACTCCTTAATTTTTTAATGTTGCGTGGTATGCCGTTTTCATGTGGCTGATGATTTTTTCCCGAATGTTCATTGTGTCTTCTTTTGTCAGATTTTTTTTATCGCTTTGATAGGTAATATGGAATGTTCTGATGTTTTTGAAACTGTCAAACAATGAAACCTCTTTGATGATGGGATCGATGGCAAGCATTGTTTGTATCATCGGTCCGACATGTGTACGTTCCGGAACAATAAATGCCATGTCTTCAAAACTTGCCGGATTTTTTGCTATTGCTATATATTTTCTTTGCATAGCTCGGTGTTTCATGAGATTCTTTATGGACAATTCAAGCACAGTAATTGGTTTTCCGATGCTTAGGGTTTGGAGTATTTGCCCATGTATCTCCCCCATCTGTCCGAATACGCCCAGTTGCAGTGAACGGCTCTCATCATAATATGCATTTGCGTGTTCCGTTGTTGAAGGAAATGGTATGCCGAAAAAGGAAAATAGTTGTTCGGCAATTCCTTTAATTTTTGCATATCTGGCTCCTGTCACAGCAACGATAAGTGTTGATTGTTCCTCCGGCAAATCATCTTTCTTAAACGCGTAGGTCATCGATAATTCAAAAAGTTTCAAATCGTTTTCGTATGGGATATTTTGTTTGATTGCCAAAAGCATAGACGGCAACAGTGTTGGTCGCATGTATATCCAGTCGTTGGATAACGGATTATTGATTTTGTATGTGAGGTCTGTTGGTAAGGAGAATGTCTCCATAAGTTCTTCAGAAATCATGGAATATGTATATGTTTCTGTATATCCCCAATCAGATAATTTGGTTTTTATGGTTTGCTCCATCTCAAGCATCGGGTCTTCATATGCTGTCGGAATTTCAGTTTCAGGAAGTTTTCCAACAATAGTGTGATAGCCATAGATTCGCGCCAATTCTTCGATGACATCAACATCAATGGCGATATCACGCCGGTAACTTGGTGGAGTTACAGTGATTGTTTCATCGGTACTTGTTACAGTGCAGCCAAGTGCGGTGAGGATTTGCTTTACTTCTTTGTCAGACAGATGCGTGCCTATATAACTGTCGACTTTATTTCTGTTTGTTAAGACAGTTTGCGCCTTCCACGGTTTCTCATAGATATCAGTAACGCTACTTGCGATACCGCCGCCTGATAATTCCTCCATTAGCTTGACGCTGATTGCGAATACCGGTGCAACAAGTTCAGTATCAAGATTTTTTTCGAACAGTCCTGCAGCTTCTGTTCTATGTGCAAGACTCATGGATGTTTTTCTAATGTGCGCTGGGTCATAGGTCTGTAAAAACAACACAACACGTTTTGTAGTTTCTCCAATTGCAGAATTTTTTGCTCCCATTATTCCGCAGAGATCAATAAGATTCCCATCGCCGTCTTCCATGACAATATCGCCTCCCAAAAGTGTGTGAGTTTTTCCATCCAAGGTGGTAATTTGTTCGCCTCTTTTTGACGGCCGGAGTTTCATTGTTGCGCCTTTGATTGCGTCGTAGTCAAACACATGTGCGGGTTGCCCATATGCATGCATGACATAGTTGGTGATATCGATGACATTATTGATTGACCTAACTCCTGTTAGTTCCAATGCTTCGGTAAGCCACTTTGGTGACGGTTTGACGGAAACATGATCAAATACGACAGTCATCCACCGTGGATTCAATCTTGCATCGGTTGTTACATGTAGCGGCAATTCTTTTTTAGGATTTTTTATTTTTACGTGGTTCTGATATGGGTCGCCTATCAATTCCGCAGCAATCCCAAATCGTGGCAATATGACACTCGCCTCTCTGGCAATTCCCATGACAGACATTGCATCTGGTCTGTTTCCCGTAACCTCGATGTCATACACCGTTTCTCCTTTTGTCGTGTTGATTCTCTCAATGGAAGGACCACAGAGTGACAGATACTCTTTTAATTGTTTTGGTGTGGCGTCAGTTTTCAAATATTCTCTGAGCCATGTGTCTGGTACTAAAATATTCATATTAGAATTGTTGTAAAAATCTCACGTCATTACTGTATAACAATCTGATGTCATCAATATTGGTATCCGCTTTCATCATGTACGCCCGTTCTACGCCCCAACCGAACGCAAAGCCGTTATAGACCGTTGTGTCGATATTGCCGCTTCTAAGAACATTTGGATGCACCATACCGGCTCCTCCAAGTTCGAGCCACCCTTCTTTGCAGAGTTTACAGCCCTTGCCTCCGCAGATACCACAGGAAATATCAATTTCAAATGACGGTTCCGTAAACTGAAAATGAAACGGACGGATACGCGTAGTGCGATTTTGACCAAAAAAATGTTTTGCAAAATAATCCAACACCCCTTTGAGGTGTGCAATAGACACGTTTTTATCGATGTAGAGTCCCTCAAACTGATGAAACATGGGCGTATGGGAAACATCGATTTGTCGTCTGTAGCATTTGGCAATATTAATCATGCGAATCGGGAGGTTTTTCTTTTCCATTTCCCGTACCTGTCCGTTTGACGTGTGCGGGGTCAAAACCATTTTGTTGAATTTTTCATTTTTGCCCACACCATCGATGAAAAATGTTTCCCATTCATCGCGTGCGGGATGACTCTCTGGCATATTGAGTGAAGTAAACGCATACCAGTCCCAGTCAACTTCAGGGTGTCTGACACGGGTGAATCCGAGGCGGTTGAAAATGGATGTAATCTCTCCGATAGCTTGTGTGACGATATGCGTGTGTCCGACTGGTGGGGTTTCTCCTGGAACAGTTGTATCGAACCATTCCTCATTTTTTGTTGTATTTGTAGTGTGTTGTTTTGCAGAGAGTGCGTTTTCAATTGCAACTTTTACTCCGTTTAAAACTGCGCCAATTTGTTGTTTGTCTTCCGGTATGGCTGTGCGCATAGAAGATGCAAGTTTTAAAAATTCGCTGTTTTTGCCAAGCCACGTTAATCGAAGAATATCGGCGTGATCAGGACTTTCATCAATTGCGCTCACTGCATCTTCCTGCAGCGTTAACAGTAGTCGAATGACTTGATCCTTTGCAAGTGGTTCCCCGCCTGCATCGCTATGCGAAGCATTGCGGGCAGGTTCTGTTTTAATAATCTTTTTCATACAGTATGTATCTATTGTACGTTGTTGTTTGCTTATCTATCAAGTTATTCTTTTTTCATAACGTACACCCTTCGGGTGTCGTGGATCGTACGTTATTTCTCGATGACTCGAAATAACTACGCGTCCACAAAAAAATCCCGCCTGTTTGCGGGATTTCATGTCTTACTGTTTGACAGTAGCATTACTTCCCGCTGGCGGTAGTAAAGATAGCGTCAAATACTTCTGGTTTGTTTACGATGAGGTGTGCCATGATTTTTCGGTCAATGGTGATGTTTGCTGTTTTCATGCTGTGCATGAATTTGCTGTAGGATGTTCCTTTTTGTGCTACAGCATGGGAAATTCTGCTGATCCATGTCTGGCGGAAATCCCGTTTCTTGTTTTTTCGCCCTGCAAATGCATATTCCCCTGCGTGCAGGAATGCTTCTTTTGCCACACGGACAAGTCTGCGTTTCGTCATCCGATAGCCTTTATTGGCTTCGAATAATTTCTTGTGCTTTGCGTGACTGGTTACCCCTCGTTTTACTCTCATAGTTTTTTTAGGTTTCCAAGAACCGTTTCATGTTTTGAATATATTTTTTATTTGTCAGTGCCACTGCCTTATCCTGTCGGCGTTTTCGAGAGGAACTTTTGTTCTGTCTCAAATGCCGTGCTCCCTGAACGCGATGCATGACTTTGCCATTTGCAGTCAATTTAAAGCGCTTTGTTGCAATCTTTCGTGTTTTTACTTTTGGCATAGAGTGTATTATACGGCAATATTATGCGTGATGCAACGTGTGTTTACAGGGTCAGACCCTTGTGGAAAGACTATCGTGAAATGCGCAGAGTTATACGGCTTTTTTGTTGGGGACAATCATGGCGGAAAGTACTTTTCCTTCCAGATGCGGTTCACGGACGACTTTGACGCCTTCCATGCTTGCTAAGAATCGTTTCATGACTTCAAATCCGAATTCTTTCCGTGTAATTTCTCTGCCTTTGAATATGACATTCACTTTTATTTGATTTCCGTCTTCCAGCCAGTCTACCGCCTGTTTGAGGCGCGTGTCGAAGTCATGTTGCCCGATAAAAGGTCGTAATCGGACTTCCTTCAAATCCACATTCTTTTGGCTTTTTTTACTGTCCCGTTCTTTTTTTTGTTCCTGATACTTGAATTTCTTGAAATCGATGAGTTTACCAACAGGTGGAACGGCATTTGGAGCAATCTCCACGACATCCATTTCGAGTTCTTTTGCCTTTTGGAGTGCTTCTATTTTGGTGAGAATCCCAATCTGCTTCCCTTCTTCATCCAACAGCCGAAGAGTAGGCGAAATGATTTGGTAATTGATGCGGTAGTGTTTAAATCCTGTATTCACGCGTAATTTTTATAAATGCGCCCTAAAACTCAAGACGCTTGGTGTCTATTATAGCAAATTTACCCTTCAAAGAGAATATCCCGCTTTAGTTTATGATCTTTTCATCTATCTCTTTGCGGATATTTGTTACCACCGTTTCCAGCTGTTGCTCCCCTTGATTTGTTCCTTTTCGGTCTCTGATAGTCACGGTATTGTTTTTTACTTCGTTGTCACCGATGATCAGCATATAAGACACTTTTTGTTGTTGTGCGTCCCGAATGCGTGATCCTAATGTTTCTGACCGGTCATCAAGAACTGCACGGATGTTGTTTTCTTTGAGCGTGGCGAGCACTGATTTTGCATAGTCACTATGCCGCTCTGCAATTGGTAGGATAATCACCTGCACAGGCGTTAGCCATGTTGGCATGGCACCGGAAAAATGTTCCAAGAGAAATGCCATAGTCCGTTCAAATGCACCGATTGAGGACCTGTGGATGACCACCGGCTCCTTTTCTTGGCCACTTGCGTCAATGTAGGAAAGGGCAAATCGTTTTGGCATGACAAAGTCGTACTGCACTGTGAATGCGGTTTCCTCATGACCTGCAACGTTTTTGATTTGGACATCGATTTTTGGACCATAGAATGCCGCTTCATTTTTGCTTTCGAAGAATGGGGCGTTTGTTTCAACAAGTACTTCCCGAAGCACTTGTTCCGCGTTGTCCCATGCCGCATCATCTTTATAATATTTTTTGTCATCATTTCTGTCACCCAGTGATAAACGATATCGGTAGTCAACACCTTTTTTCATGCCGAGGGTGGTGTTCACGAAATCAATGAGATCAAGGACTTTTTTGATTTCCTCTTTCGCGTTTTCCGGTTGCGAGATGATGTGTGCATCAGCTAAGCAAAACATGCGGACACGCATGAGCCCTGTGAGTTCTCCGCTTTTTTCGTATCGAAACTGCGGAGAAAGTTCAGCGAGCCGAATTGGCAGTTCACGGTAACTGTGCGGTTCTGATTTGTAGAGCATGAAATGATGCGGGCACGTCATCGGACGCAAAATGAGCTCTTCGTCGTCAACGACCATGGGCGGGTACATGGTGTTTTTATAATATGGATAATGGCCACTGGTTTTGTAGAGATCGACCTTTGCGAGTGGTGGCGTGACAACGTGTTGGTATCCCCGTTTCAGTTCCTCGTCAACGATAAACCGTTCCAATTCACGCCGGATAGTTGCGCCTTTTGCAGTGAGCATAGGAAGGCCTTTACCGACAAGATCAGAAAACACGAAAAGTCCTAAGTCCTTACCGATTTTTCTGTGATCCCGTTTTTTTGCTTCCTCGATACGTGCAAGATAGTCCTCGAGTTCACTCTTGGATGCAAATGCAGTTCCATAAATACGGGTAAGCATTTTATTCTTTTCGCTTCCATGCCAATACGCCCCTGCAATAGAAAGCAGTTTGAATGCTTTAACTCCTCCCGTCGTTGCCGCGTGCGGTCCGCTGCAAAGATCTGTTTCCTCATCTCCCATAGAAAATACTGAAACTTTTTCTCCGCGCTTTTCAATGTCTTCGATCCATTCCATTTTATAGGGGTTGTCAGCAAAGAGTTTTTTTGCTTCTTCAGGAGAAATAATTTTCTGCACCATCGGGAGGTCGGCATCGATGAGGCGCTGCATTTCTTTTTCGATTTTTGGAAATTCGTTCTCGGAAATTTTCTCGTTTACATCAAAATCATTGTAAAAACCGTCTTCTGTTGCAGGACCCATCGCCTTTTTTAATGCTGGGTACAAATTTTGCATTGCCGTATGTAACACATGCTCCGCTGTATGGCGAAGCGCCCAAAGCTCCTGTTCTTTTTTGGGTTTATTTGCTAATTTTTCTTCCAGTATCTGTGACATAGGTGCTCCTTATACACAAAAAAGCCACTCTCTGTTGGATTCCGATACTTTCGGAAGGTTCCATCCAACGTACGTGTGACTTAATTACTACATCGTTACGTGATGTATTCGATTCTCTTTGAGTTTGGTTGGGACTCATGCGTGCGAGAATACTTCTATCATAGATGAAGTGAACAAAATTATCAATCTCTCTTTCCCTTTGACTTAGCGATAAAGGATTTCATTGTCGCGATATCATCCGGTTTATTTTTAAACGCAAATAGTATTTTATCCAGATAATTTGCCAGATCTTCATGAAAGTATACATCGGTTATGACAATGCTTTCCTGTTCTGCGGCAACCGGTTCTACTTGCAGCGTTCCAACTTTTAACAGGCGCATGACCATGTTTGGTGCGTATGCTTTAGTTTTAAGTACTTCATTCCAAAATAATGCACGCTTATTGGTAAAAAACGGCGAGACAACATCAAAACGGATGATGCGTCTGTCTGTAATATATGTTTTGTCCGTTTTTTGTGTTTTCCACATCCACCATAAAGAAATGAGAATGACGATGAGGGCAATGATGATGACCGCAATTTTTATTGCAGATGCCGCAGTTGGGACAAAATTAGCAATTGCAAAAAGAATCGTGACAACGGCAATGAAGGCAATGGTGAGAGAAATACCCGAAAAAAGAAAACGGCTGATGTGCGGCGTTATTGTTGTCAGTACCCGTTCGCCAGATTGTTGTCCGTCAAATTCCATAGTGTAATTCTATTATATCTTTTTTATAGGGATTGTAAAAAGATAAACGTGATGCAGTTCGTCTTTTTTTGTGCAGGGAATGTTGGGAAAAATAAAACTGTTTGACACAACGCGACTTCCAGGCTTCATTTCTCGTAATAATTTTTCCTCCAGTTGTTTCATACGCCAAGGAAGCAGATATACAAAGACAACGTTAGCGTTTTGAAAGTCGGCTCGCCAGAAGTTTTTCCAGTATGCACGTATCATTGTTCTCTCGGGGGAGCAGAGTGCTTTTATTGTCGTAAATAATACAAGATACGGATTTATTTCTAAACCAATTGCCTTTGCTCCTGCGCGTGCCGCTAAAAAAAGCAGTCTTCCGTCTCCGGAACCCAAATCAACTATTGTTTCTCCTTTTTTGATATGCGCGAGCGCAATCATGACTTTCGAAACGGATGTCGTTGAGGGTACATAGGGTGCACCTGTGAGAAATGCGAGCGCCATGTAAAAAAATAATAAGGCAAATAATAGCTGCAAGATAAGAAAAATCCAAGGAAGCATAGTGTTATTGTTCTTGCAGTATACCGCGAATAATGAGTCGTTTGAAAGTAGTACCTGGCGGCCAACAGGTCATGAGTGTAACAATCTTGTCATTTGTCTTTTCTGTCAGATAAATACTTGCATCGGGATCCACAAGTTTTTTTTCTGTAACGCGGTACACAAATTTTTCTTTATGAAAGTACAAATGAATTGCGTCATTTGTTTCCAGCTTATCCAATAAGTAAAATACCGCATTGTATCTGAGTGCTTCAAAAAAGTTGACGGATGAATGGGAAAAAATAAACATATTTCCTGTTCGTCCCGGGTAGACTGAACCTTTTGCGTGCGCTACTCCCCGTGTTAATGCCTGTTGATACTCCTTGCTGTTATATGGGTCAACATTTGGAATAATTTTTGCGTTGGCGCCAATTTTTGGGATGACGATGCCAAATGCATCATTGAGCGGCTGTATTTCTTTTGCTTGTGTTGTTGTGTTTTTAAAAATTGCTTTATCCTGTTGCAGCCGGTAATTGATTTCTATAGACAGTATCGGCCAAAAAATTGCAGCCATCAGCACTAATCCGGCAATAACAAGCGTGCCACCGCTGATAAGAATATACCGAGAATAATCAGGAGAGTTTTTTTTGGTTGGTTTTCTTTTTGGAGACATATAACCCTATGATGCCGATAACAAGTAATGCAATGCCGAGTATCAGTATACCATTCTTTTTAAAGAAGCTTTCTCCTGACTGCATACCGGCCGGTGTTGTTTCTTCTCCGAGTACTTTTCCTTCTTCTGATGCGGTCACCTCATTGCCGAGTACTGATCCTTCGCTTGGGTTTGTAAGTGCGATGGCACTTGGTGTTGTTCCTGTTACTGTGGTAGAAGTTGAGCTCGTTGTAAATGTCGCTTCACTGTCTCCGACAATGTTTGATCCGTTGCCAGCACTGTCAAAGGCGCGAATGCCGAAATAATATGGTTTGTCACAGGATGGTGGCGTGGTGATGGATTGACCGTCTGTGTTTGACCCGATAGTTATGGTATCAACACGTGAACCGCTGTCTGCTGCAAATGATTTATTTTCCGAACGGTACACTTCGACTTTTACTGTTTTTCCTGCATCGTCTGCGCTGTGGAATTTGATTTTATAATCACAAGTATTTGCCCGTTCTTTATTGTATCCTGTCGGATCTCCCGGTCCTTCATTATTGTAGGAAACGACTGTCGTATCTTCGACTGTATCGCTACCTGCTGTCGCGGTTGTTTTGAATGTATAGTTTCCTTTTGTGTTTAAAATGCTTGATGTAACTGTGCAGACTCCTGTGTTCCCACCGTCTGCAAATGTTTGTGCAGATCCGTAGAGGACAAAATCAGCATCCGTCGGGCTTTTCTTATAGCAGTTGACTGTTACATCTCTCCCCATCAGATCAAGCGTGACAAATGTAATATCAAAGTCTGTCTGATTGGTGGGCGTTTTTGGCTGTTCAAGGCGAATGGATAATGCGTTTGTTTCTCCACCTTCCGTGATTGCAAATACCGGCTGTGTACGGAATGCAAATGTAATGATGAATGTTGCTATGATGAAAAATAATTTACGCATGGTATCTCCTCATTTTATTTGCTATAACGATTGCGCCAAGACCCGTGATCATAAGTGTAATTGCAACAACAATCCAGTTGCTGTTCGCTCCAGTTGATGGAAGATCAGTTGTTGCTCCAAGCACACTGCCTTCTGTTGTTTCTTCATGATTGACGGTCAGTGTTTTGCTGTCTTGTTGATCTTTGACGATGGCAACTTCCGTTCCTACAAATGTGGTGTTCAGTTGTCCGGGATCAACAGCTGTTGCAACGAGCGAATTTGTTCCTCCGACTGCACAATCATTGTTTTGTTGACATCCGTATGCCAGCGCTAAATCTTTGTACAGTCCCGGTTTTTCATCAGTTGATACATCAGCCATAAGTGTGAGTGTGATGACTTCGTTTTCTTCAATGTTGCCGACATCCCATGTTCCCGGTGAATGATACGTTGGCTCGCTCAGTGCTAGTGCTCCCCGCACATTGGAACTTGCAGTCCAAGAGCCTCCGCGATAGGCAAATCCTTTCGGAAGAAGATCTGTTACTTTGACACCGTATGCTGTGTTATCCAGTGATTTTACCGTCAGTGTATAGAGCACTGATGATCCGGGTGTGATGTCAGTCGTTATATTATTTTCTTTTGAAATTTGGAGTACTGCCGGAATGTAATGGTTGCCGATGACACAGGTAACATTTTCTCCAGCTTCGACGTTGACACGGTGACCTGACATTTCCTGCGCTTGCACTTTTTCAATGCCAAAAAGAGATTTGGAAGTTGATGATGGGCGTATTGATGTAAGTTCCTGATCATTGGAACAGGAAATCACGGTTTGTTCCCAACCGTCTTTTATTGTTTCATCGAGGTAATAGGAGCTTGGAGATAAACCTGTAAATGAGACCATTCCTGCTTCATCTGTTGTTTTCGTTTCCTGCCCGGTTAGTATAATATCCCATCCTGACATTGTTGATTCATCGTCATCATAGATACCGTTGTTATTTGTGTCATTGAATTTTGTAACCTCTACTGATCCGTATTTTATGTTATTGAATGTGCACGTCACATTTCCGCCTGCTGCCAAATCAAATGAAACGCGTGCTGGAGGATTTGTTGGACTTGCATGTGTCTCGAGATTGGATATACCACCTGTTGATTGACAGCTAATGTCGCCTGCTTCCCAGTCTGCATTTTCTGATTCTGAAATCGTATAATGACCGGATTGATATGCTCCTGTATGTGGTGATTCTGTATCTGCTAATGAGAATGAATCTACTGTTGTTGTATCTTTTGTGATAGTAAAATCAAATGCCTGTGGATCTTCTGTAGGAGCAGTTGCTTTATCAACCGTTATGGTTCCGAGGTGAATATTTCCAAATAATTTTCCTTCTAACTGTTGTCCAGATTGGTTGATAATGGCTTTTCGGCAGCGGTGAGCTTCATCTGTTGCGGTTGATTGGTTTAGGTATCCTTCTGTGTTTCCTGGATCTGTTTGAGTCCATCCGGATTGCAATACTTCACAGATATAATAGGTTCCAATATTCAAATTTTCAAAACGAAATCGTCCGTTCCCATATCCGGAAATAAAATGAGTTGTTTGTTCGGGAGCTGCAAGATTCCAGCTTGCATTGTATAGCCGTATCGGCCAGCTGTTGATAACCGGTTCACCTGAGTCTTCCTGTCCGTTATTATTTAAATCGTTAAACTTTCTTCCTTGAATATATCCAAGTTCGAAATTACCAAAATTAGCAATTGAGTCTTGACCGGCAGTAACGATTACTTGTTGACAGTTACTTGCTTCGGGATATGTTCGCATCCAACCAGTTACCTCGTCATCTTTTTCACAGATATTGTATGTCCCTGGTGTTAGCATGCCAAAGGAATAGCGGCCGAGATTGTCAATAGTAGCATAGTAGTCCGGAGGATTATTATATGTTCCATTATTATCGACATCGACGAAAATCTTTAAAGGTGTAACGGTTCCGTCAACAACCGGTTCACCTTCATTCCAAATGTGATTGCCATTGATATCTTCCCATTTGCGTCCGGAAATTGAACCATAATTCTGACATTCGTACACATTCAATGTGAGACTACCGCTATTGTCGGACATGCCACCCTGATTGTCCCATGCTGTTCCATACCAAGTATTCCATCTGTCCCCGATGACAAATTGTGGATTTGCGGGTGTTGCTGTATAGAAATTGTATTGATGATCTATATTGTATGCACCCCATTGTACGATACCCATACCGGATCCGAGGTCAGCAAGCAGTGCGTGCGCCCCGTAATTTGGTGCAACCCCGTTTATGCCATAATTTGTATCAATTGAAGACCAATTATTCTTTGAAGAATAGCCTGCGTCGGATTTCCACCCGCCGCCGGAACTGGAGACAAACGTGCCTGTCGTTTCAAACAGATAGTTTCCTGCTGCAAGACCGGACAACACTTGTCCATCTGCGTCAGTGCTGCCGATTGTATAAGAGTTGACTAATTTTTTAACTGGTGCGGATGCTGGACACGTTGAATCACCTGTGTATACAGGAATGGCATAATTATTAAACGTACATGTTGTTTGTTGTCCAACCGTTACGGTTGCAGTTGCGCTATTGTTATTTGTTTTAATAGGAGTACACCCTGTTACAGAATGGAGATAATATCCTGTTTGTGTTTTTTCTGTAATTGTATGATTGCCAGTGGTAACAGTTCCAAAATCTACTACACCGGTGTCGTTTGCATGAATCCAGCTTCCTGTATCAAGTTTAAACTCCCAGTCTGCGAGATCATCTGCAACATTTACTGTTTTTTGTACGCGTAGTGTTCCTGTTTCTATTTGACACGTTGCACTGCACCGATCGCCATCTGTTGTATTTCCGTCATCACATTGTTCTCCCGTGTCAATAGTTGAGTCGCCGCAACGAGGTCCTGTTATGGTATTTGTTTGACAGCTTGCATCACAATAGTCGCAGGTTCCTCCGTATGTAGGAGTGCAAAAAGTTCCATTTGCAGATCCTGCATCACATTGTTCAGTCAGTTGGTTAACAAATCCGTCACCACAGTTGCATGTAGGTGTATGAGATCCTAAAAATGAGAACGTATTTGTTGCATATCCGTTCCATTGAACGCTTGGATCGAATGTGTCATATGCATTTGCATCTCCGCAGGATAGACCACATTTTTTTGTTAATGTATTATCTTCAGTGCTTGTTAATCCGCTTCCCCATTCACCAGAGGGCGGTTGATACCCAATTTGTCCAATACTGTCAATGATTGTTGTTTCGTATTTGAGTGCGAGCGCATCATTTCCATTAAAGTCAAGGATACTTGAAAGTTGATCCGCTTGGGCTGCGATAGTTGCATTGGCACTTGTATTGGCTAACACAAAGACGTCTCCCGGCCCTACGGTTCCGCTTAAATTCATTTGTGTTGATGTGCTTGAACCATTTGTATATTTATGAACAGAATAGCCGGTGAGACTTATTGCGTTTGCAGTAGGATTATATATTTCTACTGCTTTGTTCATGGAATTGCCTTCAATATATTCGGAGAAGAAAAGATTATTACATGTTTCCACCTGACAGGTTGCACTGCAACGATCGCCATCAACATTGTTTCCATCATCACATTGTTCTATCGTGTCTTTAAAACTGTCACCACAATATGGATGATAGGTATTTGTTACCGTACAGGTTGCTGATCCGCCTGCTGTAATGCTGCCGGAACAGTTCGCACTATAGGAAACGTCATAGTGATCATATGTTCCCTCTGTCACTGAGTATGCTGCACTTCCATCTACCGTAACTGTTGTTCCTGACTCTTGACCAGTAAATACATTTGGCGTTGCGTTTGCTCCTGTAACACTTAGTGAAAAATCACCGGCAGCTTTGTTTCCTGCTCCAGAATTATCTACATGTTTTATAACGGTCAATGTTCCTGTGGTCGGAGGAATAACACATCCGTTATTCCATATGGCCTGTCCTGCTGTATCCCAATTTTGTCCAAGATATTGACCACCGACGTAATAGAATGGTGGAATGATATCGCCCCACGCATGATCTGCTATTCCCGGATACCATATAACACCGTTATGTCCGTCATGGCCGGAAACATCCGCTGATTTATTTGGCTTTTGCTCGATATATGGATTTGTTTGACTATCTGATGCGTGACAGATGGTCACTTTCTTTTCAAGTAATTCAAGATTACATGTACTGGAACATACAAAATCTGTAGCCGGATTGCTGCCAAGATTTGTTCCGTCACATGTTTCTGATCCGTTGATAATGCCATCACCGCAATATGGGAGAGCTTCAAGCTTACATGAGCTATTGCATGTATAATGTGATGGTACGCCACTTGATCCGTCACATTCTTCAGTAGTTTGATTGACAACGTTATCCCCACAAGAAGCATAGGTTACGTCTAATACTGCTCTATCAATATATGTTTTTGGAGCACCTGCGAGTTTAAATTGATATTTAAAATTATTTAATTTAGAAGCAGTATTTACATACGTGAGGGGAACAGAAATCGTAAAGATTTTATCATTAGTGTTGGAAATCCAGAGATCATTAGGAAGTAGTTGCCAATTTGATCCATCCCAAACTCGGATTTTTGCATATTCAGGAGCGGGCCAATATCTCCAGCTTCTTTGATATTCAAAAATAATATTTGCACCCGTAACCGTGATGTTTGAAGGAAGCGTATTTGTGTGGGTAAACTCAATGTATTCAGTGTCCCATTCAAGCGCTATTGGCCATAATCCATTGTTTTCATATCGGTTATCGTCAGAGTATTTAACTGTTTCTTTTTCTGAATCTGAGAGAGTATCTGGCCAAAAACTTACTGCGTCAATAGCACTTGTTACGAAAAATATTGTCATGTGATCAATATCGTTTCCTTTGACAGTGGTGTTCTGTTGTTCAGTTTTTGTTTCTTCAATAGGTTGAATGTCTTCTGTTTTTAACGTGTCTGTAGCGGTACGAACTTCTTCGATTGTTTTTTCAATATAGGAAACTTCAGCGATTGTATTTTCGGTTTTTGGCAGTGTGATTGTGTATTTAAACGTTTCGTTATCCATTCCCGTTGTTATGTCATATGCCTTGTCAGTTGAAGCGTTTATGTCACTTGGCAGCTTCAGTTCGCTGATATTTATTTCCTGAATTTTGAGTGATGTCCGCTTTTCTGTATCTGTTGGCAGACAGGTGAATGTGACGGACACATCATGATTTCCCGGAAATTCGTACTTTACGCCGAGTTCAACTTTGGTGGTTGTTTCAGCGGTACGGGTAAATTCATTCATGGACCAGTCAAAGATGGACGTTGTGCGAGTTTCTGGTGGCTGCTCACATGTCTGTTCAATAACTTCCGGTGTTGGTTCTGGAGTGACAATTGGGGTTGGAGTAGCTTCAGGAGAAGCTTCATTATCATTATCTGCTGGTGGACTTGCTTCTTTTGGCGGATCCGATGGTGTACTTGTCGGTTCCGCAACTGACGGATCAATGGTCGGTGTTATCTCACTTATTGGTTCAGGGGTTACGGAAATATTTGGTTCGATAGATGGTGACGGATTAATGGTTGGTGTAATTTCTTCGTTTGGTGTTGGAGAAACGACTTCGGGTGTAGGGATTGGTGTGACTTCATTATTGTTTGGTTGTTCAGGAGCTGGAACAACGGTTGGTGTTGGTGTTTCAATTGGTGCTTCTTGTGCAAACGTTCTGGAAGATATAAAAAAACCTGGAGTCAACGATTGGAACACTAGGAGTAAACCAGTACAAATAGAAACTGCCTTCTGAAAAAAAACTTTTCGTTTTTTCTTCATGTATAACGCCATAGGGCAGCATTACTGCGCTAGTTATACACCGAATTTCAGCATTCTGTCAAGTTTTTGTCAGGTAATTTGTCAGAATACTTTCAGGAAGTCAAAAAAAGAGTGCGCGTACATGGATTCGAACCATGGACCTTTGCAATGTGAATGCAACGCTCTAGCCAACTGAGCTATACGCGCAACTATCCTATTATATGAGATTTGACCGGCGTAAGACAATCCGACAAGTTTATCCGGATTGCGTTGAAGCAGTACGTTCACTGGAAAGTCCGAACGTTGTGCCGTGTTTTTTATATTTTCCCCAGTAGCCCTTTTTCTTTTTTGAATTGGCATTAAATGCGGCAAGCCATGTGCTGCTGTTATCCAAGGTCTCCCTCAGTGATTGCAAAAACGATCTGAGTTGTTCAAAAAAATTAATATGATACACGCCGGGATTGACAGGCATTTCCATAATGGCTTTTTCTACTTCCTGATGGAACCCCTTTATGGATTTTGACAACATCTGTAATTCTTTTCTGATGCTTTCCAATTGCGCCTTGGTTTCTTGGATATCTTTTTGAATAAACGGCTTCATGAGCTCGCTGTTGCTTACCGGTTGTTTCACAGGTGCTTCCGGCTGTACGGCAACGGATTCATTTTGTTGTAATTCCTTCGGTGCTTGCGTGCCAAAGATATCGCGAAGCATGTTGTTTCCCATTTCTTGTACAACATCTTGGCTGAGTGTTTTTCCTACATTCCCACCGATGCTTCTCACTGTTTCCAGCACGTTGTCACCCACAATATATGGGTTTGGTCTCTTCGCATTTGGTTTGGATTGCCCCTGATTCATATAGCGCCCATAGTATACACCTTTTATAGGCAGTGTCTATATGTTTTTTGGTATGAAGCGACGAGTTAACAACTCGTTACATGTTTGCGAGCATGTCGATCGTTTTTTGGCGTCTCAAGATCGTTGCGAGGTAATAGCGTTGTTTTTCCAATGACGCTTTTTCCTCCGGTGACTTTGCTGTTTTGATGACGGTATCGATTTCATCATCAGACACCAAAATGCCTTCTTTGTCCGCAATGTCTTCGAGTGCAAATTCAAGCGTTAATGTGCGTCGTGCTTGTTCTTCGTATTCATGACGGATACCATCTGCTGTTCTGCCTGTCGAAGTCAGATATTGTTCGACGGTGAGGCCAAGCTTCTTTGTTTGATCGACGAGATCAGAAAGCAAATGATTAACTTCCTGTTCAATGAGGACTGCCGGAAGTGTTGCTTTAATGGCTGTAAATACTGCAGCCAAGAGTTCATCAAGTGAAATCTTCTTGTCTTTCTCTTGTTCTTCCTTTGCCGGCTCTTGTCCTGGTACCCAAATTTTGTTTGCTTTTGCGGCTTTTGCTTCTGTTACCGCCTTTTTGTAGTCGGAAAGTGCTATTTCCGGTCGCTCACAAGTGATGGCAAGAACTTTCCAGTCACTTCCCTCTTTTGCTTCCGTAAGGGTGATTTTTGGCATGACGACTGGATGCAGTTTTTCTTTTTCAACAGCTTCTGAGTATACTTTTGGAATGATGTGCTGCATTACTTCCTCGTATACTTTATTTTTGTCGAGTTTTGCCTCAACTGCTTCTCGTGGCGCTTTGCCTTTTCGAAATCCCGGAACTTCGGTTTCTTTGACGAATTCGTCCACAACTTCACTGTAGGTTTTTTGAATATCTCCCCATGGGATGGAAAGCGTTAATTCAATTGTTTTGTCTTCAAGACGTTTGATTTGTGTATTCATAAAGGGCAGTTTATCATAAATACTTGTGTAAGGACAAGAGAGTTTACTTGGTGTCCAGTCCGAGTGGAAGATCAAGTGTCGGCGGATTTAAGGTCGTATCACTGACGTTTAATGTATTTATTGCGGATGACAGAGATGCGACAGAGCTCTCGATGGTTAAAAATGCACTTGTTGTCGCAATACTTGAGAGCGGTTGTGTGGTTGAAATACTTGGTTCCGCAATCGGGGTCGGTGTTATGCTTGTCGTTGTTGGTTTTGTTTTTTGTATCTGGCTGATGAGCATACCGTAGATACCACCGAGAAGAATAACAGTAACCCCTAACAGAATTGGTACAAGTTTTGATTTTGGTTTTTCCGTATATGGTTTTTCAACAGAAGGCTGAATATTCGGTTGAAATGCCGGTTCCGGATTTGGGGCTGGTGTTTGTGTTGGTTGTGTTGTTTCTGGATCCATAGGTTTTTAGTTTTGGTACCTGAGGAGATTAATAAGTTCCTGCATATACGATTTTCCTTCAGTTAGGTATTGTTTCGCTTCGCCAAGATTTTTCTGAACTCCCACAAACATGGTATTCATATCTGCTTCTGTTGTTCCTTTAATCTGACTGTTTGCCGTTGTGATTTGCGTCATTTTTTGTTCAAACAGACTTTGTTTGTTATTAATCTGTAAAAGCCATCGGTCAATCGTCGCCTGCTTTTCTGGTGAGAAACCTGCAGCATTTGATTTTGCAAGTGTTTGTAACGCATTGTAGGTGACCGTGAATTCGTTATTGAGTTTTGCAAGATCACCCTGTCCGAGCGCGATGATTGTTTGCCTAATGGATATCTGCAATACGAGATAATGAGATTCAAGTTGTTTTGATACGTTGGTTGCATCTGCAAGTGCTCCAATAGACGGGATAAGCGCCGCATGTGTTTCCAGAAATTTTACTTCATTTTGGATAAGGGTCTGATACAGGTTTTTGTCTGATGCCGATAAGCCGGTGTTTTCGTTTAGTTTTTCATTTAAAAAAAGCAGATAGGAGCGAAGCAGTTGATCTTGCTGTGTCAGCATTGCTTTGACTGTGTCGAGCGCCGTTGTTTCAGATAATAGTGTCTTATATTTGAGGTACTCCGTTCGAGCAACTTTGAAATTATTTTGTTTTGTGCGGTATGTATCGAATTGATAGAGGTAATCTTTGTATGCGGTTGCCGAAGATGCAAAGACCTGCCCGTTGGGAAGCAGAAAAAAACAAGTGCATAATAAACAAAGAAGAGCGGTTTTTCCTCTCATATATCCATGCTACAGGGAATTGCCTAACGGGTCAATAATGATTCATTGTACTTTTCGGGGAATGAGCGGGTTTATCCGCGTGGTGATTTCGTAATTGATTGTGCCGGTTTGTTCGGCGATCACATCAGCTGAACAGTTGTCTCCAATAATAATTGCTTCATCTTCCCGTTTGATGTTTGGTATTGTTGTGATATCGACGCTGATCATATCCATAGACACACGCCCCAGAATTTTTGCCTTTTGTCCGTGAATGAGGACATGCCCGATGCTTGAAAGCGATCTTGGAACGCCGTGCCAATAGCCGATTGGAAGAATTGCAATGACTGTCGGTTTTTTAACCTGTTCTGTTGCATCATATCCAATTGCATCATTTTTTTGTACCTGTTTGATTTGGCTGATGATTGTTTTCCAGACAAGTACCGGCTGTAGTGGTAATTTTTTCTCAAATGCTTTACGTATCGCGTGTGATGGCCATAACCCATAGAGACCTAAGCCAATGCGTACCATATCAAAATGTGATGTGGGGAATGCGATGCATCCTGCGGTTGCCGCAGCATGTTTGATAAGTCCATGAAACCCAGCAGCTTCTATGAGCAGGTTCGCTTGTTGAAAGAGTTGTATTTGCATGTTTGTGATACTTGGATCAGTAATGTTGCCAGCGGATGAAAAATGTGTGTAGACGCCGGTTGGTTGGATGTGACTTTTGGTTAATGTAGATAATACTTTTGGAAGCGCTTCTATGGTAAACCCCTGCCTATGCATGCCTGTATCGATTTTTAAATGAAATAACGGATGAGGTTTATGTTTATTTTCTTGCACGATATCACGCAACATGTCTTGATCTGCCACTGTGAGGGTAATGGATTGTTGTATTGCTGTAGCTAACCTGCGACGAGGCGTGTATCCAAATACGAGAATAGGTTTTGTTATTCCCTGTGTTCTTAGCTGGATAGCTTCATCGAATGAATCCACGCCGAACCAATCAACA
The DNA here is from genome assembly GCA_049287205.1 of Microgenomates group bacterium. Taxonomy (GTDB): domain Bacteria; phylum Patescibacteriota; class Microgenomatia; order UBA10105; family UBA927; genus CAIJMI01. The sequence continues at coordinate 364,735 of JBAQFJ010000001.1, forward strand.
GTAGTGGCATTAAGAATATGCGCGGTTTCTATGAGACCATGGCCGTATGCGTTGGATTTAATGACTGCCATGCAAAAAGTTTTCGGTGAGACATATTCTGTAAATAGTCGATAGTTTCTGAGAAGCGCTTGTTTGTTTATTTCAATCCATGTCGGATATTGCTGTGTCTTCATAGAAGGTTCGTATGGTCGGCAGATTTGCTTGGTGCTCTCGAGAGGACTTGAACCTCTAATCCTTACGGAACAAGTTCCTAAAACTTGCGCGTATACCAATTCCGCCACGAGAGCATTATTTACTATATGGTTTCTTTTATATAAAGTGCTACACCAGTTCCGCCCGCCTGCAACGCTTTGCGTAGCAATGCGGGCAGGCCACGAGAGCAATGTGTGTATTATATCAGGAAGCGGATATATACAAAAACTGCGGGTTTCCCCGCAGTTTGTTGTTTATATAGACATTGCTAATTGATTCGGTTTTTTTGGTTTAAAGGCTTCAATTTCATCCATAAAGTGATTTACCTTATATGACCACTGTGGGTCGGCTGCATATTTAGTTCCAATTTTTTCAACAGTGGTTAATCCACGGTCAACATAATTTTGTTTCAATCCTTCAGACACTGTCTGAATACCGTGTTCCCATCCGTCAAAGTGTTTTCCATCACTCATGCCGGTAAATATTGCCCATCCCCACGCATTATATGAGTTTTGTGGGATATGTTGACCAAAATAGGATTCAGTTCCCGCAATAGCGGTAACAAGCTTCCAATCAATGCCTAATCTATCCGCTTCGCTTACGAGTTCTTTTGCACTATCTGTAAGCGGTGAGTTTTTAGATGCTAAATACCCTTCAAGATGTGTGACTCGGTCATTGAGTGAATTTAACTCGCCAAACGTTGTCGCAGAAAGGCTGGCTGTAGCTCCGGCTTCTTTTTCAGCAGCCATTACACCAGAAGGTGTACATATCATAACTGCAAACAAGATTGCAATAATCGTATTCCAAATGTGTTTCATAGATCTTTGCTCCTCTATCCCCACGAATATCAAGTTTTCTTGATGTTCATGAAGATGGATAAGCAGGCCTATTGAAGGGTTTAGTAAGCTATTTTCCTTCGGATTATTGATCCTCGGAAAATCGTGTCTAGTAAGGTTTATCTAGACCACTAAAAAATCCTAAAGCGGACATATAAATACATCTACTTTAGGATCTGTGTGACAGTATACCCTATAGTTCCCTATTTGTCAAGTCCTATGGGCTACTTTAAATCCATTTTGAGGCTAAAATTGGCCTATTCTACTGTGCTTAAATGACCTTTTGAGAGTGTGTTTATAGGTCTATAATCAGCGGATTTGTTCCATGAAGCCTTCGACGCATGTTGCCCAGGAATTTTCCTTGGCAACGGACGGGGGTGCCCAAATAGCGCCAATTTCCACAAGTTCTGTGATGGATCGGTTGTAATATTTTTCGCGTATATATTGGCCAACCCAATCAATGGCGTGCGGCCAATCATTAAACATTTTTCCGTGCTGCTGACCGGTATACACAGCAATACCCCACGCGTTGAATGAGTCCTTTGACGGAATGCGGCTTCCGAGGTTGGATTCACACATGGCGATGGCAGGGATCAGACGGAAATCGATTTTGTAAGTATCCGCCGCTTCGATAAATGATTTTGTGTAGGGAAGCATCGGTGAATTTGGTTGAAATTTTTGTATAAAGGATTTGATAAGCAGTTCTCTGGCGTCCCCTGCTTCAATAGATGCAGCCAATACTTTGCCAGTGCCAATAGGGGCTGATGCGATATCTGTTGTTTGATACGCATTGATGCGGGCAAATGATGAAGACGGCCTCATCGTAGTTAATAACGTCATATTGACGAGTAAGAGGATGATAATCAACTGAAAACAAATCACCACTTTTATGGCTTTTTTCTTCATATATCCATGGTGACATAGCCATAGTTCTCTGTCAAGGAAAGTTGATACTAAAGAGCTATATATTCCCGCGGATTTAGTGTTTTCCTCCAGCGATTAGTTGTATTTTCTGAAGATGTGAGAGTTTCTTAATTTCCGCTTCTCTTTTGAGCGCCTCGCTTTTTGAGGAGGCGGTTTCATTGAAGACTAATACGGCGGGTCTTTTAGACCTGACATATCGTGAGCCGATCTTGTTTTTTTCGTTATGTTCACGAACTCTTCGTTCAAGATTATTGGTTATACCAGTATAGAGACTGTTATCTTTACATCTGACTATGTAGATAAACCAATTCATAATTAATTGTGAGCGCAGGGGGATTTGAACCCTCAACCGTCTCCTTAAGAGGGAGATGCTCTACCATTGAGCTATGCGCCCGCATGCGCGCTTGGAGGGATTTGAACCCCCGACCCTCTGTTCCGAAGACAGATGCTCTATCCACTGAGCTACAAGCGCAAACGTTGCTCATATTATAGCAGTTTTTCGTGATTTGTCGTTTGTAAGAAATTGCTATGTTATACTTTAGCTATGCTTGATAGGTCTTCATTACGTACAATTTCACTTGCAAAATTGACCGCATTCCTGTTGGCTGCGCTTAGTTTCATTGTGCCTTTTCTCTTAAGTCAGTCTCAATTTCCTACCGGTGTGTTTGTAAATGCACTCTTGTTTCTTGCGGTATTATTTTTGCCTGCCTCTACTCGATTACCGCTCATTATTTTTCCAAGTCTTGCAGCCTTAACGCGAGGTCTTGTATTTGGAAGTTTTACGCCATTTTTGTTGACATTCATTCCGATTATCTGGCTTGGCAACTGGTTATTAACAGTTGTGTTTGATAAAACACGTGCAAAATTAGGAATGATTCCAGCAGGAATTTTGGGTGCGGTCGTTAAAAGCGTCGTACTGTTTATAACAGCGACAGTATTTGTTGAGGTGAAACTTGTTCCAAAATTGTTTTTAACAACGATGGGAACTATACAACTCGTAACCGCACTCGTGGGATTTGTGGTAGCACTTGGAATTTATACCTTTGTTTCTTCTCGGCGTGTTTGATGGAGATACGCTTTCCAAACATTTTTCATGAGCATTGCTATCGTCATAGGCCCAACGCCTCCAGGAACGGGTGTAATTGCTGAGGCAATTGGGCTCACGGATGCGTAATCAACATCTCCGGTAATTTTACCGTTGTCTCTGTTAATGCCTGCATCAATCACAACTGCTCCTTCTTTTACGTAGGATGCATCGACAACATTCGCTTTCCCAATTGCGGCAATCAGGATGTCTGCTTGTTTTGTTATTTCTTGTATATTTTCGGTTTTTGAATGACAGATAGTGACGGTCGCGTTTTCTCCAAGCAGTAGCATTGCTACTGGTTTTCCAACGAGATTACTCCGTCCTAAAACAACGGCATGCTTGCCTGCAATTGGAATATGATATGCATGTAATAGTTCCATAATGCCTGCTGGTGTGCATGGTAGAAATTGATCTTCACACATCGGTCCCCTGCATGTCATAAATGTTCCGACTGTATATGGATGGAATCCGTCAACGTCTTTTTCTGGACGAATGAGTTGCATAATGCGTTCTTCTAAATGATGCAACTGTTCTGGGAGTGGAAACTGGACCAGAATTCCATGAATTGTTGTGTCTGTGTTCAATTCATTGATGGTGGCAAGGAGCGTTTCTTCACTGACGGTTTCTGGAAGAACAATTTTTTTTGAAACGTATCCGATTTCCTTGCATGCTTTTTCTTTATTGGCAACATAGACAACAGATCCTGCGTCACTTCCCACGAGGACGACAGCAAGTCCCGGTTTTGGTGAAACAGTTGCTACGGCCGTTTTAAGAGATTCTCTAATATTTTGGCTGAGTATTTTGCCGTCAAGAATTGTTGCCATAGTGTTTTTAGGATAATCCCGTTATTGTACCGTCAGGCAGAATATCAATAATTTCTGCTGCGGGCTTTTTTGGAAGTCCCGGCATAGTCATGATATCACCAGTGATGGCAACAAAGAACCCCGCACCGTTTGAGAGTCGTACGGAATTAACAGAAATGGTAAATCCTGAAGGCCTGTTTAACAGTTTCGGATTGTCAGAAAATGAGTATTGTGTTTTTGCCATACATACCGGCAGGTTTGTAATTCCCCACTGGGCAAACTGCTTTATCTGCCCTTTCGCAAGATCGGAAAACTTCACCCCGTCAGCACCGTAGATTTCTTTGGCAATGGTTTCAATTTTTTGTTCCAATGTAAGGTCAAGAGAATACAATTGATGAAATTTCCCGTTTGTTTTGATGGAGGCAAGCACTTTTTCTGCCAAGTCAACGCCACCTTTTCCACCTTTGCCCCAGACTTCACAAAGAGAAACAACAGCGCCGTATTTTTTGCAGTATTCGATAATGAGTTTGTGTTCCTCTTTTGTGTCGCTGGTAAATTTATTTATTGCAACGACCGCCTGTAATCCGAATTTTTTCATGTTTTCCAGATGTTTGCCAAGATTTTCCAGTCCGAGTTCCAAATTTTCATTTCCGTGATGCTTCAAAGCGCGAACGGATGCCACGATGACGACAGTCGACGGATGCAGATCGCCAATCCTGCTTGTGAGGTTAAAGAATTTTTCCGCTCCAAGGTCTGCGCCGAATCCCGCTTCTGTTACCACGTAGTCTGCAAGCGATAGCGCAAGTCGTGTTGCCATGATGGAGTTTGCTCCGTGCGCAATGTTGGCAAACGGACCGCCATGGATGAATGCCGGTGTATGTTCAAGTGTCTGTACCAGATTTGGTTTTAATGCATCCTTTAAGAGTGCTGCAACTGATCCTGCAACACCAAGGTCTTTAATCGTGACGGGTTTTTTGTCAATTGTGGAGGCAACGATAATGCGTTCAATTCGTTTTTTGAGATCTTCCAAATCCTTGGAAAGACAAAGAACTGCCATAATCTCTGACGCTACCGTGATGTCAAAATGATCTTCCCGTACCACACCGTTTGCTTTGCCGCCGAGACCAATGACCATATTCCGTAAGGATCGGTCATTCATATCCATAGCTCTGCGCCACGTAATTTTTGTTATATCAATGCCAAGTGCGTTTCCCTGCGTCAGATGATTGTCGATGATTGCGGCAACGAGATTATTTGCACAACCTATGGCATGCAGGTCGCCCGTAAAATGCAGATTAATGTCTTCCATCGGAATAACCTGACTGAATCCACCCCCGGTTGCTCCGCCTTTGACGCCGAACACCGGGCCAAGGGATGGTTCGCGAAGACAGATAATTGTTTTTTTAGCGAGTCGGTTCATTGCCTGTCCGAGGCCGATGGTGGTTGTTGTTTTTCCTTCGCCTGCTGGCGTTGGGTTGATTGCTGTGACAAGAATCAATTTTCCCTGTTTGCGGTTTTTACATTTTGCGATTGTGTCGTATTTAATTTTTGCTTTGTAGTCACCGTATAATTCTAAGTCACTTGCAGTGAGTCCGATTTTTTTAGCTATTGCCGTTATCGGAAGTAATTTTGTTTTTTGTGCGATGATAATATCTGAGTCCATTGTGTCTCCTTTTTCTTGAAAAACTTACTTTGTGATTCCGGGAACGGGAAATTTCGCGGTAAATTTCTTGACGTCTTTTGCGATGCCGATAAGGAATACGTCTTTATCCATTTTCTTTTTGAATTCCGTCATAAATTCTGCGCGTTTTGTTTTGTCTGTTGGCAATGGATAACCTTTGATGTGATCAATGATCGTTACAATCCATTTTGCAATTTGCCGCATTTCTTTTTCTTTCATTCCCCTCGTGGTGATTGCCGGTGTTCCAAGTCTGAGTCCTGACGGATAGAAAGGAGATGCCGGTTCGCACGGAATTGTATTTTTATTTGCGGTCATGTGTGCAATATCCATTGCATACTCAAGTTGTGATCCAAGATTTCCTTCTTTGGAAAGATCCAAAAGAAGCAGATGATTGTCTGTGCCGCCGGAGACAAGCGTTATGCCGTGTTTTATAAATTCATCCGCCATTGCCTGTGAATTTTTTACTATTTGCGCCGCGTATTTTGCAAATGATGGTTTTGCCGCTTCATTCAGTGCAACTGCAATTCCTGCCGTTGTGTGATTATGCGGTCCACCTTGAAGACCAGGGAAAATTGCCTTATCGATTTTTTGTGGGAGTTCAGGATCTTTTGTAAGTCCTTTTGCTGTTACCATAATCATGGCTCCTCGTGGACCACGAAGTGTCTTGTGTGTGGTTGTCGTGATGATGTGTGCGTATTTGACTGGGCTTGTGTGCACCCCTCCTACAATTAGTCCTGATATGTGGGAAATGTCGGCAACAAGGTATGCGCCAATCGAGTCTGCAATACTAGCGAACTTGGCAAATTCAATTTCTCGGGCATATGCGGTTGCTCCGCACCAGATAAGTTTTGGTTTAAATTCCTTTGCGATTTTTTCCAGTTCTTCAAAATCAACGAGTCCGTTTTGTTTAACGTGATAGGGATAACTTTTGAAAAATTTTGCGGTTGCGCTGACTTTCCAGCCGTGGGTTAAATGTCCTCCATCAACCAGATTCATGCCGCTTATCGGGTCTCCCGGATCAAGCAGTGCGTTATAGACGGCGAAATTTGCGGGAGATCCTGAATATGGTTGCACGTTTGCCGATACGACACCAAATAATTTTTTTGCACGGTCAATGCATTCTTTTTCAATCTGATCGATATACGTGTTGCCGCCGTAATACCGGTGTCCCACAAATCCTTCGGAATATTTATTCGTGAGTATTGAGCCCATTGCCTCAAGAACGGATGGAGACACATAATTTTCCGAAGGAATCAGTTCAATTCCTTCTACTTGGCGTTTTTTCTCCTGTTCAATAGAAGTATAAATTTTTGTATCCGTTGTCTTGAGTTGCGATTTCATAATAATAGTAGTCTCCTTATGAAATGAATGATAGCGACATTAGCGGAGGGTTGCAATACACAACTGTTACTTACCCGTAATGATCAAATCGAGGCGGTAATCGTCGGGAGTTGTCGGGACAAAATCAAAGACTTGAAACGAATATGCAATGCCGATTGTTGGCACATGCGCGGTTTTAAGGAGTCGGTCATAATATCCTTTTCCCATACCGATGCGCGATCCGTCTTTTCCGAACGCTACGCCCGGAACGATGCAGAGATCAACGTCTGACAGGGCTGCTTTTGTGCACGATTTTTTTGGTTCCAGAAGGCCGATCGTTCCCTTTTCCAGATCATCGTATGATTGTATCTCGTAGAGATTGATAATTCCGCCTTCTATTTTTGGTACAACGAGCCGTTTCTCACCGTTAAACAGAATTTCATCAATAAGTACGTGTGTATCAACTTCATCATCCATGGAAACATAGATGCATACGGTGTGTGCGTTTTGGTACAGTTGGTGATGTGTTATTTGTTGGAATACGGATCGGTCTGCTTTCTCCTGTGCAGGACCCTCAAATGTATGACGCTGTGCCCGGATTTGTTTTCGTAAGATTTGTTTTTGGTCTGCAATACTACTCATCCCTTCATTTTAGTGTATATGGGATGGATAAGCCACCACGCATTTTCCCGATGAGTTCCATACTGCCGGTGATAAGAAATAGAGTGTCAGTACGACCTTTGATATATGCAATCGCCTCGGTAACAGGTATATCCTGTTTGTTTTTTATTGTTTCCAATGAAACGGATAGAAACATCTTTGCAATCGGCTTGAGTATTTTTTGAAAAGAACGCATTTCCTCCGTGTTTTTTTGTCGGAGGATGATTGTCATTTTTTTGTTTGGATATTTTTGTTGCAGATAGATAAGAAGAAAACACATTTTTTCTTTGTTGTGTGCACTATCCATGATGATAGTATTTGTTCCAAGCTGTTGTACTTCAAATCGTCCGGGAAATTTCATGGACGCAAAAGCGGCATTGATTTGTTCGTCCGTCAGATCCGTATAATTTTTTGCGGCACATATGGCAAGCGCTACATTTGAACGCTGCACTTCTCCATCAGGTGGAACGGAAAGCGCTGTGATGCTATCCTCCGTGACTGAAAATTGCACCGTTGCCTGTATTGGTTTTGCAAGTGACCGCATATATGTTTGCAATGGTGTTTGTGTTACGCCGGCAATAATTTTGGTATGTGTTCTTGCAAGTCCCATTTTTTCTCTGAGTATTTCTTTTTTTGTCGCCCCAAGAATATCGGTGTGTACAAGATATATATTGGTGATGACGAGCATGTCTGAGTTACCTATATTGGTTGCGTCGAGTCTCCCGCCACGCCCCGCTTCAATGACGGCTACATCAACGTGGTTGTCGGAAAAATACAGGAGCATGATGGCGACAAGCAGTTCAAAATATGTCGGCTGTTCTTTCATTGCCTCAACAGCCAATTTGACCTTGTTTCCATATCGGACAAATACATCATTTGGTATCGGCGTTCTGTTTATACATATGCGTTCCGTCATCGACTGAAGATGCGGTTTTGTATGAAGGCCGACGGTAAATCCTTTTTGTTCCAGCATGCTTGCAATCATGTATGCGGTTGAACTTTTTCCATACGACCCCGTTACATGGATAGTACGCAGATTTTTTTGCGGGTCACCTAAGAGATGCATAAGTGTTGTTATTCGTTTGAGCGTTCGTTCTTTTGCCCCTTCAGGCGAAATGAAAGAAAGACAAAAGTTTTGGGCTTCTTCAAACGTATGGAAGATATCTGTCATACAGTACAGGGCTTACACGTTGTAGTGGCAGATTTTATGAATCATTTCGTCGGTTGTTAAAAATTCTTTATATAATGCCTTGACGCTCGGATTATCATGGGCAAATCGAATCGTTGATTTTTGGTCTATCGTAAATAATGATGCTGCACGTTTTTTCCGTATTTCATCATTGACTGGGGTTGGTTGTCCTCCTCCTCCAATGCAACCACCTCGACACGCCATGACTTCGATGTAATCAAAATCTTTCAGTTTGGCAATGATTTTTCCGACATTGCCGAGTCCGTCAATTGCAGCAACCCGAAGGGAAAGGTTTGGTGCTTTCACGATCATGGTTTTGTATCCGTCGAGTGCTTTTATTTCTTTAAATTCCAGAATTTCCGGATTTTTCCCTGTCAGCATGAAAAATGCGGACCTTAGTGCTGCCACCATCACACCTCCTGATGCGCCAAAGATCACACCAGCGCCCGTTGGTTGTCCTAACGGATCATCCATTGGAACACCTTTGAGTTTGGTTATGTCAATTCCTTTTTCTTTTATGAGTCTGGCAATTTCAACTGTGGTCAATACACTGTCGATACGTCTGACGTCATCAATCATAAATTCAGGCCGATTGGATTCCCATTTTTTTGCAAGACACGGCATAACGGATACAACGTGAATGTTTTCCTTTGGAATGTTCATCTTGGCTGCCCACTGCCATTTAATAAGCCCGCCCATGATCATCTGCGGTGAATGCACGGTCGTCAAATGTGGAAGCAGTTTTGGAAAATAGACTCCTAAATATCTGACCCATCCGGGGCAACAGGAAGTAAGCATTGGAAGTTTTTCTTTTGTTTGGATTTGCTTCACCAATTCTTTTGCCTCTTCTACTGTCGTAAGGTCTGCAGCAACTGCCGTATCAAATACATAATCAAATCCCAGTTTTTTTAGCGCTTCCGTCAGCTGTTCTGTAGCAATCGTCCCATACGGCAAGCCAAACGCTTCACCAATTGCAGCCCGTACTGCTGGAGCAATTTGTGCAACCATAACTGGTTTCTTGTCTTTTTTTGTTAGAAGCGCAGAGACATTGTTGTACATGGTTGGGTTAACAGAGATTGCTCCGGATGGGCAGTGTGCTAAGCATTGTCCGCAAAAGACACAAAATCTGTTGTCTCGCTTGGTAATTTCTTCTTTGAACCCGTAATTTTTTATGGTGACTGCACAGACACCCTGTGCCTGACATGCCTTAATGCAATTTCGGCAATCCACGCATTTTTTTAAGTCATAATCAAGAATATCGCCAAAATGAAATTTGCCCCGTGTGGTTTTTCTCGGTTTCATTTTGGATGTTTCGCATACTCCTGCGGTACAGGTAATTTCTTTAAGCAAGGTTTTTGCAAAGTTTTCGTTTGTGCCTTCGTAGTTTGCGATGAGAAGTTCTGCGTTGGTTTTTCGAAGCTTTAGGATTTCTGTTGTATCGGTTTTTACTACCATACCCTCTTGAGTAATGGCGTTGCAGGATGTCATGATTTTTCCGTTTATTTCTACAAGACAGAGTCTGCAATTTTCTTCCGGTCCGAAATCAGGGTGATAACACAACGCTGGTACATTGATATGCATATCCTTGAGTACTCCAAGGAGCTGCTTATTTTTTTCAACCGTCAGCTTTTTTCCATCGACAATAATTGTTATTGTTTCCATATGCGTGTCCGTTTTTCCAGTAAGCTTGTTAGTGCCATTCCTGCACCGAGGCCTAATCCGCAAAAACTTGTTTTTGATAGGGCTGATGCGATGTCTGTTGCCCGCGTTTCATCCCATGTGTTTGTTGTTACCATTTCATGCAGTCTAAATAGTCCCTCTCTGCATGGTGTACATTTTCCGCAATTTTCATTGATGAGAAACGTAAACTTAACTTTTAACAGTTCCATCAGCGTATGTTTTGTGTTGTCGTATACGAGGACTGCGCCTGTTCCCCTGTTTGCAGGTGTTGTAGCAAATTCATCTTCAGTCACATAGATGCCGCTTGCGCCGCCGCCGAGTTGCACAAAACTGTGTGGTATATCATTGTGTGTTTGTTTGAGAAGGTCACTCAGAGATATAGTTGTTGATGCCGCAAAGACACCACTGTGCGGAATGTCTCCTGTTATGGAATACATGCGGGTGTCATCATATACATTGTTTGCGATTTGTCCGATTTGATAAAACGTTTCCAGATTGTTGATGATCGTCGGCTGACCGAATAATCCAACTTCAGAAATATAGGGAGGTTTTCTTCTTGGCTCCAGTCGTCTTCCTTCAATTGCATTAACGAGTACCGTGTTTTCGCCGCACAAATAGCCGCCCGGTTCTTTAAATACAACAACCGGAAGTGTGGGGTACTTGTGTGTCAGTTCTTGTTTTATTTTTTCGTTATATGTTTCAAAATAATCTTTTCGGAGATAGAGATAGATAGTTTTTGTCTGCGGGAAAATTGTGTATGCAGCAAGGATTCCCTCGAGAAGATTGGTCAGGTGGTGTTCCAGTATATATCCGTCTTTCTGTGTTCCCGGTTCTCCCTCTGAACCGTTTACAGCCATATACAGTTCTGTATGGTGTTTTTCAAACATCTCTTTCCATTTGGTCGCTGTTGAGTAGCCGCTTCCTCCGCGGCCAATAAGTTTTGCATTTGCAATCTTTGCAAGTAGTTCTTCAGGAGACTGTTGATTCATTTTAGCTGCTTGATCTGTTAAAGAATTTCTTCTTTTTTCATCCGGATAAACCGGATCCATTCTTCGACAACGCCAAAAATAACTTTTAAGGGCGCTTCGAGAATAAAGTCGAATAAAAAGATGAAGAAATTAATTTTTGCAATTTCTTTGGATAGCATATCGCCTGCGCGGAGGATCGGGAGAAAGAAAAAATCAATGAGCGGCTCAAACACACCCTGGTGTTCGATCACCTGATACTCTTTTGCGGATTCGCGGATACGGTACGCAAATATGGTAACCAGTGCCACAAAAAAGACAAAGATGACTTGGCTGACAATGCTGAACTCGAGTGTATGCAACCCCCACGAGATAAGGCCAAACACGACGCCGAATGCGAATACATAAAAAATCGTAAATATTGCTGATAGAATAGGTCGTTTATTGTGTACTACGCCTGTGTACGGAATTCCTGAAACGCGTATATCGTCGAAGTGATAGAGAATGTCTTTTGCTTTTGTGACAAGAATTTTTGTATTCTGAGATCCGGGAATTTTGATAAACCCCGCGATGAACGCAAGGAGCGTTGGCGGGAATATCAAATTAATGATAAGCGGCACCCATGCAATCTTTTTGAGGATAAAGGCATCATATGGTGCTTCCAGTGCAAGTGCCAACACCATTTTGGTGAGGAAAATATAAATGATGCTTCGGATCACTGCGCGCCGCATTTTTGCTCCTATTTCGTGATAGCGTTTGTTTGCCATTGCTTCGAGCGCCATGGTAAGTTTTTCGGGATCTTCAATAGTTTGTTTCAGTTCTGATTCTTTTTCTTCGAGAAATAGGTCACGGATCAGGCGGTATGGTGGAAGTTGTGCGCGAAGGTGTCTGACGATTGGTGCGTTGACGCGTAAAAATAAATTTTCCTGAATATACTGCACATGTTCTAAAAAGGTATCGATGTTTGCTTCGATGGTTTCATCTGTGACGCTAAACCATGCAGGATTCATGATGCGCAAGAGGTGATAGGAAATGAGTGCATTGTCCGCCTGCGCGAATGCCCGCTCAACGGCAATATAGGTCTGGATATCGAGTTGTTTCTCATCAAGTTTTGTAATCTGTATCCGTGATCTGAACGCCTGATACACAAAATTAACGAGTGCTGCTCTTCGGGTTGGTGAAATGATTGCTTCATCAATTTCACTTGATGCAAGACCAAGCATTGTGGACCATTTTAATCCAAGCGCTTTACCGTTTGCCCCAAACACCCGTTGCTTGATGTACAGGTATCGGGAAATAATATTTTCGAGTTCTTGGCTAATTGCGTCATTGACCAGTGAGCTGTCTATGTATTTTGCCCACATGAGTTCGATGGCAAGGTTTTCCGCGATCATGTGCGCATTTTCACCGAGCATAATGCGTCGTTTGAGAATGCGTTCAATAGCTGCACGCCTGACTAAATGTTCTGCGCGGAATTCCACTGCATTTCTTGCTTTTTCGTACAGACTGGCAAGTGCGGAGACGGTTCGTGATACGGAAACTCCACTGTCCCCTTTTGAAGTGACGTGTTCTGATTCAAATACTGCAAGCAGATTTTCAACTGTTTTAGATAATTGCATAGGTAACCCAAATGAATGGTTTTTCGTACCTAAGTATCTATTATACACGAGAGTTCAGTTGATCGCATTATGGGTTGGTAGGCGTACCTTTGCGTGTGACCAATTTTTCTTTCATGATGTGTACAGTTGACGTGATTTTTTAAAAAATATAGAATGATGGCCTATGTCAGATCCGGAGCGTTCAATCGAGAAAGATGCAATAGACGAATCTTGGAAGTCATCCCAACTTTCGACAATTTTGGAACCCACATCTCTCAATTACAATAGATTTTTAGTTTCCATTGCCTATCCAAAATATTCTCCAAATGTATTCGGGTACATCGAACTTGAGCCACTTATTAAAGGGTCCGGTGGATTGAATATTCCCCTTCGATTGTCAGAACGTCACCCCCTTTTTCACGTTGCTGAAGCTAATGTTGAAGCGATGAATCAAATGAACGTGGCTCTTGGCAATTCCATGAGCCTTTCGGAAATTATCCAAAAAACGCAAATAGATTCGCATGATTTAGTAGCTATGTATCAGAATTTTGGTTTTTCCGTGACGTATAACGAAAAAGGTTTTTGGCCGGAACCACTCCATGGATTTACGCTTAATTTTGGAGGTTTAGTAACGGGAGATATTAGCTTATGGATGTATAAATTTAGAAATCCTCTGACTGATGAGATTCCTTTTTCTGCAAGGTTTGATCCGAATAATCCTGTTTGGAGAGAATCCGCTCAAAAATTCAGCACCGCAATAAATACTTCTTTACCTTTGATTGTCCGTCCGGCAAATGTGCGGAGTGTGCTGAAATAACTATTTTGATTTCCGAATTTACGTAAATTAACTCACTTGTTTATGTTGCTCATGAGACCACGCCGGAGTGCAGTATATAAATAACCTCAGATTTCCTTCCCAAGAGAATTGCTCGCCTTTATCAATCACAATTAAATCTTCACTTTTTACATCAAATGACTTTCCTTCAATAACAACTTGACCGTTTCCTTCAATAATATAGGCAATTTCTCTGCATACTTTATTAACCACATGTCCTTTTTCAGGATATCTTCCCGTAACGTTTACAACTGCTCCGTCTATATCTTTAACGCCTAGGTCAAATTCAAATCCATTACAATTGGGGCTATTGCTATATTCTTTTGCTTGATTTCGATAGAGTATTTTCATACAGCATATGAAACGTCAAACGTTTCATCAATAATTTATAAGAATATAATGTAAGGAAGTCGCGTCAAACGCGACTCCTCGTCAATCTCGGGGGAACCGAGTTTGACTCGGGGGTGACTGAAGGGATTCGAACCCTCGACATCCTCCTCCACAGGGAGGCGCTCTAACCGGACTGAGCTACAGCCACCAATGGTTACAAGTATATCGTACTTTCGAGCGTTCGGGAAGAGCGTTAGCGTTTACTTAGCTACAAACCAAGAAGGATCAAGAGTGCCATCATGTGTTTGATCATTCACTTCGGCAGCAACAATAGTTTGCGTGTTTTTTATTTCAGCAAATATTGAAGCAGCATGTATCGGATTATATTTGATTACCGATGCATTATTGAGTGTTGCAATCGTATCTGTTATTTTCATGAGTTCATTTTGCATATGCTGGAGATGCGAAAGTCGAAAAAGAATGCTAAGTTCTTTAGAAATTGGTATATTTCCTTTCATCAAATCTGAGTGCAAAACGTTGTGTAGCACCTCTTCTTGATATTCGATTTTTGCCAACAGAATATCATTATCCCTTTTGACCGATTGATCAACAAAAAATGCATTATATGGATGGACGAAAATGAGATTGAATAGCAAGCCTAAAAATACCAATATATTTCCTGTAATGGTTAATATCTGGAGTGTATTAACATTTTTTTTCTTTGAAGGTGGATTTAATGCTGCGTCTATCTCTTTTTCATTCCAACCACGACTGATAAGTGTCTTTTTTATTTCTTCACAGCTTACTTTCAATAATTTTTGTTGAAGGATATAGGAGGTAAGTTTTTCGTTCATACATGTATCGTACCCCCTTTTTTTATAGATATCAATTCATGTAGTTAGGCATGTAAAAAGAGTCCAAGAATCGTTATTGGGGACATAAACAGCAATGCTGGTAGATCTTCAATAGTCAGTTTTCCGTCACGGTTGAAATCAAACGGATAGAGCCTTTTCACTGACCAGTTGTTGTTGTTTTCCTGCATAGTAACGATTGCTTGCCGCGGCAGATAATACGGGACAAGGACAACCACGCGATATTGATGACTTGGAGCCACCTGATAGAGTCCGGTGATATTTAGATGATTATTCTGGATATCCACATCTGTAAATTTATGAAGGAGCGTGTCTTTCAAATCATAGAGCAGCACCGTCGCCTTTTGGTTGTCACTGTTTTTTCTCCACCCGAGCGTTACGGACAAATCTGCAGATGGCGGTGGGATGATATGCATGGTTTTGGATTCAACAGGGATGCGCATTTCACCATGGGTAATCATGACCGTGATTTGATAGTCCCCTTCTATTTTTGGAGTTTTTATGTACGCTCGAATCATCCCAGACCCGTTTGGTTCAACGATTGGCAGACTGTCTGTGAATCCATCAAATGTATTGGATTCATCGCGAATGGTGAGTACATACCCATCATCAGGATCAATGATACTTTGGCCAATATTTTTTATTTCCGTTTCTAATGTATACGTGGAATTGATGACTAAGGTGTCTGGTAACAAGGGAGAAGTAAATAGAAATTGCTCGTGTTGTTTGGGCGTACCTTTTTGTTTTTCAATTCCTTTGTATGTGTAGTAGTGATCGTAGTATTCAGAGGAATTCAGTTTTTTCCATGAGAAATGATCAAATGGATTATCCTGATAGTTTAAAATAAACGGCGTGATGGCAACGATTGTAGAATCACTCCACACCCCTATGTTTGCCACTTTTATATATTCACTAATTGTTTCAGGGGTCAGCATCCGTGTATCCACATATTTTCCGTATCTATGTTCCCAACCCGTTTCTGTGATAAATACAGGAAGTTGTTTTGTGACGCCAAAAGAGCGCAAAAGTGACAGCTCCCAGCGAAATGTTGCAAGAGTCCCTTTTCCCGTATCCAGCGGGCTTCCTGAAAACGCGGGATTGGGGTATGCATGAGACGTGAGTCCATCAATATATGTTGCGATATCAGGGTGCGCTTCAAAGAGATTTGTCATGTATGTTTTTTCATCCATAGTGCCTGCCGTATTAGATGCTGACGCATCAAGGCCTGCGGGAAGGATAAAAAAGTCAGGAGATGCAGTTTTCAACGCTTTGGAAAATTTGATGAGCATGTCCCCGTAACTTGCAGGGTCTAAGGTATTTCCCCATTCATTTGCATGATTTGGCTCGTTGAACAGAATGACGTATCGGTTTTCAACCGGCCAATTCAAACTGTTCAAGAAATCCACCCATTTGTCGATATTGTGTTCTTCAGGGATAATCCATGCGTCCCCTTGTGCGTGGGTGGCAATACGAACCAGAGGAATCAGATGTTTTCTGCGCATGACATTGAAGATTTCCTGCCATTTGCTTTTGTTCATGTCCGTATCTGGCACAACAAGTGTGACGTATCCCCAATCGCCATTTGTTGAATTGATGAGTTCAGAAGCAGCCGTCACATCGCCAAGGTCAGTGATGTGGATTCCATATTTGTTGTTTGGGACGGATAACGGGTCATAGATGGCCTGAACGTTGGTGTGAAACAAAAAGAAAAAAATGATGGCAATAAGAAGTTGAAACATACAGAGCAAAACGATACTTAACTGCGTTTGCGACAGCCGCGTTTGACGCGGACGTGGCGCTCCTGGGGGGAATCGAACCTCCATTTAACCCTTAGAAGGGGCTTGTTCTATCCGTTGAACTACGGGAGCTACTGGGTAATTATACTACATGGAAGGCTATAGTGAGTTAGCTATAAAAAAACAGGCGCGAGGCCTGTTTTATTATGAGCGGCATAGGGGAATCGGACCCCTTACATCAACTTTGGAAAAGTTGCGTTCTACCAGTGAACTAATGCCGCGAACAAAAGCTATTATACCAAACTTATTTGTTATACAAAACCGTGTCCCCGATTTTGATCCCGTACTGCTCTACTTCCCCTGCGTTGAGCTCCAGTATCTTATCGACCGGCAAAAGCGGTTTGACGACGTGCATATTCAGTCCGTCTGCAGGCTGTACGTTTTTGGTGATGTCGACGATTTTGTTGCCGTCGAGCCAAATAAAATCCAACGGGAAGTTCATGCCCTTCATCCAAAACGGAAATATTTCTTTATGGTCATAGACAAACAGCATGCCGTGTTTCGGTGCAAGTGTTTTTCTGTACCCTAATCCTTTTTCTTTTTCTATTGCCGTGACTGCAAGATCGACGGTGAAGAGGGTATCATTGATTTTGACGGTACCGCTTAACGGATGTCTGGTGTAAAACCAGATGGAAAAAACAACAATGATGAGGATGCCTGCGATGATAAGAAATTTTGGTTGCATACTGTTATTGTATACGGTTTGTCAGGTACTCGACAAATGAACCAAACAGTTCCTGTTCTGTCTGTCTCATGGGGATTCGTTCGATCGCTTCCATCGCTGATTTTTTATATTCCTCAATCATCGTGGCAATTTTTTCATCAATATGATGCTCTTTTACTTTCTCCTGTACCCAGGCAATATCATTTGGTGTCGTATCCCCTTTTGCAAAAAGTTCGTTGATGTGGGAGAAAACGGTTTCGTCACCAAGTTGTCTCAGGAAAAATATATAGGGAGTCTGTTTTCCTTCTTTGATATCCGTTCCGATTGCCTTCCCAGTTTCTTTCGGATCGCCAAACAAATCAAGTCTGTCATCAACGAGTTGATATGCAATGCCGATATTCTCGCTGAATTTTGCAAGATGTTTGAGGGTTGCTTCGTTTGCATTTGCAAGTGTCGCGCCTGCGGTCAGAGGTAGCAGTACTGAATATCGTGCTGTTTTGTTTCGATATAAGCTTAGTATCTCATTAATATTTTTTACTTCTTTGCTACTTGCACCGAGCACAACGTCCTGCATTTGTGCGTAGGTAAGGAGCGTATATTCTTTGGAAAATAAATGGATAATCGGTTTTGTGGTCTCTTCGTCTATCAGTTCACTTAAGAGTTTGAAGCCCAAGAAAAACGCCGCATCGCCGATACAGATCCCAAGTGATTTTCCTGTATTTTTCGGATATCGGGAATTTTGCTTCATCATGAGTTCGGTATATGCGGCATGAATGGATGGTTTCCCACGTCTAAGGTCTGCATTGTCGATAATGTCATCATGGATGAGAATTGCTGATGACATAATCTCCGTTGCAAGCGCCAGTTTGATGCATTCCTCGTCGATTTCTTTTTTTTGCATGCAGTATCCCAAACAAACGAGCGCGCCTCGGATCATTTTTCCGTTTTGTGCATACTGCGCTATGCGTTGCAGTGCATCCGTGCCCCATGGGGTTTCGGCGATATTGTTTTGCCCTTTTTGTTTTGTGATGTACGCATCAAGGGCAGATAGGATGGAAGCTTTTTTTTCTTGAAGATAGGTGTTGAACATAATTTTCGCAGACACACTTCGCGTGAAGCTACGAGTGCCGCAGTCGGGGTGGAGAGACTTGAACTCTCAACCTCATCGTCCCAAACGATGCGCGCTAGCCAATTGCGCCACACCCCGATTTTTTCTCTTTTTTTTAAAGAGAATTTATGTATTATAACGTATACGGAACAAAAGTTCCTCTGTCAGGTGGACCGTAACACACAAGTATTCGTTTTTGCAGCGGTTCCAAGATGACTGCACCAATGGTTGCGTCTTCCCTGCAGATTGGATATAAGGGATTGTCCTTGTCAGAAAGAAGTTTTTGCATGTCACTAGCTGTCATATCATTCCGCACGAGTTCTGTTGCCCGTGTGAGCCTGTCATAGGAATTTTTGTGGTGTGACGCCTCGTCGACTTCATACAGTTTCATTTTTCCGGAAATAAAATGATTGGTATGCGCGTACGGTTTTGCTGTTTGGCGCTCGATATCAATATCTTTTCCCGCAGTTTCTATATCCATCATGTCATTGCCTTGCACAAGCACATGATTGTATCCAGACGATCTGGTAACACCGCTGATGATTGCTGCTGCTTCATCCAGTGTTTTTGCATCAAGCACAGCCCGCGCGACAAAATATTTGCCTACGCCCACATGGGTTTCCTGATGGAGTTCATTGATGCACTGTACAAGACCGTTACTGGTAAGCGTTGCACTGCAGCCGACCATAAATGTTGCGTAATTGAGTCCCAGATACGTCGTGCCGTTTATTGTTGCTTTTAATACATAGAGTTCATCCAAACTTTCGATGTCCCAATCCTCATTGTGTCCTATTAGCGGACCTCGTTCATTAAAACTGACTGCAATGGTGCAGTGATCTTCCGTTTGCGCCTGTTCCCGATCCCATTCACTGGTGCGGTCGTATACTTCCGGCATATTATGAAAAAAAAGATCAACGAATGGGACGTCAGCACCCATTGCCATACTTTGGAGTTCTTCAACGAGATGTGGAAATGCTTTGTTTGCTTCTTTCAAAAAGACATCAGTTTCTCCGAGTCGTTCCTGATATTTTCGAATGTAATGTTTGCGGTCGGAGATTACTTCCTGGATTTTTCCCCGAAACATTTCACCGATGGCAAGACCAAGGTCTTTGTTTGATCCTGTAATTTCAAGGTATGGAAATGTTTTTATCATGGCAGTATTAGTATTTCGATCCTTTCGTTATTTTGTGCCGCGGGCGGGAATCGAACCCACACGGGTGTTAAAGCCCACAGAATTTTAAGTCCTGCGTGTATACCAGTTTCACCACCGCGGCATGACACTTCTTATTATTTTACGATAGATTGCGCTTCTTTACCAGTAAATACTTTGTATGTGTTTTATCCCGTCCGAAGGACACTTGGGATAGTCGAGGCTATTTTTTTCAGCTTCGCGACAAAAAAACCTTCCATGAGTTCTGACGGGAGAATGCGGGTCATGGGTTCAACCAGTTCTACCTTCCCCTTTTCTTTTTTGAGAATCCACTCGACGACATTCTCATTTTCGGATGGTTCAAGTGTGCATGTCGAATAGACGATAATTCCGCCTGGTTTGGTTGCGCTTATTGCTGATCTGAGCAGCCATCTTTGCCGTTGTACAAGCTCTTTGATTTCTTTTGGTGACCAGTGTTCGTATGTTTTTGAATTGGTTGTGGTGAATGTTCCTTCCATACTGCACGGCGCATCAACAAGTGCTTTGTCAAAATACTCCGGATACGTTTGCCAAACGCTTTGCCCTGCGGAAATGACAATGGTTGTATTGGTAACGCCCTGCGTTTTTAGATTTGCTTCAAGTTTATATCCGCGGATTCTGCTGTTATCATTTGCGATGATTTCGCCAGAATTTTCCATAAGTGCTGCAATTTGTGTGGTTTTGCTTCCCGGAGCTGCCGCAATATCAAGAATTTTTTCGTCCTTCTGCGGATCGAGCTTGAGTGCGGGAAGTTGGCTAGATAAACTTTGAATGTAAAACAATCCCTTTGTGTATGCGTCCAGATCCATCAGTTCCCTTTTTTCACTTCGTACGATAAATGAAATGGGCGAAATGTCACTTTGCTCATACTGGATATGCGCATCGTCGAATATTTTTTTGACGGCATCCACGGTTGTTTTGAGCGTGTTGACGCGAAGTGTTGTCGGTTTTTGTACGGTATACGCCAAAAGCACACTAGCGAGTTTATCTGGAGAGACAATAGTTTTTAGTCGTTCAAGAAATTCTTCAGGTAGTTGTCGCCACGGTTCTTTCATATACGTATTGTACTATACGGACATAATCAAACGGCTATGTTATAATTTTCGAGTAGTTGTTTGCCTCCGTGGCGCAATTGGTAGACGCGTACGCTTCAGGAGCGTATGGAGTAATCCTTAGAGGTTCAAATCCTCTCGGAGGCACAAGATTTTCGTTCTTAAGATTAGCTTCAATATTGTTTAATTATGTCCTATAGTTTGACTTCGTAGCTGTTTTTTGGTAGTATTCATCTACTGTATATCAATAAGCAGCGCGATATATCGTGCTATTTTGTTGGTATACAAAATAAGTTTTTTTGCACATTTACAAGTTACGAAAGATTTTTATGGTTTTTACATAATGGGTGGCATTTTGTTTATGAAATTCATAACCAAGGTGCTGTCCATTGTGTATATGCGCAAATTCAAAGTAATGAGAAAAAGGAGATAATCGATGAGTAAAAGAGTGTTTTTGGTTGAGGCTGGAGAAAAAGGTCCTGGACATACGCTGGATGGGAAGGCTGTTGTAATTGAAGCCGATTTGGATGACGAAGGACGTTATGCAAAAGTCATCGCACCCCAGGAGTTCGTTAACAGTTGGTCATCAGTGTTGGTCGAAGGATCCATGGGACAATGGACTGAGTGCAATGGCCCGGCAAGGATATTGTCAGACCACGATTACACTACGCTTTGTGTGCAACTTGTTCCTGCACAGGAGTATAAATACTCGAGAAATGATCCAGGCTGGGTTGTCGCTGATTCTGTTGAAGCGGCTACAGAAGATCAAACGTATGTTCATGTAACGTATAAAGGCGAGACATATCGCAATCGTCGTGTTACGTGGCATAACCCACGGCTTGATAAAAGCAAATCAGATGTGCTCGTTGAAGATGAACACTCCGGGTGGTTGTATATCGAATTTTTGAATGCTGATATTAAGCCATACAAAAGCAAAAAATAATCACTAAAAATCTTCGTTTGTAATGTGCAAAACCCCCAATTGAATAGTATTCAACTGTCACGTTTGTGACGTTTTTGTTGAATGTTATTTGAGCGGGGGTTTTGTATTAGGGGAAAATACTTTTCGCGTACTTCGACAGCAAACTGGCAAGCAAGTCACTGAATTTTACTCCGTAAAGTCCGATAACTTCCGTGAGTGGCAATCCCTTGTCTGGTCCAAATGCAGTATTTGGATTGCAGTCGGTAAAATATGGCGTGCCTGTTGTTTCATCGACACGGACATCGAATTTTGCGTAGTCTTTGTACCGGAGCCCATTGAATGCGCGAATTGCAAGCTTGGATACTTTGTTTGCTAAATCTTCCTGAACCTTCTTGTATTTGTACGCTTTGCTGTCATCGTAGCTTTCAAAACTGGTGAAATAATGTTTGCCGTCCGGCATAGCTCTGAATATTTTTTCACCCATGAATACCTGTTTTTTACCCTTGTCATCAAAGACAACAACAGTAAGTTCCGGCCCGTCGATAAATTTTTCGACGATAACGCCGACTTTGTAGATGCCAATGAGTTCATCTACCCTCTTTTGGGCCTCCTTAACGGTCTCTTTGACTGCGTGATTGTTAATGCCCACACTTCCTCCACTTTCGTTTAGTTTGACGATGAGCGGCAATCCCATTGTGTCCTGTATAGAAGTGCCTGCAAAGCGGATATATTGGAATGCCGGCGTTGGAATCTGATATGCAGTTAATAACTGTTTGATCAAATGTCTGTCATTTCCGATGACGAGTCCCTGCATTTCAGCTCCCGTGTATGGAATGTTTGCAAGCTCAAGAGCAGCAGGGATTGAAGTCTGCAGTGCGTCTTTGCCTTTGAGCGTATCAACAAGATTGAGGACTAAATCTGGTCGGTCTACTAATAAATTGGTGAGAAAATATTGGTCACCAGGGTACCCTTTGGCCTTGATGCCCAGTTTTTCAACTTCTTTGATAACGTCCGCTGCACGCTCCTCTACTTCCACTTCCGCAATGTATGATTCTTCATTGGGAAACCATTCACGCTCAACGTGCGAAAACGCAACGGCTATGAGATTAAATTTTTTTAATGCTTCAAGATCATTCGTCAGTTCAATTTTTTCTGGGGTCTTGTCTTCTGTTTTTGGTTGAGTCTTTTCTTCCGGTTTTTTTTCAACTGGCTTTACTTTCGATGCATCGGCTGAGCCTTCGTACTTAACATTCTTTTTAGAAGTTTTTTGGTTCATAGGCAGTGAAAATAAACCGTATATCTATCATACAGATATGCAAACAATAAATGCAACAACTGTAATGCTGTATTTACCGACGCGTTGGATTCTTGTACAATATGCTTTGGTAACGAATGCAGACGTGGCGGAATTGGTATACGCGTACGCTTGAGGTGCGTATCCCGTAAGGGGTGGAGGTTCAAGTCCTCTCGTCTGCACAAACATTTTGTTTTTTCTTTCGTGGTATCATATTCTTCGGAGGCTTCTTATGACAAAAAATCCTTTGGTAAATGGTGTTGGCGCATCGCTCTATATTTTTCTTCTTGTATCTGTGATGACATGGGGATCAAAAATGGTGCCGCAGGAAGATAAATTTTTTGCACCGGTTGTTTTCATCTCTCTGTTTACCCTTTCTGCTGCTGTGATGGGATATATATTCTGTTATCAGCCTGCGACATTGTATTTTGACGGAAAAAAGAAACAAGGCATGCAACTGTTTCTTAAAACCGTCATTGTTTTTGCAACGATTACGATTGCGCTTGTCATATTATTTTTCAGTGGTGTTGTCAGATAATTGAAAGGAAATATTTCTATGAATCCACAAACACTTAAAGATAGTTTGGGATGGGGTTTTCTTCTTTGGCTGATCGGCTATATCCTCGGTATTGTTCTTTTTATGATTGTTCCTGCGCATATGATTGGATGGGTCTTGTCTCCTGCTGCAACACTGTTTACGCTTTGGGTACTTATCAGAAAAATTAATAGTAGGAAGTTTTTATATTATTTGATACTTGGCGTAGTCTGGACTGTCATCGCTATAGTGTTTGACTATGTGTTTATCGTGCAGCTATTTCAATCAGCAAATTATTACAAACTTGATGTGTATGTCTACTATGCGCTCATGCTTATCCTTCCGATGCTTGTAGGATGGCGGAAAATGAAGAAATAAGATCTTTAGTGTACGAGTTTGGAAAGAAACATGTTTACGAGTGAAAGCACGATTGCCCCAAGCAGTGCAGTACCGAATCCATTCAGGAAAAATCCCGGAACAATGCGGCTCGTGATACTGAGCAACAGTGCGTTGATAACGAGCGTAAACAATCCTAACGTTAGGATATTGATTGGTAATGTGAGTACAACGAGTATTGGCTTCACAAGGAGTGACAATAATCCCCAAACAATGGAAATGACAATAAGCGGCTGCCAGCCTGCGATCGTGAATCCCGGAACGATATAGGAAGTAACATAGAATGCGAGCGCATTTACTAACAGTTGTATAAACATATATCTTTATACTAAGTCGCTTGGTTGTTGATTGCAAATTTTGTTCATATTTGTCCGTGTTTGATTTTTGGGTGTTTTCGCAGTATTATCAGGCGATTCCTAAGGAACCTATGCGTATTGAAGCATGTAATCGTTTTGATCGTGATGAGGATCGAAGGCTTTGGAAAACGAAGCTTCGGATTCCCGACGGGTTAAACATACGGGAGATTCAACCAACAGAACTTCGTGAACGGTTAGGTTTGCAGAGTCCTGATTTGGAAGAGGTATACAGATCGGCCCTCAAAAATCAATGGTTTGACTGTGATGACGGCAATTTTTTGATTGAGATTCCGAATAATGAGAGGCTTCAAAAAAAGCTCGGCAGTCCAACAGATACGAGCAAGAGCGAATTGGTACTGTTGTTTGACTTGGACGACACGCTACTTAATACGACAGCTTGGCATGCGAAAGAGCAGGAAATCATTCGGACATATCTTGGTGAACAGCAAATTGATGCAACTGCGCAGACTGTTAAGGAATTATACGAATTATCGAAAATCTTTGTTCCGGGTGCTGCAGAAGTACAAACCCGGTATACGCCTATTTTAAACATGATTCTCATCGATCAATTTATCCGTCGTCAAAAAAATGACGGATTTTCTTCTGAAGAAGCCCTGCGGCTTTGCCAAACTGAGCATGGCAGAATTCAGGATCGCATCAACACGATTGGTGAAGGGGCGCTTCGTGATTATCATTTTGACCCCACACTCCTTAGCCGCATTTTGAAAGAGAATCCTCTTCCGGAACATATGAATGCTTCGCTAAATCAAGATGTATTCACCGTCGGATCGGATGGAGATGATCTTATTCGCATGATTATCACGAGAGGAAAAATAGAGGGCCCGCTTGGACAAATTTATAAAGTGCACAGCGGTGATTTTACAGAATTTGAAAGCTTGGATATGGTGATTTATACCAATGACGTAAAGATCAATGCACTTGCCCGGGTGACAAATATATTTAAAGAACTGCAGTCAAAGCAAATAATCCTGTACGATGATAATCCGAGTGAAATTGTCCCTTTCCTTGAACAATTTGAAGCGCAGGGTATGAACCCGTTAAAGCTTGAGATTTTTCACGTCAGGAATGTTGATGCGAAACGCCGTGATAAGAAAGTGGTGATACATGACGTACATGGAGAACGATGCGTGGATCCCGAAACTAGTTTTGGCTACGCGTATTTTACGGATGAAGAGGATAATCAGATCATGATTCCCATTGAGTCATTTGCTGAAGTTCCACCAAAATATAACGGTACGATCTTTGATCATTTTTCAATTAATAACAAAGGCATGTCTCAGGTTGTCTGATAGAGGTATCTTCTGTCAAATTATCCTAATTTTGTGTACAATAGACAGGTAGAATCTGGACGATTAGCTCAATGGTAGAGCACTTCGTTTACATCGAAGGGGTTAGGGGTTCGAGTCCCTTATCGTCCACACAAGGCTGTATATATTTTTTTATCCACTTGTTGTGACTGACTATTTAAGCAGAAAAATTAAAATTGTTTCCTTTATCGCAATTCTGTGCGTGGTGTTTCAACACGCTATTAACTTTACGGGATACATCGACCCTTCTTCGACCTATCTAGGGCAATTAAATTTCAATACCATACTGCAATATGTGTTTGGATACGGATTTGCACGAGGAGCAGTTGCGATATTTTTTATGTTGTCCGGTTATTTATTTTTCAGGAATTTTACGCTTAGAAAAACGTTGACGAAGTTCCGATCCCGTTTCCACAGCCTGTTTATTCCGTATATTTTGTGGGGCGCACTCAGTCTGCTTTTTGTTTTGCTTTTGCAGAGTAAGGGCGGATTTTTATCCTTATATACAGGTGCTCTGGCAGGTAAATCGTTTATGGAATATCTCCGTATTATTATGAATCACGGTGTTTCATTCCAATTGTGGTTTTTGTGGGATTTGATGTTATATACTCTGCTTGCACCTTTGTTTTATATTATTCTACGCTATTCCAACGTGCTGTTTTTGATTCCCGTATATATATTGTGGATGTTGCAGGTGCCGCTTCCTCCAGCATTCGCATTCCTGTATCGTGGCGGCATTTTCTATTTGCTGGGTGCGTATATTGCCATGTATGGTGTATATATTCCAAAAGAAAAGGTAAAACCGATTGCTCTCATTTCCATTCTGTTCTGGATGGTCATGCTCGCAATAAAAACGAGTCTTGCATTTGGCGTACTTCCAACCATGTATGTAAAACTTTCTCAGATAGACAATATGGCAATGATAATGGGCATTGCAACACTTTGGTTTGGCTATGACAAGATCGCATCGTCAAAACTTATGAATATATTTCTTGCCGCAACTCCATTCACCTTTTTTTTGTACGCAAGCCATGAACCGCTTTTGGAAGTTATAAAGCAACTCGGGGTGACCCTGACAGGCAGAAGTGATGCTGCGCTTCTTTTTCTGTACTTTGCATCTATTGTGGTTGTGCTGTTTGTAACAATTGGATGTGGAATTCTCGTGAAAAAATTCACTCCAAAATTCTACAGTCTTCTGACAGGTGGAAGGTAAGGAATATTTTCCGATATTGGCAGATACAGCCAGACATTCTATAATAAAGGTTGTTCGTTTTTGCCGAGATGGCCGAGGTAGTCAAGGCGCTTGTCTGAAAAACAAGTTATCTGGGTGCAATTCCTAGTCTCGGCACTGTTACGAATCTTAACAGTGCGGCGTTAGTTCAGTGGTAGAATGCTTCCTTGCCAAGGAAGAGGTCAGCGGTTCAAGTCCGCTACGCCGCTCATATGAAATCAAAAACAAAACGATTATATCGTCCAAATACAGGCCGAGTACTTTCCGGTCTCCTTGCAGGTGTTGGAGAATATTTTGATACAGATCCTGTTGTGATCCGCTTGATTTTTATTCTTGCAACTGCATTTACCGGATTTGGACCAGGACTTGTTGCATATATTATCGGAAGTATTGTTGTTCCGAGTGAAGCGTAAAACATTGCCGGGTGGTGTAGTGGTAACACGTCTGCCTTTGGAGCAGAAGTTCCTAGGTCCGATCCCTAGCCCGGCAGCAAATTATCGTCCCCGCGTCCTACTGTAAGAAATACACGCTTTTTGCACTTCTGACAAAAACATAACCAGCTTTTCATTGTCTTTTGCAAGCGCTTCATTGATATGATTTTGCTTCAAATACTGACTCATTTCTTTTGCAAGAAATCGTATATCGCGTGGCCGCATTGGGCGATACGATTCTAGATATATATATGACAAATACGGTAATGTCTTAATGAGTTGATTGATTGTATTTTCATCCAAATGTTCTTGCAACGTTTCAAAATCTACCCGCCGGAGTATGTTTTCTAAATTTGTTCCTTTCATTCGTATCTTTTCAATGTGTTCACCGATATTTTTAGCCTGTCGTATGTGATAAAAAACATCAGCGACTTTATCGTCACCAACAAAATGGTATCTGATTACTTTGTCGATATCGCCTTCTGCTTTTACGTAAAATAACGTTTTTTTGAACTTATTTTTTAGCGCGTCTATTGTATCAAGGGTGACGGTATCACGATTTTTGATAAACTCTGCAAATAATTCGTTCTCTGTCATGCCTCCGGGTTCTCGTTTTAATATGGAAAATACAATATCCGTTTCATTAGCTTTTACGCCTTTAATACTATTTGGACGTTCTTTGATTGATGAATCGTCAAATAATTTTGTGAGTAATTGATCAAGATTGTTTGGGTCGATACTTTTGTCGGATTCAGCGATCACCTCTCCAAAACCTTGAAGAAACATCTTGATGCCATTATCTAGATGATATACGCTTCGACTTTTAAATATATCATACGATTCTTTAACGGTATCCATCGAGCGAAATTGTTTTTCCACAAGGATTTTTCCTTCACTTAGATACATAAGTGAATTTGATGTATGGAATTTTTTCCACTCGTCGTGAGTGAAATCCGCAAGTCCAGGCACCAAGTCGGCAATTTTTGTGTCCTGTAAAAAACGGGCAAGTTCACGCGGATTTCGGGACATTGCGATAAGTAATTCTATTTTTAATAATTTGTATGCTTCATTTGAAAGGTGACCTCCACTAGATGTGAAGTCACGAACTATTTGTCTCAGTTTAAATAAATCTTCAGTGTACAGTAACTGTGTGAGTTGCTGTAATGTTGTATCCGTGAATGTCTCTGGCGCGTGGATGAGGTGAATACGTAATGCTCGATTTGCCAGTTCAACAATTCCAGGCATTTTTTCATGGAAGATGTGTTCTTTTCCAACAAGATTATATCCGGTGTTTTCGTCAAATGTAAACATCAGCCGCCCGTTGTCGTTGAGTGAAAGCGGTATACGAATATTTTGCCCGTCGATTGTTGGGCCACCCTGTCTTTTTTGGTCTTCCGTTTCTTTTGCAGTTTGAGGAAATGCACTGATATCGATATGAAAAAGTCGTTCTTCTGAATTATGGAAACCAATAACGATATTACTTTTTACAGGATTCGTTCCGATCGGTCCAAATCGTATTTTCATTGATAATGAATCGGATAGTTCAAGTGTTAGATAATGTGCGTAAAATGAAACATTCTTTTCCGTTGAATACTCTTTTATTACTGACTCCGATGTGTTTAAAAGGTTTTTTTTGAGATATTCATAAAGATGCGGTAATGACCCTTTTTCAGTAAAGCGAAAGCTCATATCAATATCTTGATCGGCTTTCGTTATGTTAGACAGTACTGCAATATTTTTAGAATCAAGGGGCAGCATTTTTTGTACAGCAGCAGCATCTTCACGAATAATCCAATTATCTTCCGGATCTCCATTGCCAACTAGGTATCTCGCGAGACTTCCAGTTAGCGTTATTCCATCACTTTTTTGTGTATCCTCATATCGGCCAAGAAGTGAGAGCGTTGTATCAATACGGGAAAATAATTCTTTGGTGTATATCGGATTTTTTGCAAGTTCCATGAAAAATGGTATGTAATCCCCTACATATCCCGTCTGTATTGGTTCGTGTTCTTTTCCAAATGTCACACCTGCTGGTTGTGCCTCGAGTGCTGTCATATGTGTATTATAATTGGATATACATATATCCTTTTCCTCGTATCGATTTTATGGACGCAGGTGGAATTTCAAATTCCGGTAAACGCTTTCTGACTCTGGCAATAATCTGGTCAATCGCCCAATCTGAATAATTGGCATCGGTGTCCGTTGGCCATATCGCCTGTGCGAGATTCTCCCGTGAGATAATAACACCAGGTTTTGATACAAGGGTTTTGAGAGCACGCATTTCTTTTCTGGAAAAGAATTTTCCGATAGGTACTTGATTTAGATACACCATATTGTTTTCATATGTCAGTGCATGGTCTGTACCGATACTTGCCAACAGGGGTTTTCGTAAGATTGGTACAAGAAGATGATTGTCATCGCTCACAAGATGCAGTTTCATCAGATGATTGAGGCTATGTTGTTCTTCCGGGCTAAAGGTTTTTCGTCCGGTGAGAATCTTCAAAAGAACACTTCGTTCTGACGGAAGTAATGATTGTATGATCATGGTTTTACGGTACAGCATGCCGTCAGTATCTTCATTCCAGTTTTTTTGCACACGCAGTTGTCTGATTGCGTCTTTTATAAACCACCATTTTCCGCCGCAGGTTGCTAGCAGATGCTCAATCTGTTTTTGGTTGATATCTACATTCCATTTATCAGCAACGTAATGAATAAAATGTTCCGTGTCTTTTTTCCCATACAGCGGATAGTAAAAAATACTGTGCAACAGCTGCGGATATTGACGGAATATCATCGCATATTGCGGATGTGTAACATCAATTTCAAAACAACATATGCTGACAATAAACGGGTTATTTTCATACAGTGTTTCATGGAGAGCAGAGAGCAAAAACTTGTTGCTCGCAAGAAGCAGATTGTCTGCGGTGAGTAACACTAACACGATCTGTACATTTTTGGTTGCCAAATGCTTCATAACAGCATGAAATGCGTCTTTCTTAGGGATTATTTCTTTCTCAACTAATTTGTTGGTAATGTAGTCTGTCAGATCCGTTTTTTCTTCAATATTGAGCAGTTGTGGATCAATTTGTAGAAATACACGATGATACGTGCCTTTTTTATCCTCATCGATGAACTGTTCAATTCTTCTAACGCGGTCTGAATAGGGAAAGAAGAGAATAGAAAGATTGTCACCAATTTCTAGCATTGATCGCCAAGCTACTGATGCTTTTTCGTATTGATTCGTCACAACAGAAGGCGCTAATCCTTGCATATCAATTGCAGAGTATAGCAGATATCTACTATTTTGACAAATTTCTGTCAGTTATCTCATCAAGAACTGATATATCACCCTATAGTACGCTCTGAACACATGCAAACAGTTGTGCGCACCATTGGCAAATTTAGCTTTATTCTACTGAGCATTTTGCTTATTACGACTACAAACGTTCGCGCTGCCGCGCGCGATATTACGCCGGAGTCTGTACTTGTTGCTGTGAATCAAACACGTATGGAGAACAGACTACCAGCACTTTCCATGAATCAAAAGCTTATGATTGCAGCTGAAAATAAGGGGGAAAACATGCAGACCTATGGGTATTGGGCGCATACGAATCCAAAAACAAATGAAACGGGTTGGATGTTTATTCAACAAACCGGATATCATTATACAAAAGCCGGTGAAAACCTTGCGAAAGACTATACCTCAATTGGAGGCCTTCTAAACGGTTGGATGAATTCAACTGCGCACAAAACCGTCATGTTGTCGGATACCTATACAGAAACAGGGATCGGGGTGTTGTATTACATGCAAAACGGTATAGAAAAAGCGCTCGTTGTGGAATTATTCGCAAATCCTATCGTAAAGAAACAAACGTTTACTACCTCTCTTTCCCTTGCATTTACGAGCCTGCTTCAGACAATTACGCTATAAGCGTTTATTTGATGCGTGAGATTGCATATGTTGTCGGGTAATAGAGAAATAACGCAGGAAGTTCATCTACAAGTCGGCGTTGGAAGTCTACATATAATTGTTTTCTTTTTTCCTGGTCTTGTTCGATACGGCCGTCTTCGAGCAGCTTATCTATTTTTGGATTGGAAAGACCAGATATATTTGTATACATTTGTGTAGAGTGCCAATAGATGTATTGATCCGGATCTGTTGGAATATCCTGCGCCGAAAGCAGAATCTGATACGGGTCGCCGATAGTATTTGCTGTTCGTATGTTAATATTTAGTCCGAGATCTTGCCATGCTTTAACTAATTGCTGCGCTACTGGCAGATATTGTGAGTATGTTGTGAGCGTCAGTTCTGCCGAAGACGTTCCGATTTTTGTTGAAGCAAGAAGCTTACTTGCCTGCTTTAGGTCGGTATCATAATGCTTGATATCGTCTGTGTATGCCCATGAGGTTGCTGCAATTGGTGAATAAGCCCGTGTGTAGCCGAGATCGGGTACCGCATATGCAAGCATTTGCCTGACCTGTTTATCCTTTAGAATCGGGTCTTTCACATTAAAATATAATGTAATAACGCGGTTTTTATTCACTGTTTTTTGAATAGTCGTGTTTTTCCATTTTTCAAAAGACTGATCTATCTCACTGATTCCAGCTACTTCATCAATCTCTCCGAGTTTATACGCGAGAATCGCCTGCGATTCATTTCTATAGAATCGATATTCAATTGCGGGAAGTGCGTCATCTTGAGCTGACGACAGTTTCAGATAGGTAATACGATCGCCTTTTAGTCGGATCGTCCGTATACTATAGTCACCAAATCCTGTAAGGTTTTCCATAAATATTGGTTTAGACACAAGTACGGAAAACGGACTAAATGCGTTCGGAAGTTTTACCTGTATGGTGCTGGCATCAAGTGCGGTAAAAGTGACGTTGTTAATGTTGTAGTTGATGTTTTGTGCTACAACCGGTTTGTTATTGTGCCAGAGAACATTTGGTTTAAGATGAAACGTGTAGAGCGTTCCGCTGTCCGTTGCCTCCCAAGACGTTGCAAGCGCAGGGATGGCTTTTCCGTCTGATCCAACGTCAGTTAATCCATAGCTGATTTTTTTTTGTATATCCAAAGGCAGGTTACTTGGTGAATAATCGCCGACGTAGCCAATTCTCCGTATGGGGTTTAATTGAGAAACGCGGATAATGGGAAACACTTTCCATAGGAAAAGCATGACAGCAAATCCCAGAAAAATACCGATGATAAGGGATCGTGTATATTTTTTGCTTAGTTCGCGGGCTGCCCAAAAAAGGAAGCGGCCGCGTCGTAAAAGACTCATAGAGTTATATAACGAGTAAGTTTATGATTGATATAACAAAAAAAATGATGCCTGTGACAATGGTTGCGGTGAAAATTACTTTTTCTGCACCCCGTTTCGTCCGATACGTATCACTTGATACCCCTGCGGATAATCCACCCTTACCGTTTTGCAATAATATTAATCCGATTAAAGCAATTGCAATAATGAGTTCAAAAATAAGAAGTGCTGTTTTCATACTGTTTTCTCTAAAATCGATACTAACACACTCGCCAGTTTCTCGCTATCGTGCCGGATTAAACTTCGAATGAGCACGTCGGATGATGATTTTGTTGTTACAACCGAACTTGCAACATCATCTCGAACAATGGTATAGGTATTCCCTTTTTCATCAAGATCATCAACGACCGGCAATTCCTGATACTTTGCATACAGATCCAATGCTTCTTTGGGAAGTGTGCTGTTGTTTACGACAACGACATTAATTCGTTTGCCAAGATATTCCTCTAAAACCCGCAAATGATCCGCGGCACTAAAATTATACGTT
Organism: Microgenomates group bacterium; assembly: GCA_049287205.1. Taxonomy (GTDB): domain Bacteria; phylum Patescibacteriota; class Microgenomatia; order UBA10105; family UBA927; genus CAIJMI01. Next base: position 397,817 of record JBAQFJ010000001.1, read on the forward strand.
TGACCGTATTTTGTCATTAAATTCATAATATACACAACGGTTGCAGACGTTTGTTTGATCGCCTCCGGAATACCCGTAACGAGGAGATTCGGCAGAACGCTTGTATACAGGTCTCCCGGCCCTAAAATGACACAGTCTGCAGACTGGATAGCGGCAATTGCCTCGGTATTCGCTGTAGCCGGCGGATCTAACGTAAGTTTTGTAATTTTAAGCGACCCTTCGTGATCCGGTTCATCAATGACATGTTCTTCATTTAAGGTGGTACCGTCTTCATATGTGGCGGTTAAATTTGTTTTTGTGAATGATACGGGAATGACTGATCCGTGAATGCGGAGTACTTTTCCGGTCTGTCGAATTGCCTCTTCCTGGCTTCCTAAAATATCAGAAAGTGCCGCCATAAATAAATTACCAAATGTCATGCCGGAAATGCCTTCTCCTTTTTCAAACCGGTACATGAACAGTTTTCGGAGCAGGCCTTTTTCTTTGTTTTCATCTGAAAGTGCCACAAGACACTGTCTGATATCTGATGTTGGCAATAATCCGAATTCATCTCGAATACGCTTGTTGCTTCCTCCACTGTCACTCATGGAAACAACAGCGCTTAATTTACAGGGGTGTTGTTTTAAGCCTTTAAGAACGACAAATGTTCCTGTTCCTCCGCCGATACATACAATTTTGGGCAATGATGCTGTTTTCATGATTCTGTTATGTTTTCAAGAAAATTTGTAATGGACGTTACACCCACTGCAGTAATGACAAGACAGAGTATATAGGAAAGTTGTGTGCCCGGTATAGCAAATCCCTGCCACGCAATTCCCGGGAAATACCACGCGGTCACAGATACATTTGGTGCGAATATCGTCAACAAATAGATGACTGCCACATTTACCACCCAAGAAAGAAGTCCAAATGTCAAAATATTAATAGGAATAAAAAGTATTTTAAGAATCGGTTTAATAACCAACATTAACAGCGATAAGATAAAGCCTGACAAAAATACTGTTATCCAACTGCCTTCAATAACAAACGCAGGGAATACCTCTTTTGTCAGCCACAGGGCAAACACATAGAACACCCACGTTTTTATGAAGTATTTCATATATCAATGCTATCAGATTAGATATGGAGAATCAATTTTAAAAATATGTAGTCTCCCCTATTTAATAAAGTCTTTTGCGCGTTTAAGTTTGTGGTATGTGATGGCAAACCGGTGTGATTCGTCCCGAATGCGTTCCAGTAATCGGATGGCGGGACGGTCGTTTTGCATGTGTACAAGTGTGAGGATGGTTCGCACCGGTAGAACGAGTGATTCGTACCGTTTTGCAAGTCCTACAACAGGAAGAGATACGCCCGCAGTTTTTAAAGCAAGCTGTGCAGCCTTGACCTGTCCTTTGCCGCCATCTATCAGTAATACATCGGGATAGGGCCATTCCGTATGTTTCAACCGTCGTGTAACCACCTGATGTATCATCGCCGTATCATTTTGTCCGGTGCTTCCGCGAATGGCGAACCTGCGATATTGAGCGCGATCAATGATGCCGTCTACCATGACTACAAGTGATCCCACAGGAAGTGTACCTGACGTATTGGATATATCTATACATTCAATTTTGTGAATTGCTTGCATGTCCGGGTAGGCTGAAAGCAAAATATTTTGAAGATCATTGGATTCCTGTTCTATCGTTTCTCCGATCGTTACCATGTCATGCATGTAGAGTGATGGATCAAAATGTGTCTGCAACAATTGTTTTATGTGTTCTATCCGATCACGGATAACGGCGGCTTGTTCATATTGTTCGTGTTCAGACAGCAATTTCATTTCGGTTGATAATTCTGAAATAATGGGAAGAATTTTTCCTTTTAAGATCCGTATAACGCGGAAGATGTTTTTCCGATATGTCTGAACGTTATATTTTTGCAGCTGCGCATCCTGCATTTTTTCAGTTTCTGAAGGACAGGGATTACACAATCCGATGTGTGTATAAAAGCAGCGTTTTCCATTCCGTATTTTTTGTGTACAAAATGGAATACATCTCCTGATGGAACGCAGGATTGATCGTGCGACACGCGTTGATTGAAACGGCCCTGCATAAAACACATGTTTATCCACAGTTTCCGGTTTTCTTGCAAGCGTAATGCGTGGCATTGACTGCAGAGTGGGGATGGCAATATATATAGGACTTTTGTCGTCCTTCGCAATCATATTATATTTTGGCTGAAATTTTTGAATAAGACTTGCCTCAAGAATAAGTGCGTCAAATTCTGTAATGGTCTTCACGGTTGAGACGGTGGCAATGTGATCAACAAGTTGCTGGGTTTTGGGGGACAGCGTCTCTCTTTTTTCAAAATATTGTTTGACTCTGCGCTTGAGGTTCACCGCTTTTCCGACATAGATAACAATGCCTGTATTGTCTTTATACAAATAGATTCCCGGGGTTGTTGGAAGTTCGGCTATTTTTTTCTTAAAATCCACCATATACATAAAATGAAACTAATACCTGCAAAACCAATCGGAATAAGCAGCCAATACATCGGTGTTACCGTATAGGTAAAACTGGTAATTTCGCCGTTTACCGATACATCGATTGTGCCTTTTCCCGTTGCAACGTAGCTAGTTATTGGAATATGAATCGGTACAGTCAAAATGCCGAATGGCGGCACCGCTTTTTCGGTGTTTGTCACGTGCAAAACATAGGGATTGGCGTCGACTGCGATATTGACTTCCGGCGCAGTAACATTTCCTAAGTTTTCTATCTGTATGGATCCGTCTAAACTTTTACCCGCATGCACACTGGATGGCAAAAGAAATGTTGTTCTAAAACTCGCATTCGCGATAGTTTTTACCACAGGAGCAAAAGTGACGGAAACATTTTTTCGGGGAATTGTTCCTTCTTTGTATGATCCGGCGGGATACGGTGTTTCGCTGGAAATGCCATGAATGACGAATGCGATGTGGTTAAAATCAAACACATCAAAGTAGTTAATACCCCCCGTTGTATGCGCCCACGTCGGATCAATTTGTACCCACTGTTTCCGCGTGCCGTCGTAATATTCTGGCCAAGCATGTAATACGTCAGATCCTGTTAACAATGGACGAAGCCGGGTATCTGTTGTGTATGCATAGCCTATGACTTCCCGCGCAGGAATTCCTGCGGCACGGGCAAGAGCAATAAAAAGGTCGGTAAATTCGGTACAAACACTTGTATTAGGATCTGTAAGCGCTGTAACAGCACCTTTTCTGATTGTTTCATCCGTGTCGTTTTTTTGATAATTCAGCGTTTCAACAACATAGTTGTAGATGGCACGTGGCGTGGTATATTTTTTCGCTAAATCCTGTATGGTACTGTTTTGCGTTTCCCAATACCGGTCTTGTTTCAGATACGCTTGTACGTCTGACACTGTCTCACTGTATGTAGTTTTTGGTTTGTTATATGTTTGTATGTGAAGTTTTGCGACAACATCAACGCGTTGTTTTGCGGTTAATTCAAATGACGCAATCCAGTTGCCATCCGCATCCTTTTTCATTTCTTTTGGTTTGGGAGTTACGGAATCAATGCTGATTGTTTGGTATGCGTTGTCAGCGGGTATGGTTAGTGTCAGTAGTTTTGCTGATAATGTGTCGTTTTCCAGCGGATAGGTAAGATTGGCAACATAAGATTGAAATTCTCCATATGCAGCGTTAATGCCGCCATAGATCAGTTGTTCTTTTGTCCAACGATTTCCTGAAGCAGGGAGCGGTGTCATGTATGCGTTTTGAGGAAAAGATGCGGGTGTTTGGAGCGATACAGTATATTCACCCAAACTTTCGTCATTTTCTACTCCAGGAATATGAATTTCCCAGATATTGCCGAGTTGGCGAGCTATATCAGCATTTTCATATCGGATATTAAACACAAGTTTTTTATCGATACCGACAATTTTTTCGTTAAATTGCACCGTGATGTTTGTTGTGCCGTCTTGCTGTGTAATTTTTGGTGTTATAACGCCCTTTTGATCATAAGCAATGACGTTTTTTATATTTTCGCTGTCAATGGAAATGGTATATTGCTTTGGATACAGATTCGATTGTTTGTTCGTAAGCGTTATGTTCTGCGTGACAATCGTTGTTCCCGTTGGAGAAACAGCATATTGTGTATCATAATCCGCTTGGAAATCTGCAGCCTGTAGGATGGTTGACGGGATAAAATAAAGAGATAGCGCAATAAAAAAATACAGAAGACGCAGTGCTATTTTTTTCATACTAATGTTTTTAAGAACGCACCTGTTGCTGACAGCGGATTTTTTGCAATTGCGGTCGGTGACCCTTCGGCAATAATTTTTCCTCCTCCGTCTCCCCCTTCAGGTCCCATGTCAATTATCCAGTCCGCATTCTTTATTATATCCAAATTGTGTTCAATAACGATAACGGTATTTCCATAGGCGGTTAACCGGTCGAGCACATGCAAGAGTTTCTCAAGATCGGAAAAATGGAGTCCTGTGGTTGGCTCATCAAGCACGTACACTGTTTTTCCTGTAGCTCTGCGTGAAAGTTCAGTTGCGAGTTTTACCCGTTGCGCCTCTCCTCCTGAGAGTGTTGTTGCGGACTGACCGAGTTTCATATACCCGAGTCCCACGTCTTGCAGTGTTTTTAGTTTCTCCGCAACACCCGAATGACTTTTAAAGAAGGTGACTGCTTCGTCAATACTCATTGCTAACACGTCGGCAATATTTTTTCCATGATATAACACCTCTAACGTTTCTTGGTTATACCGCAATCCATGACAGACTTCACATGTGACAAAAACATCAGAGAGAAATTGCATCTCAATTCGTTTTTGGCCTTCTCCTTCACACCCTTCGCATCTGCCGCCTTTTACATTAAAAGAAAATCTTCCGCCGGTATACCCTTTTGCTTTTGCCTCAGGCATCATTGCGAATAATTCACGGATATAGGTAAATAGACCCGTGTATGTTGCGGGATTGCTTCTGGGTGTTCTTCCGATTGGTGACTGGTCAATGAGAATTGTTTTATCAATTTTTTCCAAACCGTCAATGCGTTCATAGCTTCCCGGTTTATCTTTTACCATCGGACTAAAATGGCGTTGCATCGCCTTAAACAATGTGTCAACAATAAGTGAGGATTTGCCGCTTCCGGATAATCCCGTGACACAAACCAATTTACCGAGCGGTATGGAAACGGTGACGTTTTTCAGATTATTATGTGTCGCATGTACCAGTGTCAGTTTTGCATGTTCATCTTCTGTCTTATCGGGAATTTGGAGATGGCTAAATCCCGTGAATGATCGTGTAATTATTTTCTTATTTGATAAATATTCGGCGGTTAAAGAATTCGTTTTCAGGAGTTCATCATGTGTTCCGGCTGCCACAATTTGCCCGCCTAAATTTCCTGCACCCGGTCCAAAATCGACAATGTGATCAGCATTCTCCATCATTTCCCGATCATGTTCCACCACAATCACTGTGTTTCCAAGATCTCGGAGGTGTTTTAAGGTATCAATGAGTCGTTTATTGTCCCGTTGATGGAGTCCGATGGATGGCTCATCAAGCACATATAATACACCGGAGAGTCCGGAACCGATTTGAGAAGCAAGTCTGATACGTTGTGCTTCTCCACCTGATAAGGATATTGCACCACGAGCGAGGGTGAGATAGGAAAGTCCCACGTCAAGCAAAAACTTTAATCGTGTTTGAATTTCCTTTAAAATCGGTTCTGCGATTGTCTGTTCCCTGTCGCTTAAGATGCCCTTTTCATTTGCCTGCAGTCTTCGTGCCCAATGTTCAGATTCGGTAATGGAGAGTTGTGTGGCATCATGAATCGAAAATCCGTCAACAGTCACCGTCAGCACATCTTTTTTTAAGCGTGCGCCGTGGCAGGTTTCACAAATTTCTTCACGCATAAATTTTTCGATTTCTTCCCGTACCCAAGCGCTTGTTGTCTCCTTATGTCGTTTTTTCATTTCAGCGATAAATCCGTGGAATGATTCGTGGATGGTCGTAACTTCGCCGAATCTGTTTGTGCCTTCGACGGTATATACCTCATCTCCTGTTCCATAGAGAAGAATATCTTTTTGTTTTTTTGTCAATTGTTTGATTGGTTTTTTTATATCAATGCCTGTGGCTGTAGCAACGGTTGTGATAACTCTGGAAAACCATGTGTCGTGTTCAAATGTGTTGGCAAACGGAAGCACTCCGCCTTCTGATATGGAAAGTTCCTCGCTGAACATCATGGTTGGATCGACAGTCAGAATATAGCCAATCCCTCCGCAGGTTGGACATGCACCGTGCGGTGTATTGAAGGAAAACATGCGCGGCTCCAACTCCGGAATTGATGTTGCATCCACAGGACAAGAAAAATGTTCTGAGTAGCTGGTTGTATGTATTTTTTTGGGCTTTTCAGGAAATGTAAATGCAGCGTCCCCGACAGCACCGACAACAACAAGACCCCCTGATAAAACAAGCGCCTGTTCAACACTGTCAGTAAGCCGGGAAATAATTGTTTTTTTGCCTTCCTCATGACGAAGCGTTGGTTTATCAACGGTTACTTTATCAATAACGACATCAATTGAGTGTTTATTTGTTTTAATAAGAAACACATCCTCATCAATATTGTAGAATACGCCGTCGACACGAACCGTTTTATATCCTTTTGCCTTCAGATTTTGAAATAATCCCGAATATTCACCTTTTCTGTCGCGTATTACCGGAGACAATATCATCAAGAATGCGCTTTTTTTTGTGGCACTGGTCAACTGTTCCTTTGCTTCCTCCAGAATTTTTAAAACGATCTGTGAAGAAGTCATTTTGGAAATTTCTCTGCCGCAGATCAAACAATGCGGGTGACCAATGCGGGCATAGAGAAGACGCATATAATCATAAATTTCTGTAACTGTGCCGACCGTAGACCTTGGATTATGTGACGTGGATTTTTGGTCAATGGAAATTGCGGGAGAAAGCCCTATAATGTTGTCGACATCGGGTTTATCCATAATTCCCAAAAACTGCCGTGCATAGGAAGAAAGTGATTCAACATATCTTCTCTGGCCTTCTGCGTATATCGTATCAAACGCAAGAGATGATTTTCCTGATCCTGATACTCCCGTAAATACCACGAGTTTATTTTTCGGTAACGTACAAGTGATGTTTTTGAGATTATGCTGTCGGGCTCCTGTAATAATAATTTTATCGTCCATAGATGAATTGGTACACCAACAATAAATACCGCGAAATGTTCCGTGGCAAGGGTCTATTATAGCGCATTTTTATGACTTTATCTTCCTGATAAAGTCACGAATTTGCATAGCTTCTTCAAATTTAAGATTTTTTGCCGATTGTTGCATTCTGCTTCTCATTTTTTTAACGAGTGCATCTTTATCCAATGGGGTCATGGATTCTAATTTACTGTCGGTGTAGAGATCCATATCCGTGTATGCTTCTTCTTTCCGCCTTGCTTCATCCGTCCACTCGGCAATGAGTCCCATTCTGATTGGTTTTTGGATTGTAGTCGGCGTTATATGATATTTTTTGTTATATGTTTCCTGTACACTTCGTCTCCGTTCAACTTCATTTACTGCCGCAGTAATGGATTTTGTCATAACGTCGGCATACAAAATAACGGTACCTTTGATGTGTCTTGCGGCTCTTCCCATTGTTTGGATAAGACTGACTCTGCTTCTTAAAAATCCTTCTTTGTCAGCATCCAGTATTGCAACAAGTGAGACTTCCGGAAGATCAAGTCCTTCCCGAAGCAGGTTTACACCAATAATGACATCAAACTTTCCTTTTCGTAAATTTGCAAGAATTGCGGTGCGTTCCATTGTGAGCACGTCAGAATGAATAAATTCAACTAATATGTTTTTTTGTTTCAGATACGTAGTTAAATCTTCCGCCATTTGTTTGGTGAGCGTTGTCACAATGACGCGTTCATGCAATTTGACTCGTTTTTGAATTTCCATTTCAAGATCCGCAATCTGTCCCTTAGCAGGACGAATAGAAATAATTGGGTCAAGCAACCCTGTCGGACGCACAAGCTGTTCTGCGACTGTGTCAGCCCGTGAGAGCTCCCAATCATCGGGTGTTGCTGATACATAGACTGTTTGCGGACGGCGCCTCAAAAATTCGTCAAACGTGAGCGGCCGATTATCCATTGCTGATGGAAGTCTGAATCCATAGTCTACCAATGTTTGTTTCCTCGATCTGTCTCCGTTGTACATACCTCTGATTTGTGGAACTGTCATATGAGATTCGTCGATGAACAGAAGCCAAGGTGTGTCTTTGGTCGCCTCTTCAAAATAATCGAGCAAGGTAAACGGTGCATCTCCCGGCTTTCGTCCGTCAAAGTACCGTGAATAGTTTTCAATGCCATTGGTGTAGCCTACTTCAGCAATCATCTCGAGGTCATGCGTAACGCGTTCATATATGCGTTGCGCTTCGATAAGCTTACCCTGACTTTTAAATAAGGCAACTTGTTGTTCCATGTCTTTTTGAATGACTTTAAAGACTTCTTTATATGTTGTTGGGTCCGTCATGTAGTGTTTTGCTGGATATATGAGCGCTGCAGGTTGTGTATCAATAACATCACCGGTTGTCGGGTTGATGTGCGCAATTGTTTTTAAAACATTTTTATCTAGTTCCAAACGAATGAGCTGATCCTCATATGCAGGGAATACGTCAATGGTTTCCCCTCGTACACGAAATAATCCGCGGTTTACTTCCCAGGCATTCCTCGCATATTGGAGCTGCACTAATCGGGTGATGATGTCTTCCCGCCTGATTTTCATGCCTGTTTTGAGTTCTAGGGCAAAATGTCCGTATTCGCGCGGAGAACCGATGTTATAAATACAGGAAACGGATGCAACGACGATTGCGTCAGGTCGCGTTAAGATATTTGCCGTTGCGGCAAGCCTCAGTTTATCGATTTCTTCATTTATTTGTGTTTCTTTTTCTATATACGTATCTGATGCGGGCAAATAGGACTCCGGCTGATAATAATCGTAATAGGAGACAAAGTAGGAAACGGCATTTTCCGGAAAGAAATCCCGAAACTCCTGATATAACTGGGCAGCCAGTGTTTTATTATGCGAAATTATCAGTGTCGGTCGTTGCACTCGCTCAATGACATTGGCCATGGTGAACGTTTTTCCGCTTCCTGTGACCCCGACAAGCACAAGATCCTTTTTGTTTTCAATAATTTTTTTGACAAGTGCGTCGATTGCTTCCGGTTGATCACCAGTTGGAGTCATTGAGCTTGATAATGTAAATCGTTTCATATAATCCGTACGGGTTATTTCAAATTTGATATGGTTTGTTTCTGTTTACTAGTATTGACTGTTCGTGTTTATTATGGAATACTACAAATAATAGTAACACACATTCGGTTTTTATACGACTATGCCATCAACACTTTATCCGAAAGAAAGACAGCTCTTAGAGTTTATCACGCAGTTCATGCAACGGTACGGGTACGCACCTACCCTCAAAGAAATGGGGGCAGCTGTGGGAATCGGCTCCGTTGCAACAGTGCATGAACATATTAGCCGTCTTCGGGATAAAGGATTTGTTAAAAAATTGGATGGTACCGCAAGAGGTCTTGAGATTATCAAAACACAATATCGCGCAGGGTCTACAGAAGCTGCTGTTGAACTCCCTATCCTAGGCTACATTGCCGCAGGACAGCCGCTTGAGCCGTTCACCGATCCTAGTCAATATATGGCCGTTGCGCCCAACATGATCAGTCAGGAAAAGGCAAATTACGTGTTGCAAGTAAAAGGAACATCTATGATTGAAGATGGAATCTTAGATGGAGATTATGTCGTTGTACAGCACCAACAGGATGCAAAAAATGGTGATATCGTTGTTGCCTTGTTGCCGAACGGATTTGCAACACTCAAACGCATTTATTTTGAGAAAGATCGCATTAAGCTGATGCCTGCAAATTCCGCCATGTCCCCTATTTTTACAACCCACGTAAAGATTCAGGGACGGGTCGTGGGAGTCATCCGTCGGTATTCTGTTTCCTAAATCGGGTATAATAGCTTCATGGGTACATTATTTTTGGTTTCCACGCCAATCGGCAACATTGATGACGTAACAATCCGCGCACTAAAAACGCTGTTTTCTGTTGAAGTGATTGCATGCGAGGACACAAGACAAACAGGACAACTTCTTTCTATTTTAAAAGAGCGTTTCCCATCTTTTGTTGGAGCGAGTACACCAAAACTGATTGCGTATCACGATAAAAACGAAGAAAAACTTGTTCCTGAAATCATCACAATGATTGAATCCGGCACAAGGGTAGCACTTGTATCTGATGCGGGTACTCCGCTTATTTCTGATCCGGGCTACCGACTCGTACAAATTGCCATAAAGCGAGGCATTACTGTTACACCTGTACCGGGAGCTTCTGCAATCTTGCCGGCACTCCAACTTTCCGGGTTTCCCGTAAATCACTGGACATTTGTCGGGTATTTACCGGAGAAACAATCGCACCGCATGAAATTGCTTGAAGAACTGAAAACTGCAGATAACACGGTCATATCCTATTGCGCACCACATAAACTTGCATTAACGCTTGTTGATTTGGAAGCTGTTTTTGGTTCGTCAAAACAAATTGCAGTTGTAAGAGAACTTACAAAAGTGCATGAAGATGTATGGCGTGGAACAATAGCAGATGCTCATACCGCCTGTGCCGATCCCAAAGGTGAAATTGTTCTTGTTTTTTAATATCTTGTTTCTTCCAGAGGTTCTTGTTATATTTTCCTTCAGTAATAGCACATGCGTCTATACATTGTCTGCAATGTATACAAGAAGCAGTGTGATACTTTTTTGCACGTTACCAAGTACAGTTTTGTGTGGACAGGATTTTGGACGTCAAACAGAAATTTGATGTATAAAAGACTGTCCATACATTACAGATTAAGGGAGAAAAATGAAGACAAAGAAGTTTATGCTACGAATTGATAATGCTGTGTATGTTGTTGCTCTTGATACGGAAAAAGGTAAAATCGTGTTATCTGGATCCTGCGTGCAAGGAAGAAATGTTTTTACATACACCATTGTTGGTGATCATCTGCAATTAAAAATGGGGTATCATGCGTTTTTGAATATGACTGCCGAAGAGGTAGCCTGCATGCTCGGTGCGCCGCTTGCAACGAAACCTACATTCCTAGAAACCATGTTTTTTGCCGAAGGTTTCATTCTCTTCTCCTTCTTGATCCTGTACCAGAACGTGTAAAACACTCCCGACCAATTTGTTGGTCTTTCTTAAATGATAGGGAGTGTTTTATTTGATAATGCTGTATTTAGTTATGAAATCCGTGGGTAAATTCCGGCAGATGGATAATTGAAAATACATGATCAGGAGCAGGATGCGGATATTTCCCAAAGTATTCTGATTCCCGTGCAAGGACAACAAGCGGATGCCTCACGGTATCGGGTAAGCGGAGAATAGTATTCAATATTTTTTGTACCGCGATATCTGTTCCTCCTGTTGTGTATACATCATCAATCGTAAGAATACCTTTTCCGTAACGATTGTCCCGTAGGAGAATTGCTAAATCAGTCGCCGAAATTCCAAGAAATTTATCCGCATCACCTGATGTAACATTCCGGTACGCAATAGGTGCAATAGCTGACTCTATCGCTACTTCATTTTCCTCCCTACCGCCCGGGAGAATAATGTAATTAATATGTTTGCCTAATGCGTGTGAAACAATGTCGACTGTTTCTTTAATTGAAGGAAGGGATTTTGAAGAATCCGGCGTCACTATTGTTGTCACTTCTTGTCCTTTACGCACCATTTCAAGAATCAAGTCTGCCCGTTCCACTGCAGATGCATGGGAAAGACCAACAGGAACACCTTTATGATCCGGATGTGTATCAAGCCACGCAATATAGATTGGATTCTCTTCGCCTCCAACATTCCTCAGTTCCAGAGGGAATTTTTGGCCCGCAAGATCTATTTCTAAAAATTTTCCGTCAGCTGTGATATGGCTCTCATCGTATTCTCGAATATACGGAATAACCTCAAAAGTTTTTAAATACCTTTGTGTTTCTTGCGTTGCGCTCATACAACGCTCATTGTAGGATAAAATGCCAAATAATCAAGAAGGAATTAAAAACGTTCAATGGTGGCTTTTGCATCTGTGTATATTCGCGACCATGCATCAATGTCTTTTGTATGAAGTAGTCCCTTTTGTGCACCCACATACCCAATAACAGATGCTGCATTCATCGTTCCCCATTGGAGCGCTTGTTCGAATGATAGGTCTTTTAATATTGCAGCAACAAATGCCGAGTTAAACGCATCACCCGCTCCTGTTTTTTCCACCACTGTTACCGGTATCACGGAACTTCGATAGTATTCCGAGCCGTTGTATGCAAATACGCCTTGTTTTCCGTCTGTGATGACAATGTGTTGCGGCCCCAAATGTGCGAGCGTCTGTAATAATTCTTTTTCTTTTGTTTCACTATCGCTCAGTCCGGAAAAAATTTCGGCTTCCTGACGGTTGACGAATAATGTATTAGTTCTGGATAAAATAAAATGAATATCTTCTATAGGTGCACGTACCTGCAAACTTCCCGGATTAAAAAATAACGTCACTCCGGGATTTTCTTTTAACTGATTGATAAGATCCCGATAGAAGGACATAAAGTTTTCACCCATGGAGGTAAGGTATACATAACAATCAGTACAGGGCTCTTTGGTAAATGTATATGTTTTTGGTGCGTGATAGGTGAGAATAGTTCGTTCCCCCTGATACACAATGACTGTTGAGTAATTCGAGGCAATTCCTGCTTTCATGGTCACATGTTGAGTATTTATCTGCTCTAGTTCCAAATGTTCATATATCATTTTACTGACACTGTCCGTGCCTATTGTTGTATAAATTGACGCAGGAATATCAAGACGCCTCAAGCCTATAGAAACGTTTGCCGCGTTGCCGCCTGTTAAGTACGTGACGCTTTCAACAGGTATTTTGTCACCATACGAAAAGCAAAGGAATTTTTCGTTCTGTTTCATTTGACAGGATGCTTCTCCTGCTTTTGGCGTTAAAAATACATCTATGGTGACGTCGCCGATAACAACAACTGATTTATGATTCATATGCAATATTCGCAATTTTTTTGGCAAGAGACACCGGATCATCGGACTGCCAAATATTCCGCCCGATGGCAAATCCTGCGACTCCTGCTGTTTTGCAATCACGGATTTCCGTTAAAAACTCCTTCTCATTCGTTTTTGAACCTCCTTGTACCAACACGCCGGTTTTCCCCGCTGCTTTCACCACCCATGCATAGGACTCCGGATCACCGGTATAGGGAAGTTTGACAAAATCCGCACCCAGTTCCAAACCGAGTCTGGCGGCATAAGCAACGATTTCACGGGAATTTTCTTTTCCAACAATGGATTTGCCTCGAGGGTATGCCCAAAGAATAACAGGAAGTCCCTCCTTATGCGCCTCATCTTCTATGACACTAAACTCTTTCATCATCACCGCCTCATGTTCACTTCCAATATATATAGTATATCCGACTGCTTTCGCCCCGAGCCTGATGGCTTCACTGACAGAACAAAGCTGCGGACTATATGGTTCAACCCCCGGATGGAGCGATGTTTTGCCGTTGAGTTTCAGAATAAGTGGTACTTTTTCTACACCCTTTCGATAATAGCTTTCCGCAATGCCTTCATGAAAAATAATGCCTGTAAATACGTCGGCATCGCGAGCGATAGTGAGAATATATTCAGGGTCAACATTTTTTTCATTAAAATCTGTAGGCCCGTGTTCAAACCCCTGATCATACGCGAGCAGCAATACGGTATTATTTCGTTTCAAAAATGATGTATCGATCATATATTTTTTGGAAATTTTTGTATCATAATTTCGAGCAGCCGGTTGTATTTTGCAACACGTTCACCTCTTGCGGGTGCGCCAAACTTTACAGAATCCGATTGAACACCAACAGCCAAGTCGGCAAGAAACGTATCGTTTGTTTCACCGGAGCGATGCGAAATAATACATTTCATTCCACTTTTCTTTGCAAGTGCAATGGTTGCAAATACCTCAGTTAAGGTGCCCACGCGATTTGGTTTTACAAGCATTGCTGAACACGCTTTTTCCGCTATTGCCCGTTCTACCCGCGATTTATTTGTTGCAAGCAAATCATCTGCCGCAATAAGCGTGTCTTTATCCATTTCTTTGGTTATAGTCGCCCATCCGTTCCAATCGTCCTGTTCTAAGGGATCTTCCAAGTACAAAATATGATATTTTGCATGAATATCTTTAAGATATTGAATAAATTCCTTGGTCGAGTATGCAAGCGCTCTGTCTTTAATAAGATATCCCTGATCTGTTTTAAACAAAGATGCAGCGAGGTCGAGTCCTAAAAATACATCGACACCAAATTGATAGGGAGAGGAACGGATTGCCTCTAAAATAATTTCGATTGCGTCCGTGTTGGTAAATAAATTTGGAGTGAACCCGCCCTCATCACCGACAGAATGCCCGGCATTTCGAAACGCCAAAATTTTTTGCACTGCCCTATATAATTCCACTCCCATTTGATACCCGTCCGCAAATGATTTATTTGATGCAGGGATAATCTGAAACTCCTGAAAGTTCAAATTTCCCGCCCCGTGTTTCCCTCCGTTTATAAGATTAAATATCGGCGTAGGAATTCGCGAGATTGGCGTTGGAATGTATTGAGAAAATATCGCATTTATGTATTCGTACAAAGGGGTGCGTCGTGCGTTTGCCGCTGCTACCGAAACAGCCTGTGACACAGCAAGCATGGTGTTTGCGCCAAGTGTTGCTTTCGTTGCGGCATTGCCATCAAGTTCAATCAGTGTTTTATCTATAAGCGACTGATCGTCCGCCTGTTTTCCTTTAAGTGCAGATGAAATTGTTGTGTTTGAAATACCAACGGCTTGTATTACACCCATACCGTTAAACCGTTTTTCATCATGATCACGAAGTTCTAAGGCGTCATATTTCCCCGGCGCAAGGCCGGTTGACACAGACGCAGTACCGCGATACCCGCTATTGAGCACCACCGTCGTTTCGATTGTCGGCGTTGCGCAGGAATTGATAATCTCACGTGCGTACACCCCGTAAATTTTTGTATCTGTTTGTGTATCCATAGTTATGTATGTGCAACTAATTGCTGTTCCGCATGGAATATCGTTTCCCTTACATGATCGACCGCGTCAGCATTCAGAGATACGCTGGTAATACCCCATTTGACGAGTTTTTCAACAAGATCCGGATAATCTGACGGTGCCTGACCGCAAATGGAGCACGTAACGTTTCTTTTTTGACACGTTTTAATTGTTTTTTCAAGCGCCCACAAAACAGAAGGATCCTGTTCATTAAATGCTTTGGCAACTTCGCTGTTATCCCTGTCCGTTCCCATAATAAGCATGGTGAGGTCATTGGATCCGATGGAGACGCCATCAACACCAACGTCTAAAAATTCATCCAGCCGTATGACATTGGTTGGAATCTCTACCATTAAGAACAGCTTAAAGCTTGGACTTCTTGTGAGGCCGTTTGCGGCTAAAATTTGTTTAACCGCTAAGAGCTCTTCAGGCGTCCTTACAAAGGGAACCATAAACCACAGATTTTTTAACCGGTGTTTATTACGTACTTCCTTAATGGCCGCAAGTTCCATTTCAAAAACTTTTTTATCCGCAATGTATCTTGACGCCCCTCTGAATCCAAGCATAGGATTAGATTCTTCCGGTTCATACAAAGCGCCGCCTTTCAGGCTTCTATATTCGTTCGTTTTGAAATCTGTTGCGCGATATATGACGGGGCGCGGAGAAAATGCCTTACAGAATGTCGCAAGCTGTTCAGACAACGTCGTAATAAACACCTGTTCTTTATGATCTGCAATAAGTTTTTTGGGGTGAATGCCGATGCCTGCGATCATAAACTCAGCGCGCAGTAGTCCAACACCATCTACATCCATTCTGGCAATCGTAGTCGCCCGCTCCGGTTCAGCAAGATTCACATATACTTTTGTCGCGGTTTTTCTGTGCACTTTTACCTGCTGTGTCACCGGTATTTTTAAGGAGTGTGCGGTTAATCCGCCTTTTGATATGATGCCGGTTGATCCGTTTACCGTTACGATCATTCCGTCTTTTGCTTTTTTCATGATGCCTTCTGTACCAACCACCGCTGGAATACCAAGTTCCCTCGAAACAATTGCCGCATGTGACGTTCTGCCGCCGCGCTCGGTTACAATTGCCGCTGCCTTTTTCATTGCAGGAACATAATCCGGATTTGTTTGTTCGGCAACCAATATGTCACCGAGTCGGATTTTTTCTATTTCCTTCGCGCTTTGTAAAATTTTGACCGGTCCTGATGCAATGCCGGGACTTGCCGGATCACCGGTTGCGATGACATCCTCTTCTTTAATGACAGAGGAGTGCGCGTTTTCTGATTTCATTCCTGTTGTAGTCACTGGACGTGTTTGCACAATATAAATCTTATTTTTTTCAATTGCCCATTCGCTATCTTGAGGAAAATAATAATGCGCTTCCAGCTTTTTTCCTATGTCTGCGAGGTCAATAATTTGTGCATCTGTCAGTTTATACTGCTCTCCAACTGCTTTTGGTAAGGTGAGGATGACATTCTTATTGCCCTTTTTCATCATTTTCTTTTCTTGTGTTTTTGCAATCTTTTTCACAATTTCATTTGTTTTTTTGTTTACTTCATAATGATCGGGAGTCACCATTCCCTGCACAATCATTTCGCCTAATCCGTAGATCGCTTCAATAACCACATGATCCTTATTATTTGTAACCGGATCAATAGTAAACATAATGCCTGACGTATCTGATTCCACCATTTTTTGAACCGGCACTGCAATACCAACGCGGAAGTGGTCAAAATGATTGGTAGCGCGGTAAAAAATAGCCCTACCCGTAAATAAAGATGCCCAGCATTCTCGAATTTTTTCCAATAGATTTGCTTCACCCTGTACATTCAGGAATGTTTCCTGTTGCCCTGCAAATGAGGCTGTTGGTAAATCCTCAGCGGTAGCGGAAGACCTGACTGCAACAAGCGGATGTTTGAATACTCCTTTTTCCAGCTGAAAATATGATTGGAAGATTTTTTGCGCAATATCCTTTGGAATTGGCGCGTGTTCGATGATATATCGGACTTTTGTTGCGACTTCATCCAATTTTTTTGAGTTAGAAACGTCTAAACCTGTTAAAAGCGTCTCAATTTTTGTCCGAAGCTTATTCTCATCTAAGAATTGGTAATACGCGTCTGCAGTGACAATGAATCCGTTCGGTACAGGAAATCCCGCCTTTGTCATTTCTCCTAAATTTGCCCCTTTTCCACCTACGAGCGGAATATCATCACGACCGACATCACGAAACCAAACAACGAATTTTTTCGCCATATATTCAGTATGGAGAAAAATATCAATTCGTGCAAGAGGGCTTACTTAAATTCGCCTAATGGTTGACCTAACTGCGTCTTAAAATAGTCAACCCATGGAATTGGTGCTGGGTCTATATTATGCAACATTGATAAATAATAGTTGATGAGCGCACCAAATTGGATGACATCAAAGGATTCGACCAATGCATCACCCGCAGTTACATGATACTCAACCACCTCAATACCATTTTGCTCAATAACATCTTTCGTGATGGCAAACCGCTTCTTAATAGATTCGGAATAAGAATCAGACACTATCAAAAAGAAAATGACACTTTCTTTATTGATTGCAGGAAATGCCAATCCTTCCATCAAATGATGATTGAGCTCCGGAATTTCGTGAAGATGAGACAAATGTTTTGCATTCTCATTCATCTGATTTTTTATTGTATGAATAGCGCCTATCAAATGACTTGCGCCGACAAAAATCACTTGCTTTTCGGCAATTGCACTTGCAAGTTGTTTTGCAGGGTTTGTTACAGTAGTATTCTCTCTCTTTTGGGCATCAATAATTGAGTTCATGCGTGCTACACTTGCATCAATCTCCTTTTGACCAAACGAGATAATTCCGTCTGCTGCGACCAGTCGAAGTTGTCCAACAACGGAATAGCCGATGGCAAGACGAGGTTGTTTGGACGGATTATATGTTGGTTCGATTTGGTAATACGGCACACCTTCGGCTTTAGCGAGTGCAATAAGTTCAGCCCCAGCGCTGATTGCCATCCACTTCATTTTCTTTTCAATTGCACTTTTTGCGTTGGAAATTGTTTCTTCAGTGGTTCCTGAAAAACTGGAGCAGATAACCAGAGTTTTATCATCTACCCATGCAGGCAGCCCATACCCGTTATATCTGATGACCGGATATTTCAGGTTGCTTGCATACACAGATTCGATAATGCGTGCTCCAAGGCCTGATCCACCCATGCCTGTCATCAGAATCTTATCAATATCTTTATAAGAAGCGGGAACAACCAAATTTGCTGTAGCATCAAATGCGTGCTGACATTGTTTTGGAAACGATACGATAGATTCGTAGGTTTGTGATACGTCCAGTTTTATTTGTGCTTCAATATCATCTAGTTGTGCCATAGCTCTCCTTTTTTATAAATAATTAATACCAAGGTGTGTAAAAATAGTTATTTGACAATTGCTCCCATGGATTTCATAAACTCCATTAATTCATTTGTTTTTGTTTCTAGAATTTCTTTAGTATCTGCTTCCACATTTAATCTGATAACCGGCTCCGTTTTTGATGCCCTCACATTAAACCAGTAGGTTGGGTACCAAACAGACATGCCATCCAATTCATCTTTACTTGTTGCATCAGTAAAGCCTGTCCGAATTCGTTCAATGATCTCTGGAATTTTATCCGTGGTGAAATTAATTTCTCCACTTGCGGGATAGATATCAAGTTCATCCACAAATTCTGACAGTTTTTTTGTTTCAGTTCCCAAAAGTGACAATACCATAAGCGCTGTTAATACGCCGCTTTCTGCACGGTAAAAATCACGATTGTAATAATGTCCTGAATGTTCACCTGCAAAAATTGCGCCTGTTTCCTTCATGTAGGTCTTTATGTAACTGTGCCCTACACGAACCCGTTGTGGTTTTCCTCCGAAGTCAGTGATAATTTTAGGAACAATACGACCGCAAATTGCATTATACAAAATAGTCTCACCTGGATATTTCTTTAAAATATATCTTGCAAGAAGTGCTGTGGTAATTGTTCCGCTCACCATTCTTCCTTTGTCATCAACCAAAAACATACGGTCAGCATCACCGTCAAACGTAAGACCGAGATCAGCATGCGTTTCAAGAATGGTTTTCTGCAGCATTTCATTATTTTTTGGAATCAGCGGATTTGGCGTATGATTGGGAAAATGACCGTCGAGATCAAAGTAAAGTGGAACAAGTTCAAATGGTAATCCTTCAAAAATTGCTGGAATGATTTTACCCGCCATACCGTTTCCGGCATCAACAACTATTTTCATCTTTTTAAAAGTCGTGCCATCCACAAGAGATAGCACTTTTTTCTTCCATTCATCCCAAACATCAATCATGGTTATTGTTCCTGCCGTCTCTGCAACAGGAAGCGGACCTTCCTTAATCAGATCACGCACCTCATACATACCGCTGTCGCTGGTAACAGCGATTGGTCCTTTTAGTACCATTTTAAAACCGTTATATTCAGGCGGATTATGTGAAGCTGAAATCATAATGACCAAATCATAATCCTTGGTTCCTGCAATGTAGTACTGCATCTCTGTTCCGACAACTCCCGCGTCAAAAACAGCAACGCCAAGTGTGCTAAATACAGATGCGAACCCGTTTCTGATTTCCTCACCGGAAAGTCGCATATCGCGGCAGATAGCGATGGTTTTTGGATGAAATTTTCGTACAATTGCGTGTGCTATTTCAGAAGCGATCTCCCCGTTAATTTGGTTTGGATACGTACCGCGAACATCGTAATCCTTAAAAATGGAAAGGTCTGTTTTCATATGTCCTCCTTTATAGTGCTGCAACAAATACGTTTAGATTATCTGCCGTGGTATATGGGGAATTCCCCTGTTTTAATTGATATTCAGAAGTGAGTAAGGTTTTATGCATATCGAGCAGTTTATCCATCGTAAACAAGCGCGTCTGGTTTGTCAAACGCGATGCCTGCCACGAAGACATGCGTTCCGGTATCACAGAATCCTTCATTTGTATAAGAATTCGCACACGGGAGATCAGCATGCTCCAAATAAGTTCCGAGCTTTCGGTGCTGAGCAGTTCCTCAAGAAGCATTAGGCTTTTTTTGCTACCCATAGGCTGTAATGAATCAAGAAATGAAAAAATAATTTTTGGATACGCGAAAAGACGTTCTGATATTTCCGGTGCTAAAAGTCCTAAAATTTCTTTTCCTAAAACTTTTGATTCCCAAATAACAATCGTTGTTTGTTTATCCGACGTTTTTAGAATATTTGCATACACGGTGGCTAATTTTATTTTTTTGCCCAATGGACTGAACAGATTTTCAATAAAGATGCTAGTGGTGTCACCAAATAACGAGTTAGATTCGACTGCTTGCGTGAGGAGCGTTTCATCAAGTTCTTTACCGACAAGCTCACGAATATCCATATGTGTATTCGCTGTTTTTAGATGAATAAATTCATTTCGCGAACTTTCAGTATTATCTCCGTGTAAAATGACTTTCATACGTGTTTTTTTTTCATGGTTTCTGTGATATATGTGTTGGCTGCAGTCAGCACCGGTTTGTTTGATTTTTCGTACCCAATGAGCGCAAGCGCCTTATCCATGTGCATCCATACAATTTCTGTAATTCCTTCTTCAATTTGCGGCGTGAGGTGCTCCTCTTTGTCGGAAAGGAATAGAAAATATTGCACCTGTTTTTTGATTGATTGGCCGTCTCTTGTATAGAAATAGGAAACCTTAGGAAGGTCTGACAGAAGTGTTATGTTCGTAATACCTGTTTCTTCAGTTGCCTCGCGCTTGGCTGTTTGTTTTGCCTCTTCCCCAAGCTCCATAAACCCTTTTGGAAATGTCAGTATGCCTTTCATATCGCGGATTAACAAGACTTCCCATGTGTTTGACAAATTCCGTATGATGACCGCACCCGCTGATTGTTCTTGCTTCATATAGTTATGTTGTATTTTTTGGATAATATTTTTTTCCTTTTAATTTGTCAGGCAAAAAACTATCACGAGAATACGTATCATATCCTTTTCCATATCCTAAATCCTTCATCAGATTTGTCGGCGCATTTCGGATAGATAATGGTATCGGTACATTGCCAAACGCGTCAACGTCTGATAATGCGGACATATAGGCATTGTATGCATCTCTATTTTTCGGCGCTTTGCAGAGGTACGCAACCCCATGTGCCAGATTTTCCTGACATTCCGGTGGTCCTATTGTCTCACATGCGCGAAACACCGCGTTGGCAACGACCAAGGCGGTTGGCTGAGCCATACCGATATCTTCCGATGCAAATACCACCATACGCCGTGCGATAAACAACGGGTCTTCTCCTGCTCTGACCATTCGTGCCAGATAATACAGTGCCGCGTCAGTATCACTTGCACGCATGGATTTAATGAAGGCACTAATAGTGTTGTAATGTTCGTCGCCAAGCTTATCATATTGAAGCATCTTTCGTTGCGCCGCTTCTTCAATGTCAGCCACTTCCAATTTTTTATTGGTATTTAATTTTGAAGCAATTTCTATAATTGTGAGTACCTGTCTTGCATCTCCATTGGAAAACGCCAAAAGAGCAGACAACGCTTCATCAGTTATTGTTCTTTTTACATAGTGCAGGCCTCTTGCGGCAATCGCCTTCAATTCGTCTTCAGTTAATGCATGAAGCACTAATACACGACTTCTCGACAAAAGAGGAGAAATAACTTCAAATGACGGATTTTCAGTAGTAGCTCCGATAAAAATAACCGTACCTTTTTCCACATGCGGAAGTAATGCATCCTGTTGCGCCTTATTAAACCGGTGAATTTCATCAATAAATAATACTGTTCGTATGTGCGTTTCTTCTAATCGTTTTGCCGCCTCTGCAATAACGCCCCTGATATCTGCCAAGTTCGTTGTTACTGCAGACTTAGAAATAAACACAGATTTTGTGAGTGTACTTACCAGTTCTGCTAAAGTTGTCTTGCCGCATCCGGGAGGTCCCCAAAAAATCATTGATGGAATAAATCCGCTCACGAGCATTTTTCGTAAAATACCATCCACTCCCACAATGTGCGTTTGCCCAATAACATCATCAAGAGAAGTGGGACGAAGCACCTCAGCAAGAGGTTTTGATTCTACTATTCCATCGTTTTTCTTCACGGCTTTATTCTAACACTGCTTCCCATGGGAATCCATCCCGTCCGAAATGTCCGTAGCTTGCCGTTTTTTCATAGATCGGTTGCCGAAGCCGTAAGCCATTAATAATTCCCAGTACCGAAAGTGACAACAATTCTTTTGCATATGCTTTGATGATCGCAATAGATTTTTTCTCTGTTCCAAAACATTCAAATTGCATATCAATGGGTTCAGCTTGACCGATAACATATGCAACGCGCACTTCTACACGGCGGGCGAGCTTTTGCGCAACAATATTTTTTGCCAAATACCTGCATGCATATGCCGCACTTCTGTCAACTTTGGTTGGATCTTTTCCGGAAAAACATCCGCCGCCATGTCTGGCAAATGAGCCGTATGTATCAACGATAATTTTTCTGCCGGTTACCCCTGTGTCTGAAGCGGGTCCGCCAATATCCCATTTACCCGTACCATTTAAAATAATTGCGTCAGACTCAGGAAGTTCCATGTGGTACTTATTGCAAACAGGACGCACAACGTGCTCTATCAACTCTCGTTTTACTTCCGCATTTGTTTTTTTGGGGTCATGTGGAACAGCAAGAACGACATTTTCAATTGCTTTTGGTAGATTTCCATCGTATTTTATTTTAATTTCCACTTTTCCGTCGGGCCGAAGATACGACAGTATTTTTTTCTCCCTCGCAGTATCAATTAATTCCGCTATTCTGTGTGACAACATAATTGGCATCGGCATGTATTCAGGAGTTTCATCTGTCGCATATCCAAACATCATTCCCTGATCGCCGGCACCTCCATCATCAACGCCACGCGCAATATCCGGTGACTGTTCATGAACATATACAGAAATTGGTGACATATCTGTAAAACCGTATATGGATTTAGTGAACCCTAATCTCCGAATGGTAGCACGCGCGATACCCGCGTAATCCAATTTCTTAGGAACAGTCACTTCTCCAGCAAGGACTACTCTATTTGTTGTCACCAATGTTTCGACAGCAACGCGTGATTTTGGATCTGCAGTAAGTGCCGCATCAACAATCGCATCAGAAATTTGGTCACAGATTTTATCAGGATGTCCGGAACAGACAGATTCAGAAGTAAAATAGGTTATCATATGTTTCCTTTCATTTTGGCGAATCATCCCCGAATTGTCGGGGCTCATTGTGGCACCGTGGGTATTTTTTAAAATACATCGGTTGCCTCGGTGGTCATTGAGTGAGTTCTCTACCACCGATCTTGATTTTTATACTATCTCAATATAGTACCACTATTTTTTTCTTGTCGTCAATGATGAAGTCCGCCTTTCCCAAACGCAATCCGATCTAGAATTTTTTGATCTGCCTGCATGGCAAGTGCTGTCGTAATACTATTTTGCCCAAATCTGCTAATAATATGATCTATTGCAACGGTACGCGCTTGTTTTTGCACTTCACTGTCATCAAGTGTCAGTTGTGTGTATAAATCAGACACAATGTCATACACACCCACAAACACGGTATGAATTGGTTTTTCCGGCGCCTGACGTACCAAAAGATGTACAAGCGGAAACAGATCTTCTGTTGCATACAATGCCCGTTGGAGTTTGGTATGTTTTTGCCAATATGTTCCGTCAATAAAACTGCATCCGGCCATAATTCCTTGAGCACGACAAAAATCTTTTCTGAGACGAATTCCCATTTTCGCCACCAATTGATACAAGACCTGTTTGGTGTATAGGTCGTTTGGTTCTACATGTCGGGTAAGGGCACAGGATTGCCCATAGCTTTTTTGTATAGTGGCATGTTCGGCGTACATTGATCCGATTTCATATCCGTGCAGCCACATCCACCAATATCTGCCGTTTATTGATCGAAACGCCCGTTCTAATTGTTCCGTTGTCGCATCGTACATTGCCTGCGGCGTAGTAATTCCTGCAATCAGAAGCCGTGTCGCATTTCCACGCTTGATCCCGCAAAAATCAGTCAGACGCAATGCTGTAAGCACTGCAGAAATATTTTCTTTTGTGATTGCTTTGAGCCCATTCGGTTTTTCCAAATTCGAAGCGGTTTTTGCCAAAAACGCGTTCGATGCAATGCCGATTGATACCGTAATATATGCGCCAATTTCTTCCGCTATCCGTTTTTTTATCGCACGTCCAAGCGCAAACATGGCAGGAAGCACAGCTTCTTCCGGGAGTCCAAATACATATGGCGTCTGATCCATACGCACAATCATTTCATCAATAGATTGCACTTGTACATGCGGTGAATACTGAAGCAACAGATGCGTAAGTTGCTGATTGATAAAGCGATATTTCTCCGGATCCGGTGTTTTTGTCTCCAAATCAGGGCATATCCGTAACGCGTCACGAATTCGCATTCCCGTCGTAACTCCTATTTGTTTTGCCTCATATGATGCCGCAAGGATACATCCATTACCAGACGTATATGCAGCAACTGCAACTGGTTTTCCTCGAAGTCTCGGGTTTGCTTGCTGTTCAATGGTTGCAAAACAAGAATTAATATCTATGTATAGAACAGTCGGCGGATGAGATGAGAAATTACGTGTCATATTGATTCGATGTCCTGAAGCATCCATCGCAGTGTCTTGGTATTCAACATAATTTGCATACTTGCTTCACTCGTTGTCATACAGAAAATGTGTACTAATACGTCTCCTTCGAAGCGGCTATACTGCATGCTGCAGGACAGGAATTGATACGTGCGTTGTTTCCAGAACATCTTGGAGGGTATAAATTTTACTTGTGTCAGTGTTGTTTCAATACCAACAGGTTCCTGAATTATTTCTCCCATATTTCCATAATATACCCGAAACTATATTCGTCAATAGAGAGAAAACAGTAATACCTGTATTAATAAAACCCGAAAATGTTTCATCGTCACTATATGCGTAAAGGGAACATACTAGCACGCAATATATTATACTAGGTGTAT
Source organism: Microgenomates group bacterium (assembly GCA_049287205.1). Lineage (GTDB taxonomy): Bacteria > Patescibacteriota > Microgenomatia > UBA10105 > UBA927 > CAIJMI01. The sequence continues at coordinate 423,039 of JBAQFJ010000001.1, forward strand.
GCCATCTGAGAGTGCGCCATCTCATGATTCTGTTCTTCCTCCACTGCCTACTTCTGAAAACGGAGCTTCTTCATCGTTTATGCAACAACCCTCACTAAAACCGAAAAATATAAAATGGATTATTATCGTTATTGTCTGCTATATGATCCTTCTCTATGGAGGAGCTGCTTATTTTTTCCTGTATAAAAAATCTGATACAAATACGGCACAACCGAATACTACAGAACGGGCGCTACCAACTATACAAAATGAAGAAGCAACTGTGGCCACTGCGTCCAGTTCATTTCAGACTATAGCCCCTAAAACAACGCTTCCACTCATTCGTCTGATAGGAACAGACGAACAAACGCAGGCAACCGCTTCTGGAACAATTAATATCCCGTTTGTGTTTCCAACGATTCTGCATGAGCAATGCGCCGCATATCAATTTGCATCATTTATTGTTATCGGACCAAAAAACTGGCGGGCGTATGTAACGGAAACAGATGGGGAGATTAATATTCGTTTATCCAACACACATCCATATACCTATGGAAACACCGCAGTTTGGTATGGCCGCACAACGACCGGATCAAATGATTCCATTCAAACAGCCGCACCTTTTTTTGAATGGATTCAGACAAATGAAACAATAAAAAATCTTGTTTTGTCACTCCCCGAAATAAAGACCGACTACAACATACAAGAAGTAACGCCCCGACTCTTACGGTATTCGTTTGTTTATGATGATCCGGCATTCGATGATCTGGGCATCGTTTATACCGACGCTGCAGATCATCTGAAGGACACACAGTGGACTACGTACTACATGACTACGGTAACGAAAAAAAACACACTTTCTCAAGAATTTGTCATGGAGCTCCTCAACACTTTTATACAGCAATATCAGCTGCGATAAAACCATATTGCCGCTTGCAATATACCAAACAATTGATACGATGTGAGTATGAGAACCCTCGGATATCTGGAAGTGATCGCAGGCCCAATGTATTGCGGCAAAACTGAAGAACTGATCAGGCAGGTAAAACGGGCGACCATTGGGAAAAAGCATGTTCTCGTTTTTAAACACGCTATTGATACACGGTATGGAGCAGATAAAAAAGTACACAGCCATGCAGGTGGAACATTTACTTCCGAACTGATTCATTCGGCCTCAGAGATATTTAAACATCTGAAAAAAAACACGGAAATAATAGCAATTGATGAAGCACAATGGTTTGGAATAGAACTTATTGCCGTTGTTGAAACACTTCTGTCTCAGGGAAAACATGTCATCATTGCAGGACTCGCCATGACATTTGACAGGCAACCGTTTGTTCCAATCCCAACGCTTATGACCATGGCAGACAAAGTAACTAAACTATCTGCTGTTTGTAGTCTGTGCGGTGAGGATGCGGTTTTTCATAAACGCGTCGTCAAGGGAAAAAGCGCGGATGCACTCTCAACTGATCCGACGCTTGTTAATAAACTCGAAGACAATGTCTATGAAGCGCGGTGCAGAAATTGCTTCAGCAAAAAATAAGTAAAATTTTGCTTTTCAGATATTCATTGGTATATAATCACCTCATGATCAAACTCATTTTGGTCGATTTTGATGATACGCTTTGTTTGAGTGAGGAGGCGTGTTTTCATCTGGAAAATGAGATCGCCGAAAAACTCGGATTTACTCCCATGTCGCGAACTGTGCATCAGGCGAACTGGGGCAAACCGCTCAAAGATGCAATCGTAGAAAGAATTCCCGGAATCGATGGTGAAAAATTTATGGGACTGTTTGCGGAAGTCTCCCGTAAATATGTTGATCAAGGAACATTTGATCACATCTCAGAAGAAAACCTCGGAGTGCTTCGGCAGCTCAGGGAAAACGGATACAAAGTGGTTATTCAGACATCAAGGCAACATTGTGAAGTAGAATATCTTGTGTCCGACAGATCTCCCCTTGCGCCTGTTATAGACGGATTTTTTTATCAGGAACGGTCACAATATAAAAAACCGGATCCTCGAGTTTTTCTTTTGCCTTCAACATCATTTCATGTTTCATTTCAGGAAATGGTGTATGTTGGTGACGCATTTACTGACGTTCAATGGTGTAAGGCGGCAGGCATTCATTTTATTGCCTCTCTAGAAAGCGGACTTCGTACGAAAGAAGATTTTGAAAAACTTGGTGCAACGATGTTCATTCATAAGTTTGCCGAGCTTCCGGAACGCATTGAGGAACTCGATACAACCCTAGCAAAAGAACCGCAGGCTTTTACCAGCAAAGCCATTTTATAATATCGCTCACCACTCACTTTCGTGCTGTTGCATCTCATATATAAAAACCGTATAACTTACTCTATGGAATTAGAGTACAGTATAATGCGATCTCAAAGACGTAGTATAGCGATCCAAATTGAACCAACAGGAAAAATTTTTGTAAAAGCCCCATATCTTTTGCCTAAATTTCTTGTAGACCAATTTGTACAAAAAAAGATGCCATGGATCAAAAAAAAGATTGCGGTCGCCACAAAATTTCCATTGCAGATTAAGAAAACAATTGCGGATGGCGACATCTATTATTATCTTGGTACGCCACACGCTATCCGTATAGGCAATTTTCAAAAAATCACATGCACCGAAACAATGAATTTTCCAAAACATCTGTTGTTTCGTGGAAAAATAGAACTGACAAATTGGTATATACAGGAAGCAAAACGAATAATCGACGCTCGGGTTATATATTTTTCTCATCTTATGAAAACAACATATACACGTGTTTCCTTCTCTGACACATCTTCCAAATGGGGATCGTGTTTTCCGGACAATTCCCTGCAATTTAACTGGCGTCTAGTGATGGCGCCCATTATCGTACTTGACTACGTTGTTGTACATGAACTCGCACACACAAAAGAAAAAAATCACAGATCAAACTTCTGGAAAATTGTTGCCAACCAGAAACCTGCTTATAAACAGCACATCAAGTGGTTAAAAGAAAACGCCAACAAACTTCATCTTGTGTAATATTACTCACACACAGCGACATACATATTGCTCTGCCGATAAATAGTTTTAAATTCAGTATTTCTTGTTTCCTGACAATACCTGACAATATGTTCGTATTCTGGCCCAGTAATGTTCCAATTCAGCAAATATATTTTGCCCTGTTTTTCATTAAATGGAGTATAAAATGTATATTTCATATCTTCAGAAATTTTCTGTTTGTATTGAACGAAAAAATTATCTATATCTGAAACATATATGTTCATAAATAATCGCAGACTTGAAAATTTTTCTGGTGTATCCTTCCAATAGTACAACGGATAAAGCACTTCAAAATATAGTGGAAGATAGATAACATGATCACCCGGTTCCCATACATCATTAACCATTTTCATACCCGGCCGCTCAGGTATCCCTGTTTTAAAATCAAACAATGAAGGTGTAAACCAATCGAAATACATTATTATAAATACACAAAAGTACATGAATGAAGCGAATAACATACTCATACTGATATATTTTTTCTTCACAATACCCTTACATGCTATGTACACCCCTATACCAAAACTGATAAGAAACATGTTCCCAATACGTAAAAAAGTCCGTATCAAAAACATATTTACTCCCAACATATGGGAACACAAAATTGTGCCAATATATCCAATCACATATACATAAATACCGGAATAAAATAGAACTTTGATCACCGAATTGATAGCTATTTTCTTTTTTTCCAAAAGATAGATACAAAAAATAAAAAACACGAGAATGATGACGGTTAAAATCACGTTGTCTCTCAATAATGCAGTATCTGATGAATATAAATCATACATATTATTGGAAAATCCTAAAAAGACCGCGTTGATTAGAAAATATGAATACGTCGATACTTTTGGTATCCACCCGCACGTCTCCTGAATCGTTTGTGTCTGCGAAGATAAATAGTATAGTAGTGTTCCCACAAGAGGAAGTTGTAAGCCTAGAGACCACGCGAGAAACCGCCAGTTCACGCGTTCTTTCTTTGTATACCAGTGTCGACAGACAAAAATAAAAATCCACGAGAATAAACTGATTGTAAATATGATAAAAATGTAATTAATCATACAACCAATAAATGCGCTAATCGTTAATCCATATACATCTTTTTTACTCATCACCCCTTTTCCAAGAAGCTTTTCGATAAATCGTGTAAAGAAATATAACATCAAACTTGTCGGAACCATCAGGATACTATAATCCCGCAGTTGCCAGGAGTATTCGATACGCACTAAAGAAAATAACAAAATAAATGTTACGAACCAGGCAGCTTTTTTACTATACCGCCGTATTGCTTTATACGTTATAAAAACAGAAAACCAAGATAACAAAATACCTGGCAGACGTAAAAGAAATTCATTTTGCGTGAATTTTGTGAACAGACGAATGATGAGATAAAACAGCGGTGGACGGTCATCGGCTGGACGAATAAGTTGTTCAATCCATGAGTAAGGAGACGTGGCAAATGCGTATGTTGCAAGCTCATCTTCCCAAAACTGTCGCGTATAGGCTGGCCAAAGCCGCAATACTAGCCCAATTATAAATATGCCTACAAGTGCAATCGAAAAAGCATGAGCTGCAAAAAATGTATATAGCCTACTAGTCAGTGACGGGGATCGAACGGGGAGCTTTCCTTTCTTCATATCTTTTCAGTATAGACAAAAAGGATAGGAAGGAAAAGACTGGGCGCTATTCTTGACGAAATCTGTTTCTTGCCTCTTCAATTCTGTGTATCGCCTCTTTTTTGTCAAGCCAGCCCTTTACTTTCGCCCATTTATTTTCCAGCTGTTTGTATTGCTCAAAAAATTGCACAATTTCTTTTTTATAATGTTCATCCATGTTCTCTATATCCTGAATATGGGATAATTTTGGATCGCTGTCGGCGACAGCAACGATTTTCCAATCCTGCCCTGCCTCATCTTCCATATCAAGTATTCCTATGACTCTCGCGCTGACTACGCAACCAGAAAAAACCGGCTCCGTAATCAAAACTAAAACATCAAGATGATCCCCATCTTCAGAACGAGTTTGTGGAATAAATCCATAATCTGCAGGATAAAACACTGGAGAATGAAGTACGCGATCCAAACGAATCATATCCATTGTTTCATCATATTCGTATTTATGATGAGATCCGCGGGGAATTTCAATCACCGCGTTAATGATTTCTGGAGCCTGTGCACCGATGGGAATGGTATGAAATGACATAACTTTTTACTCTTCAGGGTATTATTATACCATGCTGCTTTCACTTCTCTCTTTTGTCACGTTTATTCGTGAAGAACAAAAGCATGTACTATTACTTCAAACATGCGGTTGGCAATAACAGTATTATATTCCTGATACACATGAATTTTATCCTCAAATACTGTTGTTTCGTAGGAATCAAAGATATCCGTCAAATCAACAAACTGTATATTTTGTGTAGTATCCGAAGACATGCCATTCTTAATAAGATCCTGCACCTCAATAAAATAATCAATTTCTTCTTGAGGAATAATCTTCAATTCATCTCTGGTTAACATTCGTTTATTAAAAATAGTTGGTTGAAAAAATGCTATATATTCACTGTCAAATACACTTGCGATTTTTTGTGCTTTCATCACGTTCTGTATGTATATGTTTGCGACCTGTTGTTTCCAAGGATCTGTATTGTATCCGACTTCACTCCGCAAATTTTCTTTTGGTAGCAGAAAATTTTGGTATGCATGCGGAAAATATGTCTGATATATAAATTTTACGATGGCATTTGTTCCGACGATATACTTCCATGTAGGCAGTTTTTCCGGATTGATAAGAGGATTTGTCTCATATACAAAATAATTAAACGGATATCCGGGTCTTGGATCGTAATACAGTGGATGATCTATATCATTTGCTCCGTCATATTGCACAATCAAATCAGGTTCTAATTCAGATATTTCAGTCACTATTGTCATTAATTCCTGTGATGAAACGGCGGATGTATAACTAAAATTGTATACACGTACATTTGTGTAGCCATTATTTTGGAATTCCTGTGTTAGCAGCTCTGGAATAGTGGGATCACCGAAATACACCGTGGACCCACCTAAAACAAAAATTCTATACTCATCTATTGGCTTTGGTGTTACAGGATATGGACCTTTATATCCGCCCTCATTATTTATGCCCTCATTTTTCTTCCCTTTAAACATAATGTATGGATACGGAGTCCAGGAAAGATCGGTGGCGCGATATTCATTTTTTATAAAATCTTTCAGAAGCAATGAAGAGGCCGTTACTTTGCCAAAAATGTAAGAAAAAAATAAGAAAAATAACAGCCCAAAAAAAACGTACCCTAATAAAACAAAAAATCTGTTTTCCTGATGCTTTATTATAGAAGCCTTCTGTAATTGATGGTGAGACATACTGCAATCATATCAAATACATACGTATTTTCTTATACCCAGTTAAAAATCCATCCAATGAGCATAATTCCAACAGTCGTAATGCCAAAAAAAGTCAAAAGCAATGGAAGCTTCATAACTTTTTTAAGAATCAGCGCTTCTGGAATGGATAATGTCACGGTCGCCGTCATAAATGCGAGCACCGTTCCCATAGGTATTCCTTTTCCGACAAGGGCTTCCATTATCGGGATGACACTGACAGAATTTGCATATAAAGGAAGACCGAGTAGTGTAGCAACGGGAACAGCCCACCAGTCTCTCGATGCAAGATAGTGTTCAATCAAAGTTGCCGGAACAAACCCATGAATCAAAGCGCCGATGCCAACGCCTATTATAATATATGGGAATATTCGTTTTGTTATATCTATTGCTTCCCCAGACCAATGTTTGACAAGATCAGTAAACGGAACCATTGCACTCTTATACTTTGCCTCTATTTCTTTTTTTGAAGTAAATTTCAAAAATTCAGGCCGGACGTATTTTTCCATGTTCAGCTTCTGAATAATCATTCCTCCAAGCATGCTGATGCTGATACCCACTAAGTTATATATCAGTGTCGTTTTAAACCCAAAGATTGCGGGAAACAAATACAGCGAGGATTCGTTGATAAGCGGTGAGCTGATCAGGAATGCGAATGTTACTCCGAGTGGAATGCCTGCTGAAAGAAATCCAATAAAGAGTGGAATGGACGAACAGGAGCAAAAGGGCGTAATCATACCGAGAAGCGCTGCAAATAGGTAATCCAACCCATACCACCGCCTTTTTGTGAGTATGTCTCGTACTTTTTCCATTGGAAAATAATACCTACTGATTGCCATCACATAATTAATGATGATGAGCATGACACTTATTTTTATTAGATCATAGACAAAAAAATTAACAGCATTCCCGAGGTAGGACTGCGGCATAATCCGCATCCATTGATACGTTACAATATCGGCAAATTGCCCAATGGGGTAAAAAATATCCATAATTATGTACTAGATTTTTGAAGAAGTTCCTTAATTTTTGCTTTATCTGGAAGAAATCCTACCATGATAGGCTTTCCGTTAACAGCAAGCACAGGAGACTGCATGACACCCATTTCAATAATTTTCGTAACATCAGTGATATATTCAACGGGATCCAGTATCTGAAGTTCCTGAGCAGCTTCTTTTGTTAATTCAAACAGTCTTCGGCAATTGGCACACCCTGAACCTAACACTTGGATTTTCATAGTTGCAGTATAGCATGGAAAAGTTGGAATTTATGTAATCAAGTGTCTATACTATTTCTAATGATCGATTCTTTAGAAATACCAAAAGGTAGTATTCCATCTTCTGATACTTTTTTAGGAAAAAGTTTGCCCCTTAATTTGATGCCTAAATTTTTTTCGTTCCAAAATGATGAAGTAAAATTCGGATTATCCGCATTGTCCAAATGGGCACATGCAGGTAATGAAACAGAAACCGCTGGTGTACTATTTGAAGATTTAACAGGCAAATTGCGTTTCCGGGATATCACAGAAGGCGGAGATGCAGGAGTCGAAATTCACATAAATAATTTAACTCATCTAGGTCCAGATAAAGCTCGACAGGAATTACAAAGAATAGCACACGTACAATCTTTATATGATCTTCATGAAGATAGATTTGTTTTATTGCCTGAAATGAATGCTGATGACGTTCCATTGGCAAAAGAAATACATAAAGAACAAGGTAAAAAACTGTATGGAAGTGTTCATGTTCATCCATCAGGTAATCCACCCAACGGACATGATTTGGCATTATTACTGTTCGATCGTGCTGATACAGGCGATTCAATGAAAGGCGTTATCGCAGGGGATAAGCATTATATTATGGCCGCCTCAAAAGACACACCTGATTTTGCTTTGGAAGCGACAAAGGATTTTAAAAGTACTACCATGCACGATTTTGCTGAGGTTATCGATAACGAAACAAAACAGCTAATACATTCAGGAATCCCTACAAAGTCTGCTCTTATGCAATCTTTAATCAAAGCCTGTCAATTAAATCTTGTTGGATTGTATGAGGGAAATGTTCAGACAAATATATATAGAAAAATTGTGTAATATCTGACAAACTACTTTCCTATCCTTCTTACTTTCGCTTTTTTATTTTCACCAAGCGTTGAAATTCCTTTTCCGTAATAATATCCTGTGTTGTTTTAACGCGATCTAGAAAAACAATCCCTTGCAAATGATCAAATTCATGTTGGAATATTCGTGCAAGAAAATCTCGATACGTTTTTTTCACTTTCTTTCCCTCTTTCGTTATGTATTCCACTGCTATTGTTTTTGACCGAGGCACTAACGCGCGTATTCCCGGAACACTTAAACATCCTTCCCAATCTGTAACAATCTCTTTGGAATAGGAAAGAATGCTTGGATTAATAACAGCGGTTGGTTTCATATTGGGCGCATTTGGATATCGTGGATTTGGGTGCGAAGCAATGATAAATAGCTGTATTGCTTGATAGACTTGGGGTGCTGCGATACCAACACCATTAACGTCCATAAGCGTAGCAGTTAAATTTTTTATAAGAGCTTGTATGGAACTATTCTTAATAGAAAACACTACTGAACTTTTTTTTCGAAGAACTGATTGACCTAACTGCGCTATTTGCAGGAGTGTTGCTTCCTTATGACTCATATGCGGGTAGTCTACAACGAAGATATGCTATTATCAACTTTTTCACCACAAAAAAATCCTGCTGACTTTAGATCAAAACAGGACATTCTTTAGTGATTTATACGCTTTTTCTATTATTCTTCTTCATTATATTTTGTACAGACGGATATTTTTTATCCAATTCTGCCCATATCTGATGAAGGGTAAAGCGTCGGGAAAATGGTATTTCACATTTCTTCCCTTGCAATAATTCATTCATTGCTATCACCTCCTTTCTTTGGAGGCATGCATTTTATGTAAATGTGCCTAAAAATAGTGTATCAGTAATTTGTGATATTTTCAAATCAAAGACGATCCAAGATTAAAAATCCCACCGATAATTATGATTCCAAACATTCGTCAAAGCACTGCTTCTAGAATTATTTTATAAGAATCAAATCCATTTCTCTTATAAAATGCGATTGCCTGTACATTCTTCTCTTTTGTATGAAGGATGACGCGTTTGGCTTTCATTTTTCTACTCCATGCTAAAAAAGACTGTATAAGTTGTGTACCAATTCCTTTACTTCTATGTTCATCAAAAATGTACAAATTATCTAGTTCTGTTTTCTGCACTGGGCGCCATTGTTGAATAGGTAATAAACTTCCCGTAGCATACCCAACAATGTTTCCATCAATTTCAGCGACCAGACAAACTCCTTTCCTTCCGTTTATCCGTTTTTTTAAATACGTTTGGCCGCCTTCACCGTAGGACCAACGATCCGTAAGCAATGGATCAAAACGGATATCTGATCGAATTAGGGAAGCGCTCATCTCGGTAATAATGGAAATGTCAGTAAGTGTTGCTTTTCTGATATGCACGTTTGTATTCATATGGTACATCTCATTGTATCAAAGTTATATAATTCTTTATATTCTCAGTGTTATAAATTGTTCTTCATCCAAACAAAGTATCTCTATTTGCGGATCTTTTTCTTTTAAAAGATTCATTTTCTTATTTTTTTCTTTTTCAATATTCCAATGACAAAGCACGTTATATGGTATTAACGCTAACCCGTTATACACGACATCAGTGTTCTGCCGTGCAAGAGAAAGAACATACTGTTTTGAAGGAAGAAATGCGCCCATCGAACTACCGATGTATATTTTATTCTTCAGTGATTCCTTCAGCTTTTGCAATTTTGACATATATGGACGTAGATTTTCTTCTTCACCACCGGAGACATACAAAACATCGGCATCAATAAGTTTTTGAAATAAATCTTCAGGTGAACTCACTATGTCGATACGCACTTTCTTACTAGTTTGTTTCATGATTTGTGCTTTATCATATTCAAATTTTTCCTGCCATTCTTTTTTCATTCGTGGCCAATAACACAAAAGGATATGTACTTCATCTTTTGAAACGAGTGAAGTAAATTGCTGAAAAAACAAATCGTTCTTTTCTGAAACTCTCGAAGACATACCGCCATGAAGGACATATGTGGTCATATAGAAAGTATAGCAAAAATGAAGATGTTGAGGGTAAATATAATAGACGTGTACCCCGCATCAGCTTGATTTCCAACAGGTGCTCCATGGTTACAAGGCTATTTTCAATCAAATCCTAGTTCGAAATTGACAATGCTAAGTTAAATAACAAAAACACCCCACAATTTTTTCCTTTCGGAAATGACCTTAAAGGTCGGGGGTGTTTTGCACGTGTTATATAGAAAAATCAGTATTTATTAATTTAATAGATGTGTCACTGGAAGACTATTCCAATTCTCATTTAATTGAGTAAGAATCGTCGCATATTCTTTCGCAGTATGAAGAGGTTTCTTCAGAAGACCTTTGGTAAATTGCTTGACTAGCCAATTTGACGCATTAATTGTTTCCTTATCAACCTCTTGATCAATGACAGCGTTAGGATTACGACCATGTGAAAAGAACGATGCTGCCATAGCGGCTACACCTCCATGCGCGCGAACAATGGCAATACCGAGAGCGATATCTTGACCATAATCCTGTTCAACTCCTTTTTCGTAAGCGTCGACAATTGTTCCTTCAATACCCCACATGATCATGCATTCTCTCTCATATCTAAATTCACTTGCATAATCAGAAAGATATTTATCATACCGGTGAAGAAGCTTTTCTTCTGCAGTTTTACGTGCATCTTCTTCACTTGGATGTTTGGCACCAATGCGCTTAAAATCTTCACGCCATTGCAGTGTTCCCGCACGAACTTCTTCAGTGATTGGCCACAATGCAACCGAATCGCCTTTATCAGTTAATTCAACGAATAAATTACTTATTTCGTCAGGAATTTTTTGATTCAGGATTGATTCGTAAACTTTATCACCGATTTTCCGACGCACTTTATCAACTCTTTCTTTATCGCTTTGATGCGGATTTCGTTGGCCGGCGTAATAGGCATCACACATATCGGAATCACCCAATGTAAGCATCTGCTCCAAAATAAGCATACCGCGCCAAGAGCAGATTAGATTGTGTGGAGAAACTAACGCCCAAAAACGACTTGTGATACACGCATCGGGTTTACGTTCATCAAAAAGCTGAATAACGATTCCCATCTCTAATTCTGATGATCCGACAGATGGTTTAACCAACATTTGTTTATGATAGTCCCATGCGGTTACTAACATCGGAATTTTCTTACCTTCAACAAGAATTTTTAAAGCCATTTTTGCCTCCTTATTGGCATTTGATCCTGAATGAGTAGTTGTCCTAAACATTAAACAAAACTTAATGTTTAAAATTCTACTCACTAGGAGTGGGAGGTCTGATTTTTCTAATTATTAACGTGCAATTACTATATAAAAACCTTAAAAAAACGCAGCAGAATGCGCTAAAGGTAATTTTATATACGGGGATAATATAGCATAAATCGAAGCTAAAGTCAAACTATAGGATAAAAGTACCCCCTGCCGGATTCGAACCGGCGATTAACGGGCTGAAAACCCGCTGTCCTAGGCCGCTAGACGAAGGGGGCGAACAACGTGTATTTTATCAAAAAAACTGCCGAAATCCTAGACAACAGTTTTTTTCAATAATTTATTACTATTCGTATACAAAATCTTTTCTCTTACTTTTTCATCCCCCTCCGTTGCAAGGAGAACTTTTGCAAGCGGAAGCGCTGTCGGATAGTATGGCCAATCAGATCCAAATAGAAGCCGATCGCCTCCCAATGTTCGTATCATTTTTTTGATAACACTAGGCGGCTGACCGCTCAGTTCCAGATAGACATGTTCATATTTTTTGGCGATAGCTACTGCTTCCTCCCATTCATCAATACCGCTGTGTCCCAAAATAATTGGTACATTTTTGTATAGCGAAACAATGCTTCTGTAGTCTTCCATATTGGAAAATCGTTTATGCAGATTCGGCGACAGCGGCGAATGCCCACAGTGAAACAACACAGGTAACTTATATATGGTTGCAAGTTCCATCATAGAACACACATATCGGCTATTTGGACGTACGAGTTGCATGGGCGGATGAATTTTCATTCCTCGTGCCCCGCGCGCGACATATTTTTTGATAAGCAGATGATTAAACTTTTTTCGCGGATGGAGTGATATAAAAGGGATAAACATGTCCGACTTTCGGCCTGCCGTCTGCAACACTATCTCTGAATTAATTTTTCCAAAAATATCAACCGCCAACACGACCGCACGTGTTATCCGTAAATCTTCCAAATCCCGCTCCAAATGTGAGGCGCTACAATGATAATTTCTCCCTCTGGCAAGCACCGCCCGCACTGTTTCTCTGCGTGCACGTTTTACTAAAGGCAGGGTGTAATCATGTGCGGAATAATGTGAGAGATCTATGGGCGCACCACTCACCGGAAATACATATTCAGTTGGTTCAGGCGGAGTATCAAAAAAGCCCCAACCAATATGTGTATGCGCATCAATAATATGTTTGGCTACACCTGACCGCAAGCAGAGTCTTCCGTCAGTTGCTAGCGAAAAATATTTCAGCGATTTGAGCGCCTGTATGTCTGCAAATTGCGTATTCATAACCATTCTATCCATGATAAGATAGGTAGGACGAATTATACATCATTATGAAGCCCCAGCTACCATTTTGGCGTACCATTAAAAAACCTGTTATCGGCCTTTCACCCATGGATGGAATCACCGATCCTGCGTTTCGCGCTGTCTCTGATGTTATCGGGCATCCTGACATTCTCTATACCGAATTTGTGTCCGCTGACGGGTTAGTGAGAAATAAAAAACTTCTCCGCACATTTGCGACACATAAAACAAAAACACCGCTTGTTGGCCAACTCTTCGGAAAAGATCCAAAAGCTATGGAAGAGGCTGCTACAATGCTTATCGAGCAGACAACTATCGTCGGTATCGATATCAACATGGGTTGTCCGAGTCATAAAGTGGCGCAACACGGAAGTGGAGCGGCGCTTATTAAAACTCCTGAACTTGCTGAGTCAATTATTTTTAAAATTCGCGACGTGATAACAAAAAGTAAAAAACAGATCGGCCTGTCCGTCAAAACACGTGTCGGGTATGACACCACAATTACGACTGATTGGATTTCATTTCTCACAAGCCTACCTGTCGACGCAATTGTTCTCCATGGGCGCACATTAAAACAACAATATGGAGGGCGTGCAAGTTGGGAAGAAATTCAAATTGCAGCAGAAATTGCAAAAAAAAGAAATATCCTTCTATTAGGTAACGGGGACATTGAATCCTGCGCTGAGGCAAAAGAAAAAATTATCACCTATGCGCCAGATGGCGTACTTATTGGTCGAAGCGCGCTTGGCAATCCATGGGTCTTTTCTGAACACACGCCCACATTTACGGATCGCATTGATGCCGCCATATTGCATTGCTCTTATTTTTCCACCCTTTTGCCCGAGGAAAATCCAATTACCTTACGAAAACATCTGGGGTGGTATATAAAACATATCGATAACGCAAAAGAAATTCGTCAGTCACTCTTCCATATCACTACCGTTCCTGAAGCAATTGCGCTTCTTGAGCACATTCGTGCAACCTTTCTGTCTTCTACGGTATAATACTGTACGTATCTACATTGAAGAAGCTTTTCTTGTACGCTCAAATTTCGATGTTTATACATATCGCACCTTTTATCTTATTTCGCCGGAGGAAAATCGTTGTGGCAACAATACCCGTAGAAATTGTGTTACCCGATACAAGGAAATTGATGATCGAGCAAAAGGGAACATATTGTTTTTGTTCACTCTATCAACTTTCTGAAAAGAAGAAATACCTCCAAATCGCTGGCACAGATGGCAGTCTAACATTAAAAATTGAAGGCGGCATTGATTTAATGTCAGATTATTTGCTTATCCTTAAGTGGATCGGTGAAGAAAATGCAGTTACCCTGTTTATCAATATGCACCTGCTTGGGGACAAAAAATAAGAAATAAAGGGAAAAGCGTTGTGAAGACAAAAATTGACGTGATGGTTCTATCATCAACCCAATTTCTTCATAGCGCTTTTTTTATATCTGATTCTTGATTTTTGTCCCACGTTTTCTATATAGTGTATGGATATGACAACACAAGACGATTCCCAACCAATACAAGAGGCGACCATTGTCGAGGAAACACCGGCAGACATGCTCGTGAACCTTGAATCAACGATCAAAGAACACATCGCGAGCGTCGACAAATCAAAAACCGAACTAAAAAAGCTCAAAGAAATGCTTGCCGATACATACAGAAACGATCCGACCTACATGGAACATGACAAACTGGTGAAAGAAGCAACAAAGGTTCGTTCAAAAACAAAATCAGAATTGTTGAAACAACCTGCTGTTGCTGATCTGACCACAAAAGTTAAAGAACTCTCAGGTGAAGTGAAGGATTTTCAGGCTGCACTTTCCGATTATCTTCGTGAGTATATGCGACTTTCAGGAGCCAATGAAATTGAAGGAGATGACGGAGAAGTTCGGGATATTGTATATGTAGCCAAACTCGTAAAACGACATTCTAAATTCGGAAACAATTCATAATGTATGGAAATACAGTCATATAAAACAAAACAGGTTGTGAAAGGTGACCAACTCCATGAAGTGCTTGATACGTCTCTTCCTGCACTGAACAATGGAGATGTCGTCGTTATTACGTCAAAAATTGTCAGTATTTGTCAAGGGCGCATGCAGGAGGCCAAAACTGACGTTGAAAAGTTTGCGCTCATACGAAAAGAGGCACAATACATTATTGAAAATGACGCGACAAGAAAATATCATCTTGCACTCACGGTTGCAAACAATATTTTAATTCCCAACAGCGGCATTGATGAATCCAATGGCAATTCGTTTTATATTTTGTGGCCAACGGATCCGATGGGTGTTGCTGAAGAAGTCTGGAAGTACCTGAAAGCCAAACACAAGATCGAAACGCTCGGTGTCATTATTTCTGACAGCCACACTACCCCGCTCCGGTGGGGAACAACCGGTATTGGCATTGCATGGTGCGGATTTGAAGCATTAAATAACTATATCGGTGAGCCTGATATTTTTGGTAGACCACTGGCTGTAACGAAGGCAAATGTCCTTGACGGGCTCTCAGCTGCCGCAGTTGTCGTCATGGGAGAGGGAAATGAACAAACACCACTTGCAGTTATAAAAGACGCCGCATTTGTCCGATTTCAAAAAAACCCGCCAACAAAAGAAGAAAAAGACGCACTTCCTATTTCGCTCGATGATGACATATATTCACCTATTTTAACTCCTGCTCCATGGGAAAAGGGTGGGGCAAGTGAAACATGAAGGCGCGTATTGCCATACTCATTTTTTGTATTTCCATTATCGGTGTTCTTGCATATAAATTTTTAGGCGTATCTAGTGTCATCACGAATCAAGCAACACTACCAACACCAACACTCATTGCAAGACAAACGAACGATACACTCACCTATCAGGACATCGCATACGACTACGAATTTTTTACTTCAGACCATCCTGACAGACTGACACTCATAGCGAATTTTGAAACACCTATTCGGGGATCAACACTTGCAGCCAAAAACAAATGTGATTATGCGATAAACGGCGGATTTTATGCAACTGCAGGAACACCGCTCGGTGCATTTGTCGGTAACGGATACAATCAGCCTAAAGCACTGAACAGCGCGTTATTTAACGGTTTCTTTGAATTTAGTGCATCGAAAGCAGTCATCACAACAACAGTTGATACAAACTATACATTTATCCTTCAATCAGGACCATTGCTGGTCTACAATGCCTCTCCCTTACCACTTGCCATTCAAAACGACGAACATGCGAGGCGATCAGTCGTCGTAATGACCAATGACGGACAAATTCTGTTTGTTACTTTCTATATCAATGATTCCATCTACAATGGGCCGCTTCTTGATGATCTGCCGATGATTCTGAAACAATTTGCAGTCGATCAGCGCATTTCGATTACTGAAGCTTTGAATTTGGATGGCGGCAGTGCAACCTATTTTAAAAATTCAGATATTGAACTCCCAGAGTTAACGCCAATAGGAAGTATGTTTTGTCTACAAAATGACCACTAAATTCATCTCTCTGTCGTATTGACGAAAAAATTGCTATAATTAGCTTTGTCCTTTGCATTGGGTCGGTAGCTGAATCCCGTTTTGCGGGACAATTGGCTCCGATTGAATCGGAGTAAATAGAGCAGCAGTAAATATGGCTTGGGTTTACATATTATCTAACCCTTTAACAAACAGATACTATATTGGTTCGACAATTGATTTAAAAAGACGATTAAGACAACACACGGCGGGAAATACACGAACAACAAAAGTATTAGGAACAAAAAATTTAGTTTATACTGAAGAGTACACAACTGAAAATGAGGCAAGATTAAGAGAAAAACAGATAAAGTCGTATAAAAGTAAAATATACATTGAAAAGTTAATACGGGTCGGTAGCTCAATTGGTAGAGCAGCAGCCTTTTAAGCTGTTGGTTCCGGGTTCGAGTCCCGGCCGGCTCACATACTCATACCCCAAGCATATATGTTAACTGTGGCTGATTGAATCCGACAACATATTCCGATTTTCTGTCGAGATAGCTAATTTCTATGACTGGAACTCCCATCTGCCCCGTCTTTTCAACCATTTCCTTCGCAGCTGTCTGATCTTGGTCAACAAGCACTTTTTCAAATGCCACGTTTTTGCTTTTTAGCCAATCAGCAACCATTGTGCAATACGGACATGTTTTGGTGGCATACACTTTTACATTTGAATAATTCATACAACCTCCTGTTGTAATATGGTCAGCAACCGAGCTATGTCAGCTGCTTTTTTATACTTTATCGAATACATCATTTCTTTTCCGGATTTTTTTGTGGAAACGAGACCTGCCACCTTCAGCTTCCTAAGATGCTGTGAGACTGCCGATTGAGATAACCCACATGTGTGGATCATTTCTGTCACATTTTTGGGGCTTCGTGACAAACAAAGAAGTAATTGCGCTCTCACTTTATTTCCTACTGCGGAATAGACATCATGTACCATATCAATATATTAGCATTTGCTAATATATTGTCAATAGGGTATTTCAAAACTGTCAGCTGATTATTGATTGAATAATCGCATCAGCCATCCGAACATACTGCGCGTCTGCGCTTCTTCTTGAATCAAACTATTCAATGCGGTATTTTGACTGACGATAGACTGAATCGCTTCTTCAATCTGTGTTCTATCCGCATAATTTTGTACCTGAATCAACAATTCCTGCAGTTGTTCTATACGCACAGTATTTTCTTCAATCAGCTGAGTAAGTGACGTTAATGATTTATAGTCCGGACCGAAAAGTTTTTTCAGCATCTGATTCTTTGCTTCCATTTTCATCACATGCTCCTGAATCTTTTCTTGTGCCTGATTTTGTTCCCTTGCGACTTCGCGAACCTGATCTCCTATACCTCCTGTCGTTCTTATCTCCAGCATTCCCTGTACCTGTTTTGCAACCTCGCTCATATTCTGTTTGGCGTTTTCACTTCGTGTGTCCATGCTGTTACCTGCTTCAGTACCTAATTTTTCTTCTGTACTGATTTGCAGTTGAGAATCTTCACCTTGATTTTGTGTTTGCACGGCATTTTGCACTTTATTTCCTGTTGACGGAACAACACCGACGGTTGTAACAGGTTTCGTTGTCGTATTCATTCCCTGAGATACGCTGCTATTCTGCGCTGCAATGATTGGCGTAACGAGGAAAAGCGATAGTAAGACAAGTAGTGACTTTTTCATAATTTCCTCCTTTGGAATCGGTTACTGTATCCAGTGTACACTATTTTTGTATCCTGCGCCCCTGACCGTTTCCCTGACCCTTTGTGGGCGAATTGTTCTGATTCTCAAGTTGATAGACACCCCGCATCTGTTTTTGCCGTAATAAAATGGTATTTAAGCCCAAAGAATCAGCGACAAAACCTGCAAAAAATATCGCGACAATAAAACCAATTACCACAAACAGGAAATTCTTTTTATAGGAAAAATCATATTTTTTTAGCAGCCATACCCCGAATCCCAAGCCGCCAATGACGATGACTGGTGCCCACCACGGAAAAGTCGCAAGTAGCTGTTGATACCGGACATCTCCCATTGGCCCGTGTGTCCGAAGCGAAAAAATAGTCAAATTCACAAGAAACATTAAAATAATACTCAATCCTACAAGCCCAACAATCATGGCGATTGATCCCAACGCAAAATACCATTTTGGTTTCATGGCTATATGATCCCGCTCAATACGGGACATGACATTGGTTGTTAAATCGATCTGTTTTTTTGACATAATATTTTCATGAGTTTTTTTGCGCGACCTATTCTCGTCGCAACGGTACCCATGGGAATCCGCAAGATATCACTAATTTCTTCATAAGACTTCTCATCTAAATAATACAACGCTAACGGCTCACTATATAGTACTGGCATGTCTCCAAGACAGGACTGCGTGTGTTCAATCAGTTCTTTTTTTGTATAGGCGTTTTCGATGTTTTCATCACTTTTTAAATCCATCTCTTCAAGGAGGGGCGTCTCCTTATGATATTTTTTTATGCTGTTCATTGCCTCGTTGTGAACAATTCTATAGATCCAACTCGAAAATTTCTTCTTTCTGTCAAACCCATAGAGGTTTATATATGCCTTAATAAATGCGTCTTGAACAACATCTGACGCTTTCTGTTCATCATGAACGAGCTGTACTGCATACCGCAATAATTTATTCTGGTAACGCTGAACAACTTCTGAAAAACGTTCCTTGTATGTTGTGCGTATCAGAACAACCAATTCCTCATCTGACAATACCTTTGCTTCAGACATATCTTCATTGTAATACAACTGACACAGAGAGTTTCTTTCATCTGGCTATTTTCCTATGCCAAACCCCGCCACATTGACGGGGAAGGCTTTTATAGTCTTATATAAAGACTGTTACTTATTCCATCGACCCATGCCAGTTCCCTGACCGGATCCATTTTGTAAGCCTAATCCAAGTTCTGCTCGAATCGCTGCTGCTTCCTGTGTTTTTCCAGCTTCAGAAAGTTCATGTGCCTCAGCAAATTTTGCAAAATTGTCTTGAGTCACAACTTGTATCACTCGGCCCCGACCCTGCATAAGGTTTTTCCATGCAGTATAATCTTTTGTTTCAAATGCTTTTTCCATGGCCGTATGTCGTTCTTCCGTATAATTCGGTCCTTTAACAGTTGCATCTCCTCTATATGCTTCCACTGCCTTTGGTGATGCTAATAGACCTCCAAGGATAACAGTTGCGATACTTAACGCGATAATTGATTTATTCATATTTGTCTCACCTCTCTTTCTACAGGTAATACAAACACGAGGGGAATTTTCTTTCACGCAATCGCTTTATGCCTAAAAATTTGAGGGGTGCGGTTTTTTTTATTTTGTTTGCACACTACTGATTCCTAATACATCATATGGCTTTTGACTGAATGTATTGTGAAAAAAATAACCGATAAAAAAGATAAATACCACAGATGCAAACAAAACGAGTACCTGCCCTTTTGATATCTTTTGAATATCTTGTTTTTGT
This sequence comes from Microgenomates group bacterium, assembly GCA_049287205.1. Lineage (GTDB taxonomy): Bacteria > Patescibacteriota > Microgenomatia > UBA10105 > UBA927 > CAIJMI01. Next base: position 443,147 of record JBAQFJ010000001.1, read on the forward strand.
TTTACCTCGCACACTTCTCCGGCACAGTAGTGTGTTTTGTCTTTAAAAAAGATAGGATAAAATTTACACCCTAAGCAAATGCCAAAGGCCGATTCAAAAAACAGGAATGCGAGACAGATCATACAAAAAATTCCTGCCACAGGACTCGTCGCATTGATGATAACAAGATGGATAAACATAGTAGCAGAGAGGAAAACCCCGATGATCCACGCAAACTTTTTTTGTGGAGCACCAACATATTCCGGTGTTTGATTTCGAACAATCCATCGACCGACTATTAACGAAGGAGAAAATTTAGGATTTATAAAAACTCGTATCAATAAATCTGTGAAGAAAAAAGTAATTACGTATTTTATTGGAATAAAGTTCTCTTGAAACAAGATAAACATCCATGAAATGAAGGTGGCTAAAAATAGAATTCCTGCAGCCGCTCGTATTTCCCGTTCGTTCAGAACTGGGATATCATACCCTTGTACATCTTCACCGAATGTAATTAATTTTTTCATAATCTCTATAGATAGTATACCAACACTGCATTTCCAATATAAGCATACAGTTTTTTCCCAATGGCATGATATACATAAACGCCTTTTTGCTTTTTTTAACAGACATGAAGACGGATAGATTATTTCTCTCCAGTTAGATAATTCTGTAATGTATACCAACGTACAGTACAACGCTTATGTTGTAGTACCTATTGTATACACCACAAAATGGATAACTGGAGAGCATATTTGATAGGCACGGATAGTATCCGCATTCAAATAAAAGCTAGCTCTCCAGAACAATCAATCCACAAATCAAAAACAACCAAAAAACTACCAAATGTATAACGGCGCAAACAGCGTTGCGGCAAGAATCATGACCGTAATCAACGTATTGATTGACGGTCCAGCGGTGTCCTTAAACGGATCCCCAACTGTGTCGCCGATGACTGCTGCTTTATGCTGCTCTGAATTTTTTCCAGCGCCGAAGCCCGCTTCGATGAGTTTTTTGGCGTTATCCCATAACCCTCCCGAGTTTGCCATAAGAAGGGCTAATATAACACCGACTATGATCGAACCTGCGAGAAATGCCCCAACTGCATCGGGCCCGAGGATCAGCCCAACGAGCACAGGCAGCACTATTGCAAGAAATGCGGGAATACCCAGTGCCTTAAAGGCACCGTTTGACGCCATGCCCACACATCGCGAATAGTCCGGCAATTCTTTCCCTTCCATAATGCCGGGATGCTCATCGAATTGCCTTCTCACCTCTTCAACCATCAGTTTTGCATTTTTGACCACTGCAAGGATCAGCAGTGCTGAAAACAGCACGGGAGTAATACCGCCAATAAATACTCCGGCGATAACAATCGGGTGCATGAGATTCAAATCTAAGACATGACCGAGCGACTGAGTCTCCAACCCGTACGATACAAACAGTGCAAGCACTGTCATTGCGGCTGCCGCAATTGCATAGCCTTTGGTAACAGCCTTTGCAGTATTACCAGCGCTATCTAAAACATCGGCATGCTTGATGACTTCTTCACCTAGACCCGCCATCTCTGCAATTCCTTTTGCATTATCGACGATCGGTCCGTATGCATCACTTGATGCAACTAAACCAACGGTCGCAAGCATGCCTGCGGCGGAGAGCCCAATGCCTATCATACCGTCAAATCCTACCGCCTGCGCTGAATAATACGCAACAAGCATCGCGACAACCACACCGATAACAACGGGGACTGTCGAAATAAGACCGTAGGAAAAACCGGACAGAATGGTAAGTGCAGGACCACCTTTTGATTCATTCGCGGTATTTTTCACCGGCGCGTGTATGTCATTGGTAAAATAATCAGACACGATACCGATGACCACACCGACAAGAATACCCGAGGCAATAGGCAACATCAGGCCGATTGGATACCCGCCGATGAGCATTGCAACGAACACCAACACTGCAAAAATAATGCAGGTTACGATGGTGCCATTGTTTAAAGCACGACCGGGATCTCCGTCATCTTTTACTTTGATGATCATGGTACCGATGATGGAGGCAAGAATTCCCACTGCGTAAATCACAAGCGGAAACACAGTGAGTGAACCAGAAATATTCGACAGAGCAGCAAGTGCCATTGCTCCAAGCGCCGCTGCCACATAACTGTCAAAAATATCCGCACCCATTCCTGCTACATCGCCGACATTATCGCCGACATTGTCTGCCATAACAGCAGCATTTCGTGGGTCATCTTCAGGAAGTCCTTTTTCCACTTTCCCAACCAGATCTGCAGCGATGTCCGCAGTTTTGGTATAAATACCACCACCAGCCTTTGCAAGCAGCGCAAGCGTAGAAGCACCAAAACTAAACGCAAGGATAAACTGCACATCTTTGGTCAACATGTAAATCAGCGCCATGCCGATGAGCCCTAATCCGGTCATCGCCAAACCTAAGACGGAACCACCTTTGAACGCCACGTTGAATGCTGTCCCAAGACTTTTCTGACAAGCAACAGCAGTCCTGACATTCGCGCGTACTGCCACGCTCATGCCAAGGTATCCCGCAAGAGCTGACGCACCCGCGCCTGCAATATACGATACTCCCATTCCTACATTGCCGTACAACAGGCCGATCAGTATTGCAAACACAATCGCTACTGCGAGCAAAATACCATAGAGTCGAACCAAGTAGGCGTTTGATCCCACTTGAATATGCCGCGCATATTCTTTAGCACGTGCTGATCCGGATGGCTGCGCCAATGTCCAAACAAAATTTCTTATTCCAAAACCTAACGCAGCAGTTCCCATTACACAACAAAGCACAAGATCCATTCTGATTACTCCTTCACTCTGAAATTCCCCTAGGGGGTTGATTGATATGGATATAATTTCTATCCATCTTCACATCTGTTAAAGTGCAAAAAAAGCCGGTAGTACCGGCAGATACGACATTATAGTAATTTTATAGGCAATTCACAAGAAGAGAGTCAAAAATGACAATGAAGTGTTGTAATCGGCTTTTTTATCCGTTTTTACTTGTCATAAAACGCTTAAATATTTTTTTCCATACAAGTTTCGCTATTTCCAACCATACGGCAACTCCAAGCACAAAAACCAGCAGTAATACCAAGTCAGCGTTTTTGAGTGCCCCCAAATGAAAAACAGTCTTCAACGGAGCCACAAATATAATGAACACTATCCCAGTCAACGCTCCGCCAATAACCCACCAGAGGAGTTTATTGGGCATTAATAAAATACGAACCGTATTTTGTGACCATGTCACGTTTCCTACAATAAGAAGAAGATTTGATATCACTAACGCGACAAAGGTTATGGTTCTGGCGTCTATTTCATTTTTCCCAACACTCATGAGATATATATATAACGCCGATAACGCGACAGAAACACTTATTCCCTGAATAAGTCCGACAATAATTATCCGGCTGTTGAATAACGGATCAGTAAGTTTCCTTGGTGGCCGACGCATAATATGATCCTGCTCGCCAATACCCTCAAACACCGTCGAACATGCAGGATCGATAATCAATTCTAAAAATGCGATATGTGCCGGAAATAAAATAAGCGGATATCCGAAAACAACCGGCAGCACTGACAAAACAATGATTGGAATATGCACAGCTAAGAGATACCGCATGGCTCGTTTTAAATTATCAAAAATTCTTCGACCCAAGCGCACCGCTGAAACTATGGAAGAAAAATCATCATTTAACAACACTATATCTGAAGCCTCGCGGGCGACATCCGTTCCGCGTTCACCCATAGAAATGCCGATATGCGCAGATTTAAGCGCAGGGGCATCATTCACCCCGTCTCCTGTCATTGCAACAATTTCTCCATTTGCCTTTAATGCCTCGATGATATGCAATTTCTGTTCAGGAATCACACGCGCGAACAAATTAACTGTGTTTATTTTTTCCCGTAACTCACTATGGCTCATAGTTTCAATTTCATCCCCCATCATGCACACATCCGGATTTACTAGACCTGCCTGTCTTGCAATATATGTCGCTGTGCCCGGATAGTCACCGGTAATCATAATCGTTCGAATGCCTGCAGCATACGCGGTTTTAATCGCTTGAGGTACGGTAGTACGAATCGGATCAGCAAAACCCAAAAGACCTTCGTATGTAAGTGTGAATTCGTTCGGTTTTTCCGGTACATTGTGGGTTGCAGACAACGTTTGTGCGACGGCAAGAATCCGTAAACCGTCATGTGACATCGTCTCAACGAGTTGCAGAATTTCGCTGCGCAATTTTTTCGTTGCATGACACAGATCCAGTATCGCCTCAGGAGCGCCTTTGGAAACAACCAGTTGTTTCTTTCCATCAGGTGACTGCCACACGTGTGTAACGGCAAATATATCTTTTGACAGCGGATATTCTTTGACTAATTGCCATGCAGAATACCGGTCTTCTGTTAAGATACGTTTTTGCTGTTTTATGCGAATAAGTTCCCGTTCAATCGGATCATATGGGTTTTTCTGACTCGCAAGCACTGATAATTCGATCAGATAGTTTTCTTCCGGTGTTATTGTCTGATCCGCAACACGAAAACTCTGTTGACCAATACAAATAACCTCAAGTTTCATTCTGTTTTCCGTGATAGTTCCGGTTTTATCAACACACAGTACAGTTGCCGCACCCAATGTTTCTATCACCGCATTATTTCTTGTTAATACATGGCGCTTGGAAAGTCTCCATGCACCAAGTGTCATGAAGATGAGGAGTACGACCGGAAATTCTTCAGGCAAAATCGCCATAGACAAGGTCAGGCCACTCAAAAAACCCTGCAGTAAATTGCCGTACCGTAGCGTATACAAGACTAATACAAAAAGACACAAAATGATCCCGCTGATAGCCAAATTTTTCACTATTCTACCGGTTTCTTTTCGAAGCAGGGTATCTTCTTGTCTAATACTCTCCAACGCTTTACCAATTTTTCCCATTTCTGTCTGCGAACCGGTTTTTGCAACCTGCGCTTCCCCATGACCTGCGATGATAAGTGTGCCGGAAAAAACATAAGGGACAGCAACTCCACCTGCTTTATAGGAAATGGCTTCTTGATTCCACACAGACTTTTTCACCGGTTGAGATTCCCCTGTTAGTATTGATTCATCAACCAGTAAATTTTCGTCCGACAACACATATGCATCAGCCGGCACCCGATCCCCTTCATGCAATACAACAATGTCGCCACAAACGACTTCCCTACCGGAAATTCGTATGCGTTCACCGTCCCGAATGACCAATGCCCTTGGACTTGCAAGATTCCGAAGCGCCTGTAACGTTTTCTCCGTCTTTTTTTCCTGCAAAAATGTAATACCAACAAGAAAGACAACAGAAATTGCAAGCGCGATTGCATCTTTCGGCTCACCTAAAAGGAAATACACAGTGCCCGCACAAATAAGAAGAAATATCATCGGCTCAGAAATTACCGACCAGATAATAGAAAAGACTGACTTGCTTTTTTGCGAAGGTAGCTCATTATACCCATTCTCTTTTACTAGCAAAGCTGCTTCTGTTGCGCTTAATCCTGTGTAAACGTGTTCCATAGAAAGATAACTCTCTTTCTATCATACACTAAAAAAAGAGCCCGTTTGATTGGGCTCTTTTAAAAATACACTTCAGTTATTCTGCTTCTGTTGGGAATGGTTTTGGCGTACCAGATGGTCGTTTCATGGCGCCTCCTTGTTTACCACCCCTATCGTCATTCTGTGGAGGTTGTCCTTCCTGCCCTGATACCTCCGGCATGACAAATCCGATTGCAATACCCTCTGCTGTTGCCCATGCCTTTAATGCTTCGCGCATTTCCTGCATTTTCTGTTGTCGCTCCTCTTGCGTCAGATCATTCAACACATCTTCTCCATACGTAGCTTTCAATGTTGCGAGCTCAGTAAGTATGGCGGCTTTTTGTGCCTCAGTGATTTTTCCGTTCGTCACTAATTTTGTTAATCGCTCTTCATCGGTTAACCGGTCTTTTTGTTCCGGCTCACCGCTTGGTTTTACCATTGGTGTACCGGACGGATTTTTCATATCACCAAGCGAATATTCTGTTGCGGAATCTTTTTTAAAATTCCACGAAAACTTCTGCACAAATTTACGAAACCATCCAACAAAAACGTTCTCTTTCTTTGCATTCATTGTTTCTTCTGCGGCAAACACCTGCGGCGATGAAAGCAGTGCAACAGCCATAAGTGCTATTGCCATAACGGGAACAAATATTTTTTTCGATATCATACAATAATCCTCCTTAAACAGTACATATATTCTATATGAAACTCTTCTATAGCATAGTACAGGTGGAAACTGATGATTTGCTTAAAACAACATTACGAAAAAATGTTTTCTATATGACGAATGTCTCGCACTGTATAATCGGCGTTCATTTGGATTGCAACGGCATCAATGCGTAGCTGCATCTGCTGCACATGATGACGAAGCGCATACATTTCTAATGTTTTAATAATTTCATGGAGTTTTTTCGGTGTTATCGCTTCTTCCGGGAGACCAAATTGCGTACTCATTCGCGTTTTTACCTCAACAAACACTAGCGTGTCCGCGTCTTTTGCCACTAGGTCTATTTCGCCGTAACGAACACGAAAATTCCGTTCAATGATGGTGAATCCGCGTTTTTGAAGATAGTTCGCGGCAAGTGACTCGCCAAGTTTACCGAGTTTCCGGTTGTTTTTTGCCTCTGACAGATTCATCTATTTTTGTGGCTGCTCTGCCTTTTCGGCCACGAAGATAATACAATTTTGCACGACGAATTTCGCCGTGTTTTTTTACTTCAATGAGTTTAATCCATGGGGAAACGAGCGGAAAAATACGTTCTATGCCGATTGCGCCAACGCCGATTTTCCTGACGGTAATCATCTGATTTTCCTGTCCGCCTTTAATGGCAATGAGGATTCCTTCAAAGACTTGTACACGTTCCCGTGTTTCTTCTTTTACTTCTTTTTTTGTTTTACCTGCAACTTTTTCATGTTCAATCAATTTATAATGAACACGAATAGTATCGCCGATATGTAATTTAGTTGTAGTCCAATTCGCCTGGTTAGCCATAGGTTGTTATTATACTATTTATACCTTTGTAAGACAACTGGCGATGAAGTCAAGGAATAATGGGTGTGGAACCAATGGTGTCGACCGGTATTCCGGATGATATTGCGTACCAACAAAGAACGGGTGTACACTTTTTGGCAGCTCAACAATCTCAACCAAATTTTCGACCACAGACCGCCCGGCGATCACCATTCCTGCTTCCTCAAGTTTTTTGGCATAGTCATCATTAAATTCATATCGATGTCGATGCCGTTCGCCGACAATTTTTTCCGCTTCATTTGCGTAGCCTCGATATGCGGAATAACTCACATCTGCCTGTGTTCCTTCTTTTACTTTACATTCCCATCTTCCTAAACGCATCGTCCCGCCATAGGCTCTGCGCTCCAACATCTGCTCTTGTCCTGATATCATGTGAATAACCGGGTTTGGCGTCTTTGGATCACATTCGACAGTATGCGCATCTTTGAGCCCTAATACGTTTCTGGCAAATTCAACGACGGCTAACTGCATACCATAGCAAAGTCCGAGATAAGGAATTTTGTTCACACGCGCATATTCTATTGCCCTGATTTTCCCTTCAACTCCTCTCGGCCCCCAACCAATGGGAACGATAATGCCAGCAACCCCTTCCAACTCTTCCAACTTTCCTTTTTCCAATTTTTCTGACTGTATCCATTTTGTCTTCACTTCCACATCATTTGCCCAACTTGCATGATCAATCGCGTCAAGAAGCGCCGCATAACTGTCACGAAGTTCATACTCACCGGTCGTAAAATACTTTCCCACAATGGCAACGGTAATGGTGTGAGATTTCTTTTCAACTATGTGGGTCACCATTTCATCCCACTCTTTCATTTTTACCGGGGCGCTGACCGGCAAATTCAACGCGGCAAGTAGCTTTTCATCAAATTTCTGTTCCGTAAATTGCAGCGGAATTTCATAGACACTTTTCACATCAGGATTATTGATAATATTTTCCGGATCCACGTTACAAAACAACGCAAATCGTGCACGCCGACGTTCATCAACTGATTTTTCACCGCGAGCGACGATAAATTCCGGCTGAATACCCATAGAATTCAGCATTTTTACTGAAAGCTGTGTCGGTTTTGTTTTTGGTTCTCCCAAATGAGAAGGTGTCGGCAAATAGCTGACGTGTACGTGGGTCACTACATTCTTTTTATCCAGTGATAAAATGCGTGACGCTTCATAATACAATTGATTCTGATATTCGCCTGCAGTTCCTCCAAGTTCAACAACAACAATGTCTGCATGTTCAATATCTCCCGCTTCTCTGATTCTTCTGGTAATTTCATCCGTCACATGAGGAATTGCTTCTACATCTTCCCCTTTATATTCAAAATTCCGTTCCCGATCAATGACCGTCCGGTAAATCTGCCCCATGGTAATAAAGTTATGCCGCGTCATGTTGACACCTAAAAATTTCTCATAGGTGCCCATATCCATATCTGCTTCCGTTCCATCATCCAATAGGTACGGATCACCATGTTCAATGGGATTGATCAGTCCGGCATCAATATTCAGATAGTTTTCGCATTTTACACAGGTGACATTGTATCCGCGGTTTTTAAGAAGAAGAGCGATCGCGGCAGTGGTACATCCTTTACCGATTCCTGATATTACACCACCGGAAACGAAAACAAATTTAGTGAGCATACTCTATGTTACCAAAAAATTCATCAGCCCGTCAACGGCGGAAAAGGAGTGTATTACCGATGTATTCGCTTTTTATTTGCCTTGTATAAGGCATAAAATATGTCCGCTTTTGTGACAATGCTCACAAGCGTCCCATTCTCTTTCACAACAGGCAATTGATCAATATGATGTGCAATCATCTTTGCAAGCGCCTGCATCACTGGCGTTGTTGGATTTGCCGTAAGCAAATCTGTTTTCATGATCTCCTTTGTTTTTACTTGCAACACTTCACTAAAATCTTTGTCGAACACGTCAAGTGTACCTGATGACAACATTTCCCTGACATATTCTTCATGGTTCGGATACAATAATTTCAATACATCTTCCCGCACCACAATACCAACAAGGGTATGTTTTTTATCTAAAATTGGAAGAGAGTTTAATCGTTTTTCAAAAAACAAAGGAAGAAGATCAGAAACCGTACTGTCTATTCCTGCTATCACGATATGCTTTCGCATGATGTGTGATATTTTCATAGGATTTTCAACTATACGAATTTTCTATTCAGTTGTCAAATTACTATTATACTGTACCAAAATACCGATCTCCAAAGTCTCCAAGACCGGGAACAATAAATTTCCGCTCATTCAGTTTTAAGTCAATTGCCGCCGTATAAATATGTACATCGGGATATGCCTTTTTCACCCGCATAATGCCCTCAGGAGCAGAAACGATGCAAACAATGGTGATATTTTTTGCGCCTTTTGCACGAAGCATCGCAAGCGACTCAATAAACGATCCTCCTGTTGCAAGCATTGGATCAATCAAAAGCACTGTATGTGACGCAAATATTTTTGGAAGATTTTGATAATACTCGCGCGCCTGCGCAGTTTTTTCATCCCTTGCGAGACCAATGAATCCTACGACTGCTGCGGGAAGAAAATCCTGGAGTTCCATAAGCATAGCTAACCCTGATCGCAAGACCGGCACAACGACCACGTCATTTTTCAATTTCTTTCCTTTAAACTCGGCAAGCGGGGTCTTCACCGTTTTGGCAATCACATGCAAATTTTTTGTTGCTTCGATGGTTAAAATTTTGGAAACAATGCCTGCATGATGCCGAAATTCGGCGGTGGAACAGTGTTTATCACGAATTGCTGTTAATGAATGGTCAAGGAGCGGATGAGAAACAAGTGTTACATTATCCATTATGTTTTTCATAGTGTATCAGCTCCGCCAGTTCTGCGTTTTCTATGTCGTAGCACTTTCATATCCAAGAATGACCGTTTGAGCATCGCCTGTGCTTCGGCGCGTTCCACACCTACGCCTTTTTGTTTTATTGCTTGTTTTGCTGCGTCCTCTGCTTTTTTAATCTCTGCTTCATTTAACTCATCCGCATGCACTGCTCGGGACACTAAAATAATGACTTTTTTCTTGGTCACCTGCATAAATCCGCCACCAATGGCAAAATAGGATTCTTTGCCATTTGCTATAACCTTAATTTCTCCTTCTACCAATGCTGTTACCAGTGGAATATGATGCGGCAAAATGCCTATTTCTCCACTCGGAGTCGAAACATAAACTGCGCTTACTTCGGCAGCAAATGCTTCCTTTTGCGGTGTAACGATACTCAATTCTAGCGTTGCCATAATTATTTCACTTCATCAATTGATCCCACCATGTAAAACGCCTGTTCGCTTTTATCGTCGTGCTTTCCATCAAGAATTTCTTTAAACCCTCGAATGGTTTCTGACAGCTTCACATATTTTCCCGGTTTTGAGGTAAATGCTTCCGCGACGAACATTGGCTGCGTCAAAAACCGTTGAATTTTGCGTGCACGTGACACCACGCGTTTGTCTTCGTCACTTAATTCTTCCATACCCAAGATGGCGATGATGTCCTGCAAATCCTTATATCGTTGGAGCACTCTCTGTACTCCTCGGGCTACGTCATAATGTTCTTGTCCGACAACGCCCGGTTCAAGAATTCGCGAATTAGAGGACAAAGGATCCACTGCAGGATACAACGCTTGTTCTGCAATAGACCGGTCGAGTGAAACCGTTGAATCCAAATGCGCGAATGTCGCAACAGGAGCCGGATCCGTATAATCGTCTGCAGGTACGTACACTGCCTGCACAGACGTAATTGATCCGTTCTTGGTAGATGTGATGCGTTCTTGCAAAGCTCCCATTTCCGAGGCTAGTGTCGGCTGATATCCTACGGCTGATGGAATACGCCCCAAAAGTGCTGACACTTCGCTTCCGGCCTGAGCAAAACGGAAAATATTATCGATAAACAGAAGAACGTCTTGTCCTTCTTCATCTCGGAAATACTCTGCCATCGTAAGACCGGTAAGTGCCACACGGAGACGAGATCCCGGCGGTTCATTCATCTGTCCGAATACCATGGCGGTTTTATCTATGACTCCTGAATCTTTCATGTCCCTATATAAATCATTTCCTTCACGGGAACGTTCTCCTACTCCTGCAAACACAGATACTCCTCCGTGCACTTCCGCCACGTTATGGATAAGTTCCTGAATAAGCACTGTTTTTCCGACTCCTGCTCCTCCAAAAATAGCGACTTTTCCTCCCTTAACAAACGGAGCAATCAAATCCAATACTTTAATTCCGGTTTCCAGAATTTCCAATTTCGTGCTTTGATCCGTAAACTTTGGCGCGGGCCTATGAATTGGATACGTTTTCGTCGTTTTCACTTCGCCTTTATCGTCAATCGGCTCACCGACAACGTTAAATAATCGTCCCAGTGTTTTCTTGCCAACAGGAACACTGATTGGCTTACCTGTTGCTGTCACCGTGTCACCGCGTTTTAATCCGTCAGTGGCACCAAGCGCAATAGCACGAACTCTGTGTTCTCCAAGTTGGGACGCGACTTCCAAGACAAGTTGTTTTGTTTTGGTAAATTCAGTTGGAACAGTAAGCGCTTCGTACAAAGCCGGAAGATAGTCTTCAGAAAATTGCACATCAACAACAGCTCCAAAAATTTGTACAAGTTTTCCTGTAGCTGTTTTTTCTGTTGTTTTTGCAGGTTTTTCGGTTTTTTTCATATCTCTCCTTTATTTATAAAAATGAGTACCATTATTCAACAGCAAGTCGTGCTGTCACGATATCAGCAATTTCAAATGTAATTTTTGCCTGACGTTCTTTGTTATACATGAGGGTCAGCCCGTCAATGAGTGACATTGCGTTATCTGTCGCGTTCCGCATGGCAACCATTCTGGCTGAATGTTCACTGGCCTCCGCCTGAAGTACGGCATCTCGAATTTGATTTTCCAAATAATGGGGAAGCAACGCGTCAAAAACTTCTTTTTTAGAAGGTTCAATAACGAATTCAGAAAAACTCTCTTCTTCTTTCTCTTCTGCAGTTTCAATCGTGAGCGGCAATACTGTTTTCTTTTTTGGAATTTGTTGCAATGCTGATTTAAATTCATTATATACAACATCGACACCGTCATATTTCCCTGCAATGTATTCTGTCACCATAAGTTCAACAATTGCAGGAACGGAATGAATAAAGGGAACAGTGTCAGAAAAATCAGCTTTCAGATTTGCGCCAAACCGAACAACAAGCGACGTTCCTTTTTTTCCGATAGTAATCACATCCGCTTTTTGGAAATCTGGATATGTTTTTATACAAAAACGAAATAAATTACTGTTTAATCCGCCGCACAACCCTTTTGTTGTAGATATAAGAATGATGAGACGTTTTCCGGTAAGTATACTTGGCCTGACAAGATATGGGTGATTGGTCACTTCTGTGCGCGAAGCGAGATTCGTCACCATCTCATAAATTTTTTGGGCGTATTGTTTTCCCGCAATAGCTGCAGCTTGCGCTTTTTTCATTTTAGAAGCGGCAACAAGCTCCATTGCTTTCGTAATCTGTGCAATATTTTTTGCTGATTTAATGCGACGACGTAATATTCGAATGCTTGCCATACAACGATTCTTTCGATTATTTTATTGATTCAAGAAAATCTTTTTTAAATGTTTCTACTGCTTTTTTCAAATCTGCTTCTATTTCAGCATTCACTTGTCGTTCTTTGGCAATAGCAGCAAGCGATTTTTTGTGTTCTCTGTCAAGGAATGCCATAAATCCTTTTTCAAACGCTGGAACATGCGCGAGCGGTACGGTGTCTAAATATCCGTTCACACCTACCCACATGATGGCCACTTGTTTTTCGACAGCCATAGGCACATATTGTCCTTGTTTAAGAAGCTCAATCATCCGGGCACCTCGATCAATCTGTTTTTTGGTCACTTCATCAAGATCAGAAGAAAATTGCGCAAATGCCGCAAGCTCCCGATACTGTGCAAGATCCATACGCATATTTCCTGCAACTTTTTTCATTGCCTTAATCTGCGCAGCTCCGCCGACACGGGATACGGAAAGTCCGATATTCACGGCCGGCCGTTGCCCTGCGTTGAACAAATCGGATTCCAGATAAATTTGACCGTCGGTAATAGAAATAACGTTGGTAGGAATATATGCAGACAAATCATTTGCCTGCGTTTCAATCACAGGAAGTGCGGTCAAAGACCCCCCACCATGATCCTCGTCCAGTTTACATGCCCGTTCCAAAAGCCTGGAATGGAGATAAAAAACATCTCCCGGATACGCCTCGCGACCGGATGGCCGTTTAAGTGTCAATGAAATCTGACGATATGCCCATGCGTGTTTAATAAGGTCATCATAGATGACAAGCGCATCTTTTCCCTGATCCATGAAGTATTCTCCAAGCGCACACCCTGCATACGGAGCTAAATATTGAAATGATGCCGGATCCGATGCGGAAGCGGAAACGATGATGGTATGCCCCATTGCGCCGTTTTTCTCAAGTTCCGCGACGACTTGCGCGACTCTAGAAGTTTTTTGGCCAATGGCCACATAAATACAGAATACGTTTTCTTTTTTTTGATTGATAATCGTATCAACAGCCACAGCAGTTTTTCCTGTATTTCTGTCGCCGATAATAAGTTCCCGTTGTCCGCGCCCGATCGGGATCATCGCATCAATTGCTTTGAGTCCTGTTTGAAGCGGGGTGTTCACTGGGGAACGATACATGACGCTCGGTGCAATTTTTTCCAGTGCGTAGGTCGTACGCGCCTTAATTGGCCCTTTTCCGTCAATGGGCTCTCCAAGAGGATTTACCACACGGCCGAGGAAAGCGTCTCCAACGGGAATAGATAATAATGTTCCCGTCGCCCGCACTTCACCGCCTTCTTGTAAGGTAAGATAATCTCCGAGCACCACAACACCAATTGCGTCTTCTTCCAAGTTAATAACAAATCCGATAAGACCATTTTCGAAAGAAACACATTCAAGATAAGCAACATGCGGCAAGCCGTTCACTTTCACAACACCGTCGGCAATGGAAAGAATTTTCCCGACGCGTCTCGCTGCGGCTTCCGGCGTATACGCTTCGAGGCGTTTTGCTAATTCTTTTGCGATTTCAAACGTTGCATCTTGTTTCATACGTTACTCTCCTAATACATGTGCAATTTGTCGAAGTTGGTGTGCATACGATGTGTCCACAATCCAATCTCCAATTTTAATGCGCATACCAGCAATAATAGATTGATCAACAGAGCAGGCTAAAGTAACCGGGTGTCCGACCAGTTTCCCGAGCGCAAGCGCAAGTTGTGTTTTTTCCTCAGATTTCAACACTACTGCAGTAACAATCACAGCCTCAACGTCTTTCCCGTTTGCTGTTGTTACTTTTGACAGTAATTTCCGAATCTTCGGAACTTGAGTCGAGATTTCTTTATCTCTCTCCAAGTAACTTACGATTCCGCTTACTAATCCTCGCGCATCTTTGGTCAAATCTGCCATATGTTATGCGATCTCCCGCAACTGTTTGATATGTTTTGCAAGAACAGTATGCTGCATCTCAGCTGTCATTACAGATGAGAGCAACCGTTTTGCCATACCTGTTGCCAGAACGACCGCCTCGTTTTGAACGTCTTTTTTCATTGCTTCCCGCTCAGCTGTTGCCTGATCTTTCCCCTTCATAATGATTTCGTCGGCTTCTTTATGTGCAGCTTCAATGATTATTTTCGCCTCACTTTTTGCCTGCACTTTCGCTTCCTCTATCATTACGACACCCTCTTTCCGCGTTTCAGCAATCATTTTGCTCTTCTTCACTTCCATTTTTTCCTCTTCCAGTTTCATCTTTTCTGTCAATGCAAGTCCTTCTTCAATTTTTTTCTTCCGTTTTTCAAGCATCGACAAAATAGGCTTGTATAACAGCTTTGTCAAAACGAACATGATGATACCAAAGTTCACCAATTGCGCTACGATCAATTTTGGTTCAATACCTAATTTATCCATACATTTCTTGCCCCACCACTATTCCTATGAAGGCGGGGCGTTTCATTACACGAACTTAATAATAAGAGCTATAACCAAAGAATAAATGGCGATAGCTTCAGCAAATGCCATACCTAAAATCATGCTGGTTCGCACGTCACCTGCAGCTTCCGGATTGCGTCCGATTGATTCCACTGCTTTTGCTGTAATAAGTCCGATAGCAAGTGCAGGTAATGCACCTCCAACAGCAATTGTTAAACCAGTCATAATTAATTTCCATGTATTTATATCCATATTCCACCTCCTTTCAAATTATTTTTATTTTATCCTTCATGCGCGACTGCCACATTCACAAACACTGCTGTGAGTGTAGAGAACACTAATGCTTGGATAAAGCCGACAAAAAGCTCGAGTGCCAAAAAAGGCATAGGAGCAATAAACGGCATCAAGAATGCCATAACGGAGAGAAGCACTTCTCCTGCAAACACATTTCCAAATAAACGAAACGCAAATGAAATAACTTTAGAAACATCAGAAATAATTTCTAAAATTCCCACAAACGCCATGATAGGATTTTTTACATTAATAAAGCGAGCCCCGTAATGAATACCGAGCGTTTTAAATCCGAAGAACTGAATGGCTGCAAAAGCGACGAGTGCAAGGGCGATGGTCGTATTGAGATCAGCCGTCGGCCCGCGAAACAACGGAACGAATTCAACCTCTGCTTCATGCGCTTCTGCTGCTTCAGCAGTCTCTGTCACAACTTCAGGTGTACTACCCACTGTTTCTTCACGCACTATCAGTTCCTCACTATGTGGAGCGGATAGTTCCTCAGTAACGTGATTTTCAGCCACGACTGCTTCTGTTTTATTTTCTTTATGGAAAAATCCGATTGTGCCCACTCCAGGGACAAGTCCGATCCAATTAGAAACAAGAATAAATAAAAATAAGGATGCAATGAGAGCGAATAACTGTTTTACCTGATGACTGCCGACAACAGATTCAAAAAATGTATACAACCCTTCAACGAGCACTTCCATAATAGATTGCCCATTGGAAGGAACGAGTTTGGTATTTCGGGATATGGAAACGGAAATTGCTATGAGGATGGCCATGACAAGCCAAGTGAGCGCCAGCGAGTTCGTTATCGGAAACGTTCCGATGTGTCCGATCGTCTCCGCTGCGAGTGATATGTGTAACATATTATGTCTTTGCGCCTTTAATAATTTCTTTAATGACTGCTATAAAATTGATAATCGATATCACGATTCCAAGTACTAATCCTATCATCGTCATTTTTGGATATGACACCCATTTGGTATCCAGATATGATCCAAGGGCGGCACCTCCCGCAATAGGAAGTGCAATCATAAACCCAACTTGACCCACGTATCCAATATAAAAAAGAGCCGGTTTTTCCTGTTTCAAACCCGTACGTTTTTTGGGAAGTATCTTCTCAATAAGTTCATCTTCATACACTGATACTTCGTATCGCTTTCCCGCTTTTTTTGTGTCTTCTGTTATGTTCACCATTAAAGAAATAAACCGGTTTGCGGTCTATTTATACAGATGTATTGTAAAAAAAATTGACTTATCGTGTCAACGGTCAAAATCTATTTTCTTCACACCATCAACAAGTAGTGTCTTTTTTTCATCTTTTTCGTCAATTTTTCCGCTGATATCAACCACCGTATCAGGGATCCACATACTACTTGTGGTCGCAAAAATCTTTGGAAATACAACAACTTCTATTGTTCCCGACAAATCTTCCACACGGACAAACGCCATTTCATTATTTCCCGCCTTGGTAAAAATCTTTTTTACATTCACGATGATCCCCGCTATATGGCTGCGCGTCCCGACATCTTCTTCCGTAATCTCTCCGATTGGTTTTGCCTGCACTATGGCAAGCTGTTTTTCATAGGAAGAAAGCGGGTGCGCTGTTAAGTAGAATCCCAAAAGTTCTTTTTCATAGGTCAGCAGTTCATTGCTCGGCAATTCCTGAATGTCAGGAACAGGAATTTCATGCACTGCAGTTGCAGACCCTGCCTCATCATCAAACAATCCAGATTGTCCCTTATCCGCATCCTTTTGCTTTTTATGTAAAACATCAACTATTTCAGGGAGTATCAACAGCATTGCTGAACGCTTTCCGAATTGTTCGAGTGCCCCTGCTTTAATTAAGCTCTCAACCGTTTTTTTATTTACTTTTGAAAGATCGACCCTTGCGAGAAAATCATAAAATGAATGAAAAGGACTCCCGTCCGTACGTGCCGCAAGAATACTTTCAATGGCCGCCTCACCGACATTTTTAATGGCGGAAAGCCCAAAACGAATATTCGCTCCTTCTACGGAAAATTCCATTTCTGACGCATTAATGTCTGGAGTAAGAATTGGCAAGCCCATTCTGCGGCATTCCGTGACAATATTCGATATTTTTTCATCTCTAAGGGGGCCTGTGTTTGCACGGGACTCAGCAGTTAACACTGCTGTCATATACTCAACCGTATAGTTTGCTTTCAAATACGCCGTCTGATATGCGATCATTGCATAACAGGCGGCATGTGCCTTATTAAACCCATATCCGGCAAACGGTTCAATCAGATTAAATATTTCTTCAGATTTTTTTGATGGAAGACCGTTCTTTACACAACCGGCGATAAAATTTTCCCGCTGTTTCTTCATTTCCGTAGGAATTTTCTTTCCTACAGCTTTCCTCAGCTTATCGGCATCGCCCCACGAATAACCCGCGAGAGTAATGGCAGTCAGCAACACATCATCCTGATACGCGATAATGCCGTATGACTGTTTTAATACATCTTTGAGTCTTGGATCCGGATACACAATTTGTGACGGATCATGTTTCCGTTTAATGAACTCGGGAATCACCTGCATCGGACCAGGACGGAACAATGCGACCATTGCCATGACGTCAAATATTGTTGTTGGTGCAAGCTCTTTTAAATACCTGCGCATGCCGGCAGACTCCAGCTGAAAAATGCCTGTTGTCTCGGCGCGAGCCAGCATTTTGTATGTTTTTTTGTCATCGAGCGGAATATGCTCTAAGTCAATCTGTATCCCTCGCGTACGGTTGATAATCGCAAGCGCTTGTGTCATGATCGTCAAATTCCGGAGTCCCAAAAAGTCCATTTTTAAAAGTCCCACGCCATATTCTCCGACGGTATACATGTCATATTGCGTAATAATTTTTTCGCCTCTTGCCTCACGTTGAATCGGTGTATGGTCGGTAAGTGGCGCATCGGAAATCACAACGCCTGCAGCGTGTACAGATGCATGTCGTGCAACGCCTTCCAGTTTTTTGGCAACATCAATTAATCTTTTTGTTTCCGGCTCGTTTTGATACGCAAGGGCAAGTTCCGGTGATTGGACGAGTGCTTTCTCAAGTGTCATGTTATTACCCTGCACCCCAAGAGGAATCATTTTGGAAAGTCTGTCTGTTTTTGTATACGGCATACCAAGAGCACGCCCTCCGTCTCGGATCGCCCCCTTTGCTTCCATAGTTCCAAAGGTGATAATCTGTGCCACCTTATCACTCCCAAATTTTTGTGTCACATATGCGACGACATCCTCCCGTTTATCATCGGCGAAATCCAGATCAATATCAGGAGCTGACGGACGAAGTGGATTCAAAAACCGTTCAAACGGCAACTTAAAATAAAACGGATCAAGACCGGTAATATTTAAGATATAACAAATAACCGACCCTGCCGCAGATCCTCTCCCAGGGCCTACACCCACACCGTGCGTCTTTGCCCAATTCACAAAATCCTGCACAATCAAGAAATAGGATGTATAATTTTTCTTATTAATAATATCAAGTTCGTACTCAATGCGATCACGGATTTCTTTCGTTACTTCTGTATATCGTGTCGGAAGCCGCTCTTCCACCAATTGCCGCAAATAGGTTTCAGGAGTCATTTTGTCAGGCAGCGGATAGTTTGGTAAATGCCACTCGCCAACGGATAATGTAAGATTGCACATCTTTGCGATGCGTACTGTATTTTCAATCGCTTCCGGATAATCAGCAAACAATTCTTTCATCTCTTCGGGAGATCGCATATAAAAATCGGGAGATCCGATCATAGACATGGGGCGGCTTTTTTCCAGCATTGTGTGCTGCGTCTGTATACAAAGCAGAATTTCCTGCGCTTCCGCATCATCCGCGTTTACATAATGAATGTCATTGGTCGCAACAATGGGCAATCCCAGCTTTCGTGCGAGTTTTACAATTTTTTCTGTCACTTCATCAGTTTCGGGAATATTGACATGACGCTGAATTTCCAGATAATAATGATCATCGCCAAACAATTCCGCATATTGTTTTGCCACTTTTTCCGCTTCCGCAACCTCATCCCGCATCAACAACTGTGGAATTTGCCCGGCAAGACAGGCGCTCAGACAAATCACTCCTTCGTGATATTTCTTGAGTATTTCAAAATCTATACGCGGTTTATAATAAAATCCTTCCACATAGGAAATGGATACGATCTTCATCAGATTTCTATACCCTGTTTCGTTTTCCGCCAAAAGTATCAGATGATATGGTTCGACGTCAATTTTTGCCTCTTTATCCAAATGACTACGACGGGCTACATACGTTTCCACACCGATAATCGGCTTAATACCGGCAACCACCGCCTTCATGTAAAATTTAAAGCTTCCATACATGGATCCGTGATCCGTGATCGCGAGTGCGTCCATGTCATACGATTTTGCTTTTTCAATAAGGTAGTCTAATTTTCCCAGACCATCGAGAAGCGAAAATTCGCTATGTGTATGAAGATGTACAAAATCTGCTGCCATATCTTGATCCGCCTTTGGCGGAATTACCCTAACCGTTTTTTAAGCTCTTCTTCAATGAAACTCGCGTCTCCTTTTCCTTTTAATTCTTTTTTCACCATGCCGACCAAAAACATGATAACTGACGTTTTTCCTTTTTTATAATCTTCAACAGCCTTGGTATTTTCAGAAAGTGCCATGTCAACAGCCGCGATTATACTGACAGTACTCACTGTATTATCTTGTGCCTGATTTTGAATCAACTTAATAAAATCCTCCGAAGAAATTTTCGTATAGTCAATTTTCTTATTCACCATCATATTTGCTATCTGTTTATAGAGTGATTGATCAACCAATTTCGCTGTCGCGATAAAATATGCTGCTATAGCACCATTTTCTGTGAGTACTGAAATGTCCTGTTCCGACAACCCATATTGTTTCATCTGACCAACATATGCATCAGGGAGTTTAGGAATAGTTTTTTTAATCCCCTCGACAAATTCATTTGAAAAATGCATCGACGGAATATCCGGCTCCGGAAAATATCGGTAATCATGTGCGTCTTCTTTGCTTCGTTGTGGAAGTGTAACGTTTTGTGATTCACTCCATCCGCGCGTTTGTTGGATTGGTGTTTCCCCTTTGTCCAACATTTCCGATTGACGCTGTATTTCATACTCAATTGCTTTACGCACAAATCGGAATGAATTAATATTTTTTAGTTCTACTCTATACGGAGGTAATGTGTCAGAACCGACTTTTCGAAGAGAAATTGACGGTTCAAGACGCATCGTGCCTTTTTCCATGTCAGCACCAGATACGTCAACATACCGAACAATGCGCTGCAACTTCTTCACATATTGATCCACTTCATCAATTGAATGAAAATCCGGTTCAGTCACGATTTCAACTAAAGGCACACCGCACCTATTAAAATCAACGAGTGTCAACCGTTCACCATCGACAGCAACGTGTTGCAATTTCCCCGTATCTTCTTCCTGATGAACTCGAGCGATACGCACTTTACTATCTTTTAGTTGCATCCAACCGTGTTCGCATAAAGGTTTATCATATTGACTGATTTGATACCCTTTGGCTAGATCTGGATAGAAATAATTTTTTCGGTCAAATTTACTTTCTTCAGGAATTGTGCAGTTTAACGCCAATCCCAGTTTAATACACCACTCGATCGCTTTTTTATTCGGCACGGGCAATGCTCCAGGAAGCCCAAGACACACAGGACATGTCTGTGTATTTGCCTGTTTTCCGAAATGATCTGCGCTGCAACCACAAAACATTTTTGATTGCGTTTTTAATTCAACGTGCACCTCAAGTCCGATAACTGGTTCGTATGTATTTGCCATATTATGTTGTTGTTGGCGGCTTCATGGTATGCCATGGTGTCACCTGCTGATACTGATGCCCGATGCGCAATAATAACTCTTCAGAAAACATTGATCCGACAATTTGCATACCAATCGGTAATTTTGATTTCGTAAATCCGCACGGCAAAGCAAGTGACGGTACTCCGACGGGATTCTGTGTTACTGTATAGGCATCTGCAAGAAGATTTTGTAAAGGATCGCTCACAAGCTCTCCCAATTTTGTCGCTACCATCGGCATGACAGGCATAATGAGTGCCGTACATTCCTTCAAAGCCTTTTGATATTCCTTAATAAACATGGTTCGTGCTTTTTGCGCCTGATGATAAAACGCGTCATAATAGCCGGCAGATAATGCGTACGTACCAATCATAATTCTCCGCATCGTTTCCTCGGTAAAATGTGTCCTGTCATTCCCAAACCGTATGCCGTCATACCGTGCAAGATTTGAACTAGTTTCCGACGGGCCGATCAAATAATAAATAGGAAGTCCATATTCAAACATCGGCATGGAAATTGGCTTGCACTTCACGCCAAGTTTTTCAAATTCTTTTACCGCAGTATCTATTGCTGTTTTTATTTCTGGATCTAGACCCTCGCCAAAAAATTCTTTCGGAATACCAATCGTGACATCATCAATTTTTTTCTGTAATCCCTTTGCATATGCAGGCACTGGCATCGGAGAACTGGTTGCGTCATGCGGATCAACTCCAGCGATTGTCTCTAAAATATATGCACAATCTTCTGCAGTTTTTCCCATTGGCCCAACTGTATCAAATGACGACGCGTAGGCAATTGATCCGTATCGCGACACCCGACCGTACGTAACTTTGAGTCCTGTGGTGTTGCACCAAGCGGAAGGATTCCTAATAGATCCTCCTGTGTCTTCACCTATTGCAAATGGTGTCATACGACTTGCAATTGACGCAGCACATCCACCGCTTGATCCGCCTGCTGAACGCTCTACATCCCAAGGATTATGTACTGGCTCAAAATCAGTGTTTTCAGATGTGCTTCCGTGGCCCCATGCATCCATATTCGTTTTACCAAGAAGAATTGACCCCGCGGACAACAATTTGTCATACACCGTCGCGTTATATGGTGGAATAAAACCCTTCAAAACGTTGGAGGCGCACGTAGTTATAACATCTTTCGTTACATATGCATCCTTCAATGCAAAAGGTATTCCATGAAGCACAGATGACTCATCTGTTCTATTGGCATCACTTTGTTTGGCGGCTTCCACAACAGTCTTCTCATCAGCAACGGTTATAAACGAGTTTATAGCCGCATCATGCGCTTTGATCGAACCAAGGCACTCTTTTACAATATCTTCCGAAGAAAATTCTTTCTTTCGTAAACCGATAGATAATTCTTTGATTGTTTTATCAACTAACATAGGTATTATTCAAACACTGCCGGTACCACAAAATATCCGTTATATGTTCTCTTCGCGTTCTGTAACGCCTCTTCCTGAGTGAATGTCCGTTTCTGATCAATGATATCTTCACGAAATACATTGGAAAGTCCCGTAACTTGTGCAGTTTCAGCAACTCCATCAGTATTTAGTGATTGAATTTTTGCCATATATCCCAACACAGATGAAAGTTGTGAAGAAAATTTTTCTTTTTGTGCATCTGTTATCTGCAAATTTGCTAATGCCGCAATATGAGCTACGTCAATAATAGATTTATTCGATTGCATACTTACCCCATTCTACCGTAAAATATTCTCATGCGCCAATATCAACTTACGTATCAAACCATGATCGATGAAAATAAAAAAAAGTTTGATGACTTTTTTAAAATCCACGAGCGGTATGTTGCTGACCCTAAGGCAAATCAAGCTGAGTTTACTGCTGTCGGAAGAGAAATCCAAGATATCATTCATGATTATGAACGCAGACTCTGCGGAAAAACTGAAGGTGGTATGTACAGCAAATTTTCACAAAATCTTTCAGAAAAGTTTTGGGAAATCATCCGCAAAGATTTTCCGAAAATTGATTACATCGGCGTCACGATGTCCTAAACGCCGAGTCTTCCAAGCATCACGTCGTGCGCTTGCCACATAAGCGCATCATCTAGTTTTGAAAGTTTTATTTTCTTTTTGTATTTTATTTCCAGTGTTTTTGAAATTAACCAATCAGCAATATGAGGATTTTTTGATAGAAGTGGCCCGTGTGAATACGTTGCTATCCAATTTTTATACACTGCTCCTTCTGTTTTATCTTCCCCGTTGTTGCCATTCCCGACAAGTACAGTACCAAATGGTTGAAGTCCGGCACCCAAATATGTTCTCCCTCCGTGATTTTCAAAACCAACTACGGTATTTTTGTACGGAAGATCATCTGTTTTATACGCATCTGTTATCGAAATAACCATATTACCGATACACCGTGGTTTATCATTTCCAAAATGTCGCGATTCCATATCAAACAGTCCTAAGCCTTCCAGTTTCTTTCCATCACCCGTCATATAATAGTGGCCTAAAAGTTGCGGCGAACCGCACACAAAAAGTCCGGGGATATTGTTGTCGAGAAAACTCTTTAATGTTGGACCTTTTCGTTTTCGAAGATCATCAATTAAAATTCCTTGCTGCCTATCCTGTGCGCCTCCGCCAAACACCATGTCAACTCGTGCAATATCCTTCTCGCCGGCCTGAAAATCAATTGGTCGAATGCCACAGCCGATTCCACGCAATGTACACCGCTTTTGGAGCACCAACAAATTCCCTCTGTCACCATACGTCGACATCAGCTCTGGATATAGCCAACCAATCGTGATCGTGTATTCTTTTTTTGTTTTCATAAGATCTTTTTTCCAGTGATAATTTTCCGTACATCAAGCATTGCGGAATACGTTGCAAGAATCCATAGTGTTTCATCTGTTTTTGCCAGTCTCACAACGTTTTCAATTGCAGATTCCAAATGGTCATCATGTTCTATATGTGTGTGTTTCTCATCAGTTGCATAGTTGATGCGTATTGCCATATCGTACGTTCTGTCACCGGAAATCATCAGTGGAAATGGATAGTTTTTTAATTGTTCGAAATCCACATCCCAAATCCAACTGACATCCGTGCCATCTGGAGTACGATCATTCAAAACAATCAACATTGGCCCCTTTTTATCTGAAGCAAGTACTGTACGCAGTGATTCATTAAAACCTGTCGGATTTTTTGACAGCAAAATGCGAATTGACACTCCTTTATATACCACTTCCTCCATCCGACCAAACGCAGGCTGAAAGGTGTCTAAACTTTTTTGAATAAGACCCGAATCTATATGAAGCACTTCGGAGGCGGCAGCTGCAGCTAACGTATTGTATATATTGTAGACACCTTCAAGCGGTGATGTGTAGCTTGCTGCAGTAAGGAGTATGTCAGGATGCGTAAATCCGCACGCACCGCACGCCCATTTCCCTAAGTGCGAAAAATACACACCCCCAAATGTGAGCCTATGCCCACATTTCGGACAATAAATCGAGTCTGTCGCATGCTGCATCTTCGGCAAATAATATGTTGGATCTTCCAGACCAATATAAACAACGCGTGAATGCAATTTTTCAGTAACTGCCGCAATTGTCGGATCATCACCATTTGCCACAATCGTCGTTTCTTCGGAAAGTGTAACAAGCAAAGACCGCCAAGATGAACCAATTGTGTCAACCTCACCGTACCGATCAAGCTGATCACGGAATAAATTCATGAGTACCAACACACTAGGATGAATAAAGCGAAGCAATCTCGGCAAAGAATTTTCATCAACTTCAAAAACCGCGAAGTCTGTTTTTTTCCATGAATGGAAAAATGAAGAAACAATGCCGTTTACTAAATTTGCCCCGCTTGTATTATGAAGCACGGTATACCCTGAAGATTTCAAAATGCCAGCAATCATAAGTGAGGTGGTTGTTTTTCCGTTCGTGCCTGCAACACAAATAATTCCTTTTGTGACACGTTTTTTTAAGACCGTGAGGAGACTTGGATATATGCGAAGTGCGATTTCTCCGGGCCATGTAGAACCTGCTCCATATCTGAGTATGCGGGCAATCCAAGAAACAAACATTCCCATGCTAACTGCGATGAAATACCGTACACTATTCATTTCTTTTATTATACTCACATTGACCGAAGTATTTTAATTCGTTCTGTTATCGGCGGGTGGGTATCAAACAGTCCTGCAAACCACACTTTTGATTTCTTGTTCTTAAACGGATTGGAAATGAATAAATGTGCCGTTGCTGTAGTCGCTTTTTTCATACCAACTGATTCTTTTGAAATTTTTTCAAGCGCTCGCGCTAATCCTTCAGGATATCGTGTCGTCAATGCAGCTGTCGCATCAGCCAAATACTCACGCTTTCTGGATATCGCAAGCTGAATAAGAGAAGCAATGAGCGGGGAAATAATTGCAAGAACAATACCGATGATCATGAAAATCCCTCCATCTTTCCGGTCACTATCCCGATCCCTCCACCAAAGATTTCTCATAAACAAATCGGATGCATATGCAATCGTACCAACTAAGACCGCTACTATTGCCATCAGACGGATGTCATAATTTTTTACATGGCTCATTTCATGAGCAACAACCCCTTCAATTTCTCTTCGATCAAGTTTTTTAAGAAGCCCAACTGTAGCACACACAACCGCATGCTTTGGATCTCTGCCTGTTGCAAATGCATTCATCGCCATATCTTCAATCACATAGAGCTTGGGCGCCGGTACTCCTGCTGCTATACTGACATTTTCTGCTACAGTATAAAAATCAAAATCAGTCTCTCTGTTGGCGGGACGTGCACCGGACATGGCAAGGACGATAGAATCACCAAAATACAGACTCACAACACTGGAAATAACGGAGAATATAATTGCGTATCCGACGAATGAATCACCATATCCGTATGCGTTACCAAACACGTACGCAATTCCTACGACGAGTGCAATAAACACTGCCATGAACAGGTATGAGCGCACAATATTCGACTGAATTTGTGATCGAATTGACATGTAAGATGCCTAAAGTATCGCGTTTTAGAAATCGACTTTTACTGCGTCCCGTTCTGCTCCTTCGGTCTTGAAGAACGGTTTTTCAGTAAAACCAAATGCCCCCGCAAGAAGCACATTCGGGAACACTTTCACTTTCACGTTATAATCCATCACTGTGGAATTATAGAACTGTCTGGAATAGGCAACTTTGTCTTCTGTGTCTCCTAATTCCTTTTGGAGCTGTAAGAAATTTTCATTTGCTTTCAGTTGCGGATACGCCTCAGCGACAGCAAATAATGATTTGAGAGCGCCTGTTAACTGATCATTTGCTTTTGCCATTTTTTCAGGGCTTCCTGCATTCATAAGTGCAGTTCGTGCTTTTGTCACGTTTTCAAATACAGTTTTTTCATGTTTTGCATATCCTTTGACGGATGCAACTAAATTTGGGATTAAATCGGTTCTGCGCTTCAGCTGTACATCAATCTGACTCCATGCTTCATCAATTTGTGTTTTCATTGTAATGAGGCCGTTATACAGACCCCAGATGAAGACAATGAGCAGTACTGCTGCGATTCCTATAATAAGTAATGGTGACATAACGTTCCTCCTTTATGGCTTAAGCCATCTAATAAAATCATTATACGATAAGGTATTTCGAATGTCACTTTTTTCCGCCCAACCGCGTCTTGCAACAGAGACACCATACGGCAAAACATCCATTCCCTCGACGTCATGCGCGTCAGAATTGATGACAAGCGGAATATGCTGTTTCCGAGCGTCGTACACTAACGCATCCGGTAAATCTAACCGGTAAGGGTGCGCATTAATTTCCAACGCCATATCTCGTTCACTCAAAACTGGAAACACTTCTCGCCAGTCAATTTCCATCCCCTCACGTTTGCCGAGAAGCCGTCCTGTCGGATGACCAATGATGCGCACCTTGTTATTTGCAGTTGCCGCTTTGATGATGCGTTTTGTCATTTCTATCCTTGATAGCTGAAAACTGGAATGCACAGAAATAATTGCAGCATCTATGTATTCAAAAGCAGGAGTTGGGAGCGCTAATTCACCATTAGGATTAATATCAATTTCCAACATGATGATTAATTGAACACTATTAGTATTCTTTTTAGACCATGAACTATATTGTTGTTCATAATACTCTTTACGGCGCTTCATTATAGTCATAATCTCTTTTTCTGAGTGATTTCCCACGCTTGGATTATGATCACTGATACCGATATATTGGTACCCTAATCCCTTCGCTTTATCCAACATTTCTTCCAAACTGTTCAGTCCAAGATCATGCGATGAAGCTAAATCAAAATTTGTGTGCATGTGAAGATCACCCCTTACATCTTGCGGCGCAACAAGTGTGGGGAGCGTATGTTTTACAGCAGCTTCAACCTCACCTCGATCTTCACGAAGTTCTGGCGGCACCCATGAAAGCCCGATGTGTTCATAAAAAGATTCTTCCGATGCAAATTTCTTTATTGTTCCCTTCTTTCCTTCTTTAATACCGTATTCCGACAACGACATCTGTTTTGACAGCGCATACGTACGGAGCTTGATATTGTGATTTTTTGATCCCGTAAAATACTGCAGCATCGCCCCATATGATTCCTTCTCCTGCACCCGAAGATCTACCTGTCTGCCGTTTGTAAGGAGTATTGATGCACCTGTTGGGCCTTTTTCGATAATCTTCTCATGCCGATACGTACAGAAATACTCAATTGCTCCTTCCGGATCGTCTGTGACGATCGCCATATCAATGTCTCCTATTGTTGCAACGCGTCGCCTCAAACTTCCAAGCACATCAACCTGTTTAATGTGTGTGTTCTTCAGTAAAAAAGTCTTTATTGCATTTGCTATCTCATCCGCATCACGGATATTTATACGGTTTTCTTTAATACTTCCTTTAAGATATGTATTAATATTTTTTATGAGTTCCTCTTCGGACTTCTCGCCAAAACCTTCCATACCGGCAATCTTACCAAGTGTCGCTTTTGCCAGAAGATCTTTTACAACAGTGTATTCGTTTGTTAAATGGAATTCGGTGACTAACTTAAACGCCCGCTTCGGGCCAATGCCAGGTACAAGTAAAAGCGGAAAAACGCTTTTGGGAATTTCAGCAAGTGTCTTTTCAAAATGTTTCGCATGTCCGGTTCTGAAAAGTTCATCAAGATGCGATGCAATCGTTGGGCCAACACCGGGAATTTCATTGATTTTCCCGTCGTCCCAATAATCTTTTGCTTCACTCGTCAAATGTTCAATGCTGTCTGCAGCACGTTCATACGCAACAATTCTGAATCTGTTTTCACCTCGTATTTGATACACAGCAACAATATTTCGAAATAATTGTGCAAGCTGAAGATTTGTCATAAAGATAGTGCTCTTTCATTATCCTAACACAGATATTGTGGTTCTCTCAATTTTTACGGTATAATCAGGTTTGTAGTTTGGGATCGTAGCTCAGCCTGGTTAGAGCGCTTCCCTGTCAAGGAAGAGGTCGAGGGTTCGAACCCCTTCGGTCCCGCCACGTCAAACGTGACTGTCGCGTTTGTTTAAACCGCGTTTGACGCGGACGCGACGCCAAATTGCTAAATATATCCGTTAGGTGTATAAAACAGTTACTGCCTACGTATTTATCTTCTGCCCAAAGGATGGTATCCGCTATGAAAAAACCTCCACAAACTTTTTTCCAAAAATATGATGCCATCATTTCTCTTATCCTTGGCACTATTCTTGTTATTGTCATCGGGGTGTTAACGTTCTCCATTATTTCTTCGGCTCAAAAAAACACAACGCAAAATGCTGACACCGAAAGTGCTATACCATTGCCTACCACATACCGTGTTTCTGAAGGCGAAACATTGTGGGATATTTCCATAAAATTCTATAACAGTGGATATAACTGGGTAACTATCGCAAAAGCAAACAACTTAGATAACCCTGACGGCCTTGCAATTGGACAAGAACTACTCATTCCTGATGCTACGCCAATAGTAGTAGAATCCGGCGACATATTGGATGGCATAACGACAGAAGTTTCAAAACCACTCCATACAGAGATTACCGTCATACAAGGTGAATCATTGTGGATCATTGCAACACGGGAATACGGTTCAGGATATCGATGGGTCGATATAGCAAAATCAAATGTGATCATTACGAATCCTGATCTCATCTATCCAAACATGGTGCTTCGGTTGCCCTGAAAATTTGATATAATTCCAATACCCGCGGGATTAGTACACCGGTAGTATATCTCCTTCCCAAGGAGAAGAAGAGGGTTCGATTCCCTTATCCCGCTCCATATCGGACTAGTTTTGCAACTTCTTCAAATTTAGCCTTGAAATCAACTTTTAGCCTGGTTCTAACCAGGTTTTTTCATTTTTCTGAGTTAGCCTGGAAGAAAAGGATACTGGTGATGGGAATCGAACTTTAAATGCTTTACTCCCAATCTATGTTTTCTAAATCTTGGAGAAATTGACATATTCCAACCTGAGCAACAGCTTTGCCGTTTACCCGCCTAGTGGCAACTCTTCCTGTATTCTGACCAAGCGCCTGATTAAAAGGTATATATCTAGACCAAGAAACTGTGAGCGTTTTTTTTGCGCGAGTAAATGCTACATAGAGTAACCGTCTTTGTTCTTGAACATGTTCGTGATCAGTTAGATGTTCAGCACGTCTTATACCAGGAATGTTTCCATTGTTACAGCCTATTATGAAAACATGATCGGCTTCCAGTCCTTTGGATGCCAATGGTGTCATAACAGAAACCATTTCTTGAGGAGTATTCAATGTCCTCACCTGATCAGAAAATTTACTATAAAAACTAGATATAGAATCATCATCCTCAAGAATGTCATTTATTAGTGCTCTTAAATCACCTAATTCTTCATTTTCAGTTGGAAACAATTCTTCAATACTAGAAACAAGATCTTGATCCGTATGAGCGCCTAAAAATTCTCTTAATGAACTAATTCGAAAGCAAAGCCGTCTCAGCCTTTTTTGTCGTATGCCAAAATCTTCTTCTTTAGCGTTTTGTATTACATCATGCAAATTGCCATATTTTTCTTTCAATAGTTTTAATTCTTTTGAGAAGTGTTCATCATCAGTCAATCCCAGGTAAGTTCTAATTCTTAATAATGAACTGGGGTTGGCCAATACTCCTAAAAGAGTGACACGTTCCTGTTGCAACAATGTAAATTCACTCTTCTGTAAGAAAGCAAATTTTACAGCACCTTCATCATCTTGGTTATCTGTAGCGTATTTTACAAAGATATTTCCCAATTTCTTTTTTGGAGACAGAACGAGAATATCTTTAGGTTCAACGCCGCTATTTGTTAACTCCTTTATTCGGGTGATTACATAATCAAATTCTTCGTCTTGAGTATTGCGTTTGATAAAGTGTACTTCTCCATCTTCCTTGTCAGGTAGTGGTTGCAACAAGTTGGTTCTAGTGGGTTCATTCTGGAGTAACAGTTGGTTAGCATACCCAATAATTTTCTTTGCACATCTTCCCGTATACGTGATAGTGTGTTTTTCCACATCATTGAGACCACTCGCAAAAGTGTCAATTCCTTGTGGGTGAGCAAATTTGAAACTGTAAATTGATTGGTCAGGATCTCCCAGAACTATTAACAATTCGGTATTGGCCGAAGCTATTTTTACAAACTCTTGTTCCAGTTTATTTAGATCTTGAAATTCATCAACAAATAGATATTTTATTTCTTGGAAAAATGGTGACCCTGGAAGGGTTCTACCCAACTTAACTGCGTTGTAGGCAATTTCCTCCATGAGTGCGGCTTTATATTCTGATAACCAAAACATTACCGCTCTTTTGAAAGTTTTTTGTTCTTCATTCTCTTCAAAAATTTCTTCACCTGGTTCTTGTGACCAGGCCGCACTAAAAAGTGTTAGGTTCTTTTTAAGCTCGTTTTTATTTTTCGAAGGAAAAACCAACTTCAAGTCTGAAATAAGTACATCTTTTTCAAAATCTAAAACAATCGAGTCAACGCGGTCTCGTATGTCATGGTCATTTTCCGATATAAGAAATGACAGGCAAAGTGAATGGACTGTACAAGCATACGGAGCCCTATCAAGTTGCTTTACTTTTTTCTTTAAATCTAACGCTGCCATCCTAGAAAAACTTGACAATACTATAGAATTGGAATTAATTTCATTATTGCTAAATACTTGAGAAGCTTTAGGGATCATAACTTGTGATGTTTTCCCCGTTCCGGGACCAGCAACAATAATTATCTTGCTTGCTGTCGAATTTAAAATCTCATCGTATTTTGCCTGATTATTCATAGCTTTTTAGCTTTTTTGTTAATGCCTTCCATTACCTGCAAGTAGTTTTTATAAAGTTTATCAAGCTCTTTTTCAACCCTCCAACCATAGTTGTCGCTTGCAGCAGCAAAGATTCCACTAAAAAAGTCAAAAGCCATTACTAGATCTTGCTCAACCCAGTTATCAGAAATTCCGGCGAAATTGATAAAACCGTTTTCTGTGCGTTTAACATAATCATTCATGACGCGTGAATGAGAGTGTGTGTGTTGCGAACTAAGTCTATACATTGTTTTATATTGACCGCCACGGCCGACTTCTTCGGCCATTTCTCCTAAAGATTTGTCTGACCAGTTATATCCTTTATACGAATATTTTCTTTGGACTTCTCCAGCCTTTTTTCTCACTTCATCAATCGAAACATCTCCAACTTTTGGTCTGAGAGCACGTTGCTCTAATTGCAATAATAGTTCAGGTTTTTGTTCTGCATATTTAAACATTTTTTCCCTTAAAACCCAATCAAAAGCATAATAGCGATATGCTCGTTCATCGGTTGGATCTTTTAGGATATATAGAAGTGTGATTAAAAGCTCAAAAATTGTTCTGTTTAAGATCGAAGCGTCTTCGCCATAACCCCCTTCACAAAGAGTCATGATGGCTGAGTGGGTTTTATAAGACTTTGCTAAAGTAAACGCAACTAGCGCATCTTTTGGTCCTATGTTTCTGATTTCCCTCTCAAGATAATCATCTACTAGTAACTTGAGTTGGTGGTTGAAGCTAAAGAGATCTTTGTAGGAGGTGCTAATGATATTCTTTGTCCGGTAATTAGATGCGTCTTCTTCGCTAACAACCCATTCACGACCTCTCTTTTCGGCCTTTAATTTTCCTTCACCAATTAACCTGCGAACATAGGAATCATCATTGTATCCAAGTATTTTTGCAAGATCTCGAGTGTTGTAGTAACGCATACAAAAATAATACAACCATTGTTATTACTTGTCAACCGTTATCGTGTACTTACTTGCGTGTACTAAGGGTTTTCTTTAGAATCTCTCCCACTAGGCATAAAGAGGTAGTTATATTGAGTGAAATTTGGTTCAAATTCGGCCTTATTTAGCAACGTATCTGCAATCTCTTCATCACTCATGGAGTAATTTAGGTAATAGTTGGAATGTATATCTATTGTGTTTTTTCCGGCTTTGATTGAGTTTCCCTTTCCAGAAGTAGAATCAGTTGTTGTTTCCAGTAACTTTTCAAACTTTGCTTCATTGTCAATAAATCCGTAGTAGTAAAGATTGCCAACGACTCCTTGGAGCGTGCTGCTTGGACTTAATCTGAGCATAACTCCATCAGAAGCCATGGATTTACCTTCTTCGGCACTTACTCTCATATGTTCAATAAAATAATCCTCTACGGTTTTTCGAGAAGCTAAGTCTTCAGACGTCGGGGGAAGCGGTTTATTGAGAAAGAAATATCCAGCAACAAAAATTCCAACTAAAATTAATGCTCCAATTACTATTCCGTTTTTCTTCATAATACCCCGAAGGGCGATCTCTGTGGTTAAGATGGATCACTTTCGTGCCATCAGTTCTCTAAAAGTAAGATACCTTCACCACAGAGATCATTCGGTATGCTCATTTTATCACTTCTTGATATACTTACGTTATGAGTCTGCTTGAACAGTTTTTTGTTATCAGTTTGCTTGTTCAGATAGCCCATTCTATCGAGGAGCTTTCGACTGGCTTCCACAAAAAGTGGTATGTATTCAAAATGCCATTTTGGGTATTTTTAGTGTTTGAAATAATTTTTGAAAGTTTTTGGATTGCTGTATGGCTTCTACAAGATTTTCCGAGCAGGACCATCCTTCAAGCATTCTTCCTAGCTCTCATGTTTGCCAATGGAGTTCAACATATTGTGTGGGCTGGAAACGTTAAAAAGTATGTACCTGGTTTAATTACTGCGCCGATTCATATTATTGTTTTCCTTGCATACTATTTCAAAGCTATTTTCTAAGTTTTCTTGGTTTACCAAAAACCTCCTGAAACAAACAGAAATCAACACTCTTGAGATGGTTTTTAAAAGCAGTGAGTTGTACAATCAGTTCAGGAGTAATGGAAGACCGGAGTATGATTTTGACGGCAGTAGGAAATGTCATGTCAGTCTGGCTTAGAAGATATGATTTGATATGGTCATCCAGGCTGGGCAGGTTCGAGCAAAGTACGGTGACCAGCTCAATGACATTAGACCCAAAAAACACCATCGTTATCGCAGACTTTGACGGAACACTTATTAAACGCTACGTTGACGGCAAACGGGTGCCTTCTCAGGCATCCATTCTTGAACATGATCCAAAATATTTGGGCGACGCGGGGGTCGCTGAAATGAAACGACTGTATGCACAGTACAACGCAATCGAAGTTGATCCGACTGTTCCCTCCGAAGAAAAAATAATTTTTATGCAGGAATGGTGGGAAAAATGTTTTGATCTGTTTCGACAATACCATGTAACCTCCGGCATGATTGCGGAAGTGTGCAATTCGCCTCTTGTACAACTTCGCGACGGACTGAATGAATTTCTTGCATATATCCACCAACATATGATCCCGATGATCATATATTCCGCAAATGGCATCGGAAGCGATTCCATACAATATCTTTTTCAAAAACACAATTTGTTTACCCCAAATATCCGTATCTGTTCCAATGAATTATCCTTTGATGCACAAGGATTATTTACGCATGCAAAACTCCCAATCATCACGTGCGCAAACAAAACTGGAGAAACGCTCATTAAAAATAAATTCATTTCCCAAACCCCCGAAAAGCGGCACTGTCTCCTCATCGGTGACGGACTGGACGATGTACGGATGACGGAGGGAATCAATTTTGAAACAGTATGTAAAGTGGCATTTGGTGATATCGATTCACCAGCATTTAAAAAACGCTATGATCTCATTTTACCAATCGATGCGGGATTCCAGCCAATCAGCGCACTGTTTGATAATTCCTGACACTGCTTCTTTGCCGTAAATTTGATAAAATACCAATAGCGCCTCCTTAGCTCAACGGTAGAGCAGCGGTATCGTAAACCGTCGATGTCAGTCCAATTCTGACAGGGGGCTCAAAAGTGATATACTTGTACAACGATATATGACCTATTCACGACTTCGAAAATTTGAGGAAAAACGACAAGAAAGAAAGATATTCGGTTCTCTCATAGGAATTATAGCAATCTTTCTTTTTCTCATTATATTCGGACTAAAAATTCTTACCGGATTTAGCATCCTCGTCGACAATATACGGGGCAGCTCCAAAAAAACAACAACCGCAGCAGAAGGACAGCAACTGATTCTTCCACCGGAACTTAATCCCCTTCCTGTTGCCACCAATAGTGCTAGCCTTGTCATCACAGGAAAAGGAACTGCAGGACTCACTGCAGTGTTAAACATAAATGAACTCGATACCAAAGACGTAAAAGTCGGTGAAGACGGCTCGTTTACATTTACGAGTGTTCCTCTGACAGAAGGGCAAAACAGTTTTTCAGCAACGTTAACTGATGATAAAAAAAATATCAGCGCGGCTTCTGACATTATGACCGTCACCTATAAAAAATCAAAACCAACACTTGATATCACCGCCCCCAGTGACGGAACAAAAATTACAGGCGAACAAAATACAGTCACAGTGACCGGAAAAACGGAAGATACCAACACCGTTACTGTCAACGGACGTATGGCTGTCATGAAAAATGACGGTTCATTTTCCTTAGATTTTTCTCTCGGCGAAGGAGATACGACGCTTGCAATTATAGCAACAGATCTGGCGGGCAACCAGACAAAAGTTGAACGAAAGGTTTCCTACTCGAAGTAACGAAATTATTTTCCTTCTTTTTCCACGGCCGCCGTGAGTATCCAGAAACACAGCATCATCTGCGGATAAAATAATGTATTCACAAACATACTGTGCACCAGAACTGCCGCACAAAGAGCAATATACAATATCCCCAGCTCATGGTTCTTCTTCCCGATGGCATTTTTCCCCAGTTGTATAAATCTTGACCCAAGATGCATACATGCGCCAAGGCCAACAAGACCCGTGGTAACCAAGATAAACACGATGCTATTGTCATATCCTGTCGCTGAATGGGCAACCGCATTGCTTTGTAATGTCGGAGCGGTATGGGGCAAAAATCCGACCATATTAAATCCATGCCCGATAATGGGGGATTTCAAAAATAATTGTATCCCCTCTTGCCAGTTTGTAATTCGTGCAAGTGCAGTTAGTTGTCGAAATAACGCAGTGGATTCTCCCCCGATTGCAGGAACAGCAACAATTGCAATGCAGAGAATGCATAACACATACAGGTATTTCCATTTTTTTGAAAGAATAATATATGTGAGGAGTCCTGTAATTGCCGCCAGATAACTGCTTCGGGAAAATGTAAAAAGAAATGCGACAAATATACCTGCAAGACCCGCAATGCTCCATATTTTTTCTTTTGTCCGCGCAAGCACTGCAACACCCGCAACAAATGAAAGAACGAAGATCGCCCCCATAAAATTCGGATCTAAGAGTGTTGCAAACAACCGGTAGTAATGAGGATCCCACCCATCATAGGACAAATTCCGAAGATCGGGGTATACATACAACTGTGCAAATCCAAGGAGTGCAAATCCAATGCCGAGCAAAAACAACCAACGAAGCCAATACGTACTTGTATGTGCATCATTTCGAACAACAAGATACAAAACAAAATAACTAAAAAACCGCGCTGCATATGCCGCACCCACCAACAGCTCATTTCCTGCAAACCGTGCGCTGTTTGCCACCAAAGAAACAATACACACAATGATAACCGATAGAAACGGAATGACAAGTGTATATGCTTTCTGTTTCTGTTTCTTTGTAACAACACGAAGCAATGAAACAACAATAAACAGCAGAAGTGCGACATCATGCGCATACACGGCAATAGAAGGCGTAAGTTGTATCCGCCCAAGATTCCCCAACAAAAGACAGAAAAAAAGCAGTGCTTCCCACATATGTTATTTCTCTTTATCTTCGTTGATTTGCCACAATTTTGCTCGTGTCAAAAATGAATGAAACGCCATCATCATCGCATGCACAAATCCGACTGTTCCATCTAAAAACCCTAATTTTATAATATAGTTTTGAAAAAATTTCGCTACCGGGTACATGACAATTGTTCCAACATTTGCCCGAATCCCCGCCGCATAAAATACTGCCGCGTTGATCGTTGTATATCTGTTTATTTGCGCTAAGAAAGTTGGAACGTCTGGGTGAGGGGAATGGGAAAGGGGATGCATACACGTTTTTGTACCGCCCGTAACATCCCACACTTCATGTACTTCCCTTTTCCACTTCCCTGCTCCGCTGCGGGCAAGTCGAAGGAGACGCACATCTCTTGTTTCACCGTGACGGAGTTCCCTGCCCCACATCGTATCAATTCGTTTCATATAATATCCCTGCGCCTCTGAATTCGCATCTTTTACAATTGCCTGAATTTCTTGGGCAAGGAGTGGAGACACCAATTCATCCGAATCCACAAACAAAATCCAATCCCCGCCTGCATCGCTTTGCGAAGCATTGCGGGCAGGCCCTTTTGCAATTGCAAGACCAATATTCCGCTGCGCGGCAAAATCATTTTGCAGTGCATGTTTTACAACAATTGCACCGGCGCGCTTTGCTATATCTCTGGTTTTGTCTGTTGAATCATCATCAACGACGATGCATTCATCGCACCAATGCATCATTTCAAGAAGTGGCTCTATATTCTTTTCGTTGTTATGAGTTAAAATAACGCAGGAGATCATTGGTGTTAAGTATAAAGTATTTTTCTCTAACTATAAAGATGAAGCGATCTATTTTTAAAAAACCACTCATCCTACTTCTTCTTGTTTGTATTGGCTATATCATTGTTTTTTCAGCACACGCATACACGCTCAAACAAACGGTGTATGGAGACGGTGCATATTATTTTAGCTGGTTGCACACTATTTTTATTGATCATGATATTAATTTTTCCAACGAATATATCAGATTCAATCTGACGCAACCCTTTACCGAAAACGGCATGCCGATCAATAAATATGCCATAGGGCCGAGTTTGCTCTGGGCTCCTTTCTACCTGTGGATACACAGTATCGTTCGCGGCGACGGATATACCTTTCCGTATCAGTTTGTCATCGGATTTGTGTCTGTTCTGTACGTTCTTACTGGGCTCATTCTTCTCTATCGTCTGTTGTGCACCGCTTTTAAGCCGACAATCGCTGTCCTTACGACTATTCTCATTGCTGTTGCCACCAATCTCCTTTTCTATGGGGCAATTGACACGGTTAATTCTCATGGACTGTCGTTTTTTGCCGCCATCCTGTTTCTCACGTTTTTATTTCAACGTCAATCATTTGGTGTAGGGATTGCACTTGCACTCCTTGCACTCATGCGTCCGCAGGATGTGGTATTTGCATTACTTGTGTTGCCGTTCCTTAAACGAAATAACATCTTTGCAATTCTTTCCGGATTTATCTTACTCTTTTGTCATCAACTGCTTGTATGGTTTGCGTTTACGGGCAATCCCTTCATCAGTCCCTATTTTACGGGAGGCGAGCACTACACATTTCTCTCTCCGCATATTTTTTCCGTTCTGTTTTCATTTGAAAACGGACTGCTTATTTACACACCGCTTTTTCTCATTGCAGGCATTGGCTACATGCGGGTTTGGAAAAAATATGAACGCTATCGCTTGCTCTCCATTGCTGTAGTTCTGGTGAGTCTATACTTGATTGCGTCATGGAGCTCATGGAATCAGGGTGCAAGCTACAGTGGCCGCATGTTTATCGCGCTCTTGCCGCTTATCGCATTTCCGCTTGCCAGTCTCTTAACACACATGACCAATACAATTGTTACATTGAAATATCTTTATATGATTTTTGTGTTGCCGCTCGGGGGGATGAATGTACTGCTTATTCTATATTTTTTGCTAACGCACCGGTAATAACCTGAAAGACACTCGCGGCAAATGTTTCCCATCGATATTTTTTGGATTGCACATACGCGGCTTTTTGTTTTTCCTTTCGGACTTTTTCCTGCGATATCCTTACAAATGCGTCCACAATTGTGTTACTGTTTGCCGTGGCAACCGCTACTCCAGCATTTCCCACAATCTCAGGTAATGCACCTTGATTAGCGTAAATTATTGGTGTTCCACAAGCCATTGCTTCAGCAGCGGGCAAACAAAATCCTTCATGTGTACTTAACGCAATCAGTGCTTCTGCTCCTCGATACCATTTTCCGACATCCGTATCACTCACATATCCCAAGAGTCGTACGCGTTTTTCCAAATGGAGTTCATGAATGGTTTGTTTGATGGCAGGATCAAGTCCTGCATCACCACCGATGATGATGAAATCATACGGTTTCTTAACCTGTTCAAGAAATTTGGCAAATGCACGAATTGCCGTTGGCAGATGTTTGCTTGGCTTTAAAAGTCCGACAGACAAAAAATATGGACGTGGCTGGTGGGATTCCTCTCCTTGGGACAAAAAGATATCGGCAATACCGGGAAGGCACACAGAAATTCTTGATGTGTCAATGTGATAGGTATTGATGATATCCCGTTTTACCGTTTCTGAAATAGTAATAATATGGCTTGACCTGTAGATGGTGTCTTCTGTTTGTTTTTTTAACCGCTCTGCACTGTCTCCATATTCTTTTGGCGCAACCAAAAATCCGAGGTCATACACAAAACCGATGGCATGTTTGACGCCTACGGGAATCGCCTGTGAAAGGCCTAAAAACAAATCGTTCGGGTGCAGCCTGAGGTGGAGTGGCAATCGGACGCGCATATACCCCACAGACGGGGTGAGCGCAACGTTAACCATGTGATTGCCAAACCGCACCATAATATCCCGTGGAATCGAGGCAAAACTGTACAGGCGATAGGAATTGGTTGTATCAAGCGTTGCTAAATGATTGAGAAGTTCATGAGTGACACGATACACCCCCACTTTGAGTCTGTTATCTGTTTCGCAAATTGCACCTGCATCAACGCCTATTACCATAATCGTTAGATAGCTTCACTATACCCTTTTGCAATCGATAAGGCAAAGAAAAAATGTGCCTTTATTCCGATCCATCCATCCAATATTCCTTTACCACGTGTAAGTCCCACAACAAACATATCGATAAATGTATACACAGTTTTCCACAGCAGTGACAGTGTACTGAACCGCTCTTCTTTATGCATCATTGCCTGCATACGTATATACCCATCCAGTTGCCGAAATCCTTTCCATGACAAATACTTATGGATTGAATCGTAATGATAGATGTCAGCATGAATTTGTTGCGTCTTATCCTGAGGGATAGTTACTTCTTCATGTACTCTATGTATATATTGGATAGCTGATGAATTTCTGAATAAGCGTAACTGGTAGTCAGGATAAAAAAGTCCGTGCTTCAGATATCGCTTAGCATTTATATACCAACGGCGTCGAAACCAAAATCCATCATACGTGCGATGTTTGATGAGTTCAGGTATCTGCTCCTTTAGCTCATCACTCAATATTTCATCCGCATCGAGAACTAAAATCCATTCACCAACCGAACGGGATAATGCATAGTTGCGAACAATGGAGAAATCCTGATTCAGCGGCACTTCAAACACGTTTTTCGTATACTTCTTGGCAAGCGTAATCGTTTTGTCTGTGCTCCCCGTATCAACTACGGTAATTTCATCGACAAGCCCCTTCACACTCTTGATTGCGTCTTCCAATCGTTTCGATGCATCCTTCGTGATAATGATCGCTGAGAGTTTCATATTTTTTGAGCTATGACCTCTATCATTGTACCTCCATTGTTAATATTCAGCACCTTATAAAACAATCGACAAAATAATTGATCAAACAAAAAGTATTTAATTCTTTTAATATTAAAATTCTGAATTTTAGACTTCTTTCCCGTATTGATTGCTTCTATATGATTATCTCTTTTCAAGAGATGTTTAATTAATCCAGCTAAATCAACTGGGTAACTCCACGTATTAAATTTTAGTACTTTGAATCCTTCAGACGTCAATAAAGTATTTAAAGTAGTTTTGTTAAAATAACTTAAATGCTCGGGTGGGATAACATAATCAAATTTCTCCTTTCGAATTTTTGAAACTAAACTTCCAACGTTTGGCGTAGCTATATATATTAGTCCATTTTTATTTAATAATTTATAGCAGCGTTTAATCAACGTCCTTGGCTTAGAAAAATGCTCTATCACTTGATTAAGAGAAACAATATCATTCAAATAACTAATCTTTGTTGAAACAATATCTCCGAGATACACAGGAAAATTATATTTACTCTTTAAATAATTAACCATTTTTGAAGAAATATCTATACCTGATACTTGTAATTTATTTGTAATTGCCTCATTTAAAAAAATTCCACTACCACAACCAATATCTAATAAAGTTTTTCTATTTTTCTTAAATTTGTTAATAAATTTTAATGAATGCTTCGCATCAGAGAGGATAGTCAATGATTTTTCAAAAATATTATGTTTAAAATCATGATAGATTTTAAACAATTGAGTCTGATTTAAATAAGGATATACAAAAATGAAGGAACATTTATTGCAACGATAAATATTCCAATTATTTATCTGATAAAGGATATGAACTTGATTGGATTTACACAAACAACAATACATAACAAAATATATAATCCGAGTTGATTTAAGCCAATAGTATGCGATTTCGCCAAGTTACTCAAGAGTACAATCTTTGCTCAAAAATATGTGCTCTAAGAATGCGAAGATTTATAGAACTGGATTAGCTATTAGCCTCAGTCTTCCCCAAAACTA
The DNA here is from genome assembly GCA_049287205.1 of Microgenomates group bacterium. Taxonomy (GTDB): domain Bacteria; phylum Patescibacteriota; class Microgenomatia; order UBA10105; family UBA927; genus CAIJMI01. The sequence goes on from JBAQFJ010000001.1 coordinate 484,520, forward strand.
AATATGATTCATTAACGTATGATGTTCTTGAAGTATTAAATTTAAGTTTTCTTGATTCATATTTCTATCAAAACCTCTAATAAGATAGTAATTATTTTTCCCTATTCTAAATTTGTTATTCATTGTGATAGACCTATTGCTCATTATTCTTTTCAGCATTTTAAGCCATTTTTTCTCATATCGATATTTAATTGACCTATGAATAGTATTTCCAATTAAATCCGGTAACAATAACACAGGCTCATTCTGTTCGTTAGAAATCTTCAAATTTCGGAATACTTTATGACCATCTAATACACTTCTTCCTTCGAACATAATTGAGTGCTTTAATTCAAAAGGATGTTTTATATTTCTCAGTTCCTGTGGAGAAAAAATTTTGAATTCTGGATTTAAATGATTTGTTGTGAGAATTAACATCTGATTTAAGATAGTCTTAAAATTTTCAGATTTGGTTTGGGTGTCAATTATATGATTAAGATCCCAACTGTCGTTAGCTTTATAAATATGTATAAAATCAAATTGGTAATATTGCATCCATTCTCTATAAAGTTCGTAAATAAGCATAAATTTAGAAAAATCTGCGTTAGACATAGCATTTAATCTCCTTGCCATTAACTCCAATTCGTCAATTAAACTCTTATGACCATTATTTATTTTTAACGAGTCAATAGATTCTTTAATTAGTCTAACTTGACCGTTACGTTGATATTTTACCAATTCGTCAATTCCAAACTTTAAATCAAATAATAACGAAGTGTATTTAATCTCATATTTTGTTCCAATATATTTAAGAATTTTTTCTCTATTGCCATCATCGATTGTTTTACCTTTTATATCACTCCAACCATTTGGATAAAGAGCATCCATTAATGACCTAAATTTTCGCCATTCATTGTCTGTAATTGTAACAAGTGTCACAATTCCGTATTCAAGATCTTTGCCTTCTCTAAAACTTCCTGTTTCGTCAATTGCTATGTACATAATTTCATTTTATCAAACTTCAATGCATATATATTTTCTATCTCTTATTACACCCGAGATATGGACATAGAGTGATATAATGACCTATAAGTATGTCTTCCAAAGTTAACTACCTAATTATCTTCGATACAAATGCACTTTTTGGTGACCCAATACGATCTAGTGTTCTTAATTTTATCGATACATATTCAAAAAATACGCGGTTCGTACTAACATTTGCTATACCAGAAATAGTCAAAAAAGAACTTACAAAACATACTTTAAAGAAGTTCGAGAAAGCACTACATCAATATCAAGAATCAGCTAAGGAAATTGAATTCCTAACAAACCACAAATTTAGAGATCTTCATCTAGATCAAAAAGCTGCATTAAATAGACTTAATCGTTTATTCAAAAAGAAAAATATAAAAATTCTTCCCACTCCATACAAAAAAATTAATTGGGAAGCTATAGTCGACAAAGCAGTAGAATATATACCCCCTTTTGAAGAAGGAAAAGAAAAAGGATTTAAAGATTCATTAATTATCGAAACTATTTTGTCACACATGAAAAAACTAGATAAAGATACTTATGTGGCGTTTATATTCATTGACAATGTGTTAAACGAATTTATAAAAACATTAACTCAAACCCACAAACAACTCCATGTCTATCAATCTACTGATGACTTTGAAACGTATTTGAAACTACAACTGTTAGACTCTGATAAGGAATTTATTGAAAAAATCAAAGCAGAAGCAGAGTTCACATTTTCTGACGAAACTAACCCTAATGCACTATTCTGGAAAGAAAACCTACGAACTAAAATTTATAGCACATATAGGGAGATAATAGAAAATCCATATTATGCAAATAAAAAGGCCTTATTGGGAGCCACTACATACGGTGAAACCCTTGTTCCAATAGATTCAGGTAGATATACAATCGCAAATCCAACATTTATAGAACGTGACGAGAATTCTATTTTAACTTGGAGATCGTCTGTAATTTTTGAAAGGGCTTATTGGAGAAGTAACTATATTCCAATACATACACACATTTCTGAACGATCACATATCGCTCAACATTCACATGCGCCTCAAACAACACCTGAAGTAATGTACTATAACGTAGAATTTGAGGTTATTTGGAAATGCCAGATGAATGAAGAAGAAAAAATTACTGATGCGATGATTGACAATATCAAGTTCATAAATAATTGGAGAAATGAAAGAGATAGTTATACAAACTTATATTTTGACCGTTCTGCTAATACCTCATTACCAACGACAACGTCAGGTCAGGGAACTATACCAATCTCTAGCTTAAATGATATTATAAACGATAAATCTTATTAGATACTCTATGACTAATCAAACAAGAAAAATGAGAGAAACATTGACTAAGTTATTCGGTAATAATAATACTTTACCACCAATCATTTCAGGCGCCGCATCATTAACTTTACTTTGGAAAATAATTGCATCGCCAGAAATAAATAACATAAGATTTTATTCGTCTTTAACTATTTTATTAATTTTTTTTATATCGTCCTGTCTTTTATACTATTATTTAAGAAAACTCGAGAAAGACAAAGATGTTTATCTTATTAGCAGCATAGGAAAAATTGTTGAAGATGTATTTCGCCACTATGGACAGATGATGGCTGAAAAAAACGCAGATCGTGCAGATGCAAAAAGCATGAATGACGTTATGAAAACGATTGTAGATTTAATAGGACGAATGAAAAATTTATCGAATAAAAAATATAAAGATTAATGGGCTCAAAAAATTGTCAACGTCGTACAATCATAGATGTACGTGTTGTAGAAATCTGCTTTAATTAGTTTTACAATTTAATAATGGTTCATCGTTTATACGCAGGCATAATATATGCAACACTATCAAAAATTTGTTTTGATGCAGCATGGATAATGTTTCTTTATTTTAAATAGCATCAAGAAAACCTTTAAAAGGTATGTCTGCATATATTTTCACGCACTAATTTTCCCCAAAGACCCCTGAAGCTGCGAGACTCTGACACTTTAAAATACGATGTATACTAAATCTGTATGCACTTCAAACGAAAGAAACCAAAAAGTCAGGTGAAAAACGTCAGAAGTAATTTACGATGGCTCGGCAACAGCAAACGACGGCTTACCAAACGGGATAAACAACAATTACTCCACTTCACTGAACCGTTTTCCATTTATAGCCGCACGAATACCAGTACATAACCCCTGACCTGCAACATTAACTGTACAACAATTCGGTTGATTTGGTGTTTCATGCAATTCACAACTATTTCCTGTTAAAAACACACAATCATCAGGCATTATATATCCTCCCTCTTTGGGAGTAAGCGTCACGCCTTTTTGTTGAAACATAGCAACTTCAGACGAACTCAAAAAGAAAATCACCTGCAAATCAACATGTTTACGACAGCAATGTGCGTTGCAATCTCTAAGACATTCAATATTAGCCATAAAACGCTTTATTATAATCCATACCTAAGAAAATGAACATAATATCCGTATTTGGAGAGGGTCAGACCCTTGAGATCAAAGATTTAACCTATAGCGGTAAATATCATAGATACATAATTCTGTAGATACAAAAACACCCTCACTATTCTCCTTTTTCAGGAAAACGACCAAAATGGTCACGTGAGGGCATCTTTGCAGTATTTACATTATTACGGAATTTTCAACTTTTTATTTCTTATCTTCAGAAGATGCCAATACAAACGGTTGTACAATACCATCAATTTCCCATTGCATAGCTTCATTGTATTGCCGTCGGCTGGCAGCTGTTTTGATTTCTCCGTTTTCATGGAGCAGAACTAAAAAATCATGTCGCATTTGCTTTTTTTGGGCTTCTGAGAACTCGATAACTTCCTCATCTTTGTGCAGATACTCGATAAAGCTTTGCTCAAAAAATATTTCGAGATCTTTATCAGACAGACGGGCATATTCCTCATCGTTCTCAACGAGTTCGCTGAAACATACAATGAATTCCAACCATCGCATGTCAATCTCATCCTCAGCTTTGAGCTTCAACGCTCTTCTTAAAGCCATCTTACATATATTCGCAATTCGATCCTCTGGCATAATTTCCCTCGTCTTTGAATGAAGTTACCCGATTATTTCCACAACGCGTCAACTTGCTCGCAAAGCCACTTCCTTCGATCATACGCATTGTCCGCCATTTGAAGAAGCCGCATACCACAATCGTAAAATGTGTCAGGATAATGCCACATTTTTTCCATTATGTATGCATTTGTATACAATTTTTCTCCTAGAGCTCCTTCTTCAATCTCGGTCAAATCTGCCGCCTCGAAGACTTGCTCGAACAGCAATTTTCTTGCAAATTCCTGACCTTCGTCTTCCGTCAGCACCCGAGCAGGTCCTTCACATACAAGCCATCCGTTTTTCAATGTTGCGGATACTGATCCCCAGTGCATTACTTCCTTCGGTGCAATAATCGTGCCGATTTCATTTTTTTCGTTATAACGCATTTGAACAACAACTATTTTTCCATTTAGGGAATATTTCCTGTTCACAAAAAACTTCATTTCCATCGTATACTCCTCTTTATCCTTCTAAAATTTTTGGATTGATTATTATCAAATCGATAACACACTGAACACGAACCAATCATGTCCATGATGCTATCGATTTGACCTTGTAAGGAGCATACCTATTCCGTAATATGTAAAAGTGCAAAATAAACCGATATACTACCAAAAAAGCGCAGCTAATGAGCGCAATCTCGGTGAGATATACAGGCGTTCAATATACCAAAATTTGATAAAAAAGTCCAACTATAGGACTATTCTAGGCAGTAGCTTCATATTTTTTGCAATTTTTCATTTTGTAGCATATACTCGCGCTAGCTTGAATTTTTCATCCAAAAACCCGAATGGAGGAACAATGGAAGAAAAAACCGCAAGGCAAGTGCATCAAGAACGGCATCAAGCCGTTCAAAAGGTGCTCGACTCTCTGTTAGCAGTGGTACATGACACTGGCATAACGGAAGGAAGACACCTGAATGGTAAAGATGACAGGATCGTTGTGACCATGACCATATGGCCGAAAGGATCACGTGTTCGGAATCTGTACTTTGAATCTGGCCCCGGCATCATGGTCACGCATGGCAAGAATGACCTGTACGCAATTGAGTACGATGCGGACACATTCGATGTCGTCGATACCACCATATTTGACGGTGAGGTCAAAGGCGCCGGCAGAATTCATTTCACCTACCCAGGACTCGGCAACACCATAGGTGAAGCGGCAAAGTTGGCAACGCTCATCAAAAGCGTGAAGTGGAATTTAGGTTAGCACATTTTCCTTTCACGCACACACATCGAGGGGTAGCCTCAATATTGTTTTCATTGAGGCTGCCCTAATTTTTTCTCACAGCTTCAGGGTCAGACCCTGGAAGCGGAAGCTATACCCTATAGCATTGTAATACCCGTACTCTTTTGCTATACTGAGCCTCTTCCTGACCAAAAAAGTTGTTGCGCCTTATGCGGTACAAACAACCTTATACGTCAGGTTTTTCGCACATTACCATACCGATTAACAACTTCTCTTCATATGAAGGAGTGAATAGTGCCTTGAATACAATATTTTCTTGCATTCAGTGAGCTATTCATTTTTATCATGGAAGGGAGGGAAAGAAATGAGCATATACATTGCTATTCTTAACAATTTTATCCAAAGAACAGAAACAGATGTGTTGCTTGTTCCATTTTATGGAACAAAAAGAATCTGGATCAATGAAACAGCCAATCAGCTAATTCACCAATCCTCAGGACAGCACTTTAAACGAAAACTTGTAGCATATGTAAAAGAGACCATCATTTTACCAGGAGAATTCATTTCATTTTCTAAAGAAAAACTACTTTGCTTTCGCGATAATGTCGCTCAGTCGATAACGGCGACCATACCAATTCTGTTGTATGAAGCACTAAATAGAAATTATCATCATATCGTTATACCGCTGCTCCGCTCGCACATACTCAGTGTGCAAAACTCGGCAGAAGAAATGGTAGGAGGTATTCAACATTTTTTTCATTTTGTACAACAGCATATCAACATTACGATTGTTCTTGGCAGTTCGCAAATCAGTTGTCTTGATTTTCTGCAAGAACAAGCAGTACGTGTAAACAAAACGTAAACGGAAGCACGCAACATACAGAGTCATCTTGTAAAAGGAGGTGTAGCAGGTAAAAAGTACGGACGTAGTTATAATGCTTTTTGACAGTAATGACGTTACATATATCTCTTATATCGAGGAAAACGTGACAAACATTATAGCTAAAACATACAGTGTCATAGGAAACGCAACAAATGCGATTATTGTTGACACAATTGTCGCACTGATCCACCCAATCTCAGGTGCCTACACAGAACTCACCGGCAATATTATTCGCGGCACCTATGAAATATTTCATACGCTCTTGCAACAACAGCTACAAGACCATCCGCCGAAAAGTGACGAGTGTTTCTTTGTACAACAGCCCCATCGGCCTGAACGGACATTTGACAATGTTCTGTATGTCGCAGATGACGGATCACTTCCCTTGTCTACATTTACCGAACGCATTCTCTGTCAACTTGTTCAACATGGTAGTTCTATTGTTGCTATACCGTTATTACGGTATCAACAAACATCCGTGAAGGAAACGACCGAAGCCATGCTCAACGGCATACGGCGTTTTCAAGATACCAATAATGCACCGCTTCATATTTACCTGACACTCGGTAAACGTGATTCCGTTGCATGGAAGTTGCTTCATGCGGAAACAAAATACTGCGGGGAGTGGAGTAACGGACAATATATTGCGTAACACGGCGCTAGTTTTTTGTTCAAAAATTTTACATCTCATCCAATATACGATAGGGAGAATACAAGATAATGGAAATAAAGATGTTCTACTACCTGAAAGAAAAAAATGCAAAGCCGTTACAGACGGACGTGTTGGTTATTCCGTTCGGTTCCAACGCGCGATCGCTCGCACTTCTTGCACCGACCAGTGAATGGGTACGAGAAAATAAAGCATACGCGCATTTGATCAGCAGCGACGAGGTCGTAAAAAAGAGTGCGACGTTTGTAGACTCTACCCCCGTTGCCAAATTCACGTTTTTTATCAAACACCTCAGCGGATCGAGCATCCACGCGCTGGTAACCACGTGTTTGGAATTTGCAATTGAAAAGAACTGCGCAATGATCGACATGCCGTTGTTCACTGCAAACGGATTCAAAGCAATGGATGACAGGGTAATCATGAAAACGATGATTAAAGCATGTAATGAATTTGCAAAAAAACATGAACATGATGCGGCATCGCTTGAAATCTCGTTTATTCTTGACACAACGCAGCAAGACCTTGCTGTATTTTGCGCTTCCAAAGGAATTCAATATTCAGGAAGACAGGAACAAGGACAATTCAAAAGATAACTCATGTTAATCGGTTCGACAGCATACAAAAAAATTATGGAGTAATCCAAAACTATTTTTGTTTGCTGCTTTTAAAGCAGAACCGACCCAACCGTTGATTCTGCTTTTTTTTGGGAAAAAAATTCTTATTTGCGTTTTCCGAGTGCAATTGCCAAAACCACTGTAGCGTTTGCAAGAAAAATGTAGAATGGATAACTTAATAATACAATGTCAAATTTTCCAACTGAAAACATAGAAAATATGCCGCCTATCGCGATAAGAAGCCACGCACTACTTGTTTCACTTCCCGGATCCTGATACGCTTTTTCCACAGTAAGATATGTGCCAAGCGCATCAATGCCAATGACAAGATATAGTGCTATAGCCGCTTCTTGTGTAAGATACCATGCAATAAGTCCTGCTGCAGCGGCAAGCAGCGTATGATAATCCTTTTTAGAAAACCCTCCGACACCAAACCATAATGATAGAAAAAATATAAGTATAACTGACAGTGTATCTATACCAGTAAGCCACAAAGAAAATGTTGCACCTTTCGCAAATTGTGAAAAAAATGAAATACCACCAAGCACGCTATAAATAAACCAAGTCGACCGTTGCGGTTTCGTTGTTTTTCGAAATATATCACGAAGATACGGAAATGTTCCTAATAAAACGAAGATGCCTGATAGATAGCCAAAAAGTTGCGTCATAAAATTTTCTTGTGGGCGTATCAGGACTTGAACCTGAGACCTTTTCAATGTCAATGAAACGCTCTACCAGCTGAGCTATACGCCCTTTTCTTTCTCTCCTTGTTGAAAAGACCTACACATTATATCATAGAAATAGGTTCAATTATTTCGATTATGAATACCATTAAACGTTGGATTGCTTCTTTTTTTGACTTTATGCAGGGTATTGTCGTCTTTTTGGCGATGCTGGTCATGGTGTACCTTTTCCTTTTTTCACCACAGGAAATCAACGGCTCCTCTATGTTTCCGACCTTTATTGATAAAGAACTCCTGATCACCAACAAAATCGTGTATAAAATCCGTCCGCCAAACCGCGGTGAAGTCGTTATTTTTAAATCTCCAAGCAATAAGGAAATTGATTACATTAAGCGGGTCATTGCCTTACCGGGAGAAACGCTCATGCTAAAAAACAGTACCTATTATATTAATGGAGAAGCGTTACCGGAACCATACATTGCCGAGGGTGTATTTACTTCAGGCGGAGCATTTTTAATAGAGGGAGAAGAAATTATTATTCCAGACGGCTCGTATTTTGTATCCGGAGACAACAGGCCGCACAGTTCTGATTCCCGAGAATTTGGCCCAATTCCACTCACTGATTTTATCGGACGTGCGCTCTTTAGATATTGGCCGGCAAATAAATTCTATATTATCCCGGAAGTTACGTACGAATGATTTAGGAAGTTAACTTTTCACGGACTCTTTTAAGAATACCGCTTGTGGTTTCCAAATTCCCTCGGATAACAAACACAACACGCGCTTCGACTTTTGATTGGGTGATTTTGACAAGTCCATTCACTGATTGCGCCATGTCTTTTGCCATACCGTCCAGCTCGTCACTATGAATGCGTTCCACCTTTGTTGTTTTTTCTTGTCCCCCATTTTGCATTTTTAGTCTTCGTGCTAAATCTTCTGCGCGCCTTACTGACGCATTTTCTGAAAGAATAGTTTTGTATGCTTCAACCATCAACTTAACATCGGTAAGTCCTGCAATTGCTCTGGCATGGCCTTCTGAAATTGCCTGCGAAACAAGACCGTCTTTTATGGCATCAGGAAGCCCCAAAAGTCTCATTGTGTTGGAAACATAGGATTCACTTTTTCCGACACGTTTAGCTATTTCTGTCACGGTAAGTCCGAATTCTTCAATAAGCCGCTGAAATGCCTGTGCGCGTTCCACAGGATTAAGATCTTCTCGTTGCACGTTCTCAACGATCGCAAGTTCCAGCATGCCTTTTGCAGTTGTTTCTTTTACAACGATTGGCACAGTGCTAAGACCAGCAAGTTTTGATGCTCTCCAACGACGTTCTCCTGCGATAATCTGATATCCTGCCGGAGTTTTTGCAACAACTAAAGGCTCGATAATGCCATGTTCTTTGATGCTAGCAACGAGATCAGCAAGTGCTTCTGGGGCAATCAAACCACGAGGTTGCAGAGGATTCGGTTGTATTAAATCAATATCTAGATGCAGAATTTGTTGTGAATCAGCCATTGCTACCCTTTCAGGCGGGCAGAACAGAAACTATTTTTTTACCTTTTTTTAAGCCGAATTGTACAACTCCTTTGATAAGGGATGCGATTGTAAAATCTTTCCCCATCATGACATTTAATCCAGGATAAATCTTAGTACCTTTTTGACGAACAAGGATGTTGCCTGGGTGTGCGATTTGACCGCCATAGATTTTCGTACCCAATCGTTTGGATACTGAATCCTTATTCCCTTTTGCAACTCCTCCTACTTTTACGTGTGCCATAGTTATTTTTTTTGAAAAATGAAAAAATTCCTTTGTACAATCGCATGCGGTCTGCCGTATGTAATTGGACCTAGATGCTTAGTATAGCCAAGGATTTCACATGTGTCAACAACTTTTTTCACACTATAGACTCTTTTGCCAATAGAAAACGACGGAATTGCCATGACCACGAAGCTTCCGGGTTTGAGCACTGAAACCCAATGTTTCAAACATCCTATATATAATTTATCGAGGCCTTTCACAATATCGGCAATTTCCGAGGGGTCTGTAATTTTCCCTTCCCCCATCCGAGGCGTGCCTAAAAACGGTTCCGTAGCGATTGCATCCACCGGAACCTGACCTAGCTCATCTCCAATATGTGTTGCATCCGAAACATAGAGTCTCGCGTTTGCTTTTGCTTCATATTTTGCAATAAGCCAAGAAATATTTTTCTTTGCTTTCGTTATTGTCTCTGTATCAATGTCACCGCCGATGGTGTTTACTCCACGAAGCAGCGCCTCACCCAAAATCGTACCCATGCCGCAAAATGGATCAAGCAGTGTTTTTCCACGGGAATCAGAGCCGAGCGCAATATTAACGATCATACGTGCGACTTTTGGCGGCAACATGCCCGCTTTTGAATCTGCATGCGGCCTGTCATAGTCACGCATACTCCAATGTTCAAATGGCTGCACTTCAGTCGTTCTCGCAATAACGTATGTTTCCCCAATACGAATAAGATTCAGTTCTTCCACATGATCTTTCTCTACCGCAACCGATGAAATGACACTTCCTTCACGTGGCAAAACAAATCGAGCACTGATACCAGAAGAGCTGAACAGATCTTTCATTTCATCCACTAATTGCTTGATAGCGGAGAGGGCAACACCATACCCGCTGAGTCCAAATGTTTTTCTTCCTTCATTCTTCCCGATAAAAGAAACAAGGTGCGTCGAACCAAGCCCTGTGGCAGTATCCATATATTGAGCAATTTTGACTGTGCCGCCCAACAGAAGCATCAACTCTTCATCTGCCATGATTTTGCCATCCACCGTAATATCACCGTCTACGCGTGCGATTTCATCCGTAACAAAGGTTGCCGATGGAGCAAACACTTGAAGTTCAGTAAGTGAAAGTTCGGGCGTTCGTCCGAAAAAAAATATTCTTGAAGTCATGGGTTTATCCAATAGAAACCACTGTAAGCTGTGTTTCGTGTGCTCTAAATCCGATGTGTTTCCGATACCGTACTTTTTGTTTATAGCGTCTCACCTCTAATTTTTCACCTTTTTCCTGTCCGTCAATTTTTACAGTAACAGTTGCACCTTTTACATACGGAGTACCGACGGCTGTTTTTTTTCCGTCTGATGTCAATAACACGTGGTCAAACACCACTGTGCTACCAACAACGCCATCAATACTGTCGACAACGAGCTTGTCTCCGACAGCCGCGATATATTGTTTTCCTGATATTTCAACTACTGCAAACATGAGTGATATTGTATCAGCCTCGTCATTCAAATGCAATTGCCCAAAGGATTCCGTAAGAAACGGCTATCGAGAGGATCGAACTCCCTCCTAAAGACACCAACGGAAGCGTAATGCCGGTAACCGGCAAAATCCCCATATTCATGCCACTGTTGATCGTAATTTGTGTGAGCAGCATCATAAATACACCGATGGTATAAATCGTTGCAAGCCGATGATGGATGACTTTTGCAATAAGAGGCTGCAGTAATCGCCACAATAGTATGCCGTATAACCCAATCAAAAGTGCTCCACCCACGAAGCCAAGTTCCTCCACAAGGGTTGCAAACATAAAATCGGTGTAGTATTCCGGTAAAAATCGAAGATGACTTTGTGTTCCAAGCCCCAAACCCCGGCCGAAAAATTCTCCGCTTCCGACAGCGATCATTGCCTGAATCGCATTGTATCCTGTGCCTCTGGGGTCCTGCAGCGGGTTTAAAAAAGTGGAGATGCGAGACTTCTGGTATTCCGCAAGTACCTTCCAAATCAACGGAAAACCTGCGAGCCCTGCGCCAATTCCCCCAAATACTAACGGAAGAGACAACCCGCCCATAATCATCATCCCAAGCCACATAGATCCATACACCAAACTAGTTCCAAGATCCGGCTGCTTGAATATCAACAAAAACGGTACGAGAAACACACCGAAATTTATCAAAATATTTGATAGTTTTTTTGGCGGATATTTGGCGATTACGGCGGCAAAAATAAAAAGCATCAACGGTTTTACGAGTTCTGACGGCTGCAGTTGATTTCCCGCGATAACAATCCACCGTCTGGCTCCCCGAATTACCGGACCAAAGTATGACGTAAGTAAAAATATATTGCCGAACACATACCCAAATGGTACAAGCCAGCGAAGTAACACGACATCAAATTTTGAAAACAGAAAAAAAAGCACGCCCCCAAGCACGACATAGATCAACTGCTGCCAAAATAGTGATATGTTGATCGTTAGGAGCAAAAAAAGTCCAAACGAAGACAATAAAATGAGCGTTATGATTGAGACGATGTCGTAATATCGAGTGTTTCTGCCCATATGATTTCCTTCGCAATAGTATCGGACTTCACACGTTCTAGTACATCTTTCGGCAGTGATTCATATTCCTTTGGCAAATGCAGCGTTATAACATCACTCACCAAACATTTCCTCTCTTTTCTCAAGCCCTGTACTTTACGAATCAAGTCACGCATTTTTCCTTCATCAATCAAGTCTTGCGTCAATATCGTATCGAGCGTTACCTGAATCTCATCAGTACTCTTATTTTCCATCGTTAGTGTTTTTATATTTGTTTCTTCCAATACAACGGCAATAAATTCATCCGCAAGCTGCATGGATCCGCCGGAAATGGTTGCCTGTTTAAGCGGTTGCCGAACTGCAATTCCCAACTCTTTTCGTTTTGCATGAATTTTTTCTACAATGAGTCTTGCGTTCGTCATGGATTGTTCAAGCTCCATATTGATTGCTTTCTCATCAAACGTTGGCCAATCAGCTAAATGAATAGACGTCCCGTTGCCCCCTACATTTTGAAAAATGCGTTCTGTTATAAACGGCGTTATCGGCGCCATGACTTTCACAAGCTCTCGGATAACCCATCCGCATACGTTTCTGGCGGTTTTGTCTTCACGAATCCTGTCGCGGCTTCTCCTGAGATACCACGTAGAAAGAACATCAACAAATTCAGAAATATGCCGGCAGGCAAGTACGGTATCATACCCGTCCAGCGCGAGGGTCACATCACGGATAAGTATGTTCGTCTTACTGACAATCCACGTATCCAAAATATGCACTTGTGTAGGCTCAACAATTATTTCCCTTTCAGTTTTATACAACTGATAAAAACTAAAGACATTCCATAAAATGTTGATCACCCGCTGATACACATCTTTGACTGCATTTTCAGAAAAATTAATATTTTCCGCTTTCATAACAACTGAACTCATCAGATAAAACCGCAGGGCATCAACGCCGTATTTTTCAAATACGATGTTCGGATCCGGAAAATTCCGTTTTGATTTGCTCATCTTTTCCCCGTTTTCCGCAAGGATTGTCCCCGACGTCACCGCATTTTCAAATGTATGCGTGCCAAAAAGCCCGACAGACATGACATGCAACGTATAAAACCACGCGCGGGTCTGCGCGATGTATTCAGAAATAAATTGTGCGGGATGAGTACTTTCGAATTTTTCTTTGTTTTCAAACGGATAATGAATAGATGCGTATGGCATGCTGCCTGATTCCACCCAACAATCAAACACTTCAGGAATCCGTTTCCCTTTTTTCGTTTTTGCATCATCTACCCAAAGTTCAATGTCATCCAAATACTGCCTATGAATATTTGTTATATCTTTGACTAATTCAGGATCCACTGCCCATTTTTTGAATTCCTCAATAGATCCAACAATTCGTCTCGTTACTTTTCCTTCCGCGTCTGTGTATGCCCAAATTGGCATCGGCGTTCCCCAATATCTACTCCTGGAAACATTCCAATCAGGTGCTTGCTCCAGCCCTTTACCAAATCGTCCCTCTTTTAGATAGGAAGGATACCAATTGATGTTTTGATTTTGTGCAATAAGCTCCGGTTTGATCTTTTGTACATCGATAAACCACGCAGGAACCGGCGCATAGTATAAACGCGTCTCACACCGATAACAGGTAGGAACACTGTGGGTGATCCGTTCTTCCTTATACAGAAGTCCCCTACTTTTTAAATCTTCATCAATGAGTGGATTTGCTTTTAAAATATACATGCCTGCCCATGGAGTCACTTCTTTTTTTAATTTTCCATCTGTATCCACGTGTTCTGCAAGTTGAATATGATGTTTTTTCATCACACGATAATCATCTTCCCCATACACAGCAAGGGTTACAATGCCTGTTCCTTCAGATGCCGTAACATACTCATCTGCAACAATGATGAACGCCTCTTCATCTTTGGTTCTCTCTGGATAAAAATCATAGAGCGGCTCAAATTTCATACCGTGCAGCTCTGCACCCGTCATTTTTTTCACAATTTCATACGGACGTTCATCCAATATTTCAAGCCGGGTTTCCGCCACTATATATATTTCTTTGCCTTGCTTTGCAAATACATAGGTAAGATTTGGATTAACAGCAAGTGCAGTTGTGACAAGTTTAGTCCATGGTGTTGTAGACCACGCAAGAAAATAGGTGTCTTCCAATCCGATAGCTTTAAACTTATATGTGGTCGACGCTTCCTCCACATCTTTATAACTGTTATCCATGGCAATTTCAAAATTGGAAAGTGGAGTTGCGCACCGAGGGCAATACAAAATAACTTTTCTTCCTTCATACACGAGTTCTTTTTCAAAAAGCGTTTTAAACGCCCACCACACAGACTCCATATAGGTTGTATCCATGGTTTTATACGAATGTTTGAAGTCTACCCAACGGCCAATACGCCTGACAACTTTTTCCCATTCTTTGTCAAAACGTAATATTGCGTCCCTGCATACATCGTTGAATTTCCCGACGCCCATTTCCTCAATTCCTTTTTTTCCGCCTTTCAGTCCCAATTCTTTTTCGATCATGTTTTCTATCGGCACTCCATGACAATCCCATCCCCATACCCGATCAACACGATATCCTTTCATTGTGTAGTATCGTGGAATTACATCTTTGATAGTTGATGCGAGTATATGTCCATAATGCGGAAGACCGGTTGCAAACGGAGGACCGTCATAAAATACATATTGCTTGTCCGCGGGTCTTGAAGAAACGGATACTTCAAATGCGTGTGTCTCGTCCCAAAACGCCAACACGTCATGCTCCCATGCAGGTATATTTGTTTTTTCGCCAGTGGTTGTCTGTAGTGTAGCCATAAAAAAACCGCCCTCCTTTATTATTACACAAAGGACGAACGGATGTTCGTGGTACCACCTTAGTTACTTCTTAATTTCAGCTGTTTCGGGCATACCCGGAATAGTCTACTCGTCTTTTTTTTAAAGACTTTCTTTATTCAAGCGATTCTCTGTTGATAGCAGATAATGACGCTTTTTGCTTTTCTTAGTATAGCAAGATAACTGTTTATCTTCAATAAAATGTTTTTATACGACTGTGTGTCAGAAAACTAATACAACTAAATCATCAAAAAGATGAACGAGAAAAATCTCGGTTGTATTAGTTTCATTATAGATATGCAATTGTTATATGCTCGGAAAAATATCCGGCCGGACAGCACTTACTCCAAACCAAATCCAACCTTTTTTGTACGCTGGGTACTCGACTCTTTCAATAACAAGAGTCTTTGGCAGATTTTTTACTTCTTCCTTCAGCGGCGTGGGGTAAAAAAATACCGTCGGTTTTGTGCCATACATTTTTTCATAATACGCCATCATTGTTTCGATCTTTTGTTGCAAACTACTTCCTTTTACTTTTCTTAATTGAACTAACATTCCAGTGTGCATCATTCCTCCAATGAATTGTCCCTAGCGACATAATTGATATACTTTCCATAAACGAACCCCCAATTGCGCACAGAAAACGTCTATGAACAATTGGAAGTTCGTTCTTATATCTATAATGGTAAAGAGCGTTATTTCAAACAGATCCTCTCAACGAGGGGTTTAAAGTAAACACAATAGGCAGGCTTCTATTATACCCTATAGTAACAAAAGTGGCAAAAATCCGTCATTGAACGATTCTGTAGAGCCTTGCTCCACCGACTGCGTTTTGAAGTATAATTTTATCGGCTTTTTCCATATTCCCGATCGCGCTGTTCCAATTTTCATTGGATTCAAGCGTCTGTGTGAGCCATTGATCGGGTCTCGTATCAACAACCAGATAGTCAGGATGTCCACCAAAATCCAACCACCAGCAAAGTTTTTGTCCGCACGGCATTTCATCAATATCATGCTGCCTCGGCCACACCAGATATATTTCTTTTCTATGCGACAAATGAGGAACAAGATTTTGCTGTGCTGCAACAGATGCGTTTTTAGGAACGAGTGTGAGCAACTGTCGAGTATTATTCATCCATGGTTCTTCTTTCCAGTATTCAGACTTTGTCAATTTATTTAACGGAAAATGAAACACATATTGCAAGAGCATAGAAACACAAAGAAGAATAACTGAAACATATACAACGCGAATTTTTCTTGCGCGAAGAAATGCCAACGTATCAATGGTTCCAAGAACCAAAAATGGAGCAAGAATTGCTCGATGATGCATAAACGGACTCCACATTCTGGCAAATTCCGGTCCCGTGACAAAATACTGAGACAAATCCATGAGAACTGCAATCAGGCTGCCTGGAGAAAAAACGGGAAAAAAGGAAAACGTTGAATAACTGTACAACCACACCTGTCTCTTTTCCTCGCTGTTAAATAATTGGGTAAACGCATCACCGATGCTTGTCGGCAATTGTGGCCAGTATTGATACCCGACAGGAGAAAACAGGGCAGATATTTTTACGGCAAGTAAACTATACGAAACGCCCACTATTCCGACGAGGAGTGCTTTTTTCCACTGACTCTTACGGAAGAAAAATATGGCTGCCAGTCCTGCGATGGCTATTCCCATATTTTCCTGCGTTGCTAGGCCGACAACAAGCATGATCCAAAACAACACTTTTTTATTATATTCCCAAAAATAGGCAAGCCAAGAAATAATGGCAACACCGATGATAATCGGATGGAAATCAAAATACACGCCAAATTGAATGCCGTAAAATAAACTGTACATGATGCCCACACAAAAGGCTGAAAAAGAAGAAGACAAACGTTTTTTTGCAATCAAAAATATGGGGATGGCGGACGTTACGATGACAAGCGCCTGAACAATAAGCAGCATACGCACGTTGTCCCACAAATAAAATAGGATGCCAAATACAGGCATGGTCAATACAAAGTGGTCACCGAACAAAATACGATCTTTAATTGTATTGTAGGGCCCCAGCATATGGCCGAATTTCCACACCGCTTGATCAAACAATCCCAAATCAAATGCGCCTGATTGAAAATGATTATGACGAATGATAGAAAGCGTGCTATAGAGAATGGTAAGGATAAGACAATACAAAAGAAAAAGAATAAATGAATGCTTTTGAAATACATTCTGAAGCGATTTCATATACTATGATGGTATCATAAACACCAATCAGGAAGGAAACACACAACTGAATGAATACACAAATATATGTATGTCAATTTCTCTGACGTAAGAATGCGGGAATTTCAAATTCATCATCCTCGGGCGGAACATCAGTAGGTGGGGTAAATACAGGCGATGTCGATTGCTGTTGTTGCATGGTTTGTTGCGATGTTTGTTGTGAGGACGGTTGTTGCATTGGCCGCGGTGAATATCCTTGTCCGAATCCTGTTTGTGTCATACCACGCGCAGCGGACATCTCACGAAGGCGTTTTTTCGTTTCATCAAATCCTGTTGCTATAACGGAAATTTTTACCTGATCAACTAAACTCTCATCAATTGTGGCACCGAAAATAATGTTTGCATCCGGATCAACCGCTCCTGCAATTTGCTTGGCTGCCTCATCGACTTCTGCCATAGTCAAATCTGCTCCTCCGGTGATATTAAAGAGTACGCCCTTTGCGCCTTCCACTGACATCTCAAGAAGTGGAGAGGACACTGCAGTTCTCGCTGCAGTAGCTGCCCTGTTTTCTCCCACTCCTGTTCCAATACCCATCAGCGCCGAGCCCGCGTTTGTCATAATTGACCTGACGTCTGCAAAATCCACATTAATAAGCCCCGGCATGGTAATCAAATCGGATATTCCCTGCACACCTTGACTTAACACGGAATCTGCAACACGGAACGCTTCAAGCAATGTTAGTTTTTTATCAATCACTTCAAGAAGTCGTTGATTTGGAATTACAATAAGTGTGTCAACTTTATCTTTCAGGTTCATGATGCCTTCTTCGGCTGACACCATGCGTCTCGTTCCTTCAAATCGAAATGGTTTTGTAACAACGGCAACCGTGAGTGCTCCCTGTTCTTTGGCAATTTCTGCAAATATCGGAGCTGCACCTGTTCCTGTTCCTCCACCTTCTCCACAAGTAATAAACACCATGTCACAATCGCGCAAGTACTCCTTAATTTTTTCCCGTGATTCTTCTGCGGCCTGTCTCCCCACTTCGGGATTACCGCCCGCACCAAGCCCGCGTGTGACATTGTCGCCGATTTGAATTTTTGTCTGTGCCAAGTTTGTCAGAAGCACTTGTGCATCTGTATTCACAGCAATAAAGTCCACACCTTTGATGGTGCCGGCTGCAATCATGGAATTAACCGCGTTACTTCCTCCTCCTCCAATGCCGACGACTTTAATTTTTGCAAATCTCGCAATCTCCGGTTTAATCAACATAACGTATCGTTTCCTCAGAGGCAGATACTGAAGATCTCGTTTCTAGGGCAGAAATGACTTTATCAGATTTATAAGCTTTCCTGCAACACCTTTCATTGGAATCTTGTCGCCAAGCTTTCCAAAACCTTTAAATAATGGCCCGTTGTCATTCTTTTCTGATTTCACTCCGTATAACAAAAGTCCAACACTCGCTGCATATGCAGGTGTAACAATTTCTTCGATAAGACCGGAAATATTTTTTGGAGTACCGACATGCACCGGCATTGCTAAATTCCGTCTAGCGCACTCTACTGCTCCGACTGTTAATGCTCCTCCACCGGTAAGTACAACACCGGACGGTGTCATACCACCAAATCCGCTTTTTTTAATTTCCAGTCCGACAAGTGAAAATATTTCGTTCAACCTCGGTTTTACGATTCCTTCAACTAACGTTTTTCGTGAAACTGTTTTCATTTCTTCAATCAGTTGCAAATCGCTGACATCCAGTTCATCTGATTTATCAACCTTTGCTTTCCCAGACGGCACTTCATCCTCCTCTGGCAATACCGGAAGCTTTGGTTGTGTACCAAGTGCAAGCTTAATTTTTTCAGCGCTTTCCAAGGATATGCGAAGTCCTGCCGCCAAATCTTTTGTAATATTAATTGCGCCGACGGGAATAACTGAAGAATAGGAAAGTGCACCGTCCACATAAATAGCAACATCAGTCGTTCCGCCACCGATATCAACGAGTACCACCCCTAATTCTTTTTCTGTATCAGAAAGTGTTGCTGATGCAGACGCAAGTCCGCCAAATACGATTCCTTCCACTTCTACTCCCAAATCCTCAACACATTTATATAAATTACGGATTGCAATGGAACCACCTGTTATAAGATGCGTATCCACTTCAAGCCGCACACCCGTCATATTGACCGGATCCACGATTCCCTCCTGCCCATCCACAAGATATCCTCGGGGAATGATATGCAAAATTTCACGGGATGATGGCAGTGAAATAGCTTTTGCCGCATCAATAACACGCACCACATCATTTCCGGAAATTTCTTTATCCGGTTCGGCAACCGCAACAACACCATGGGAATTAAGCGATGCTATGTGATTTCCACCGGTCAAAATAAATGCACTCGCTACGGATACACCCGCCATTCGCTCTGCCGCATCGAGTGAGGAGGAAATTGCGCCAGTCGCTTCCTCGATGTTCACAATCTGTCCTTTTCGAAGACCGCGGCTCGCAACCGTTGCAACCCCTACGACACGCACATCTTGTTCTTCTGAAATACTTGCAATCAGCGTAGTAATTTTTGAAGTTCCTATATCAATTCCAGTTAAAATTCGGTCGCGTGCCATAATTAAAATTGAACAACA
Source organism: Microgenomates group bacterium (assembly GCA_049287205.1). Taxonomy (GTDB): domain Bacteria; phylum Patescibacteriota; class Microgenomatia; order UBA10105; family UBA927; genus CAIJMI01. The sequence goes on from JBAQFJ010000001.1 coordinate 504,635, forward strand.
GGTTTATCAAAACGAAGATCAATCGTTTTGGGCATTGTACCTTTTATTCTAAACCCCATAATCAACGTTTGTAAAGTATCCAGTATTGGGCGAATATCCCCTTTTTGAGGAAAAAATATGTTTGATTCTTGTGTTCTGGCCTGTAATGACACTGTTTCGTAATTTTGTATTTTTCGAATATGCAAAAAAGATTGTGACCCCGCGATAATCTCAACCGCTTGTTTTACACCCTCATCCTTGATTGTTTGCCCCATTCTCACCAGAGGGACATCAATCTGAATCACTGGAGCAAGATCATTTCCCAGTACGTCCGTCACTATTGCCTCACTGTCAATTCCGACAATTGCCGTACTTGTTTGCAGTCTTGCAATCGGTTGTCTTTTGTACACGACCAATTCCAATGTCGAAGGAAAATGTTTCCGTATTTCAATTGTTTTAATGAGCGGGTTATCATTTTTAATCTGCGTAATCACGGCGTCCGACTGGAAAAAAATCATATTGCCAACAAACTGTTTCGCGTTCACTTCCACTTTCGCGGGATCGCCCGAAACAATAATATTTTTGATTTGAAATAACCGAAGAAGTACATACACGCTTCCAACCGCTGCGGCAAAAATAAAAACTGCGGCAATTGCACTGCCTATTGTTCGTTTCAATGATACGCTTCTTGCATTCATGAGCATGATTTACAGCAACGAGGTAATTTCATTGACGATTGCTGTACTTGCGGCAGAATTTTTTTCTTGATCAATAGATATATTTTTTTCAGTATGCGATTTTGTAATTTTCAAAATTTTTTCGTATAGTTCACTCGATGATACTTTTTGCTGATCAACGATGATCACATCGCCACCAACCGATGCATACCATGTAGCATTTCGAAGTTGTTCTTTAGATCCTGCCCATGGCAATGGAAGAAGTACTGCAGGTTTTTTAAGTGCAGCAATTTCTGCAACGGTATTTGCTCCTGATCTTCCAACAATACACTGTGCATGATGCATGATCCATGATACATCTTCACTTGCAACGTAGGGCATCGGTATATAGGATGATTTGCTTTCTTCAGGAAGCACATCCATAACAGTGAGCGCTTTTGCATACGATTGTTGCCCAGTCTGATGAATCACCGTATAGTCACCAACCAAAGAACTGATAAGCGGAAACAGCAGATCATTCATCGACACCGCACCTGTTGTGCCACCGGTAATATACAGTATTGGTTTTTTTGAAAGGATGGGAAACGAAACTTTTTCTGGAGCAGCAAGAAATGACGTACGGAGCGGAAGCCCTGTAACATGTACTCTTCCGTCTTTTTGTTTTTTTATATCAGGAAATGTAAGTAGAATTTTATCTGCAAATTCAGACGCGATTTTATTTGCGAGTCCTAACATATGTGTCTGTTCATGAATAACAACAGGAATTCCCACAAGCCAACCCGCAATCACAACAGGCAATCCAATATATCCGCCGAATGAAACAATACAGTGGGGTTTTTCCCGTAAACAGAAAATAAGCGCCTCAAAAAATCCTACTGGAAAAAATAAGAAATCTACAAACGCGTTCAAAGAAAAAATTCTTGAAACTTTACCTGCGTGAATGGCGACAAAAGGAATATGCAGTTGTTCAATAATTTGTTTTTCTTCTGAAACAAATGTGTTTGTTCTTGCTGTTTTTTCCCTTCCGACAAAAACAATGTCCCAATTTTTTTTATGTTTCTGTATTTCTTCAATCACAGCAACAGCCGGAGACAAATGTCCGCCTGTTATGCAAATCTTTTTCTTGATATCGATTTTATCCATGAGTTCTGAATTTACTTATATTAACCAGTATACCAAGTCCGGTCAGAACAACAATGAGACTTGATCCTCCATAGGAAATGAGCGGCAACGGAACACCGGTAAGCGGAATAAGCGCGACCATGGCTGCAACGTTCATAATCACCTGATAAGAAATCCACGCTGTTATACCGAGCGCCAAATATTTTCCGAATGGATCTTCAATGCGCCTGGCAATTTGAAATCCTCTCCAAATGAGTATAAAAAATAGAACGAGTAATCCGACTGCGCCGACAAATCCGATTTCCTCTCCGATAATGGCAAAAATGGAATCTGTATTTGCCTCCGGCAAGTATTCATACTTCTGTCTTGATTTCCCAAATCCCACACCAAAAAGCCCGCCGGAACCGAGCGCAATTGTTGCCTGCCTGATATGATAGGACGCGCCAAGCGGGTCATTTTCCGGATTAAAAAATGTTGTTAATCGCCTGAACCGATACGGAGAAGATACAGCAAGACCTATGATTCCCACAATGAGCGCCGGAACAACATAAGCAAATTGTTTCACAGGCGCTCCTGAAAAAAAATACATAGTCATTGCTGTTGCTACAATAACAAGTGTTGTTCCCAAATCCGGTTCAAGAATAATAAGACCGGCAACCATTCCAAGAAGCAACAAAAATGAGACCAGTCTCCCTTTTTCCTTTACTGCAAACCACGCAGATAAATAAATAACGAGCGTAAGTTTTGCAAGTTCCGCAGGTTGCAGCACGGTAAATCCCAGATTAATCCACCGTTTTGCACCCAACGCTTTTATTCCGACCCCGGGCAAAAATACGACCAACAATAAAAACAGCGTGCCGATAAGCATAGGGAATGCTAATTTTTTATAGATTCGGTAATCAACAAATGAAGCAATCGTAAAGACAACAAGCCCGAGGATCACCCATTTTAATTGTTCCGTCAGATAATAATATTGATTATTAAAATCACGGATGGCAATGGCAACAGACGAATCGTAGACCATAAGAAGTCCAAACCCTGATAAGAGAACAACGAGTCCGATGAGTAAATAATCAGGCGGGCCTAGAGTTGATTTATGCAAGTGTAAGAACTTCATGTTTAAATTGTTTGCCGCGCTCTTTATAATTGGTAAACATTCCAAATGATGCGCATGCTGGCGACAACAACACAACACTTCCCGGTTTAGCAAGCTTTGCAGCTTGCGCAACAATTTCGTGCATATTTTTGCACCCAGCGAGAATTTTCCCTTTAAATTGCGCCGAGGTTAATGCCTCTGTGATACGTGTCGTCATCTCTCCTACAACTACCGCTCCGACGACATTGCTTTTTGCGATATATTCTCCCATGATTGTAAAATCCGATTTCTTTTCTGAGCCTCCTAAGATTAAAACCTTCGGCTCCTCAAACGATTCAATTGCAGCAATTGTTGTGTCAGGAACTGTTGAAAATGAATCATTATAATAGGAAACTTCTCGGACTGTTCGAACAAATTCCAACCGATGCTCCAACCCTTTAAATGCAAGAACTGCTTTCTGAATAGTTGGAATCGGAATGCCTATGGAACGGCATGCAAGCGTCGCAGCTGCAATATCTTCCAAATTATGATCTCCTCGCACCTGTATTGTACTAGCGTTTGCAATTTCAACAATAACACCTTCTTCAACGAGCTGTACCGTATGATTTTCAACATAACAGTCAGCCTCTGTGCCGTACCGGTCAAAATACACTTTTTTTGCTGTTGTCATATCCGCGAATGACCGCGCTGTACTGTCTCCCCTGTTAATTACTGCAATATCATCCGAATTTTGATGGCGAACTATGTTTGATTTTGCTTCAACATACGCTTCCCGAGTCTCATGATAATTCGTAGCGTTCACGTCAAAATTTGCCAAATGATCCTCAGTAATACGTAAAACGACTGCCACATGCGGACTTAAACTCATATCCTCGAGTTGAAACGAAGACAATTCATACACCACAACATCCGATTGTTTTATGGATCTGACGCGCGATAATAAAGAAACACCGACATTGCCCCCAAGAAACACGGTTTTCCCTGAAGCTTCCGTAATGTCACGAATGAGGGTACTTGTCGTTCCCTTTCCTTTAGTCCCTGTCACCCCAATAATAGGCGCAGCGCAAAGCTCAAAAAATAATTTTGTCGCGCTCGTAACTTCTATACCGCGGTTTTTGGCGAGTACTAGCTCTGGAGTTTTCAATGACATTCCCGGAGTTCGAACAATAAGATCCGCACCCTCGATATTGTCTAGATATGTTGCTCCACAATGGAATGTCACAGATGTATCTTTGTACAAGGCAAGTGTATCTGCAAGCGCACTCTCTTGACGTCTGTCGCAACAAATAATAGTACATCCTTCTGCCAAGAAAAAATCTATGGTATCTTTACCTTCAATTGAAATACCGATGATGGCGACTGTTTTCCCGTTAAACTTTGTCATACATCTATTTTAAGAGATTACCCTATGTTCGACAACTATATCGTGTCCTAAAAGTCTCGACATAACACGCGAAACTACTTCGGTGTTTCCTGTCGTAAAAAATGTATAGGTTGGTGTACCAGATGATGCTATGCCATTGTTGCTGATAATTCTCTCTGTCTGCCTTGCTATTGCACTAGCAGAATCAAGAATGAGAACAGACGAACCAAAATAACCAGCCACCTCATGTTTAATAAACGGATAATGTGTGCATCCCAATATGACAACATCAATAGGCTTGTCTGTAATCGGCTTACACATACGAGAAAGTTCACTTTTTATTTTCTCTGTTTCATTTTTTTCTGACTCTATATACGAAACCAATTTGGAGCTGCCGAGAGAAAATACTGATGCGTCAGGCGCAAAATCAGTTATCAGTTTTTTTACATAGCCGCTTTTTGCAGTAAATTTGGTTGAGAGGATACAAATGTTTTTTGTTTTTGTTATGCCAGACGCTGTTTTAATAACAGGAACAACGCCAATGATTGGAAAAGTAGGAAACTGTTTTCTGTACCAATCAATTCCTGCAACCGTGGCTGTATTGCATGCAATAACACATAGCTTACAGTTCTGTTGTATCAGATGCGTAATTAATTTTGCTACTCTCACCCGTATATATCGTCTTGTTTTATCACTATATGGCGCGTTTGCATGATCACCAAGGTAGATAATCGACTCATGCGGCAAGTTGGTTGAGAGAGCGTTCCATATTGATAATCCACCCGAACCAGAATCAATGATTCCTATTGGACGTGTATCCATACTGTTTTTTAGAAGTGTTACATCGGTTTCTGTGTCAAAAAGGCAAAGAATAACCCGAATACCGCAAACACAATGGAAAGAATCCAAAAACGCATCACGATTTTTGGCTCTTGCCACCCTGCATACTGCAAGAACAAATGAAACGGCGCTGCAGGAAATGCTTTTTTATGAAAGAATTTTTTCGATAATAACTGAATCAAAGACGATGCGACTTCTATTACGAAAACAAATCCGATAATGATGAGTGCCGGAGCTTTTCCAAGAATGAGTCCAACGACCGCGAAGGTTGCACCAAATGACAGAGCTCCCACGTCGCCTAAAAAGATACGCGCGGGGTATACATTAAAATATAAAAACGCCAAAAGACTCCCGATCCAGAGTGCCAAAAATACAGAAAGCGGGGTATCAAGAATAGACGCACTCACTATCCAAAATGCGAAAAGTGCAATCATCAATACCCCTGATGCAAGCCCGTCCAATCCGTCGGTAATATTGAATGCATTGGCAAATGAAATAATGGTAAACATCGAAAATGGTATGAACCACCACCCCATGTGAATGACACCAACAAGCGGCACATAAAAAATATTTATATGAAGATCAGTCACGAGCCAAAAACTGATTACTGCCGCGATAATAATTTCTAGAATTAATTTATGGCGAAGCCGAAGCCCAAAAAAATCTGATTTCCAAACAAACGTCTTTTTCATATCATCAAGAAGTCCCAAAAGTCCAAATGAAACAAACGTAAACAATAAAATTTTAATTTCTGACGCCATTGGGTACACAGAGGTGATCGGTACCCAAAAATATTTCATCAGAAACAATGCGAGCGGAAATAACAACGTCGTCACAAGGATGATCAGTACCCCGCCGCCAACAGGAGTTCCGGTTTTCATCTGGTGAAATTTGTCAAATATCGGAGTGCGTTTATTAAATGCATCAAGTGTCACCTGATTCATACGCTGCATACGAAGATTGTAAAGCAACTTAATAAACGGAATATATAAACTGCTGCTGACTATCCAAGAAAATAATAATGCGCCAAGTAAAAAAACCATAGTATTACAAGGAAATAAAATACGGAATAAATATACACACTGCAACAATAACCGCGCCAAGTGCTGTCAGAAGCATCATTCCCGCCGCAACATCTTTAGCAATTTTTGCATCTTCACGGCGTTCTTTGGTAATAAGATCGGTCATCGCCTCAATGGAGGTATTAATCATCTCGGCAGTTAATCCAAGAATAATCGTGAAGATAATAATAGCCATTTCTACAAATGTTATCTGAAGAACAAATCCAAGCATGAGCGCTAGCACCGATAAAATAAGATGAATCCGAAAGTTTGGCTGTGTCTGTATTGTCCACCGGAGGCCGGCAAACGCGTCTTTAAATGAGTCCTTATGTGTCCGTTGTTCGTTGATCATAGTACGTGTGTTGCTTTTAAGTATACCCTTTTAGGTACAATTCATACAAGTTTCCTCTTCTTATACATGGCCAATCTCATACAGCGTTGTGCTTTCCCCATGTCCGGGAAATACGATTGTTTTTTCATCCAATGCGCGTAACATTGCTACTGATTTCTGAAGCTCTGATGTACTGCTGTAGCTATGATTTGTATCACCGACGAGGCCTCCTGCAAAAAGCGTGTCTCCTGTAAATACAACAGGAAACCCAACAATCTGAAGTGACACACTTCCCGGCGTATGCCCCGGTGTAAAGACTATTTGGATCATCTGACCACTTACCTGCGAGTCCTCATAAAACAATAGTGGCTTCGGCGGAATGTCATGGACTTCATACCCTAAAAAATGTTCCGCTGTTTTCTGCATGCGTTCAATCAAAAACAGATCTTCTTTTTTCAGATATGTACCAATGCCAAAGGCCATACCCACCTCAAATGCGGCAAGAACATGGTCAAAATGCCCGTGTGTCAACAAAATTGCCTGAGGCGTTATATGAAGTCGTTGTACTGTCGTAGCGATATAGTCACCTTCATCACCCGGATCAATGATATATCCTATCTCTCCGAGAGCCACAATATAACAGTTTGTCTGTAATTGACCGACGGGAAGCGTATACACAACTATTTCCTGGTTGTCGTTATTTCGTATATGTTGCTTTATCATATAACGTGTTCGGATGCTGATAAAAAAACTTTCTCCTCACTTCCTGCCAATATGCCGATTGACGGCACAACAGATGGATATCTGTTTCATCACGCAATAAATCTTTTACAATTGTTTCCAAAAATATGGTATTTTGTGAACCTTTTACCAAAATTACATCATTTGGTCGTAACAATGACGCTATCACCAAACCCACATCTTCAGAAGTTTCGTACACCTTTATCTGTGCCGGATCAAATCCCACGCGGACAAGCTCCGGAACAGCGAATTGACGCATCAATGAACCGACACAAACAATCAGGTCAGCTGATTTTGCCGCCGCCTCAGCAATTTCCTTGTGCTTTTTTTCCGCAAGCGGCCCAAGCTCCCGCATGTCACCAAGCACTGCAATTCGTTTTCCTTTTTTTATCTCAAGCGATCGTAGAAACAAAAGAGCCGCTTTCATTGATTCCGGTGAAGCGTTATAACTTCCATCAATAATTGTTGTCTGTTTTTTCCCACGCAAAATAGAAAACCTGCCCGGAGGCAACCGGGATATTTTTTCTATTGTTTTGATACTCTCTGCAACCGAAATAGAAAGTAGTGTTGTTGCTGCGATAACGGAAACAATAATTGACGCGCTTTCTGGAAAAACAACCATATGGGGAAATGCCATCTGATATGTTTTTTTGTCATGAACAAATGTAATTGATGATCCCTCATTCAACGCGGCATGCACATCCAGTATTTGATAATGAGATGTTGTTTTGGTTCCGACAGTGATCAACGGCGCATGCAAAGCGTTCGCTTCCTTCATAATATACGATGAATCACCTTGAACAATTACATATCCATCTTTCCGCACTGCTTGCGCAAGCAGCATTTTTTCTTTTGCGATTCTCGAAAGAAGTATATCCTCATTTGTTTTTTCACTTTCTGATAATCCGTCAGAAAATTGTTCGGTATGTACAGCTGCAACAGACAATACCATCGCAATATCCGGATGCGGAATTACGGATAATAAATAAGACATATTCTTCGGAGGATGCGGACTATCAATACCAAATTCAGCAATTAATACTTCATATGTATCCGTATCACCGAACAAACCAATAACTAACGCATGGAGCAGCACTCGAATCCAAGTTATATATCGATAATCAGTAAGTTCTTCTCGAATTCCAAGGATTTCGAGCGGCAATCCGCTTTCACTGTTTCCTTTTTTTGTTGTCCGCGTTTTTCTGTTGGGTGAAATAACTCCATCAAGCAAGGTTAAACATGTAGATTTTCCCACACTTCCGGTAACCGCAATAACGAAAGGATGCAGTCTTTTCAGTTTTCTTTTCGCGGCCCACCTCAAAAGAAATAAAAAAATATTTTGTTTCATGGCGTCATTTTTATAGATTGCTTAATTTTCCACGATTCCTGCGCAAGTCTGATCAGTTTTGTGCAAAGCTCTGTAAATGGCACACCTGTTGCCTCCCACAATTTTGGATACATACTGATTGCGGTAAATCCCGGCATTGTATTAATTTCATTCACATATATCACATTACCTGACACTAAAAAATCAACTCTTGCAAGACCGGCACAACCAAGGAGCGTATATGCTTGTACTGCTTGTTTGCGTATCTCATTCTTAATATGCAAATCTAAATCATCTGGATCAATACGGGTTATTGTTTTACTCGTACTGCTATATTTTGATTCATAATCATAAAAGCCATGATCAACAACGATCTCACCCACAACAGATGCTTCAGGCTGATCATTCCCGAGTACTGCAACTTCCAGTTCACGAAGAGGAGCAATACCCTGTTCGACAATAACTTCATTATCAAACTGAAATGCATGAATCATTGCCTGCTTTAGCTCTTTGGTGTTTGAAACTTTTGAAATGCCGACGCTTGATCCTGTGCATATCGGCTTCACAAAAAAAGGAAAATGATTTTTTAAAGATGATGCGATACGACCTACAGTTTCATCATTATTCTTTTCCCACTCAAACCGTTTTACCGCAATCCACGGAGACACACGCAAACCGTGATGTGCAAATAATTCTTTTTGCGTACCTTTATGCATGCCGAGCGCTGACGCACGAACACCGCAACCGACATACGGTATATTTGCTAATTCAAAAAAACCCTGAATTGTTCCGTCTTCGCCGTACGGGCCGTGCAATACCGGAAAAACAACGAGGGTCTGTTCAGTGATATTCGTATCATGCTGATCCGGAGACATAAGAAATTTTTGTCCGTCCGCCAATACATCTCCTGTCAGCGTCCCCCAAGCGCCATTCCGTTCTATCTCAATCATTGCAACTGAAAAACCCGCTTTTTTAAGGGCACTTTCAATATTTTTTGCCGAACGGAGAGAGACTTCATTTTCCGCAGACCGACCCCCTTTTATAATAAGAACATTCGGTTGTTTCATAAGGCTTTCCGAAAACCCTCTCTTGAAGTGGCGGCAATTTTTGTATTTTCTTTTACCACAAACCCCGTGTTTACCGGTCTCACAAATGATCCGGCGGGAATATCTTGGGTAAGCACAATGCCAGCGGCGATAAACGAATCACTGCCGATTTTAATTCCCGGCATTGTGCTTGCTTGCACGCCGATACGTACGTTATCCCCAATCATTGCGCCCAGTTTGGTTTTTCCGGTGTTTACTTTTTCTTCCTTAATAACGCTCTGAATTTCCCCATCATCAAGCCGCAAATTTGCAGCTACCGTCCCTGATCCCATGCTGACATTATTTCCGATCACACTGTCTCCGACATAATTCGTATGAAACCAACAATTATTTCCTATGACACTTCGGGTGATGTCGGAATTAAATCCCGTGACACAATCTTCGCCGATACTTGAAGATCTGATGATATTATTATTTCCGATAATTGTATTTTTGCCAATAAATACGGGACCGACAATCTTGGTCCCTTCAAAGATCCGAACGCCGGATTCAATCACAACAGATCCTTCAATAATGACGTTTTGTTTTATGACAGCGCTTGCATCAATTTGCTGACCCTCCATTTGTGAAAGCAACCGATCCGCAACGGCGAGAATATGCCACGGATATTTTATCGGCTGCCAATTTTCCGTTTTTGTCACAACAGCTTTTGCCCCGATTGACAGACATGCGTTTAGTGCTTCTTCATATCCGCTCCCCTCATTCTCGGCATGTTTTTTTGCACTCGCGATAAATGCTTGAACATCAGGAATATAATCAACAAGAATGCGAACGACATCACTTGGCTCTTCTCCCACTTTCGGTTTTTCAACAATTTTCTCTACATTGCCCGTCGGATTCATTTTTAGATAGCCGCCCGGAAAATATGTTGGTGTTTGTATCGCACCAAGCAGAACATGTTTCCCGTCCGTCTCTTTTATCACTGCAGAAATACATATATCAGCATAATAATCAGATGCGTTTAGAAAAAGAGCTGATCCTTTGTCCCATACCTGTTCTAGTGCTATCACTGCCTGCACTTGTCCTTTTTTCTGTTGAACGACATACGATACGTGAAGATTTTTTGGTGTTTTGATTTCCCTGATGAGCGCGTCATTTGTTTGATTAGTCACAACGACAACCCGTTCTATGCCAACACGAAGCAGTTGTTCATAATGCCACAATAAAAATGGTTTTCCTATGAAAGAAAATGTGCTTTTTTCAGCAAATGGCTCAAACCTTGTTGACTGCCCTCCTGCTAGGAGTACGGCTGTTATTGCGGAATTCATACGACCTCCTTTTTTTAGACTGTGTCTTCTTCAATGCGCGTAATATTCGCACCAAGTGACTGTAATCGTGTGTCTATATGTTCATATCCACGGTCAATCTGCTCAACTCCATGAATATAACTTTTTCCGTCAGCGATAATTGCGGCAAGTACGACCGTCGCCCCCGCGCGCAAATCACTCATTGAGGTAATGGCATTATGCAGTGGTGTCGGACCGATAATTTTGATCGCTTGATGTGTATCACCTGTTTTATCTTCCCAGTTGAAATTGTAAAAATCCTTTGGACTTTCAACAACTGGATCAAAATAAACGATATCTGCACCCATCTTTTTTAATTCTTCAACATAACTGAATCGATTTTCGAAAACGGTTTCATGAATGGTAGAAATACCAGTTGCCTGCGTCATCAAAATTGCCCATGGTGCCTGCCAGTCCGTCATAAACCCAGGATGTTGTCCTGTCGTCACGTCGACTGCTACCAAAGGGCCGTCATAAAAATATTCTGTCGTTATATCATCAATTTCTTTATATTTCCCCCCTGCTTTTTCAAATAGACTCAAAAATGTTTTTAATTGTTTCCGCTCTGAATGATGGACAGTAATACGACCTTTGGAAATAACAGCAGCTATCGCAAATGTCACCTCTTCATTTCGATCTGACATGATTGTATATTCCGTCCCATGCAATGCCTGCACCCCGATAATTGTTATTTCGCGTGAATCAGTACGTTTAATATTTGCACCCATAGAATTTAACAGAGCAATAAGGTCATCAATTTCGACTTCCTCCGCGGCATTATGAAGCACTGTTGTCCCATCAGCGAGGACTGCTGCAAGAATGAGTGTTTCCGTTCCGGTATGGGTATTTTTCTCAAATGTAATATCTGCCCCATGTAAATGTTTTGCTTCCGCATGAAAAAATCCATCTGTAGAATTATAATCAATCGTCGCACCCATGCTTTTTAATCCTTCAACATGCCTGTCTATCGGTCTGGCTCCGATTCTGCATCCGCCTGGATTTGGAATCATCGCACGCCCGTACCGGGAAAGCATCGGTCCCAATACCATCGATGACGTACGAAGCCGAGCACCGATTTCCAGTGGCACCGTTGTATTTCGCGATTTTCCATCTTCAATTTTGACCGTATTTCCTTCAAATGTCGCAACAGCGCCTAAACTTCTGACGACATCAAGCATCAGCATCACGTCGCGTATATGCGGCATATTGTGTAAGACAACTGGTTCGTCAGTGAGAAGAGAGACAACGATTGCTTTCAGCGCGACATTTTTTGCTCCCGCACTCGTTACATCACCGCGTAGTACAGTGGGGCCGGTTATCACAAATTTATCCATATTAAAAATCTCCTATGCGTTGAATTTCTTCAACAAGTGTAATACCAAATTTTTCCTTCACTTTTTCCTTCATAGTTTCGATTAATTGTACCATATCAGTAGCTGTTGCCGAGCCCGTATTAACAACAAAATTTGCATGAATTTGTGAGACAGCTGCACCTCCAACCGTCATAGTCTTCCCTCCTGATTTATCAATTAAGTATCCCGTGGAAGTTGTATGATTCGGCGTTCCCGTGGCAACCGCTTCAACGAATGAGATATTTTTAAACACACATCCTGCCGTCTTAACCCCCTGCGGTTGTGAAACTCGCCGATATTCCATACTTTCGTTTGCTGTGCTCCATAATGCTTCTTTCTCCGCCCGTTTTAATGCAAACAACACAGATAACACAATATCACCGGATTTTTGAATAAAGGAAGATCCATAGGCAAAACGAAAATAATCATTTGTTACATTTTTTACCTCTCCCGCGGGCGTCAAAATTGTCGCCTGATATACCATATCCCCGATAAACGAGGGAGGCTTCATCCATTTGGAATTCATGAATATCGCACCGCCCACAGAACCGGGGAGTCCCAGATGCATTTCAAGGCCAGCGAGCCCCTCTTCAATGGTATATCTGACAAGCGCGTTAAATGGAACACCGGACTCTGCTTCCACATAGACACTTCCATCGGCTATTCCTTTTGTTATTGCACCTTTCATCCCACGCACTGTAATGGCTTTTGTTGCGTTTCTGATAACCAGTCCTCGAAATCCTTTGTCCCCGATAAGTATGTTTGATCCTCCGCCTAAGATAAAAAATGGTATAGCGAATTTTCTCGCCGTTGTAACTGCTGCAACAATATGTTCAACAGAACGGGCTTCAATGAATAGATCAGCGGGTCCTCCCACTTTATATGTGCTATATGGCGCAAGCGGTTCCTGCTCTTTTACAGGAATTCCTATTGTTTCGATAAATTTTTTATAGATATCAATCATAGACTTACAGTTTTTTAATACCGTGTACAATATCCTGCCCCCATTCGTAAATATCTCCTGCACCCATAACGATAATAACAGCACCCGGCAAAACATTTTTTTCGATATACGCCAGCGTCCCTGCTTTATCTTTTGTGTAATGCACATTCTTGTGATATGTCGCTGTTTGCTCAACCAGTTTTTTTGTTGTAATTCCTAAGGTATCTGTTTCCCTTGCGGAGCCGAAAATATCCGTAAGAAGCACAACGTCGCTTGTTTCAAAACTTTTTGCAAAATCATCGAACAACGCTTTTGTCCTTGAATATGTATGCGGTTGGAATATTGTAATAATCGTTCTATTTGGAAACCACGCGCGGGCTGCGTTAAGCGACGCGGTAATTTCTTTTGGGTGGTGTGCATAATCATCGTACACAACAATGTTGTTTGCTTCTCCAATTTTCTCAAATCGTCTTTTCGTGCCATAAAAAGCCGCAAGTCCTTTTTTAATATCTTCCCATGACAATCCATACGAAAGTGCACATACTGCAGCAGCTGTTGCGTTCAGCACGTTATGACGCCCTGGAACATGTAATATAAATTCACCAACATCCGTGCCATCCATAGAAAGCGTAAAAAAGGTTTGTTCTTCTCCAAATCCTACATGCGTAATCTGCGCATTTGCACGTGGTGAAAATCCATACAATAACACATTCGGTGCATCAGTTAATACCGAACTTTCCTTATCATCTGCATTGAGAATCGTTATTTTTCTCCCTTGTTGTTGGGACGCAAGTGTCACAAACGCAGCCTGAACTTCTGCAAGTGAGCCGTATGCATCTGGATGATCATAATCAATATTTGTCACAACCAAAATATCGGGGTGTTGCCATAAAAATCTTGGCTTTGGATCATGATGCGGATCAGTAATATATTCATCTGCTTCTGCTATAAATACATTGCCAGGTCCGAAATGCCCTGAGGCACCAAGTCCCTGTATGTCGCCACAGCCAATTGCATAGGAAGGGTCACGTCCTGCAACAGAAAAAATTGTTGCAATCATGGCGCTAGTCGTTGTTTTTCCGTGACTTCCCGCAACAGAAATTTGTTCATGACCTTGCATAAAAAATCCGAGCGCCTCCCCGTGAGACATGACGTTAATGTTGAGCTCCATTGCTGTTTTCACTTCAACATTTTCTTTTCCGTTATGTGCACCGGTAAAAATAACCAAGTCAATATTCTTCGTTACGTGTTCTGAAGTAAATCCGTCAGTCACCGTAATACCGGCAAGTTGTAAAGAATGACGTGTAGGGAAAACACCGTTTACATCTGATCCTGTTACCGTTAACCCTCGCTCTTTTGCGTACACCGCAAGTGCGGTCATCGCTACCCCTGCGATACCAACAAAATGTACTGTATGAATGTCTTGTATCTCCATATTATTTATATCCGATAAATCCGAGTATTTCACCAAACGGTTCCGTTGTCCTTCTGTATGAAAAAAACTCAAGCGGGGTATCGTAGGTGCACAACTGATCATTCATTTCAATGTTTTTTTCGAGTACCCCTCCCCGTTTTAAATCCATGATATTTGCAATTCCTAGATCTATAAACCATGATACACCCGAGCGGTTCACAATACCCCTGCCTCCAGGAAACTCCCGTTCAAACACCATTGCCCGATCCTCATCGACTTTATAACAACATGCATGAATATACGGCCCAATAACCACATGAATATGCACCGGATCCGAACCGTTTCTCACGAACTCCTGTAATACATTCCGCATAATATGATCTTTTGTTCCTTTCCATCCCGCATGTGCCACGCCGATAATTTTTGCAATCGGATCAATCAACATAATTGGTACACAATCACCAACGTGCACCACAAGCACTGGGTGTGTCACACTCGTATCTGATTTTTTGTATACAAATCCATCAACACCTTCAAAACGTTTCCCCGCGTCTTCCGGCGTCACAACACGGATATCCACACCATGCGTCTGATGCGCAGAAATAACAGACTCAGGATTAATTCCAAGCGTTAGAAAAAACTTTTGTTGATTCTCACTTTCCAACATAGATCCATGGATTTTTGCAGTGAATCCATGAATAACTCCGGGTATACGACTTATTATTGAGGACTGATACAGTCCATGATCGGTTTTATGCACCATAAAAAGAGGTTCACTTTTTCAAAAGTTTTTTCACTGCTTCCTGATCACTCCACGGATATTCTGTCACGCCGCGGCATAAACTTTTTTCGTGTCCTTTTCCTGTAATAATGACTGTATCTTCTTTTTTCACGTCGGAAAGCGCAAATTGAATCGCGTCAAGTCGACTTGCAAACCGATGCACATCTTTGTACACAGGGATGCCAGACGCAATTTCATCCATGATTGTTTCCACACTTTCTGTTCTGTAATCCTCTTCCGTTAAAATAATGGTGTCTGCATACTCGGCGGAAGCTTTACCCATATACGGCCGTTTCGTTCGATCCCTAAGTCCTGCACTGCCAAACACATGAATAAGCCTGCCACTCGTCATATCCCGTGCAGTTTTTAAGGCCTTATCAATTGCATTTGGCGTATGTGCAAAATCCACAATGACCCTGCACGGTTTCATTGTCATTATTTCCATACGGCCGGAAATTCCTGTAAACCCTTTGATCGCTTTTTTTATTCCTTCTTTTGAAACACCGAGTAAACTGGTCGCAGCTATTGCAGCAAGACAGTTGTACTGATTAAAATCACCCGGCATGGACGTCTCAAAAGGATGCGTTTCAGGAGTTATCGTTGCCTGACGTCTGAGTCCATACGTCACTAATTTATGACGTCTGAGGAGCGGCGCAATGCGGGCATATAATTCCCCTTCATCTTTATTAATTACTGCAATATCACTTGCAAACAGAAGTTTCATTTTTGCCATCAGATACCTGTCATATGTTTTGTGCCAATCCAGATGTTCATGCGTCACATTGGTGAGCACCCCAACGGCAAAATGAATGCCATATACACGGAATTGGGCAAGTGCGTGTGAGGTTGTTTCCAAAACAACATGTGTGTCTCCATGATCAACAGCCTCTCTGAGATATTTTTGCACAAAAAACGCATTTGGCGTTGTCACATGGAAGCCAGTATCGTAAGATTTTCCTGCAATAACAGCGTGAACCGTGGTGATAACTGATGTTTTATACCCTGCAGCCTTCAAAATCTCAAAGATAAGGGTGCTTGTGGTGGTTTTCCCGTCCGTACCGGTCACTCCAATGACCGTAAGATGGCGCGCAGGGAACCTGAAGTAAAAAAGTGCGGCTACTGCGACAACCCAATGGTATAGGCTCTTCAGCCAAGAAATCATGGACTCTATTATACCAAAAACAGGGATAAAAAGGCTATTTTTGAAGCTAAATACGCCAAAATTTACAAAGATATCGTTTGCTGCTTATCAAGATCAAAAATCTCAGTAATTTCCACTAAAATCGCCGCTGTTGGCATTGGCGGATTACTTTTGCTCAAAGCCGTATCTAAATACTTTCCTGACGTACTAATCTCTACTGATCCCACTAAACGATAATATTCACCATTTGCCTTGGTAATAAGCACGATTTTATTGTTATTTTTCAGATTTTCTAGCGTGGTTTTCATCAACGCCGCGCCCAAGAGCAATTTGCCATCAATAAGTCCCAAAGAAACAGCGATAATTGCATGAGGTACACCAACTGGTGAACTTGTAACGATTGTTACTTCTTGTCGCTCTTCAACTGTTTGTTGCCAACTCATACCATTATTCTCCTTTCAAGATTTCAAGTACTGGTTTGTAATGAAACTTTACTTGTGTTGCATCACTAAGTTTCAGTTTAATCATGGGAAACATCAGTTGATTAACCGCTGTTGTATCCCAAGAAACATTCGGGTATTTAGTCATAAATGAATCGAAACTTTCCTTCAAAACAAATTCGACGTGCTCAAGACCTGATGGACATACTTGCCCCTCTTTTGGAGCAACAAGCTCAATAGCTTCATTCACGTACTGCTCATATCGAAGCGGAATTTTTAATTTATAAATACCGACTCTTCTTCCGCCGACTATTTTTTCTGAAACCAAATCACCAATCGTATCAAACTCCTTTTTTGAAAAATCATAGTCTTCATTTGAAGACGCTTGATACCCGATATGATCCATATTCAAATCTGAAACATCAATACCAAAACTTTTAATTCCCGTTAAAATTCCTGAAATAAATGGATGATATGCATCTAAAATCATAGGTGTTATGAAAAATAATCTGTTTCACTATTTCTGTCAATGAGTTTATGCGCGATTTTCATTTCTTCGGGTGTGTTGATATAGAGTATCTTAAATTTTCCCGAGGTTATTTGATTAACCGTATCATGAGTAATTTCAATGATGTGAATAAGTCCCCAATAGAGCCACTTTCCTTGTATATTTTGCACGAGAAAATTTCTCACTGGTGGCATGTGATATATTCGCACCTTTGGTTTATTTTTAAATTCAAATACTCTTCCTTCAAAATCTTTCGCGCTCAAAGGAGTGAGCACGTGTTTGGAATAATCCAATTCTTTTGGAAATCCTTGTTCAGGAGTAAGCTGCAATGTGTCATTTGTTTCAATAAAACTACCCATATCTATATCCCCTCATGCGATTATATCACTCAAGACTTTGCAGGAATCCCTAAATAAAGGAATATGTCTTTTGCTATGTTAAAAAAGAGCGGTGCCGCTGTTTCTGAACCCCATTGGGAAGACGATGGTTCACGGAGCGTGACTAACATCACAAACTTCGGATCATCAACCGGCCCAAAACCAACAAAAGAGGCAATTGTTTTTTTATCGTCATAATGCCCTGCGACAGGAATCTGCGCCGTTCCTGTTTTTCCAGCAATTCGATATCCTTTTGGTTTTGCCCATTTAGCTTCCCCGTTATCAACAGCTGAGACCATCATTTCCGCAACGATCTCTGCAGTTCCTGCACTAAATAATTGCCGTACTTTTTTCGGCAGAATTTCAGTCTTTTTTCCGCCTTCTGATTCAATAGTTTTTACCATATGCGGTTCCATAAGCCACCCACCGTTTGCAATTGCCGCAGTTGCCCGAACCATCTGGAGCGGCGTTACCGCAATTCCCTGACCAAATGATGCAGTTGCAAGATCAATTTCTTTCCAATCATCATCGTCTCTTAACTCCGGACTTGCCTCATCTTCCAAATCAATATTGGTGAGATTTCCAAATCCTACATCTTTAAGAAACTTAACGAATTTTTCTTCACCAAGCTTTTTTCCTGCGAATACCATACCAACATTCGAAGAATGCTCAAGCACTTTTGTCATAGTAATAGGACCAAGATATTCATTGTTCCAAGTACGAATCGAATATCCGCTGACTTCAACAGGTCCTGTTTCGTCAAAAATGGTATCAGCTTTTATCACGCCTGCGTCAATTGCCGCTGCAAGAACCAGCGCCTTAAACGTAGATCCCGGTTCATATGTTGAAGCAACGATGGGATTTTTATATAACTCCCTGTCATACTCGCCGTACTTGGCAGGATCATACGAAGGACTTGATGCCATCGCTAAAATGCCACCGGTTTTTGGATCCATAATAACAACGCTTCCTTCTTTCGCACCGTATTTTTCAATTCCCTGCGTGAGTCTTATTTCTGCAATATGTTGAATTGTTCGATCCACCCATAAATGGAGTGTGCTCCCGTTGGCGGGTTCCACGCGCAAACTTTCTCCAATAAGAATTGGCGCGCCGGAGACATCTTTTTCAATGGTCATGCTGCCGGTTTTCCCCTGAAGTTCTCTATTATAATATCCTTCCAATCCAAAATATCCTTGATCATTGCCATTTTGATCCTGACCCACAAACCCCAAAAGATTGGCAGCCATCGACGCTTCCGGATAATACCGTTTTGGTTCCTTTTCAAATCCAATACCTGCAATATCAAGCGCCTTTAATTGCTCTACCTTATCATTATCTATTTTGTGTGCAATCGGTATCCACACACGATTAGGTATCGTCACCATGGCTGAAATGGTCGCTTCCGGAATATCCAATATCTGACCGACTGTTTTGAAATACACAGGCAAATTTGTGATATTTTTTGGCTCAGCATACACTAAATACGCTGCTTTATTCATCACAAGCGAATACCCGTCCGCAGTTTTAATCACACCTCGCTCCGCGGGAAGTGACAGCTCCAAAAAATGCTGTGAGGCGGCCTCTGCTTTAAGTCTAGGACCTGAAATAATCTGCCAATAAAAAAGCCTACCTATAATTAGAAGGAAACAAAATGAAAATAATGAGAAAACAGACCAAATACGCCACATAAGTACTGCTTATGGTTATTTTATCTGCTTTGACCGAAGGCTACAACAAGACTATCAGCATTCATTGTGACCACTTTTGGAGCAGATTCAAAACCCATGGCAACAGATTTTTCTCTAATCGTTGTAAGTGATGATGCTGAAGCAACCTGCTCTTCCGAAAGTAATACTTGCTGTCGTACTTGATCGATTTGTGTGTCAATTGCCTTAATTTCTTTTCCATCTCCAACCAACTGGCAAGAATACATGATTTGCGCAGTCAACAGAAGAACAAACAAGAGAGCGGTTGGAAGTAGTATTTTTGTTACTGTTTTCATAGTGTTGTCTACGGTTTTTCAACAACCCGAAGCTTTGCGCTTCGTGATCGAGGATTATCTGTTTCCTCAATTTCAGTTGCTAAAATCGGCTTTTTTGTTATTTCAATATATCTTGATGCTCTAAATAATCGCTTTACTATCCTGTCTTCGAGAGAATGAAAGCTTATAATTGCTATTCTTCCCCCCGGTTTGACTACATGCATCGCGCCGATAATTCCTTCTTCGAGCGCCTGCATCTCGTCATTTACCACAATCCGAATTGCCTGAAATATGCGCGCAATTGTGCCAATGCTCTGTTTTCCTGTACCAACCACCTCTTCTATCACACCCCGTAAGTCTCCTGCCGTTTTAATCCCCCTCACCTGACGGGCACGGATAAGATGAACAGCAATTGTCCGAGCACGCTCTTCTTCACCATATTTCGCAAATATTTCATACAATTCATCTTCACTTGCAAGTGCAATGAGTTCCCTCGCACTTTTTAAATTTTTAATGTTGAAGCGCATATCAAGCGGCGCTTCTCCAAACCTGAATGTAAATCCTCTGCTTGGTGTATTGATTTGATGACTGGAAACTCCCAAGTCAAACAAAATTCCGTCAACTTGTTCAAATCCTTCTTTTTTGGCAATTGTTTCGATATTTCGAAAATTACCTTCAACAATCCGAAGGTGTGGATCTGTATTTGCTTTATTCTCTTCGATTGCGTCTGTATCTTCATCAATGGCAAGTACTTCGGCTCCCTTTTCAAGCATTGCTCTTGTATGTCCACCGCCTCCCAATGTCGCGTCTATATATCGTTTTCCAGTCTCAACATCAAGTCCTTGTAACACCTCTTGCATCAGTACTGGTGTGTGATAATAGCTCATACGTATTATTTCTTCCCCTTCGTAAATTCATTCCACTGTTTCGTGTCCCAGATTTCAAAATGATCACCAGCGCCAATCACTTTTACTTCTGAATCGACCCTTGCGTATTCCTTGAGGTGGGTAGGCAATATAACCCGTCCAAGCTTATCTGTTTCGACCTTCTCTGCTGCAGAAAACACATACCGCCTCAGTGCTCTTCCCTCATCTGTTGTGACCGATGTTTCCAGCTGCTTTGTCGCTTCTTTCTCCCACGCTGCCAAATCATATCCAAAAATACATGTATCAAACCCTCGCGTTAACACTAATTCCCTCTCCCCTAACTCACTCCGCACCTTCTTAGGTAGCGTCACTCTGCCCCGTTCGTCTAATGTGTGGTTATATTCCCCAAGGAATAGTTTCATACCCTAAAGTTTACCACTTTTCCCCATCTATATCCATAATCACCCATTTTTCACGCTATGTCAAGAGGTATTTCACAACCGTAATCCCAGAGGAATTCTCTTTATGTCACTCTGTTCGTGATGGCAAAAAAACCAAAAAAATAGAGGCTAATTAGCCTCTATTTTCGTTTATACACGTACTTGTTTTTATTACAGATCGAAATCTTTGGACAATTGACTCTTTTTTCCGCTGATATCCGTAAATTCCAAAACGAGTGATACCTTTTTCACCCCTGTATGTGGTTTACACACATTTCTTGAGCAGGTACCGAGATAAATATCATCACGGGTAAACGTGTCTTTCCCTGCCACTTCAAGCGGTCTGCTGGTCACCCCTTGTACGACACCCTGTGTTTCATAGCTCACTTCGTACGTGACTGTTTTATATCCGCTCTTCAATCCTGAGATGGATAGTACAACTGTGTTATCTTTCACCTTGCTCCATGCAACATCAGCAACAAGGCTTGCGTCTGCAGGAACCACAACTTCTTCCTCTATCACTTCTTCCACCGGTGCTACTGACTGGCTTCCTTTATATAAAGCGTATCCAATAACAGCGGCGCCGACCACAATAAGTCCAATAAGAATCCAAACCAAACTTTTTTTCATATATCCTCCTTATGACAACTGTTTATTAGTATGAATATAGTCAATGAGTGCACTCACTCCAACACGTTCCTGTTTCGTTGTATCACGATTTCTGATTGTTACAGCGCCGTCCTCAAGTGTCGTAAAATCGATTGTTACACACCATGGCGTGCCTATTTCGTCCTGAGCAAGATACCGTTTTCCAATGTTTCCACGGTCATCCCACGTTGTTTGAAATACTTCTTTTACCATGTGATACACTTCACGCGCTTTTGTCACCAGTTCCGGCTTATTGGGTAGCAGTGGAAATACGGCCACCATATATGGCGCAAGACTTGGCTTTAACTTTAACACAGCCCGCTCACCATCTTTGGTAAATGCCTCAAACAACAGTGCAAGCATCAGCCGAGACACCCCGACAGATGGTTCAATGACGTACGGATAATAGCTCTCTTTTGTTTCTTGATTGGTGACTTTCAATTCCTTACCGCTCCATGTGCTGTGCGTTTTTAAATCATAATCTGTTCGGTTTGCAATTCCTTCTAGCTCCTTATATCCCCATTCAGGAAAATTATATTCGATGTCCCATGAGTCAGCAGCGTAATGTGCGCGTTCGGTTGCTTCATGTTGCCGGAATCTGATATTTTCCTTGGAAATACCTAAAGAAAGATGCCACGCCATCCGTTTTTCCTTCCATGTTTCAAATGCAGCGTCCGCATCCTTTGGCTCTACAAAATATTCCAGTTCCATTTGTTCAAATTCCCGAACGCGGAATAAAAATTTTCCGGGTGTTACTTCATTTCGAAATGCTTTTCCGATTTGCGCAATACCAAAAGGAATTTTTACCCGATTTGAGGTCATCACATTATCAAAATTAGAAAAGATTCCCTGACAAGTTTCTCCCCGAAGATATGCGACGCTTTTGGAATCTTCAACGGGACCCACAAACGTCTTAAACAGCAAATTGAATTGTCGAGGTTCTGTAAATGTGACTTCTTTTTCACCTTTTGCCTTATGTGAGGCAACGTGTGCCGCTATTTCATCTTCCTGATCAGCTCTAAGCCTGCTGTGACACACTTTACATTCAATCAGAGGATCGGTAAATGCCGCCACATGTCCTGATGCTTCCCACGTCTTCGGATTTAAAATAATTGAAGAATCAAGTCCAACAACATCATCTCTCGATGTCACCATTTCTTTCCACCATGCCTCTTTAATATTGCGTGCTAAGGCCACTCCCTGCGGCCCTAAATCATAAAATCCCCCGATTCCGCCATAGATATCGCTTGTCGGATACACAAATCCGCGTCGCTTACACAGTGCAATAATTTCTTCAAGTTTGGTCATAGATACCATTGTACCAAATTTTATACGGGAAGGTTATGTATTTTACGATAAGAAGAATTTCATGCTTCGAATCTTCCGTTCCGATATCCGCTCAATATACCCGATCAACTCTCCAAATTCGCTGTACTTTTTATCCGGAGCCAGATACCCGAGCTCCTCAAGCAGCGCATTGAAAAAAGACACCAGTAGCGGAGTGATCTCGCTGTCGCTCGCTGTACCGATCGCAACCAGTATTGCGCCCAATTTGTCATATATCGCGCGCTGTGGCTCGTTATCAGGTAGAAGCTTATCTATCGCCTCAACGATCACATATGCCGCCCGCATACGCATCCATGTGGTGTAGGCGTTCCTTCTTGAAACCAACATATCCACCTCCGACACCGTGTCCCAAGACTTACCCTGATGGAGCGTAATTTTAATTTCATTGAAGATATCTAAGTACGGCCCTCTGCGGCTGGTTATCTTTCTAACCCCTTTGGCAACCACTCTGACTTTTCCCGTTGTTTTGGTAAATAACGTCAATACTTTATCTGAATCACCGACGTTCTTGCGTTTCAATATAAACGCATTGACTGTTGTTATCCGTGAAGGATGCGTCATCTCGATTTAAAATGTAAACTCGGTGTCACCGACAAGAGGCAGATCTTTTCGTTGTTTTCCGTTTAATTTTAATATGTATTCTTCACCATCTGTGCCGCCCTGTTTTTGAATAAGCAATTTATATTGTCCGGCAACCTCCACCGGTGATGTGTACGTCAGTTCTAATTTCGCGGTCCCCATCGGGTTAACAATTAAAAACCCTTCGAACATGGTTTTTCCCAGACTTTGATATGTTTCCATAGACGCGGCTGCACTATCCTTTGGCGATATGGAGCCCTTGCTTTCAGCAAGTGTACTGCCTGCCGGTACATACACACGCACCCAGTTTCGAAGCGGTGCATTCAAACACAAACCGCCACTTTCCAGTCCGCAGTCACTCCCTGGATACGGATTTTTATAATCAATCGTCAATTTTGTCGTCAATGTTTTTCCCGACACGGTTGTATCCTTTGTCACTTTACTGGATACGAACATATTGGATTTCGCGCCAGCCATATTACTGTTTACGAGATAGAGATAATCCCATCCTTTTCCCTCTTCATATTTTAGAATTGCCGCGCTTTCTGATGCGGTCATCACGCGTCCCGCCATATTAAAATCTTCCGCGGCTTTCTGCGTGGTCGTATCCATGAAATATGCAAGTACGTGTTTCTGATTAATTTCATCAATCAGTACTTGGAACAAATTTCCCCAGTATTTTGACGGGGAAACGCCAAGTGCCATCTGTAATATCTGTTGCAGCAGTACACCGATAATGTCTTTTCTGGCGTCTCTCACGTATCCGACAGGACGTGTGGAATAGTCTTCCAACTCATATACCGCCTTTGGACAATCACATCGTTTATCAATCACGGCACTAAATTCCCTACCGTACACATTGATTGGCCCTAACACTTTCAACATTTCCACAAGTACATGCGTATCCACAGCCAAAACTCCATCAATTTTTTCCTTTCCACTGGTTTGGTTGTACATTTCCATAAATTGCTGCATGGAAACTTTAAAATCCGGGGACAAATTGCTGTCCCTGATATTCAAATTGTATACACCTTTATGAAACGTCAGAATTTCCCGGGGAGCTGCGAATTTTTTTGTTAAGGCCGCATCAAGCGCGTAGATATCATCCGCTTTTTCAAGGATTGGTTTTCCTTTCACCATCCGAAACTGCGCGTATGCGGTGATAAACCCGCCGGTTGACCTAAGCTCCTTATCATTTTGGAATATCACTAAATACCGTTTGTCTGACGGATCCCCCAATAGCGATGGAAGGTTCATTAACAACGGTTGTGCATTCACAAACAAATTTGCCATTTCATTAATCACGGCAAATCCGCCCGCCATTTTAGACCTGATAACTGTTTTGCCGATTTTTTCCGGATACCTATTTGGATCAATTGCTTCTAGCTCTGTCTGCATCGTTTCCACACTTGCCGCTATCTCATTTATTTTTGGCAAAAGTGCGCTCATTGTTTTCACTGCAAATTGCAATCGTTCTTCAGCGGTGCCCTCAAGGAAAGAACTCTTGCTCCCGCCTTTGAGCCCTAAAAGGTCTGCGTTCGGCTCAATTGCTTCAATTGCTTTGTCTCCCGCTGTTAGCGCTGCAAATCCTGCATTGATTCCGTGTTCACCGTCTGCGATATACAACCCTAGGAATGGAACTATTTTTAATGGCAGTACTTTTTTGTATTCCACCTGCAGTTCTGTTAATTTTGTCCGTGTTTCATTCAGTTTTGTTTTCACGAGCGCCAAATCTTTGTCTTTGACTGCCTGCATTGCTTCCTGCCCGACCGTTGTCATTCCTTTTGCTTTTGCGACAACTCCACGAAGAGGAAGGAGCATGACGCCGATAATAACAAGGAGTACTACAAGTACGCCAACAGGAATACCAATAGCTTTCCAAGGAAATTTCTTTTTCTTTTTTGCTTCCGTTTGCATAATAGGGGTTGCGACATCAACAGTAATTTTTTTGAGTTCTTCCATAGACTTCTATTGTTCCAATTTATTGGGAAGTTGTCAACCTAAGAATAGCTAAGGTGGTTATACTGCGCCTTTTCCTGTAATCATCGCAAGAGGGCTCTTCAGTATAATAAGCATATCAAACAATAATGAGCGCTTAGTCACATAATCCGCGTCCATCTGAATACGCTTGTCAAAATTTACCTCACTTCTCCCTGAGACCTGCCAGTAACCGGTTACTCCTGGTTTGGCGGACAACACCACCTTCACCAATTGTTTTGTATGCGGATATTTCTTTTGCTGTTCCCGAAGTTCATCTTGATAATATGGCCGCGGACCGACAAGACTCATATCACCCTTAAGTACATTAAATAACTGAGGAATTTCGTCAATGCTGTGCTTTCTGATAAATCTTCCAACTCTTGTAACGCGGGGGTCATGCACCAGTTTATAACTGTTGTGCCGGTATTCTTCATACAGTTTTGCCATATTTGGATCACTCCGCAACATTTGATGTGCGTTTATCACCATTGAACGAAATTTAAAGAGTTTAAATAATTTTCCATTTTTTCCAACACGATTGGGAGTATCAGCAAGTATCGGGCCCGGCGTATCCAAAAAAATTGCAATAGATGTGACAAGAATAATCGGAGAAAAAACAATGATAATAAGAATGCTTGCAACAATATCAATCAATCGTTTTGTAACTGTATACCACATAGTATTAGGTAAGCGATTCATGTTCAGTTCCTGTAAATCCTTCTACAATCTTTTTAATTTTTGGGACGGAGGTTTTTTTACATACCATCAGCACGTCGTCAGTATTGACGATAAGAAGTTCAGATACATCGATACCGACAACCAGCTGTTTCCCGTAGTTATACACCAGACAATCATCCACATCTTTCAAAAATACTTTTCCCTGTATCACATTTTTATCCGATGAACCTTCCAGTGATTCTTTTAATGCCTCCCACGCGCCGATATCACTCCATTCAATATTTTCTGAAACAACGAGCGCACTCGCAGGATCCAGTTTTTCAAGAATAGCATTATCAAAACTGATTTTTTCAAGTGTCGGGTATACTTTTTCCAGAACAATTTCGTACTTGTCCGTATGCCATGCGGCAGCTATTTCCTGCAGCCCTTCATACACATTCGGGACGAACTTCTTATATTGGGACAACAGAAATCTCGGAGTCGTCACAAAATATCCAAGATTCCATGCATGATGCCCGCTCTCAAAATATTTTTTTGCCGTTGCCTCATCAGGACGGTATTGAAAATCAACAAATGCATGCATTGCAACGCCATCTTCAGTTTCCACCGTTTCTCCAAAATCAATCCACCCCAAATTTTCACTGGCAAACCGAGGCTTCTGGGAAACAAACACGATCTTATCCTGATCCCTAGAAACGACAGTTCCCGCCGCTTTCAGTATCTTCCGAAATAGTACTTCATTCTTCACAAGATGATCGCTCCACAAAATAACCATCGGTTCATCAGGAGAAACGGTTGCAAACAACGCCGTTACGAGTCCTACCGCGGGCCCGACATCCCGCATAACCGGCTCACCGATCACATGGCCTTTGGGAAGCTCCGTCAGCTGACTCTCGACAATTTCAACATATTGTTTTCCGGTTGAAACATAAATATCATTCCAGGTGAAATCTGGTTGCACCCGACCGACCGCAAGTTGAAGTGTTGATTTGTCACCGATAATTTTCTCAAATTGTTTCGGTGACTTTTTTCTTGAAAGAGGCCACAATCTCGTACCGACTCCGCCTGCAAAGACAATTGCTTTCATAGAGTTTAATTATACTTGATTTACCATTTTGTTTATATATGCCGTCATTTCTTCCTTAAATCGCTTAACACTGAATTTCTCCGCCTGCCTTCGACACGCCGACTCTGTAATACCTAACGTTTCAAATTTTGTAATAGCTCTCATGAGTCCATCGGGCGTTTGCTCGTCATATAACACACCGGTCTTTCCATCTACAACAATTTCAGCAACTCCACTTTCCCTGTATGCAATCACCGGTTTCCCTGCACTTTGTGCTTCTGCTGCAACAATACCGAAATCTTCATCCCCTGCAAAAAGAAATGCACGACAATTTTGATAATACCCAAGCAGTTCACTGTCTGTCAAATACTTTGTAATGAATTGCACGGATGGTGACGCCATCTTCTGTAACGACTGATATTCACTGCCGCAGCCGATGACAACGAGCGGCAGATGCAATCTGTTACACGCCGCAATAACAATATCAGCCCGTTTGTATGGAACAAGCCGAGATACAAATAAATAGTATGTTCCTTTTTTTGTTTGTTTCTTCTTCGTAAATTTGGATGTTTCAACCGGCGGGTATATCACGCAATCCGCTTTGCGCATATAGTAAGTTTCTATCCTCTGACGTACGCGGTTTGATATTGCAACATAACGGTCGGGTCTTCGTGCTGCGTTCAGATCCCAGTGCTTTAATACCGGAGCCCAAAGTCTGAAAAAAAATGACAACATTGCGTGATCACGCGCATAGGTGGCAAACCCGCTCCATAAATATCGTGTGGGAGTCAAACAATAACACAGATGCACGGTCGGCGGCGGCGTATGAATATTTTTTGCTTCGGCACTCGTCACAGAAATAACCAAATCGAACGCAGAAAAATCAAATGACTGAAACGCCAGTGGAGTAAGCCAAGGGAAAAATTCATGATGTCTGCGGGCAAATGGAATACGATTTATAAATGAAGGAATCACATGAAATACCCGTGCCCATGGTGCTCCTTTAGGGTCATAGACTGCGGTATACAATGGCGCATTGGGAAATAACTCATGAAGCGTGCCGAGTACCCGCTCCGCACCGCCTATTTTATTTACCCGATCATAGACGAGTGCAACCTTCATAGTGCAGTATAGACACGAAGTGTCTCTTTGGCAGTGTTCTCCCATTGGTACTTGGAAATCAGTTTTTTCTCCAAATCACTTATCTTTTTTTTCTTGCCCGCAGTTATCGCTTCCATTACGGCAATAAGTGATTCCTCTTTGCTCGGATCAAAATAGAGAGGGATTGTGGCAAATAACTCATGAAACACGGGAATATCCGAAACAGCAACCGGAGTGCCGAATCCAATCGCTTCCAGTGCAGGGAGTCCGAATCCTTCCATATGTGAAGGAAATACAAATGCGGCAGCATGTGTATAATACGCCGCAAGCTGCTCGTCACTGACAGACTCCACAAATACGATTTGTGAAGCCCACGGAAATTGCAGAACCCATTTTTTAAGCCGACTGTAGAAAAAATCATTTTTTCCGACTAAAACCAATTGATAATTGGGGTGACGAATAATAAATGTGCCGAAACTGCGGATAAGAAATTCCAGATTTTTATGCGGATACGCATTACCTACATACAAAAAATACGGTTTCTTATTTGGAGACGCTGTGTTGGCAGACATAATCTGTTTATCAACACCTTCATACGTTACACTGATTTTCTTGGGGTTAGTTCCTAAACTTTTAACAATGTCATCTTTCGTACTTTTTGAAACTGCAATAACGTGCTTGGCTCGCATGATTCCCAACCGCACAATAATTTGATATCCGATTTTTCTTAAAAAGTAGAGTGGACGCGGCAATGTGGTTGCCTTTCCTGTAGTCACATGTAAAATCGTCAGGTCGTGAATCGTAATGATATATGGTTTTGGATAAAATATCGGCGCGTTAAAATAGGGAACATGCAAAAGATCAAGATGTTCAGATAAAAATATCCAAGGCATCACCAATTGTTCTTGGAGCGTATGCCAATGAACAGCACATACACGCTTCTTCCAACGGATATTTGGAGGGATAAATGTATCGAAGCCATCTTTCGGCAGAAAAATGACATAGGTATTGGTTTGATCAATGGCTGCAAGTTCCGTAATAAGATTACGGATATACCGTCCAATCCCAGTTTCTCCGATAAGGCGAGCGTCAATACCTATGTTCATAAGCCAAATAATTTTAGTCCAACAAGCTGTAAATCAAATGCTGTATATACAAGCCACGTAATAATCGGATTATATTTTTTTTCGTAATGTTTGGTATAAAACAACTTGTTATAGGTGATGAACATCGTCTGTGTTTTTATTCTGCGTTCACGGTTTGCATGCGATCGTCCGCTTTGTTTCTTTTTGTGCAGTATTGTCACCGTCGGGTTATACCAAATCTGCCATCCCGCCTCTTTTATTCTGTACGCCCAATCAATATCTTCCCCATACATGAAATAGGCTTCATCGAGCATACCAACCTTGTCTATCACCTCACGACGCACCAAAAAGAATGCGCCGCTGATACAATCAACCTCATGAATGGTCGTCAAATCCTTATATAGCTGATGATATCCGCTAAAGCATCGGACGTTCGGAAACAGTTTTTCCATTTTTAAATAATACGTCAACGCATTCCATGGAGTAGGCATTCCTCTGTGACATGCAGGGTCAATAGAGCCGTCCATCAAAAGCAATTTGCAGGTAGAAGCACCGCACTGAGGATGCGCATCCATAAATTTGATCATGGTTGCGATGGCGTCCTCTGCAACCTCGGTATCGGAATTGAGAAGCAACACATATCTGCCTTTGGCTATTTTTATCCCCGGATTATTCCCTGCGGCAAATCCGACGTTTCCGCCATTCTGAATAAAGGTGACTTGGGGAAATTCTTTTTTGATCATTATGTCTGTGCCATCTGTTGATGCATTGTCACAAACAATAATTTCCATTGAAATGTTGGGTAACGCTGATGCAAGTAATTTTTCAATTGCAATTTTCGTAAGTTCCAAGGTGTTAAAATTTAAGATTATGACGGACACATCTATGTGTTTCATACGGCACCTTTCCAAACTACATCTAGTTTTTCTGCAATTGCCTGCCAGTCATACATTGTTTCGACCATTTTCCGCGCGTTTTTCGTTATAGTTTTTGCCGTTTCCGGATGCGCATAAATAGTATTAACCGCGCTTCCAAATTCCTCCGGTGTTGCAGCTTCATAAAATTCTTTCCCGCTCGTTCCAACGATGCCCATCCGTCCTTCTTTTGTCGTCACGACAAGTGTCCCTGTTGCCATGGCTTCAAGAATCTTAAACTTTGTTCCCCCGCCAATCCCCATTGGGGCAAGCAGTACGTCAGATGCTGCAAAAGCATCCCGAATATCCTCTACATATTCTTCAAGATGAACAGACGGAAGAATATATTTTCTAAGACCGCTCGGAAAATGTTTTCCTACAATAGTAAGTTTCGCCTCGGGATACACAAGTAAAATTTTCAGCCAAATCGTTGTCAGCAATTGTCGCACTGCCTCTAAATTTGGCGCCCAAAGAAAATTTCCCACAAATAAAAATGTCGGATTTTTTTTATCAAATTTTTTCCCAACATACGTAAACGTTTTTGTATCGACTCCGTTTGGAATAACTGGTGTTTCTTTTTTCGTAGATGCTGAAATTATTTTTGCATCATCTTCCGATACTGCTGTCACGATGCGCGCCCGTTGCCAAACAATTTCTTCCCAAATTTTAATCTTTACGGCGTCAAAATAAGCAAGCGGTTTCAAAAGCGGAAACCGAATTTTTTCGGCATTCTTCAGATAAATAGCATATTCCACATTATGCTCCGATACGATCATAGGAACAGATAACGGCGGTAATGACGGAAACACATAAAACGGCTCTATATGTACAAGATCATATTTTTTCCGTGCCAGTTCTTCTTTTATTTTTTGCTGCATCATGCGGTTATCATACGTTGCCAAAAGGAGCGGGAAATTACCGAGCGCTTTAAAAATATATTTTGCCTGCCTTCCCTTGCCGCGCATGATCATATGCACATCTTTGACAAATGAAATATGTGTTGCCAGAGCACGCTCTTCCTCATTCCTGATAAATGACATGAGCGTAATATCATGTTTTTTTGAAAGCGCTTTCAACAGATTATACATACGCACCTGACCGCCGGAATGAAGCGGATATGGCAGGAGTGCGCTGACAAATAAAATATTCATGAGTACTTATTTTTTCTTCGTTAAATCAATAATTGCGAATTTGTCGTTTCGGAGAAGTACGGTATACATATTGGCAAGATCCCGCGTTTCAAGATCAGTATCTGTCGGAGAGACCGTCACATAATGTGTTGCGCCCATTTGAATTTTTTTATCGATATCAAACCCCAATGGCCAACCCTGATGTCCTGTCTGATAGAGAAATGTCGTATCTCCATTATATGGCGCAATAACTTTGGCGTTGGCAGGAAGCAGCGCTCGGGCAGCAGTACCTGCCTCAATAATTTCAATCCTATTTACCCAATAGTACGTTCTCACGGTATACCAAGAAAAAAAGATGGTAAAGGCAAATACAACGAATCCTACGGCAATACCTGTTATTTTCTGTAAACCCTTTGCCTCCCAGTTTTTCTTTATCATCCACGCAATTCCCTTGGCACTATACACAACAATTGCGGGCAAAATAAGAATCTGATAATAATCATGCTGCACATTTCCGGTTGCAAGAATAGTCATGTAGAGTAATGCGCCAAACCCTAATAAATGACTCAAGAGTCGTTCCTTCTTTTCAGTTTTTTCAATGAGACCCAATCCTAAAAACAGAACGCCCCAATACCCCAAGATAAGCTTGCTGATCCTCTCGGCAAATAACCAATAAAACCATGCACCTTTAAACCGGATAGCATTGCTGTTAAATAACCATAAAAACACCGGAATCCCTTCCGGATACTGCGCAATCCATTGCCGCCAAATATAAAACGGCAGCAGTGTCATCACGCTAAAAAGGACAAGTCGAAAAAATGTTGTCCCGATCGTTTTCCTGTTGGTTAACAGTATTCCTATGACAGGTAACAGAACAAATCCTGCGACAGGTTTCACAAGAAGCGCGGTTCCTGCAACGATCGCCGCAAGAAGGGTGAGTATCCATGTACCCGTTTTTTTCTTTATGTCACTGGCAATATCAAATAACAAGATGCTGACCACTGCCAAACAAACAGAAATCCCATCCGGTAATATGGCACGTCCGTAAAATATGCTGTATGGAAGTACCGCATACAAAAATGCAGTAAGTACTCCTGTAATCGCATTGATTCTTCTCCATACGAGAATTCCTAAGGAAATTCCTGTAATCGTAGAAGCGGCTATTGCCAATATGCGAAGCCAAAGTTCAATCGAAAATATACCAAATGTGGTGAAACACCATGCAGCGGCTCCTTGATACAGAGGAAATTCCACCATGCGATACCCCTCAGGATTATCATACCCAGTTTGAATATTTGAAAGATCATCATATCTCGGATGTAAGAGATCAATGCCATTTTGCACATAATTCCTTGCAACCGCCGCGGTGTCTGCCTGCCGCCAACTATGCCAATCCGCGATTGCTCCATTCACTTTATACAAACGCACGAAGATTCCCAGTATTGCAATCAACAATAAACTGACGATGGTAAATGCTTTTGCTTTCATATCACTGTATGTTCTGCACTTCACGAACGCCGCGTTTTAACTCATAGTTGTCAAATACAAATACTTCCCGATCTCCGAGGTTCATTTGAAAATTATATGCATCTTCAATCGACGGCATAGTAAACACCCTGTATGGACTTGTCCTGTACATATGCCAGATAGCATCATTTATCCCTGTCGGGAAAATCCAAGCGCTTCCATATCTGATTGGCATATCGACAAAAAAGAATGTTTTCACATCTTTAGGCGGATATGTTTCTTTCTTAATCACCTGTAATGCGTGCTCTGCTGATTTGCTTGCAAAGAGCCAGTCGCCACCGAGACGCTTCACTTCCATGACATTCCAGACAAAATATCCGACACACACGATACATATAAGAATTTTTACAAATTTACTCCGTGTTGTTTGCCAAAGTTTGCTTATTCCAATAACAAGTCCAACAACCAAAAACATGGATGGAATATACACATATCTGTCTGCCATACCCCCTAGGGGCGCGTATGCAGTAAAACTGACAAGATAGGCCAAAAACCATATCCACACATCTGTATGCTTGCGTATCACATCCCGTTTTTTCCATGCCCACATGATCACGGCAACACCAAAGACGGCAAATACACCAGTCATTGGTTTTAACAACGGTCGAGACAACACACGTAATTGATTCCATTTTTCAACGACAGACGGGCCGCCAAAAAATGACACGGTGTATCCTAAGAGATTACTGATAGTATTGATAAAAAATGTGCTAACTTTATATCCATAATCCCCTGCAGGAGCAAGAGCCATGGCGCCTTGCCTCATAAAAAGATATACAGGAATACACAAAAGTGGCACGTATGTCCAGAAAGATTTTTTCTGTTTAAAAAATGAAAGCAGCGTCACGACAACCGGTGCGATAACCATCCCGTCATACGAAAACATGGATGCAATCGTCAACATCCATACGACTATCGCCGTTACCCATACAGGCACCCGCTTCAACAGTGCGCGTGATTCAAATTGTATATACACAGCAGCCATCAGGAAAAATCCTGCGAGCAAACTGCTTTGACCGGATATCCAATACACATTTTCATGGTGTACAGCTGCGACAGCAAATACGAGTGCGCCAATCCATGCAAACATCCTTTGTTTCATACACAACAAAAGTAAGCGATAGATAAAAAATGACGTACCAAACAACAGGAATAACGACGCTGCATGATAAATTGCAGGCTTCAACCAAACGACAGAAAACAATGTGTAATACCAAAGTTTTGGAATCGGACGATACCAAAATCCTTCAGACTGGGTAAAAAATCTGCCAACATCAGAAATGTTACTTTCCGCAGCCCACCGGAGCCAGGTAAAGTCATCTCCCAAAAAATAAAGCTGCGTTGCTATTCCCCAAATAACGAAGACGCTGATGAACAAATAGAATACGTAGGCAAGTGGGCGTGTCGCGATATGTTTTAGCAATGCAAGATATTTCGTTGCTACCTGTTTTTCACCAACAAGCATAGCTACAGCCATGCCCAACAGCGACCACATGGTAAATGCAACTTTTGAAGCTTCAAACACATCGATAAGTACTGCATTAACCAAGAGTCCGACAATACCTGAAAAAAGCCCGATCACAAATGCGCGCTTGACCGGTTCGAGTGTTTCTTTGTATTTCAAAAACAACTGGAATGCGGCGGCAAAAATACCAAGGAATGCAATTGCACCAAGTATCCCGGTTTCCCCCAACATACGGTGATAATCTCCGTCGACCGCGACAGAAAGTGATGAATAGCCGCTTCCCAAAAGGTAATTTCTTTTAAACGCTTCCATTGCCTTCGGCCATTGCCCCTGAAACCTCGTAGTAATGGAAATGTCATACACCAGTGCTTTCTGGATCAGAAAACTGCCGGAAAAAGTTGCGATATCACCAGCGCCGTCCACATCAATACTCTTGTAATACAACACTTCGGAAATCTGACCTGAAGTTGAGCTGTCAGCAGTACCCAAATTAATAAATTCACTCCCCCGTGGCAACGTATCCTCCGCAGGAGACGCAATAGGCTCTAGGGTCGCGCTTGATCCGCTTGTGGAATTTAATGTACCGATAGGTTTACCTGTGGAAAGATCGACGATAACGTCACTGACAGAAAATGTTTTATAAAACCGTTCAGACGCGCCGCTTGTTAGGGTCATCATCAGCATACTTAAAACGATCATCGGAATAATAAGCCGTATTTTTTTCTGCCAAAACAACATGAATGACATACAGACGAGGTAGACGCCAAACGATACACGGGATGCAGTAAACAAGAGCATTTCAAAACCCAAAAGTGTCAGAAAAAGAAACACGAGTTTATGCCACACTTTTTTCGCGCTGAAAATCAAACTTCCTATGATTGGAATGACTAAGATAAGATACGCAGCCAAATCATAATGTCCGCCGAATGTCGAAGGAAACCGTGCTGTTGGAGGCAGTTTTAGCGGCACTCCTTTGGCAAATTCTTCATTCATGGTTAAAAACGCAGGGAATCCCAAAAATTTCTGACCGAACCCATACAAAATAATCAGCACATAGGATCCGATCAGTGTCCACAACAACGGTTTAATAAGCGGTTTGTTTTTAAATGCCTCATACGCCACAAAAAATAGCATCATGTATTCAAGACGCCTCACATAATGCAGGACTGCCAAGTGTGGGAATAACACACCTGATAAATTCGGGAAAATAAATAACAAGGCGTTTGCCAATGAAATCAGTCCGACAATCCAGTACACACCAATTGGACGCGTCAGTGGTGATTTTGGCAATTTCCTGTCGCGAATAAGCGTTGCAAGGAGCGCAACTGCAACAAACCCCACCAAAATATCTTCAAATCGGACAGACACCCATGTCTGCGTAATATCAAGAAGTGGAATTTTCGGATACAACGGAATAAACGCCAATAAAAACAGCGTCATTATGTACAATCCGTATTGATTACACCAACTTATAAGCTTCCGCATACGTTTTTTTCAGATACTCGCTTCCTGTGATATACCCGATGCCGATCGAAATACTGGCTTTCATTTTTAACATCTGTCTCAGACAAAACAGTGATAATTTGGAATAATGTTTTTTGTACACAAACAACAATCCTTTGTAGATATTTAATACCGGTCCGGTCCGTTTATTGGTCGAACTTGCGCCCCCCAGATGCACAATCTGACTGCCGGGGTAAAAATATGTCCGGTATCCCTTTTTCCGTGCGCGCATCAAAAGATCAATTTCTTCCATATACATAAATATATTTTCGTCAAACAACAGATCGTCCATAAACAATTTACGAGGTCCGATCATACATGCGCCGGATACCCAATCTACAGTTTTTAATTTGTTTGGTGACCATCTGGTAATTCCAAGTACATCCCCTTTCAAAAACAGTGCCGCAAATACCACACCTGTTGTTAAAAACGGGCCGCACGACGTCTGCGCAGACCTATCCATGTTGAGAAGCTTTGGACCCGCAAAAGACCTTGGATGATTATGCGCAAATTCATATAATTTTGGAATTGCATTCTTAATGGCGACAGTATCGGAATTGATGAGCAAAAAATATGCGCCTTTTGCTTTTCTCATTCCCTGATTATTTGCTCTGCCAAATCCCACATTTTCATCATTCAAGATGGTGATGACGTCAGGATATTTTTTGGCAAACATCTCACGAGACCCGTCAGTTGAAACATTATCAACAACAATAATCTCACTTGAAACAAATGATCCGGATAAACTTTTTTTTATCGATGCCAAACAATCATCAGTGATCGTTTTGGTATTGTAGCTGACAATAATAATTGATAAATCCATAATCTTCCCTTTGTGTGTTCTACCCCTTATTGAAACAAACGGGCAAATTTGAGTGTATACCGGAGATCTTTAGAGCGTTCTTTAATAAATTTGGCTGGAACTCCTCCCACAACTGCGTACGGGGCGACATCTTTTGTAACAACTGCCCCTGACGCCACAACTGCACCTTTACCAATGGTGACTCCGGGAAGAATCGTGACACGTGATCCGATCACCACATAATCTTCGATTGTAACGGGAGCTCCGATTGCCGCAAAATCCGGTGAATCAATGTCATGTTCCATCGTATAGATACGTACTTCCCCGGCAATTGACACATTGTTGCCAATACGAAGTGGCCTAACCCCTGACCCAAAGAAACGTTGTATATAATTTTTCTTTTCTCCACTCACAACCGGTGCACGACCGTCAAGGAATGCGTCGTTACCGATAATGGTATTGTGTCCTATCTCAACTCCAGCTGGGTTATCAAACTCCGCCCGCCAATGTATGGAGGAATTTTTACCGACTTTTACCCGATAGATAGTACGGTAAAAAAACAATCGCACTGTATGACTTAAAACATAGCCGTTCAGCGTACAAAGGTATACCCAAAAATCAATCAGTCCTCTCATGATTTTTTTCCTTTCCTTGCAACTTGTTCAAGAACAGTTATGGTTTGTTTTGCGGCTTCTTCCCATGTGAATTTCTTTACCTGTTCCAGACCTTTTTTAATTCGAGATCGTCCCTGAATCAGGTTTCGTTGCCTGACAGCAGTCAGAAGTCCTTGGGTAATGCTTTCTGTATCCTCAGGCGTCACATAAATGCCTGCTTTCCCCGCAATCTCAGGCAAACTCGAAGTAGAACTGACCACCACTGGGCAACCTTCTGCCATAGCCTCAAGAACAGGCAGTCCAAAGCCTTCGTAGAGGCTCGGAAGCGCAAAACAAAGAGCATTTTTGTAAAGCGTCGGCAAGTCCTCGTCAGGCACGAAATCCAAAAATTTCACCCTGTCTTCCACCCCATATTTTTTAGGTGCTTGAAGAATTTCCTCATATAACCAACCCTTTTTGCCAACAATCACGAGATCAATGAGGCCAAATTTCTGCTTATTGAGCTTCAAAAACGAGGCAAAAGCCTCAATGAGCCGAGTATAGTTTTTTCGTGGCTGAATCGTACCTACAGAGAGGATATAGTGTTTTGCTATATGATATTTCTCGATCGTTCCCATAGATTGTAGTGCGCTCAATCCTGGATAGGTCACAAAAACCTTGCTCTCAGGAACATGATATGTGTCAATTATAGCATTTCTGCTAAATTCACTGATGGTCAAAACCGCAGTCACCTGAGACGCGGAATATTGTGTCCAATGCACCAATTTGTGCAAATCTTTTCGTTTAAACAGTTCAGGAAATTTCAAATACGAAAGATCCATGATAGACATAACGCGAGGAGTGGCAATAAACCGAGGAATATAGTGTGTTGGAGAGAACACAACGTCCGCTTTCGGCACATCTTTTCGAATGGCCATAGGTAGTCCGATGAACGTCCAAAACTTTTTCGGTCCAGAAATGCGATACTGCCACCACGGAGAGGCTTTCGGCATGTCAGGAAGCGGAGCATCCGGAAGATAAATGCGATAGACATCAGACAAAGCTCCCGCGATATATCGCTCACGAAGCTCAGCGTACATATACACAAGGATTTCATACGCATATCTGCCAATTCCCACTCGGGTTGTCACGTTTGCTTCATAACCGTCAATTGCAATAATCATATTTTTCAAGATACTCCCGGATACACAACAAGTAATTTGCTTTCTTTAATCCCAATGTATTCTGCCACATCTTTTTTCGTCGCCTCAGAGTCACATAAAAACAATGCACATTCATGGAGTGTTCGAAGAATTCGTCGTCTTTGCACGTGCAGTATTTCTTTTGGGAAGCTTTCCGGAAAATGCAGGAACGAAACATCATGAATCGTTGTAATGCCAATTGTTTTTTTTGAAAGTGGCGGCTGTGTCCAATCGCTCGACCAAAATACATCAACGTGTCCGATAAACCAATCAATCGGAATGATATGCAGGACATTCCATAAGACATCCAATAATTTTGGAGGGACGGGAACAATCTTTACTTCGACATTCTTCGAGGTCTTGAGAATCGGGCGAACAAACGCGTCAATTTTGTTTTTCCGGCGGAGAGATCCCGCAAACAAAATAAACGTGTGTTCGGGAGATGCGGCAATGACTCGTGGAATGAGTTCTCTGACATATCTTCCCACTCCGGTTCCCTCATAGACAACTTGGCTGATATCGATACCAATGCGCATAATGTTAGTATAGCGTATTTTATATACATTACTCTATATCTCTCCGCACTTTCCTTCCAAGAAAGTAATCTAGCTTTTTTACTAAATAGTATGTATTATTCGAATCACTGCCGAAACACGAATGAAACCGCTAATTCATACCACTGCACTCGTACAGTCAAAACATATCGGCGCCAATACAAAAATCTGGGCGTATTGTAATATTCTTGAATCCGCTTCCATCGGCAAAAACTGCAATATTTGCGATCATGTATATATAGAAAATAACGTCAGCGTTGACGATAATGTAACAGTTAAATGCGGCGTCCAACTGTGGGACGGCATTACCATCGAACATGATGTGTTTATCGGTCCGAACGCGACATTTGCAAATGATAAATTCCCCCGTAGCAAACACCATCAACAAGCGCCACTGAAAACCACAGTAAAACACCACGCTTCCATAGGCGCAAACGCAACCATTCTTCCGGGAATTACCATCAGTGCATATGCGATGGTTGGAGCAGGAGCTGTCGTCACAAAAGATGTGCCGCCCTATGCGATTGTTGTTGGCAACCCCGCACGAATCACAGGGTATGTCACAACGAACAAAACAAAAAAGAGCAAAGAAATTACTTCCACTGTCGATGCAAAACCAAAAAAACTCCATGTAAAAAATGTATGGATGAACGCACTCCAGAAAGCATCTGATCTGCGGGGAAATCTATCGTATGTTGAATATCAAAAATATATTCCTTTTCTTATAAAACGGGTATTTTTTGTTTACCATGTACCAGGGCAAGACGTGAGAGGTGAGCATGCACATAAAAAATGCCAGCAATATCTGGTCTGCATCAAAGGGTCGGTGCACGTCATCGTTGACGATGGCATACACAGAGAAGAAATAGAATTAAAGGAAATGACTATGGGTGTATATATACCGCCAATGATTTGGGGCACTCAGTATAAATACAGTGATGATGCCATTCTCGCCGTATTTGCCTCTGATATCTATAATGCATCTGATTATATCCGTGATTATCAACATTTTTTAACACTGGTCAAACGGAAAAAATAATATGCGAGTCCCCTATTTAAATCTGCGACAAAATTATCATGGGATTGAAGACGCCCTCGTTCGCTCATTCACCCGAGTCCTACAAAGCGGCAGAGTCATATTGGGCCCCGAAGTGCAGACTTTTGAAAAACAATATGCCACATTTTCAAAAACGAAGTATTGCGTTGGGGTCGCAAACGGTCTTGATGCTCTTATTTTATCTCTTAGCGCACTTGGCATCGGCAAGAACGATGAAGTGATTGTTCCATCAAACACGTATATCGCGACGCTCGTTGCTGTCTCTCGAGTCGGCGCAACACCTATCCTTGTTGAACCAAAAATCAATACCTATAACATTGATCCAAAAAATATTGCAGCAGCTATAACAAAAAAAACGAAAGTAATTATTCCTGTGCATCTGTTTGGTCAGGCCTGTCAGATGGATGAAATCATGAGGATCGCAAATAAACACCATCTGTTTATTGTGGAAGACAACGCGCAATCCCACGGCGCGACATTTAACAAAAAAATGACCGGTAGTTTTGGAGATGTGAATGCAACCAGTTTTTATCCGGGAAAAAACCTCGGTGCCATTGGCGACGCGGGTGCGATCACCACTGGTAACCAAAGACTGGCAAATATCATACGGAGCATCAGAAATTATGGAGAATCAAAACGCTATGTCAATGAATATATCGGCTTTAATTCAAGACTCGACGAACTGCAGGCGGCGATCCTACGCGTCAGATTATCTCATCTTGCAACGTACACGAAACAAAAACAACGTATCGCGAAAAAATACACTGCTGAACTCGCTGGAGTTGGAGATATCATCTTGCCTATAACTGAAACAGGGTCAACACATGTTTATCATGTCTATCTGATACGCACGAACAAACGGAATGCCCTACAAAAATACTTGGAATCAAAATCCATAACAACGTTGATACACTATCCCATTCCCCCGCATTTACAAGCCGCATATAAGGAATTGCATTTCAAAAAAGGATCCTTTCCTATCGCTGAAGAATTAGCGGCAACATCGTTGAGTCTCCCGATTTTTCCGGATATGACAAACAACCAAGTTGAATACGTAGTAAAAATGATCAAACAGTTTTTCCAAAACTAATTCTATTTTGATCCGTAGCCTTGGGGGTGCGATTCATGCCACTTCCAAGCAGTTTCAATGATTGCCTCAGGTGTTATATATTTTGGCTCCCATCCAAGCTTGGTGCGCGCTAAACTATTGTCCGCATAAATTGCATCAGGGTCACCCCAACGTCTCTCTTTATCCTGAATATTGAGTTTCTTTCCCGTCACGGTTTCAATGGCATGCAGTATTTCCATATTGGAATACCCTTTTCCAACACCAAGATTCACCGTAAGCGATTTGTCCTCACGGGCAATATATTCAGCAGCTTTCAAATGTGCGCTAGCTAAATCTGAAACGTGGATGTAATCACGAACACATGTTCCATCTGGGGTATGATAATCACGACCGAATACATAAAACGGTTCACTTTTCATCAGCGCATTGATTGCAACGGGAATGATATGTGTTTCAGGACTGTGATCTTCCCCAAGACTTCCGTCCTCTAGTGCTCCACAGGCATTAAAATACCGAAGTCGTGCAAACCGAAGTCCATGAATTTTTTCATACCATTCAAGGATCTCTTCAAAATTTCGTTTTGATGCACCGTACACAGATGTTGGTGCAATTGGTGATTGTTCTGTCACCGGCAGATCTTTGGGAAACCCATACACTGCACAGGTGGAAGAAAAAATAATTCGTTTACATTCGTGTGTCCGCATGGCTTCAAGTAAATTGAGTCCCCCGTCAATATTATTGTGGAAATACTCATACGGTTTTTGCATGGATTCTCCGGGAAGTGTAAATGCCGCGAAATGAATAACTGCATCAAATGCGTTACCTGCAAATGCTGCTTCAATATCTTCTTTTTTCCTGAGGTCTCCAACAATAAGTTTTGTATCACCCACTGCTTCTTTATGCCCCATGGTCATATTATCGAAGACTACTGTTTCATGTCCCTCAGCCTTCAGAAGCGCGTTTGTGATTGATCCGATATATCCTGCTCCGCCCGTAACTAAAAACCTCATAGTTTTTTCTCCTTTGTTAACAACATATACAGTATACCAATTGTGACAAATGCGGCGCCATACCAAACCAACCGTTCACCCGTAAAGAAAATCCATTTCGCAAATAGTGGAATTGCCAACAAAAAACAGAAAAGTCCTGCAATAACGAATAATTTTTCTCGCCGAAGCAATAAAAGAATACACAATAGAACGAAAAATCCTATATCTTGTGGCTTCATGAATGTTTGTAGTATTCGATTGTTTTTTGAAGACCAACGTCAGCGTTCACTTTTGGCTCCCATCCAAGGATAGTTTTTGCCTTCGTGATATCAGGACACCTCTGCATTGGATCATCCGCAGGTAACGGTTCAAATACAATTTCTGATTTCGTTCCAGTCATTTTTTGAATTTTTTTGGCAAGATCAATCATGGTATATTCTTCCGGATTTCCAAGGTTAATCACTTCTCCTTTTGTTTTATCCGAAAACATCATTTTCATAAGCCCGTCCACAAGGTCTGACACAAAACAGATTGACCGTGTCTGCATGCCGTCGCCATAAACCGTAAGCGGCTTTTCCTCAAGTGCTTGGTTGATGAAATTGGAAATAACACGTCCGTCATCTTTCCGCATGTTTGGTCCGTAGGTATTGAAAATTCGGACAATCCTTCCATCCACGCTCCTGCCTCTGACATACAGCATCGTCATCATTTCCCCGAAGCGTTTGGATTCATCGTAACAAGACCGAACCCCATTTGGATTCACATTTCCCCAATACGTTTCCTTTTGCGGATTTTCAAGCGGATTGCCGTACACTTCTGAAGTTGAGGTAAACAAAAATTTCGCTTTGTAGGCTTTGGCAACTTTGAGCATATGGCGGGTACCCACGGAATTGACGAGTGCAGTCTCTTCATCATATTTCTGGTAGTCTGGTACGGATGCGGGCGATGCAAGATGAAAAACATAATCAATCTTCGGCAGCACCGGGAATTCATTAATCACGTCCCATTTGATGAACGTAAAATCCGGATTGTTTTTTAGGCTTTCAATATTTTTTTCTGATCCCGTTACAAGATTATCAACACAAAAAACAGTATGACCAATTTTAAGAAGTGCTTCACAAAGATTTGATCCGATGAACCCCGCACCCCCAGTTACTACACTTACCTGTTTTTCATTAGTTCCCATATTCGTTATTTTATCACAGTAGTATAAATACTATACCGTTCATCTTCATACACCTTCATATTATGTTCCTCAAAATACTGAGTATCTGCTCTATACGGAAAATCATTTTTATCCCATCTTGGTACAAGAATGTACATAATGCCAAGCTTTCGAGTTAAAGCAAGATCCCCTGTATACACCTGCCTAACATCAGATGATCTGTCAGTTGTACCGACGTTTCCGAAAAATCCAAAATAATTTTTCCTTCCAGCGAGTACTACAGGGTCAATCATGTCCGAGTAGGATACAAACACTGCACTTTTTTCTGTATGCGTTTGCATCCAAGTAATGACTGGAAGTATCTTATGATCAACAAGTGGATAGGCAAATTCATTCTTAATGGGAATAAGATCAATAACCCCTGAAATTGCCAAAACACTGAGTCCTGTAACAGCAACACATTTCCATAGAATTTGTTTCTTTTCCCAAAGCCACACAACCCCGATTGCCGTAATACAATTTACGAGTAGGATAAGGAATGAATAAAACTTCTGATCAAATCCATGGTGATTCATCACGGCATACGCACACTCAATGATAAACAAGAATATGAAGAACAA
Organism: Microgenomates group bacterium; assembly: GCA_049287205.1. GTDB lineage: Bacteria > Patescibacteriota > Microgenomatia > UBA10105 > UBA927 > CAIJMI01. Next base: position 548,881 of record JBAQFJ010000001.1, read on the forward strand.
AGCGATATTTCGTCTCTGTTTCGGAATTGCAAAACACCCGACAATCATTCCTATCGGCAGCAGTCCAATATTCTGCCACAAGTACTCTATGGCAGTCCATGTTTGTATATTTCGGACACCCAAACCGACAAGAGGCGCCATTTGCTGTACTACACCCAGATACGGCATACACGAAACAATACTGACAATAAGTACAGACATACTGAATATACCTGCATAGCTCCATTGTTTTTTCACTAAAAGTACACCACCGATCAACACAAATGTCATACACAGAATAAACACATTCCAATACAACAAAAGGCCTGTCAACAATCCAAAAAACACCATTTTCCAACCCGTCAGTCGTTTTTGGATTATGGTGGTATCAACCAGTATGAATAAAAAAAGTCCAAAGGCAATCGCAAGCGCCAGATGCCTTTGGTTCACATAATTGTTCAGCGTCGTAAATATTGAAATAGTCGATCCGTCAAATGGTCCTGCAAACGGATAAGTCGGCAGCTGCCACAATGATTTAATGGTGGTGAGTGATATACCTTTCTGAATAAAAATCTGCCAAAATGTGAGTGTGCTGTTTGTTATGGACAATAGTACTGCAATCCAGCCAACAAGCGGTTTTTGTTTAAAAATGAGCTGCGGAAGATAATAGATAATGACGAGGAGGGACGTCATCGACAGAATACTCGGGATATTCATCGCCCAGATAATCGGAACGCCGAGATATTCCCAAATAGCGACATAAAAGTAAAACAAAAAATGATACAAAAACGGCAACCCCGATTGAAACGGCGACATGAACGGAATGTTTGAACCATATGAAAACGAGCGAATGATCCCTAATGCGTGAGAAAAATCAAACACATTGTTGCTTCCGACATACAAAACACCAAACATTTCTCCATGAAAAGTTTTCATCATCATCCAACTACTGAATACAATAGAAAAAAGAACGAGCAATATATCAGAAATGAACAAAGGTTTTGATTCAATCTTTTCTTTATTGCGTAAGAACATAAACGAAATGAAACTAATCGTCGTTGTTGCTGCCACCCCAAAAAGAATTGGCTCACTAGTATGAGCAAACAAACAGGAAACAAGATACGTAACAGGGACGCCAATGACCGTTCCCAAAAGCCAAGACGCAATGCCAGTAAGAAGCGTGGGCAACCCGCCAAACCATCTCTTCACTATCACCCATCCAAAAACAAACAAGGAAATACAATAGAACACTAGCAAACAAAGATGCAATATATACTCCATAGGTCAATATGACGGTTTTCGTTTTTTTATCATAATAAATACAAAGATAACAAATGCTACTGCTCCAGCGATAAGTCCTATTTTTGACCAATATTCTTGGCTTTCCACAACTGTGGGTATTTCCGAGTGAAATGAAAATTGATCGTTCTCAAAAACAGCAATCTGTTGATATTCCGCGCGCCGTGTTAGTGGTGTTTCCTCCAACACGGAAATCACTTGTTCACGAAGCGCTGTATCCGTTTGATAGTCTGTCATAAACATTTTTCCTTCAATGTCTGTTGGAACGATGACGTATCGCACACCGCTTTCGGAAAGCTTCGGCAAAAACGCCGAAGACGTCGCTATCTCTAAAACTTGTGAGAGTGATGTGTTTGGATACAGGGTAGCTACAGACAACATCGGATGGGTATCAGACGAATACACAAATTTTTCAGCTGTCGGTATCCATAACGTACGCGATGGTGTTTTATCAGAAACAAGCATATCTTTTACCTGTATATATTCCTGAGGAATGGATTGGGGTTTAAAATTTCCACTCAGAGTCCCTAAAAATAACGGGCGGATAGTAAAGCACCAAAAAATGATAAAGGCTCCATAAAAAACCCATCTTAACTTTTTACTTTTTTTACTCAATCGTTCCAATGTATATGGAATAAGGACTGCATATCCAATTGCAGTAAACAAGTAAAATTTCGTCGGATCACGAAACATAACAAACCCTGGAATATACCTAAAACACCAATTAAATATACTTCCAAATGGCGGATTTACGCCTTTTGCAAAAAACGCGCCTAGCAGAGCAAGTAATCCGAAAAATAGTATGTGTTTTTTATTCTTTGCTTGTTTAACAAAAACCATGGAACAAAATGCGATAAAAGGAATTACAAGAAATTCCGGCTGCAAAAAATATACTTTTCCAAACAGATTTTCCGGCCAATTCGGGTGAAGTAGTGATAGTGAATGGGAAAAATCAGCAACGCTTAAAAACTTGAGCATCCCCGGATTAGTAAAGTCCTCCCCAAGTGCTGACGAACCGACGCCTGTCAGAAGCGTTGGCAGAATCCAAAATGCATGGAGCACCGCTGCGGCAAACAGAGAAATACCCATGTTTCTAATACGAAACGTTCTTGCAATACCCTGATATAAAACAATTGCCGCGAGCACTACATACGCGAGCCTAAGATCAAACAGGATAAGGAGAGCAAACCATAAGCCGTTTTGTATATCCTTTTTTTCATACCGAATAAATTTCAATAACACAAGTGGAGCTAAACCATACGCAAGTGCAACACCCAACTGACCCCCACCAAATAAAAATAACGAATAGGTGTTTGTTATATACAATATAACTGCCAAATATGCCGCATTCCTCCCAACGACAAATTTTGTCAGTTTATATATTCCAACTACGCCGATGGCGATGGCGATCAACCACAACATTTTTTCAATCACTCCCCATCCTAGTCCCAAACTGGCAAGTATCTTAACGATCAAACGGAATGGATAGTCTATCCATAATCTTGGAAGCACATTTTCTCCAAACCCTTTGAAGGACTCCCATACTTTCGGCAACCATGAGAGCGCTGATATTTCTTCTTGATAAAAAAATGGACCGTCTCCTGATGAAAAGAACATCATAATGAATTTGTATGTTTTCTTTGTATGTATACAATCAATCCAACGCCACCCAATAAACCCAACATTGTTACCATGCCACCGATATAAAACGTCCGTTGCGGTTCATAAACAATGGAAAACGTATGTGTGTCCTGTAGCTCCAATACCCAAGCGTTTGCATACCCGTTTGCCCGAATATGATATTCTTCAGGAATTGCTTTTCCGTCAACTAACAATTTCCATCGGACATCAAACTGCTCATTAAACACTATTGTTGAAGGACTTGAGGACGCCATTATTTCACCTGAATAGCTACTTGGATGTATCTCAGTAAAACGTACTTGACCACTTGATTTTGTACTCGGTTTCTCCCTGACAAAATATATATTTTCAATTGTTGGAAGCAGGGCGTCTTGATTAAGAACAGTAATTTTATGGTATCCCTCAGTTAGACTAACTGTGCCGGATGAAGTCGATTGTGAGTCTATAAAAACCCTATGTAACGGTATCGCGCTATGAACCGTATATGCATCGGTTTGCGGTATTTCTACCTCAATTTTATACGTGGTTGTATCTGTCGTCAGCCAAGATTCCGCGCGAAGTGTTTTTTCAAACGCAACTATATTTTTACTGACTTCCTTTTGATTTTCATCAATTCCCATGGTGGCAACATAATGCTTTTGTGCTTGTACAAACGACAGGATTCGTATCACATAATCATTTTTTATTTTGCCGGTCAAACTACTGATTTCCTCAATCACAGTTTTCATCAGAACTGTATAGTCTTCAAAATTAACGGCGGACTCCGACAGATTATTTTGAAGAGTATTCCATTTCGCCTTCTGCAAATTCGTGTTTGCAATCATTATTTGCGCATCTATTGTTGACTGTATCGATGTTGCTGTTTCCAAGGAAGTTTTTTCGAAGTATTCTTTTCGTTTGAACAATATCGATCCTGGGGCATACGTTAAATCCGTTATTGAAAGACCGTTATCAATAGCATCTCGTTCCTTTTGGCTACATGCCACACATGTTGCCTGCGTCACATCCATCGTTGAGACAGTATCCAGTAGTGTAGCGGCAGAGGCGTGAATAGTATCAACGACTATTGTTTCCTTATTTTGTGCAAACGCCATAAAGACATCTGCGTGTGACACATCTTTTCCGTGCGCAGTAATGATATCCGATCCAATATATATTTTGGATACGGCGACGGACGCCGGAATTTTGTACAAAGTCCATAAACCGATATTCTTAACCTCAACAAATGACCACGAAAGAAAATTCTTCTTTTGCCAAACGATTGACCGATTATCCTGATACTCATTTTTATATACTGCATCATCTCTCCATAATATATATGTGATGCCTAACGTTTCAGCGATCCGTATAAACCGATCTCTATCGTTTGTTCGAAGTGACTCATATAAACGAGTTATCATTTGGTTTGCGTCATTGTCATTTGCAATGAGCCCTCGTGACATAACGCTTCGCGGTAATATATCCAGACTAAAATACCCCCATGACGATGTATCGAGAAGCACGTTGTAATATCCCGAATCTAAGGCGGGTAAAATCGCAATCCGTGCATCCTTCTCAGTTGTTGTATTAACGAATTGCCCCATATCGTTCACATAGGAAGGGACAGACACGCGAGTACTAAACGGATTCATAAACGTAAATACATCCTTAGTAAAAAATGGATAATGATACGCAAGTATATATCCAAGGAGCACACTGCTTATCAGAAGTGCAAGAGTTTTTGACCGTATAGAAAGAATACATCGATGTAACGTATATCCCGATAACATAATGATGGGAATCCACACCATAGGCGCAAACTTATAAAAACTTGATCTAAAAATCGCGAACCCTGGTATATGCCGCATAGCCCATGTAAAAAGAAAGCCAAACGGCGGGTGTGAACCAGCGGCCAACACCAACCCAACCAACAACACAAGGAACAAACCAATGAGAAGCTGATAGTTCTTTTCGACTTTCTGGGTAACCATTCCTCTGACAAAAAATATGGAGCCTACAAATGTAATGAACGCTGGGACGAAACTCAGAAAAACAAGTAAAGGATTTGTCAAAAAAGGCTTCGCAAACAAATTATTCGTATTATCATACCAATCCGGTATTCCCTGTAATCGAAGCAGATTTATAAAACTTGCATTCTTACTGATTCCCTGTTCCCATGCAATCAGCCCTTCCATTCCCCCGTTGTCACCAAGAGCCTGCGCATAGGTAGTCAGATACAAATGCATTTGAGGAAAAATCCAGTAGAAATTCAACACAATAAATGAGAGCAAGAATGCGCAACCAACAGTGAGACATCGTTTTATTTCGGTTCGTCCATTTTTTCTTATCGCGTATATTGAAAACCAGACATAACAAATGAATAACGTCATTACAGTCGATCCATACAAGGGAGGCGATCCGCCGCCATTAAGTAAAAAATATAAGACTCCAAAATAGAGCGCGTTTATACCAATCGACTTTCTTTGTATGATTGACCGATAGAAAAGTGCAATTGCTATAGGCAAGGCCGCAAAGAGTGAAAACTTGGCACGTTCTCCAATAAACCACCCTTGAAAAACATAGAAGTTGAACATGGCAAATATGGATGACCATAAACGCAGGAAACGATATTTTTGATCAGAAAATAGAATATACACACCCAGCCACATACCAAACCCAAGGGTAAAAAACCAACCTATTAGGGCGAGCCGTTGTCCCCATAGCACTGACCCCGTAATTGCAGAAAAAAGCGTTTCAGGAAATTGTGTTATAAGAAACGCTTTATATAACGACCAATCCTTTCCTATATTAATATAGGGATTCCAGGAATAAAAAATATTTTTCAGATGTTCAAGAGGAGCCAATCGGAAACCGCTATCGTGCCCCAACAACATCTGACCATCACGAAACCACAAGAGAGGAACTAATGAAAGGAGAAGTAGGAGTACGATCTCTCCCCAGACTTTTTTTCTCATACTAGTATTATACCGTTATCTCCAAGCAACGAGAAGCGTTGTCGACACGAATCCTGGAACAGAGATATAAAAAGGTAACGGAATATTTAACGACCGATGAATTCTCCACAATAGCGGGAAGAATGACATGGGTTTACACACAATGTGCGTAAATCCCGCTTTCATAAACATCTTTTTCCATTCTTCAGGATATTTCACATTCAGGTGTGTCGGATCCGCTAAATTTTTCTGAAACGGAAATGGCGATGAGCCAATAAACTTTCCTCCAGGCTTTAATGCTTTATATATATTTGACACTCCTTCAGATGGGTACGGCAGATGCTCTAGAACCTCAAAGCCAATGATGTAATCGTATTTAATTTTTGTGGGAATACTTTTTTGTATATCACAGTAGATGAACGGAATATTGCCAATGAAGGTATGAGCATTCTTAATCATCATTTTTGAAACATCGCTACCGGTAATATCAGCGCCTTGGTTTTTTAACAGATAACATACTCCCCCAGCCCCGCTACCTATCTCAATAACTTTCTTGCCCGCAAATTGAATATTGTATGTTGCCTGAATGTACGTTATCCAACCCCAATACCAGTTGGCGTATTTCAACACATCATGTTTCGTCCATGATGTGGCAATCGGTCGAAGATAGGTTTGAAAATATTGATCCCACTTTGACATAATTATGTATATTGAAGAAAAAATTTACTACATGTTCGTTTCATGTAGTTAATCATTTCAACGGTAATTCCCGGCCAGACCCCAACCCAAAATCCGTTATTCATAATGATATCTGAATTATTCAGCTTGCCCACAATCCTGATATCTTTTCTGTTCATATAGGCGGGATGTTTCAATAAATTCCCTGCAAAAAGAGGACGCGTCCCAATGTTATTATTTTCCAAAAATTCCACAAGTTGAGATTTAGTAAATGGGGCATCCTTTTTAACAATCAGCATAAATCCAAACCAACAGGGATCAGCTTCTTTCTCCCATGTTGGCAAAATAAAATATTTTTCATACTTTTTAAAAAAGGCGTATAATTTTTTAAAATTATCCTTACGCTTTTTGATAAATGTCGGAAGTTTTTTGAGTTGCGCGACCCCAATGGCCGCCTGAAAATCTGTAAGTTTCAGATTATATCCAATCTGTGAATACGTATATTTATGGTCATATCCATACGGTAAATCACCTAATTGCCATGTAAAGCGTTTACCGCACGTGTTATCTTTTCCGGTATCACACCAGCAATCACGTCCCCAATCTCGAAATTGTCGAATAGCACGATGAATAAGCGAATTATCAGTCACTATTGCACCACCCTCACCCATTGTTATCTGATGAGCAGGATAAAAGGAAAATGTGGAAATGTGTCCAAAAGTACCAGCCAATTTCCCATTATATGTACCTCCTAAAGCATCGCAACAATCCTCAATCAACCAAAGATCATATTTTTTCACTAAACCAAGAATTTCATCCATTGGCATAACATTCCCTAATGCATGAGCCAACATGATAGCTTTGGTCTTTTTGGAAATCGCTTTTTCAATAGATTGAGCAGTTACATTACGTGATCCAAGATCAACATCGATAAATACAGGGACAAGTTTATTTTGAATAATTGGATTCACTGTTGTCGGAAAAGCGCACGCAGTTGTAATCACTTCGTCGCCTGGTTGTAAAGCCTTTTTCCCAAACACAGATGAAGTGAGTGCCGTTAACGCAACAAGATTAGCTGAAGAACCTGAATTGAAGAGCGTGACACATTTTCTTCCTAAATACGAAGAAAAATTCTTTTCAAAAATTTTAGAAAATTCCCCTTCAGTCCACCAACCATCACGTGCGACTTTAATAGCATTATTTATCTCTGCTTGATCGAATACTTTACCTGAAGCCGGTATATACTTAATCTTTGTTACATTTTTCATAATAAGAACACATCTATATTGCTCATTCTAAGCGACATTAAATTAATGATAAAATTTCAGTTCTTTTTATAAGCGGGAGTCTTCCCACATACCAATCTGCCAAAACTCTAATTGTCTTATCAAAATTTGTATATTGAAAATTAGGAATTTCTTTATTCAACCTTTTTATTGAGCATGTATATTCGAAATTCGATTCTTTATCTAGTACCGTAATCTTTTGTGGTTTATTCATAACAAACAAAATGCGCTTTGCCATGGTTAAAAAATCCCTAGGCTTACCAGATCCGATATTATATGTAGAATACTTTGGTTTGTTGTTAATAAAGTGCTCAAGTATTCTAACAAAATCATTTATATATAAATAATCAAATTTCGCGTTGTGACGTATAGTTATAGGAATATCTAATAGGGCTTGGCAAATTATATTTGATACAAATCTGAAACGATATTCTTCATATTTTCCATAAACCCCAAAAAGTCTTAAATTATATATAGGTAATTTTGTTTCTTCTATAAAGGAGGCAACAGTATATTTATATAAGCCAAAATCATCTGAAGGCATTCGTTTCCCAAAGTCTTTTTCTTCAGCTTTATGAATGGATGCTTGTTTACCAAATTCAGCACCAGATCCAAAATAGATCATACGTTTAAAATATTGTTTACATCTTACAAAATTTAAAAAAATACGAATATTTGATGAAATTATATTTGTACACTCAGCCTCACTTTTTTTACCCCCAATATTGGCCGCGTGAATAATGATATCTGAAGGATGATTTCTTAAACATTTTTCTACTTCATTTTCATCTAATAAATTTAATTCTTGATGGGTAGGAGCATAAATATGATATCTAGATGCTAACTGCTCAACAATATTATGTCCGATAAAACCACTTCCACCAGTAAGAAATATTGTTTTTGACATGACTAATTATTTGAATACTTTTAACCCTCTTTAAGAGGTTCAATAATCATATTCTCATGAAATTCATCTCTGGGCAAAAACGGGTACATATCTTCTAATGGTTTCGATATAATCTTTCCATTAGAGTCTCTCATAGAACTTACTTTTGGAAGAAATGGCTGATGCGGATCTAAAATGACCTCAATCAACATTGGTCCTTTTCTTGACAAAATAGTAAAAATTTTTTTCTTCAACTCATTATGAGTTTGAATTCTATCTGTCGCAATTCCGTATGCTTTAGCTATCTTAATAAAATCAGGACATGACACTCCACTTTTAGGGTCACTTCCAACCAAGAAGCCTTCAAAATAAGCCGATTGAGTATGTTTAATACTTAGATATCCTTGATTGTTAAAAACAAATAACTTAATAGGTAAATTATGAAAAACCATTGTTTGCAGCTCTTGAAGATTCATTTCTAATCCTCCATCTCCGTGAACACAAATCACTTGTTTATTTAAATCAGCAAAACATGAACCAATTGCTGCAGGTAAACCGTATCCCATCGGTGCACAACCACCATTAGTAAAATATCTTTGACCCCTCTTCAACTTCAATGCTTGAGAGGAACTATAGAAAGTCGCACCTTGATCAGTGATAACAGTATCATTTGGAGAAAGATAATCCGACAATATATCAAAAAAATAATATGAATTAACATACCTTTTTGATTTATCTTCTTTCATCTCAACTAAAGGAAATCGATCTCTCCAAGTTTTACATCTGTCAACCCATACGTTAGTTTGTAGACGTTGGCGACCCAATTCTCTACCCAATCTTTGAAAAAAATCTTTTAGATCCGCATGTATTACAACGTCTGTGTTAATAAGTGGATGTTTTAATTGGGCTTCGTCAATATCAACAACTATTTTCTTTGCTTCTCTTGCAAATAATTTAGTTTCGTATCCAACCACCGTCAAAGGCAAACTGGATCCTAATGAAAGCACCAAATCGGCATTCTGCACAGCGAAATTCGCGGCACGTTGCCCATTAATACCTATACTACCAACACGGAGAGGGTGCTTATAATAAATAAGGTCAAAACCATTTTTTGTCGTGACTACTGGAATTTGATATTTCTCTATAAATTTTAAAAACTTATCTTCTGAATGTGAGAGTCTAATGCCATTTCCGGCAATTATAATTGGTCTGTCGGATTTCTTTAATAATTTAACCAAAATTTTTATTTTTTTCGTCTCATTTTTATGACCAGCTTTAATACCCACTATTTCCTTTTGTGGAAAATATCTAGGCAACATTCTTTCATCTATCATCTTTGCTTGAATATCCAACGGTATGGCTATCCAAACTGGACCTGGACGACCAGTTTTAGCTAAAAATACAGACTTTTCTAAATGATATCTAATGGTTGTTTCATCTGTTATTGTCACAGCATATTTCGTAATACTCTCGACTAATTTCGTGATATCAACTTCCTGCACGCCTCTTTGTCTTCTCCCAGTATTTCCGATAAGTAATTTTGAATTAGCTTGTCCTGATATAAATATAACTGGAATCGAATCATCCCAAGAACACATAACCCCAGTTATAGTGTTTGTTCCACCAGGACCCGTTGTTACCATGGCTACTCCAAGATTATTGGTTGTCCGTTGATATCCCTCTGCAGATATTGCACACGCCTGTTCGTGATGATTACATATATACTTAATATCTTTACTTCTTCCCAAAGAATCAAATAAATACATGCCACCTCCACCTGATACCATAAATATATGTTTAACGCCTTGTTGAGCAATAAACTTCATAACGTAATCAGATAAGCGAATTAGTTTTTTTCCATTCATAATTTATTATTTATTTTTAATAAATTCTTATAAAATTTTATGTGCGATGTCGGTGTAATTATAAATAAAGGTATACCTTTAACAACTAAATAATCCGATAATAAATCCAATTGAACACTAAAATTTTCGTACTTTTTTGATGACACTTCTTTGTCTTCCTTTAATCCATCTTCATTATAGAAGTATTGAATTTCCTTTGTCTTTTTATCTTTATAACCATCCATTCCTACAACTAAAATTTCTTTCGCGCCCATTTGAATCGCAGTTAATATCGCGGCAACACCCACGTTCAAGTAAGCATGATTCTGCACTATGTCACTTATCAACGAATGTTCTGACCTATCAACCAATGCAATCTCAATATATTCTCGTTTCCCGATAAAATTTTCATTTACTAAGTTCTTTCCAAAATATGAAGGTATTAATAAAATACTTCGATTATCTACTGTTGAAGAATATCTAAGAAATCTTTTCTTGCTTACGAATATATGATAATTTGGTTTATATAGACCCTCTAGATAATTACAACCTATAGTTACAAGCTTTTCTTTTTTTATTAATTTGTTGATTGTTTTTTTATATTTTTTTATAGTAGGGCCATTGGCTATAATTAAAAATCTTTTATTTTTGTGTTTATTTGTAAAAACAACATCTTTCAAATGAAATGCATCTTTCGATGGAAACAGTTTAACTTGTTCCTCAATTTCTTCAACCACTGTTTTAGCGCTATCACGGGAAGGAACATAGAGGCGTTGTTGTAATGATGTGTCTAATTTATTTTTATTAAATGAAATTGGACAGTCTTGTTTAATATGATCCAAAACATTCCATATCTCTTCGATAGTAAAATTTCCAGTTTTAATCAATTCATCAACATAATAGGGATGAATATTTCTACCTCCACTCAGTAAAGTTTTTAATGAGTATCCCCATTTTAATTCATCTTTTAATTTTAGATAAAAACGATCAATGACATCTAGATATGGAACTACGTTGTATTTTACATCACCCTTAGTTTGTAAATAATTTAGCAATATTTCGATCGGGAGATTTCCCGCCCCTCTACCCATACCGTATATCGATGCATCAACATAACCTACACCATCGTTTATGGCTTGCAAGGCATTAGCGAAAGCCATTTGTAAATTGTTATGAGAATGAAATCCAATATTTTTAAAACCAATATGTTTCAATTTTCTAATATACTTTGAAATATCTGATGGAATATAAGAACCAAAACTATCTGCGAAGTATACCGCCTCCAAAAATTTTCTATTCTTCCAATTTTCAATTATATTCATCTCTAAATTTTTCCACTCTGATGAAGCCATCAGTTGCAAAAATACTAAGTATCCTTTATCAAACAGTTTTTCAATAAGATTGATTGCTTGCTTAGCTTCATATGGATATGCAGCGACTCTTATCCCCACAAAAGGCGTCAACTCTTTTCTGCATTTAGGAATTTTATAATTTGTATACTTACCCGCATCTATCATGCAAAGTAATTTACAGTCCGTTAACGATTTAAATAAGGAATTAATATATTCTTCACGACAATATCCAAATTCTCCTAATCCAATTATGTTATTATCATTTTTGTAACCAATTTCAAAATAATCGACTTGGGCATTTGAAGCAGCAAAATAGGAAGCCTTTACCAATGACTCATCAAAATGCCATTTGTTTATATGACCACCATCTCTTATTGAACAATCGATTATCTTCATTTTGCAATACCCTAACGTATATTTAGTTCATCATATGAATGAATAATATAATTACTGTATTTTGATAACTCTTGAAACGATGTTTGACCCAAAGTAACACCTATTCCTGCTTTTAATCCTCCTTTAGCTGCCATAATCAAATCCATAGGAGCATCACCTAAACAAATTGATTTATCTGCTGTTGATCCTAACATATCTAAAGCAATTTTTACATGCACCCCTGAAGCTTTCGGCAAAACTGATTGCTCTCTGCCAATATATGCGTCGATATAACTATTAAGCTTTAATAAGCTCATGCATTTCTTTGCGTTTACCACACTATCAGAAGTCACAATGGCTATTTTTATGTTCCTACTCTTTAATTTCTTCATTAAATTCTTAATTCCTGGCAATATTACAACGTAATTATCCATTTTATTTAAAAAATCTTTATGAACTTGTTCAAATAGGTTTTGAATTTCAATTTTAGATATTGTGATATTGTTATTCTTTAACTTTCTGAATAATATATCTATAATTTCTTCCCTAGATAGAATACCTACAGGACCAAATTCTAATAATTTTTGCTTAGACAAGTCGTATCCCATCCATAAACATATTTTATTAAAGAATTGTGAATTTAATTTGTAATCTTTAACGAATGCGCTACTTCGCATTTTAATAATCTCACCCCAATAAATGTGTAAGTCTTGTATAGTTCCATCTTTATCAAACAAAACAGTCTCAACGTCCTTAATACACCAATTGAGAGCACTAAAATTTATCATACTAAGTACTTCAAGGTTTCATTAACTAATTCCTTTGCCTTTTTATAAGCTGAATTGAAGATAGTTTTGTTTTCAAAAAAATCTTCGTTATTTAATTCCTCTTTAATAATTTTTCGTGCAAACGATCCCAAAGACACACCGTTTGCTTGAACTTCAAATAATTTCGCCAATTTTGACGTCTTACTATTTGTTCCACCCGACATTAGCACCCAAACAGGTAGTCTTGCCTTTTGTACGATATCAGCTGTAGCGATTGTTTGAAGTGTGGTGTTGTTGTTGTCATTTGAACCGCTCATTGGAGATCCGTCTGCCTGAACAATTGTCGTAAAATCCTTTCTGTCTTTAATAAATAATTTGATCCTGTTAATAAGTTGTTTATCGCTTAAATGAGATCTGTCTAAACAAACACTCAATATTCCCGGAAAAGCTTTGTTCATTGTTCTCCAAATGCTATATGATTCGTCATCATCTTCTGTAATAGCATGTAGTTCAATTGAAGAAACGCCTAAATCAATTAATGGTGGTAAAATTTTACGTAAATTTCTTTCTTTATACTGAAAATCAATGGCTCCAAATTTACAAACTTTTGCGCACGCGTTGCACCCTATACATTTGCTATCAATTACTAGGTATTTTTTTATACCTTTTGAATCAACTGCATTTTGAATAGCATTTTGTAAACATACAACTGAACAGGCACCGCACGCGCGACATTTTTCCAAATTAATTCTAGCTTTCATTGCATGTGGATCCCCATTAACTCCCACGCTTACACAATAAAAATATTCCTTCCTTTTATTCTTTGGAACTACTCGTTCGATTCCTTTTTTAGCTGCTAACACTGATTCTTTGTTTGGTGATAAATCAAAATAATGTACCCCTGCTTTTGCGTAAACAGCAACTAACCTCTCGATCATTTTATAATCCTCGTTACCAGCGCCACAAATTAGCTTGAAGCATTTCTTTTGATTGAGCAAATCTGATAATTTCATATTGTATTTAATATTGAATAGCATGTATATGTTATCAAACAGCATTACAAAAAACCATTTGATAATCTACAATATCAATGTATTCTTTATTCCCTCTTAAAATATTCCTGATACCATCGAAAGACCTGCACTATCTTTTTATTAATATTATATTTCGATTTCCAACCTAATCTTCGTATTTTACGATCCTCAAGATGCTGATACGGTATTTCATTTTTTGCTGTATTTTGTATGTCATACGCAATATGCTTTTTTAACGTTTTTTCTGCTTTTTTTATTAATTCCAAAACAGAACACGTGTCATCAGAAGAAAAATTATATGCTTCGCCTGTTATATCTTTTTTTATTTCTATAAGCTTCATATATCCTAGAGCAACGTCTTTTACATAAAGATAATCGCGAATGTAAGTACCGTCACTTCGAAGTTGTAATGGCTTACCTACAATAATGGATTGGCAGATACCTGGAATAATTCTGTCAAAATGCATATCTCCTTCGCCGTACACATTCCCAAATCGTGTAATAACGACAGGCAATCCATAAGTTTTAAAAAACGTCTGTGCTATCAGGTCCGCACATGACTTGGATACGTCATATGGATGATCTCCTTGAAGAGGTGATGTTTCTGTATAAGCGACCTTCGTCTTTCCATATGCCTTATCTGACGAAGCAATGAGAATACGTTTGATATTTTTATCTTTCCTACATGCTTCTAATATATTTACTGTTCCCATAATATTTGTTTCAAATGCATCATAGGGATTATCGTATGCATCTTGAACAATTGGTTGAGCTGCTAAATGTATTACATAGGTGGGATGAATTAAGGAAAAAAATGCAGTTACCTGCTTTTTCTTTCTAATATCTACATTTCGATAAGATACTTTCTTCTCAAGGTGTTTTTCAAAAAAATAGGATTTACAGGACTTCTGAATATCGATGACAACCACCTTAAATTTTTTCTTCAAAAGAAGTTCAACAAGATGTGCACCTATAAATCCTGCTCCGCCTGTAACAACAACTGTTTCTTTTACCATACTTTCCACTCGGGGTTTTCTTTCCACTCAGTATTTAAGCGTTCAACATCTGCGTATGTATCCATGCATTGCCAATAGCCTTTATGGATGTACATAGAAAGCTGTTTTTTTTCAATAAGCCGCTTTAATGCCGGATGCTCCAATTCATTTAGCCGTAAAT
This sequence comes from Microgenomates group bacterium, assembly GCA_049287205.1. Classification (GTDB taxonomy): domain Bacteria; phylum Patescibacteriota; class Microgenomatia; order UBA10105; family UBA927; genus CAIJMI01. The sequence goes on from JBAQFJ010000001.1 coordinate 564,131, forward strand.
AATTAAAAAAAGCATATTTACAAACCATAAATCCCCCATTGACCCAATCTTGAAGAACTGGTTTCTCCACAAATGCGGTTACTCGATTATGTGTGTCTGCGCTCATTAATCCGTATTTACTTCTTGGATATACACCTGTAACTGTTCCTATTGTTTTGTTTTTTTTATGAAAAGCGACTAATTTTTTAATATCGACATTTGCAACACCGTCACCATATGTAACCATAAAACTTTCATTTTTTGGAATGTATTTCTTCACTCGAATTATTCGTTCTCCCGGTAATGTGTCAAGTCCGGTATCAACGAAAGTTATTTTAAAATCGTCAACAAGTTTTTCATTATTCTTATCAGTGTGGATTTTTGCATTACCTGACTTTGTCGAGAGTGTAAAATCGTGTTGAAGATATTTTTGATTAAGAAAATAATCCTTTATGTAATCGCCTTTATATCCCAAAGCAATAACAAATTCATTAAAACCATAATGGCTATATATTTTCATAATATGCCATAGTATGGGCTTATTACCAATCAATACCATTGGTTTTGGTTTAAACTCAGTCTCTTCTTTAAGACGATACCCAATACCACCGCAAAGAATTACCGTTTTCATAATGTATGGGCATTATATACCAAATGTTAAAAATTAAAAGTTTAAATAGTTACATTATGCGATTCAATCGCGAAGAGCTACAAAATTTGTATCATAATATTTATCAAACTTATATTGGTTGACCAGCTTATTAATTCCCATTTGATACCATGAATAATTTTGCTTTATTTTATTTATGTGATATTCCAGAGAATGCTTTATGATGACTTCACCACAGTGAAGCGAAGCAATGTCCTTTGCAATTAGGGACGTATCGGTCATAATAACCGGTAAACCAAATTCTAAATACGTTTTTATTTTCCCTGGATCTGTATACCAGGTAAATTGTGATCTATCACTCTTATACAACGCTAATCCAATAAAACAATCTTCTAATTCCTTTCCAAGCTGATCTTCCGGGACAAACGAATTTGGAAACCAAACCCTATCTTCAAGTTTATCTCGTTTTATTATTGACTGTAGAGTCTTTACATATGCATGTTCACACACACCAATCAATTTTAGCTTATATTGTGGATGCTCATGTATGTATTTCAATATTACTTCAATATTTTGACTGGGCTTCATAACGCCAACAAAAGCTAATGTCTGTTGATTTATTGTTTTTTTCTTTACATATTGTGGTTTCATTCCCCATGCTACCGTCCGCCTCTTCACGCTACGACTGAGATAGCCTTTATTCATACATCTATTGATACGGTCAGATAGATAATAGGTTGTTGCAATCCTATCATGATAATATTTCTTTAATTTCTCATATAGACGTATTTTCCAGTCATTCCCCGGAAAATAATCACCTATCCAATAGGCAAATCGAATACTCAAAAAAATTCGTTGAAAGAACATAAAGAAAAAAAATATCGGATGACCTGCAAAAACAGTCCATGTACTTTTTCTATCACGTAACTTCAATAAAACGTACCAGTACGTCATAAACCAATAGACGTAATAGAGAAATACACTGGTAGAGTTTCGTGTGTGAATAACGTTTATACGTGTACCGTTTTCATATATATGAATCTCATTCGTATGCCCCTGCATACGCGGCATAGTATAAATAATTATCAGATTCAGTGTTCTCTGGATAAAATATTCATCAACGTGTCCAACACTCTGGAAGCTTGCGGATAAAATAATATTGTTGTACAAATTAATTTTTCTTCGATACGTATGGCGCATATAGAATCAGAAAGTCCTATTCATGTATAATATGCATATCATTTTACTGCATATAGTGAAATTGACGAAATTATGAAAGTGAATAAGGTCGATACTCATCCTAAAGTTACTTTTATCATTCCAACTCTCAACGCTGAAAAAGATTTGCCTATTTGTTTATCATCTATACGAAAACAAAATTATCCCCAAGAAAAAATTGAAATTATTGTTGCAGATGGAGGCTCAACAGATCAAACGAGAAACATTGCTAAAAAGTTTCATTCCAAATTACTACATAATAAAAAAATCTATCAGGAATATGGCAAAACTGAAGCCTCAAAGATTGCTACTGGTAATCTCCTGTTTTACGTTGATGCGGATAATGTACTCGCAACAAATACCTTCGTGACTTCAGTCGTCCATGTATATCTAGCACACCCTGAGGTTATGGGGTTTCTCCCACAAACCATACCGGCTCCAGATTCAAATCCCATTGATCGTTATCTCGGATATCTGTTTACCGAACCTTTTACCTGGTTTGTATACAAGAATTCAGTTAATCCAATGGATTTTCGAAAAACGTATACTCCAATCAAGTCACTTCCGGAATTTGAACTATATCGATTTCCGAAAAGTAACATTCCTCTTTTTGGCTTAGCTCAAGGTGTTGCGACGAACAAAAAATTTTACAGGGGAACGTTTGATTATGCAGATGATATATTGTCGGGAATTAAGCTTATTCAACAGAGCGGAATAGTTGCATACATACCTAACGCTACAATATTTCATTACCACATAAAAAGCTTTTCTCAATTTATTAAAAAATATAGCTGGAGAACGCGCAACAACTTTACCAAAACCATTAAAGATACAGGACTTATCTCTCGATTATCATATTTATCTATAAAACAAAAAATACGAATTTTTCTTTTTCTTCCGTATGCATTATCAATTATTTTTCCGCTTATCGATGGACTCAGCCTTTCGATACGTTATAACGATTTAGTTATGTTGTATCATCCAATTATTTCCTATACACTTGCGTGGATCATCATTATAGAACGTATACGTTCTATACTATGGCCAAAATCGGTAATCGGTCATTACAGATAATAATCCTATGGCACTACATAAAACGATTATTTATGTTAATTTTTCCCCATACGAAAACGCGGGAAACATACTGGACTACGTATTGGATTGCTATGCGACGGTATTATCTTTTACCTTCAATTTTCATAAAATATCAACCAAACAACAACAAAGTAGACTTCGTGTCTACAAAAACAAACACATTGTCTATGAATGCAGGTTATTTCAGACTCCAACTAATTCATCCGTAGCTTTTATACTGCTCCCTATTCGTTCATTGATAATCCTAGCTCAACTTTTCTACCATCTTCTTCGGTTAAAAAACCAATTTGGACCATATTCGGTATACTTTACTGTAAATGCGTTTACAGCTTGGTCCGGTAATTTACTTCGCTCTTTAGGACTTGTTAAAAAAACCATTTTTTGGGTCTGGGATTACTACCCTCCAGAACATAATAATTTGATAGTACGGTTCATGCGTTTTCTCTATTGGCAATTTGATATTCCTGCAACGAAACAGACTGATCATTTGGTTTTTTTAAACAAAAGGTTAGCTACATTAAGAAAAGATCTGGGAATTCTACCAAAAAACATAAATTATAAGGTAGTCGGCATAGGAACAAACCCGATAAACACAATTCATCCTGTCATTAAACAGCCTATTACTCTCGCGTTTATTGGTGTTCTTAAGAAATCTCAAGGATTAGATTTGATATATAGATGTGGAGATATGCTTACTAAAAGGAATCCAAACATTACTCTTCACATTATCGGCGGGGGTCCTGATGAAACATATTACCGTAAGTTGGCGTCCAATTCACCAATACGCACAATCTTTCATGGATATATTAAAGATACCAACCAAGTAAACGACATATTAATGCATTGTCACATCGGTATAGCACCATATGTTCCGGATAAAACAAATGTCGCATTTTATAGCGATCCTTCAAAAATCAAAAAATATATTGAGGTGGGATTACCTGTTATAACAACGGACGTTTTTGACTTTTCTAACGAAATTCTGAGTAATGACGCGGGTATTGTCATCCCTTATTCCACAAGTGAATTTGTTCGGGCCATAGAAAAAATTATCAAAAGGCATTCGTATTATCAAAAACAATCACTGTTACTCGCAAAACGATTTGAATATAAAAACTATTACAAAAATCTTATAGCTGTTTAACGCGTGGCAATTGAACGATAATAATCGATGGTTTTTTTAAGTCCATCATCAAATGAAGTCGATGCCATAAAATGAATTTTTTCTTTTGCTTTGGTGTTGTCACTATTTCTTCTTAAGCTACCGTCCGGTTTTGTGGTGTCAAAAATAATCCTTGTTTTCACACCTGAAAATTTTACTATCTTTTCAACTAGTTCTTTAATGGTGATTTCTTCGTCTGTGCCTAGATTAATCGGGTCTGGCACCGGATAGTTTTCTACTGCTTTCATCATTCCCTCAACCAGATCATCAACAAACAGGAACGCCCTTGTTTGTTTACCGCTTCCCCATACGATCACCGGATTTTCACCGTCAACAACACGTTTAATTAATGCCGGTATTACATGTGACGATGCAGGATCAAATTGATCCCTTGGTCCATATGCGTTATACGGTCGCACTATTCCAATTTTCATCTTAAATTCCTGAGCGTAATAAAACCCAAGTTTCTCAGCTACCCTTTTTGCCCATCCGTACCCCCCATTAGTCGGTTCCGGTTCGTTTTTGTATCCCTCTGTCTCAGATGTCGGAATTACTGCGTCGCTGGGATATATACAAGCACTGGAAACCACCAAAAAACGTTCGACATTAGTCACCCTAGCTGCTTCTAGCATAGTTGAGGCAATAAGAAGGTTATCTCTAAGCATGGTTGCCTGATGAAACCGATTATATTCAATGCCCCCAACATGAGCGGCTAAATTCATAACGATATCTTGAGATTTACACGCCTTCTGTGCATCCATTAGATTGGTGCAATCACCCTGAATAAATTGAACTTTGTCTTTAAGATGGGATATAAATTTAATTTTTCCTCCTGTCATTTTATCAAACACAGTCACAACAGCTCCTCGCTCAAGAAGTTTTTCAACCAAATGGCTTCCTATAAAACCAGTTCCGCCTGTTACTAAAACTTTTTTACCCTCAAAAAAATTCTTATTCATTTTTCAAGTATAACATATCAAATAAATTCGATATAATACGTTATCTTATGAAAATGCCATTGGTTAGTATAGGTTTACCTACGTATAACCGCGCCTCTGATTTAGATGCATGTCTTGCTAATCTTACAAAATTGAACTACAAAAATATCGAAATTATCATTTCGGATAATAATTCATCAGATAATACTAAAAATGTGTGTAACGTTTTTTGTCAAAAAGACAAACGCATTCGTTATTATAGGCAAAAGATCAATATCGGCGTTCATAAAAACTCAAACTTTGTACTAGCAAAGGCAACAGGAAAATATTTCTTCTGGGCTTCAGATGACGATTTTCGTAGTGAACAGTATATCTCAAAATTAGTTCCTTTACTTGAAAAAAATCCGCAGGCAACACTAGCCATTACAGACACAAAGTTGTTTACAAAAGATCAGTCTGCACAGATACCTATTTTTTTAAAATCCAATTCTCACGCCCCAATGCAATTATTGACATATCTACTGCATCCGGAGTGTGTATCGGTACTTTTATACGGATTACATCGCCTTGATAAAAAATTTGTCCAACAGCACAACAATATAATTCAGGAAAAACGTTTTTTTAATATAAAAGGATACGATAACTCATTTGCTGTATATGTGCTTTTACGCGGTGATCTCATCTATTTACCTCAACATCTTTTCTCTATTCGTGATAATGGCATGTATTTATCTGTATATCACGATATTTCTAATCTTAAGCTTTCAAAACTGTTTTTTGAAAGAGTACGACGCTATGCACTATTTCCCATCATGTTCTTTTATGATTGGCTGTACGGAACTTTGCATATTTTTAAATCATCGTTATCAATATCCTTAAAATCATTATGTGTCATATTTATATTTCTCAAATTAATCTATGACTTTATTTTATATATCTATTCAATAGTTAAAGGAATAATAGTATTGCTTCTGGGGCTTATCAAAAAAGTAATCCGTTTTTAATATCTCTTCCTATTCTTTTTAAATAGAAACAGGCCACAACCATAATGAAGCGTACTGTAATTTCGCCAGTCTACTTTTTCATTAAAATGACCTTCGTCATCGATAACAGAAAATTCAATTAACTGACATCCATTAAATGCTTTAATAATCATCTCGGGTGTGTGAATCCGATGCGCATTAAAACACATTCGATACTTACCCACAGGTAAAGATACATAGATGCGTCCGTTCGGTTTTACAACGCGTATCATTTCCTTGATAGCTTTCTTTGTACCATTCGGATCAATGCTATCCCCGTATCTGCCCAATCCGATATGTTCAATAACGTGCAGGCTTGATAAAGAAGATATGGAATTAGTCTTATACGGAAGACGAAGTATATTAGCTTTAACAATTGTTAATCCGGACAATTTCGCTTTAATCGGTCGTAGATCAACAAAATCAACCGGTAAAAATATCGAAAGGTAGCCGCTAAAATTGTATTTAGATGCCAAATCTACATGTCTTTCCGGTTTTTGCTGAACAATGCGCTTCAATGCCCATATTTCCTGATAATAATAATGCGCATCGAACGGCGTTAACGAAACCTTTTCATCTACTATCGGAAAAAGATTCATTCCAGCAATTTTTTCGTTTGGTGCACCTCTTTTATACTGAATCCAATCACGAAAAAACCATATATATCCGGTTAAACCAAAGAAAAACTTAACCGGATCAAATAACGGAGCTATCAAACGGTATCCAAAGTATCCGACATTCTTTATTGGTGATGAAAAGACTCTCACAATAAAAACCTTATTAACTGGTAAAAATATTTATAATTGTTTTGATTTCTTTTTTTGTTAATTCGGGATTATTCCCAAAATAGAGCCCTTGATCATGCGCAATTGATGCATTTGTTTTCTTTTTGCTTTTTCCCACTTTAACATACTTTTTGTAAAACGGCTGTTTAGTCATATCACCGCCAACTATTGGTCTTATTTCGACTACTCCGTCACATTTTTTAACTAATGCATCTCGTATAGCTTTTGTTCTACATACCACTGGTACGGCAAAATTTGATACCACATCTATATGGTCGTATCTCATTGGAAAGTATCTGTCTGTCATACTATAAATCGCTTTTGCAAACATCATAAAATTCTCTTCTCTCTTTCTTACTATCTCCGGCAAATACTTCAACTGAATATTTCCTATGCAACCCTGTATTTCCATAGTTCGAAGATTATATCCAAGATCGTAGAACGTATACCGTGAATAAAAAGTCTCGTTTACGTGATTTTTAATACGAATCTTTAGCTGTCTATCTTCAGTTAAATTTCTATCCCATCCGTGTGCTCGAACAAATTGAAGCATAGTGTCCAACTCCTGATTATCAGTGCACACAGCTCCTCCTTCTATTGTGGACATATGATGTCCAACGTAGAAAGAAAATGTGCTTGCTAACCCAAAATTACCTAGTTTTTTACCCTTATATACAGTCCCCAATGATTCACAGTTATCTTCTATCAACAATATATTATTCTTTTTACAAATTCTTGCTATCTCATCTATTTCGTCACAGAATCCTAAAAGATTGGTCAAAAAAAGCATCTTTATACGCTTTTTATTTATTACCCCTTTTAACGTTCTGGGTGACACATTTAATGTATCCAATTCACAATCAATAGGAACCGGAGTAAGACCTAATTCAATAAGAGGCATTACGTTTGTTGACCATGTCAATGCGGAAAAACCGATGGCATCACCTTTTTTTAACTTCCCCAGGTTTAAAAGTGCCTGAATTATCGCTAAATCTGCGCTGCTCCCACTATTTAAATAAATACAATGTTTTCGATTCTGATATTCTGCAAAATTATTTTCAAATTTTCTACATTCATTTCCTATACTTAACTGTTTTGCATTAGTAATAAACGCACAAAGTTTTTTCTTTGTGTCAACCTCATTCATAAACGTTGATTTAATAAGCTTAATCATAATGACGCCATTATAAGCTATTTCTCTATACTTTCAAATGCCTTTCTGAATATGGTATTCCATTGAAAATCTTTTGCATACTGAAAAGCATTTTTTCTATAAAGATTCATTAGTTTCTCATTTCCGAAAAAATTAATTATTGTACTCGTTATTGTTTTCAGGTCGTTTGAGATAACGAACCCACATGTACCTTGAATACCTTTTGCAATTGGCGAAACATCTGTCATCATTACGGGTATTCCGCACGCTAAATATCGTTTAACCTTCCCGGGCTCTGTGGTAAACACTAAGGGATGACTTGTGTCATAACACGCAACTCCTAATGAAGCGTGTGCAATTCTTTGTTCCATTTCTCTCGGGTCTTCAATAAAACCTAAAAAATTAACTACGTTAATTACTTTAAGTTTTTTTGCCAACGTTTTAAGTTGTATTTTATCTTTTCCATCACCAATAATTGTAAATACTGTGTCCGGATAAATTTCACGAATTCTAGGCAAGGCCTTAATCACCATATCAACCCCCTGAAAACCCGCTAATGTCCCCATATATACAATTTCATGCTTGTTGCATAATTTATATGGAACAATAATATCGAGACGATGACGAATACCATTCGGTACTACTATTTGATTACGAAATACGTGATTCCATTTAACATTTCTTTTATCAATCATTGTAGCTGCGTAATTCCAAGTACTATTGGAGTATTGTGCGCATATTTTATCGAGTAAATGGTAAACAAAGTTCAACATACCATTACTAAATCTCATAATGGCGTAATCAATTACGTAGTATATTGATACGTTTGTCTTATGTAGAAGCATCAATACTAAACCCATTAACGCGTTGAGATTACCGACACCAATATAAATATCAATGGCCTTTAACTTGGTAACTGACCAATAGAAAGAATAATAACTGTCAACCACGTATGATAAAATTTCCGGTAATTTCAGCTTTAATGCTAAGTATTTATTTTGACATTTGCCTTTAATCCAGTGTTCACAATAGGATTGTGATAGAAAATTTTTGGACACATATCTATTTACATGACCTATAAAAAGTAGCTCTGTAATCCCTTCTGAAATCATAAAGTCACGCAGCTCATGGGGAGGCCCATAAATAAAATCATGACATACTATCACCGCTGATTTATATGGTATTGTATTCGATTTCATTAATAACGTTGATGTAAAATGATTTCGTTTTGTATTTCTTGTGTTATATTATGCACTCGTTTGTCATCGCCATAATAATAGATTCCGATAACCTGTTCTACTGATAGATCTTTGTTTGCTTTAAACAGCTCAAATAAATCTTTCTTGTTCCAGTAGTATCCAAACCCTTTATCTCCAATTTCTTTGTATCCTTGATCAAAAAACTTGGATAAATAATTCTCTCCTATCAGATCAATAGAAATTTGAGGGTAATTCTGAAATATTAGCAGTAACATATAGCCGGAACCTAACTTAAATGGTAAAACGTTATTATCAAAAAAATATTTTCTATCCCCTTCAACGTAGAATATCGGTTTATTTGGAATTGTACTGTATGTGTTTCTTATGGCAGACATAGCAACCTTTATTTCATTGCCATAAGCTATATTTTCATTAATACTACGTTGTATTAATTGTGTCTGTTTGTAAATAAATATTGCCAAAAGGACATACATAATAGCATAGGTGATAGATCGTCTTTTAATATAAACTTCTAAATATATTCTTATTTCATTCACAATGTACCCGATCATCATAGCCACAGGAAAATATGAATAATACAAATATCTCGATTCTATATACGACGTGCCTCTTTGATACGTAAAAACAGCCATCGGGGCAAAACTAATAACATACCAACCGGCGATAAATATGATTTCTTTTCTATAATTCGGTTTTCTTAAATATATGATCATGATGAAAATTAAAAATATGAACGACAACGTTATTGAAACCAAGTCGGCTACAATAACCTTCGTAGCCAAATCATCCGCAGTGGTATTCACCATAAAGGTATAGTTAAACTTGGCAAATATTGGTGCAAACCGATGCATAAATTCAGATGGAATAAAAAATTGCCCTAATGAAACTAGCGGGAAATATCCCATCTGAAATACTGCTTTACTTACGACAGTTGTCGTTTGAGGTGTAATTGAACCGACGTTATGGATACCGAAGTAATCAAATGCCTTATATACACCAAAAAATAAAACTACTATTGTTATGACGGCAAACTTTTTCCAATATATAGCTTCTACTTTTGTTTTAATCACATAGGGCAACAATAAAAGTAATGGAAAAACAAAAAAGCTGCTTTCTTTAAATAGAAAAGCGATATACGCAAAAAACCATGCTAGTATTCTTAACGATTGCTTTTTTTCGTTAATTCCTTGAATACCTAGAAGTAGGGCTAATAATACAAATGTCATCCCTCCTAAGGTTTGTGTTGTAGCACCAAACCAAGCGAAGGCTTGACTTGCAGCAGCTGGTACAGCAAAGACACAGGCTGTGATAAAGGCAATATTCTTGTTTTTTGTTAACTTCCAAGCAACAAGATATGCCAGATAGCTGTTCAGCGTATGAATAACAATAGTAAAAAATGCAAATGGAATGGCGCTATCCTTAAAAAAATAAAAAAACAGGCCGTTTAACAAAGCGCCTAAAACCCGACCATTACCTAATAAAATCGAGCCGAGCGTTTTTACGTGAAGATAACCGGCTAAGATTCCAAATTTTTGAACTGCTCCCATTTGCAGTAATTCATCGTTTAAAAAATAAAGTGAAAATACACCATGACAGGAAAATAGAACAAGGAAAATAATTATCGCAATTATAAATAGCCGAGGTTTCTTCATTTATCTTGATTAATTAATACATATTCCGTAATTGATGATGTTATATCACGTACTCGTTGGTCATTCCCGTAGTAATAAATACCCACTAACTGATCAACGGAAATATCCTTATTTGTTTTAAATAATTCAACTAAATCTTTTTTATTCCAGTAGTATCCAAACCCCTTATTGCCAATTTCCTTGTATCCTTGATCAAAAAAATGCCATAGATAGCTTTCCTTAAAGAGTTCCTTCGGAATAACGGGATTAGACATGAACGTCAGGCTTAGCATATATCCTGTTCCTAATTGAAACGGTAACGGATTATTTGGGTAGAAAAAGTCTCTATCACCCTCAACATAGAATATTGGTTTGTTTGGAATCGTTGGATAAGACCCTCGAATTGCTGACATTGCTATTTTGATACCACTTCCATAAAGAACATTCTGATTAATCTCTCTTTGCAACAGTGTTATTTGCTTATATAGAAAAACAGCTAAAATTGAATAAACAACCATATATGCTATCACTCTGTTTTTCATTACTGTTTCAATCTTTATTCTCAGTGCTGTTAAGAAAAATCCAACCATCATGGCTACCGGAAAGAAAGAAAAATAGAGATATCGAGACTCCACATATGAAGTGTTTCTCTCATTCAGAAATACTGCCATCGGAACAAAACTTAGAATATACCAGCAAAGAGAAAACAGCATGCCTTTCTGAAATGGCTTATGTTTTGCGTATATATATATCATGAAGATGATAAAACCAAAAGATAGAATAACGGATACCAGATCACCAACAAGTACACTGTTGATTGGATTATCCACAGCCACATTTTCCATAAACCCGTAGTTAAATTTTGAAAAAGCCGGCGCGATTCGTAACATAAAGCGCAAAGGAACAAAAAACTGACCCAAAGAAACTAACGGATAAAACCCCATATTAAATAACGCCTTAGCAATCTTCAGCAGAGACTCACCGTTTTGAAGTTGATTCAAGGCAATGCCAAAAAACTGCAATATTTTATATCCACCAAGTATAAGTAAAGGGGTTAATATATATACATATTTTTTCCATTGAATACGTGGGGCTTTTACAGTTATAAAAGAGGGAAGCAATAAAAGTAATGGGAAAACAAAAAAACTGCTTTCTTTAAATAAAAATGCGATATAGGCAAATATCCACGCCACAATCTGCCACATTCTCTTTTTGTCTGTATAACCTTTCACTGATGCCAGTATTGATAAGAATACAAACGTCATACCGCCTAGGGTCTGCGTCGTCGCTGCAAACCAAGATATCGCCTGATTGGCTGTTGCGGGCACACTAAACACACAAGCCGTAATGAAGGCAATGTGATCATTTTTAGTTATCTTTTTTGCCACAAGGTATGCGAGATAACTATTTAATGTATGTATTACAAGTGTAAAAACAGCAAATGGAATTGCACTATCCTTAAAAAAATAGAAGGATATATTGTTTAGAATCCCACCCAAAAAACGTCCATTCCCCAACAAAATATCAAACAGGGTTTTACTGTGAGCATATCCAACCAAAATTCCATCTCCCTGTACCGCACCCAGTAGCAATAGCTCGTCGTTAAGAAAATATAGAGAAAAGACACGATAACAGGAAACACCCACAAGAAAAGCTAAAATAATGAATACTACCACATTAAGCTTTTTCATATATATCTAGATTTCTTTCTGTATGGTATCTCTTTCTCCTCATAGTCAAATGATCCCATTAAGAAAGATTGGTAATATCTATATGATGGGAAGCACATTATTTTGTTGATAAACTGATAATCGTTCGATACGCGTATTTTTTTCTGAATAGTTCCCCTCATTTTCAAAGTTCTTGATATATGATAAATATTCCACCATATCGCCCGATGGATTGCCCACCAAATAGACATTTTTCCTTTTAATAACATAAACCACGCCATACAACATGATAAGAAGATATGGTACGGAACAATTTGCCATACCAAGCCGTTTCCTAAATTTTTACAATATGAATTTATTCTATTCTTAAATGAATGATATTGAATAAAAGCATTATTCATCGAGCTGCTTGTTGCACCCATTTTATGGTACATAACGGATTTATACGCATATACGATTTTGTAACCTGCCAGCCATACCCGATGACACATATCCGTTTCTTCAAAATAGGCAAAGTATGAAGGATCAAGGATATTTCCTTCAACCTCCACTTTTTTCAAAACTGACATTTTAAACATCATACACGCACCCTTTGCTGTGTATAGATCAATTTGTTTATTATATTTCGGGGCATCTTTTGCGCCAAAACCATAATGATAGAGAAATCCAGTTGGAGTCAGAAACGCGCCGACGCTATCATGTGTATCAGGATGATCCATAAGAAGAATCTTGCTTTGTGCACCGCCAATTGTCGGGCCGCTTTCAATGGCCGCCACAAGTTCAGTGAGAAAAGTTTTCGTAACCCGTGTATCATTATTCAAAAAAAGAACGTACTCGCCTTTTGCAACCTTGTACCCTACATTATTAGCATCAGAAAATCCTAAGTTTTCTTTATTGATGAGGATTTTTGTTTTCGGATAGTTCTGTTTCACCCAAGACACTGATTCGTCTTTTGAAGCGTTATCAACAAAGATGATTTCATAATTTTGATACTCTTGTCTGGCAAGACTTTCAAAACAATCAGATAGCCATCGAATACCGTTCCAATTGACGACAATAATAGAAATAAGTGCTTGCTTCATAACATTATTTACATTCGAGAACTCACCATACCCGCTGCCAACGCAGTCATTTCCAGTGTCTTCATCACTAACATCCCCAATCCTACCATAGGACGTGCAAACAACACAGCGGGTTTTGAAAAATATAACCCATAGCGTGCGAATGGACTCCCTTGTTTCATTCCCAGAGTTACATTCTCCTGTTTTCTCAGATATTGAGCCATCTTTTTCCCGTAATAATATTTCTTCTTTAACGTCTTTCCAAGTGACAGCGCTCCTTCATTATGATGTATATATGAAGGTATTCTTCCAATTGCATCATCACCATACTTTGCTTTCACCCGTTGTGGAAGATCAAAATCCTCAGGACCTGTCAAATTTTCGTCATATCCGCCTACTGCGTTAAAACATTTCCTTCGATAAAATCTAGCCGCTTCTATCCAATCCACACCTTCATAAAACGAACGCTCTAACGCTTTACACTTAGCCCAAAACCCTGAACCAATGGATTTTTCTGGTATGACCAGTGCTTCAATCGCTGCATTTTTTTGCATACAATTTACACACTCATCGACCACCGGTGGAGTCAAAATCATATCCGCGTCCAAAAAAAGAAGGTATTCACTTTTGGCATTACGAGCCCCGAAGTTACGTTGTGCGGACCGCTCAGGGCCTTTATCATACACCAAAGCGCCATGCTGCTTTGCAAGCTGTTTTGTGTTGTCTGTTGATGCGTTATCAACAACTATCATCTCTATATCTTTATATTTCTGTTGTCGAATACTCTCCAGACAAGCCCCAAGATTTATTTCTTCGTTCCGAGTGGTGATTATTACAGAAACAGATTGGTTCATAAGATACGTATATTGTAGCAAACAAGCGTATATTCTTCTTGTAGAAGTTGTTTAAGGAACATATACTATCACTAATGAAGTTAAAAATTATAATCATTCTCATACTATTAGGGCTTAATCCGCATACTGTTTTTGCTCAACGTTGTGCCCAAATTACGACAAAAGATAAAATACTGCTAAAGCTACACAGTCTTAAGGACGATATCTATCTTTTTTTACTAGCCGACGTAAATAAGCAAATCAAGTATCATCTGACAAAAGCAGACTCTCTTTATACGATTTCCTCAAACGCTGCGGATCCGTCTGTATCTTTTTCATTGTCTTTACAGGCTGAAAATCATATTACCCAGATACCGAAGTTGTTACAACATCTGCCTTCTACTCAATCGTTTGACATGAACGGATACGAAAAACAGCAAGCCATCCATACATCAGTGATACGTCAAATGAAAAGTGAGTGTGAATGGAATATACTGTTGGGATTTATTGACAGCAATTACGAGACGATTAAAAAAATCTATGTGGTAAAGCTGCCGACGGATCAACAACGACTGCTGTATTAGTATTCAATAATTTTCACCGTTATATCTTCCCACTGACATGTACTTTTTTCTGGATTATATATACGTAAGTCCGTGATTCTTTCTCCGGTAAATAGATAGACATCACTCGCCCCTGGATAGAACGGCGTCTCATAATTAAAATATCCTGGTATTCCCCATGTGTTAAACCAAGTTCTCCCTCTGTCACCAGAGATATTCAGGATTGCGTTCTGTACGCGAAGTGCACATGCAGGATTATCGTAAGCAAATTCAACTCTTTTAATAACGACAGTACTCGCAAAAGAAAATTGTATTGAATCGTCCACGTATTTTTTTTGATATGCAGACATATCCACTTCAGTTTCTACCGTCTGATCGACGTTTGTGTGTTGTTTGTCATTCTTCCAAATATAAAGCAACGGAACCCCATCCACCATAACGACATGTACAGGATCAAGAAAACGCAACGCATACCGTATACGAAAATAATCGTTCACATTCATTCCTGGATATGCCAATTCCATAATATACTCACCCTGTTGTTCTGGAATTTTTGATTGATCACCCATATAGTTGATGTCAGATCTCAAATAGGTATCAGGTATTGCAGATCGTATACCCATACCAAGAGATACAGTCGCGCCGGACTCAACATGATCATTAATCCAACGTATACCCTGTTTATAGGCATTTCCATATGTGTTGTCCGAACCTTCTAAACCATACCTTATTGCTCCATTCAATCCTCCTATTAACCCGTTGAAGTACACATTTTCATTCGGATGAATCTGAATCATTTTAACAATCACAAATGAATAGGAAAAAAACACACAAACTATAAGTAAACGTTTGAAATAACGTTTAGTCAAACTTCCATACAGAACTGATATTCCAACTCCAGATAGAAGTGTCAGCGGCGCCATATATTCCATAATCTGACGAAGACTTCCTCCATAAAGAACCATGATTGGAAGTGTCGCCCTTCCTAGGGTTACTAGCAACCACAGTATCCATAACAAAAAGACATTATTTTTTCTCGCCAGGTTACGCCAGCCAAACACCGCGCCAAATATAAATAATAGTAGGGTTACCAGTGGCATAGTCATCACAAATAGTAACGGCGTCCTCCAATCTGAGCATTGTTGAACCCAATATATTGATAATGGAGGAAATATACACTCTCTGGAGGAACCCGATATACCTTGATAATATTTAATAACTTCTATAGTTTTTTGTAGTGGGCTCGACCAAAGAGCAGGGTATGTATAAACAAATATGGCATATGTGACTATCGGTATTATTAGCAAAGATAGTATAATAATTTTTCTTAACTTTTTGTCTTCCCAAAATTTCAGCGAGATAAACCAAAACACGATTGGAAATAGCGAGAAAATAATATTAAACTTTGTTCCGAGAGAAAGCCCAAAAAATACAGCGGAAATTATAACTGACCAAATCTTTTTATATTCAACGGTGATCCAAAGAAAGAATAATGCACCGGTATAATAAGACAGAATGAGAGGATCCTTGATATTAAAATGTTGTTCTGCAAACAGGTGTGGTAACGTTCCAAACGCTAGTACGGTAAAAAATGACGCTACCGGTCCAAAAGTCAGGTACGACCAGACACCTAGCATGATCATAGTAAGAATAGTCATCAAAACGACAAATAAATGATGACTCTCGATATCGCCGACAAGTCCAAATTTACCCCATACGATTCTATTGGTGGCCGCCATGAGAATGTCTGATACAGGCGGATGTCCGATGGTCATTTGCTGCGCCCACTCAAACGTTAACGGTGTTTTCTGGTAATAACTTAATCTTTCTTCACTACCTACCGGCGGCGGGTCAGTTTTTCCCTGTGTGATATAGCGAAGATATATATGTCCTCTGGCAAGATGCTGAAATGAGTCCCAATTTACCCCGTAAGAGGGCAATGTTTTAATAGAAAAAAACGCAAAAACCACGATCACAATACCCGTAGGAATCCATCGTAATTTCATATCTTTTGCATTCTGCAAAATATATTAGTAAATCCTGAAGACGTCTTATATTCCCTATCTAATTTCTTAGTTATAACATTTTCAAAAAACGGAGCTCTTTGAAATACCCATTTTGATATATATAAATCCAACAAGCTAATAATTTCCCACCATCCACCCATAATTCGCAGGTCATGAATCTTAAATCTGGTCTTGGCTAATTTCCTGATACGATCACTTGAATAATGACGATGTCCAATTAACCAAAACGCGGGATCAAATAGTGTTCCAAAAAGAGATCTGTGCGGTGTTGAAAGGTAGCATATTCCATCTTTTTTTAACACCCGAGCGATCTCTGAAAACATTTTTTCTTCTGTACCTTTCGGTATATGTTCAATTACCTCCCAAGATACAACCGTATCAAAGGTGTTGTCTTTAAATGGCAAGTCTATCGCACTCCCCTTAAGGAAAACTATTTTCTTTTCGCGAATATATTTTTTCGCGGTACTAAGGTCATTTTCCGTCAACTCAGTCCCGACAATAGATGAGACCAAATTATTCTGCGCATACACTTCAAACCAGCCATACCCACATCCGATATCTAAAATTTTTTTATTTTTTATATCCTGAAGATTAACGTATTCAGTAACAAACTTTACTCTTCCGTGAAGAGAATCATACGGAGTTTGATGGGTAATATTTTTCATATTATTGTTCGTTATAAACAAGTATTGTCCAGATGGTGAGAAGTACTATTGCTATACAAATTGCGATATTGATCAAACGAAACACCTTTTTGTTTGCAAGTTTCGAGAAAATTCCAGGAAGTGCGCCAACTGCTACTGTTATAAGGTATATACGAAATACCGGATAGGAAAATCCGAGAACTCTTCCCCAACTACTTGCAAACATTGATAGTCCAATGACAACAAATGACAATGCTGTTACCAGATAGTTTTTGTTCAAATACTCTTTAAAAAATGCCGCGACAGCTATCGCTAAAAACGGATAGAACGGATACCTGTACCATCCGTGAAGCGGTTCACTTGGAATTGCAAAGACAAAGATTGCCATATAGGCAAGAAACCCAAATAGGATAGGTAACTGTTTTTTGACATCCTTCACCAATAATAAAACTATCGCCGCCCATCCAAAATATATCCACCCATCAACCAGTGCCCTATCAGCGATGATCGGGTCACGAAAAAGTATAAACAGACTATCAAACGCCATATCATACCTTGCAAGCTGCAGTTTCCAAAGATTAGTAAACAACGTCGCATCTGTTGTGTACCCGTAAACAAGCCAAACGCCAAGTCCTGTGACCGTTGCTAGTACAACCCAAAATGCCGCTTTCCATTTTTTGGAAAACAAAAATATTCCGATAACTGCAAGTGGTGCTGCAATCCACGGCATTTTTGCAAGAGGAAGCAGTCCGCAAAGAAGTGCCGTCAACCCTAAATTCAAGGTAATCAATTTTTTATTTTTGGCTGTTCTTTCGATATATTTGTATGCAAAATACAATGCGAAAAGAAACAAGGGTATAAAGAAATTTTCATTCTGCACAAGCCGTGAACCGATAACGACGGTCGGAAGAATCGCATATATTCCCGAGGCAGCCAGTCCAACAACATTCCCATACACTGCACTTGTGAGTACAAACACGGCAACTATCGAAATCACACCCATAATGAGTGCGAGCGGCCGTATTTTTGCGATCGTCACATCATCAAATGTTTGTACACCCTGCATCTTCGCAAACGCCCCTGCAACAATTCCAAACAGCGGGGGATGCTCTAGATAAGGACTCACAAGAGTGAAACGTGCTCCCTGTGGGTTAAAATATTCAATCTTGTTTACATACGCAGCATGCGGTGACCAAGACACGGGGGTACCGGAATTCAAGATGCTTATTCCCTGAAAAGTCCACGCAAACTCATCAAATGTTGCGCCTTCTCGTGGCCAAACGTTTACATTATAGGAACGGAGCATCCCTCCAACGATAAGAATGATTAATAATACACTGTATGTTATCCAACGTCTCATAAAAAATATTTATTCCCGCTTTTTTATTGCTTTTTGCAGTAATGCTAAGCTTTGTTTTGTAACATCATCCCATTTCAAACTCAAAACCCAAGTTTTCCCGTTCTTTTGGTACTCAGCATATCTTTTTGTGTCGCCATACAAACGAACGGCTTCCTGTGCCATAATCTGGGGTGAATTATTTCGTATCACCACTCCAGTCTCTCCATCTTTTACCACATCTCGTAAGCCGTGCACGTTGTACACCACGGCAGGAGTCAAAACCGAGGCTGCCTCAAGCACCACGAGTCCCCACCCCTCCTTCACTGAAGCATGAAGCAACATGTGAGCTTTTGTCAGACATTCGTATTTTTTTTGCTCAGATACAAGCCCAAAAAATGTCACATGGTCATAAATTCCATATTCCTTCATCATTGTCTTCAATTCTTCTATATATGTCGTTTCCCCATCCCCTACGATCCACAGTTGTGCTTTAGATTGTTCTTTTAATATAAAAGAGAACGCTTTTACTACTTCCTCAATGCCTTTCATGCGAACCACTCGTGAGACGAAAATGTACGTAGGATTTATTTCCTTTTTATATAGTCCCACATTACTCCCTTGCGCTGTTATCGGGCATGGAATAGCAAAGCACTGACTCTTCGGAATGCCCCGCTCGATCAGTTCTTCAACTGTCGAAGGTGCATCAGTCCATACTAAACACCGTCTATAAACCAAAAAATACCATCGCTCTAACCATTTTCCGATGATATTTTTCGGAAAAGAGAACATGTAGTCCCAAATCTCGCCCGCAATCTCGTGGATGAACATCACGACAGGAGTTTTCGTAAACAAAGGAGAGAAAAACGGAAATCCGTGCACCTCATCGACAATCACATCAAATTTTCTTGCATGAAGAAAAAGGTATGCTACGGCATACGGGTAAATCGTTAATGACCCAGCCCTTCTGACAATATGCACTCCATCAATTATTTCTTCTTGTTTACCACCGTTATACCATCCGGTAAGCCAGGTAACAGAATGACCAGCCTTCACCCATCCCTTCGCATGTTCCATGGTAACAAGCTCTGCGCCACCTGATTTTGGATGACTTTTATCACGCCAATTTAACAGCAAAATATTCATAATCAACCTACATTAACCCGAAAGTTTAATTCAGGATCGAAGCGCCATTTCCGTTTATTTGCATTGTCGTAATAATGACGAATCCGAAGGCGATAAAACACCGCCAACGTATCTTGCATCATATTCCATACCGTCACCAATATTTTTTTTAGGGTAATTGAAGACGTCGCGACAGCAAAATTCAGTTCAACAGGTGCTTCATGGATTTTTGTGTATCCGAGGCGATTTGCAACTGCCAGTATCTCGATATCAAATGCAAATTGCTTAACAAGGAGTCGTGGTAGTACATCTTCAAGAAGCCTCCGTTTATACAATTTCATCCCCACTTGGGAATCTCTGACATGAATGCCGAATAACAAATGAATCACACGCTGATATCCCCATGAAAGAATACGGCGATAGGTAGGATATTCCACTTTCGAATCAGGATGCCTCTTGCTCCCAATAACAGCATCAGCGTCCTGGAAATCAAACTGTGCCAACATTGGAAGCAGGGCTTTTGCAGACAAATCGCCCCCTGCATCCATGAACCCTATGACATCCCCTGACGCATGGGCAAATCCAAACCGAACTGCATACCCTTTTCCATGATTGGTCGGGTATCCAACCAATTTCACCCGCATATCTTTAATCTTTTTTACTTCCTGATCACTTTTATCAAAATATCCATCAAGCACGGGAACAATTTCAAAAGAAATATTTGCTGATTCGAGGACTTGCATAATCGTCTCGATGTCGTGCTTTATTGTTTTTTCCTGTTTATATACAGGAATGATAAGGCTAAATAATTTCATATGGTGCTCTTTTTATTATGTAGATAATACGCTCCAAGACCCAACACAAGCAAGACAGAAATACTAATATTAATATAGATGACTTCCTCTATACTCTCGTGAAAAATTGAGATACCGATAATTTGTACCAGCGAACAGATGACAGGGATTATCCAAATTTTCGTCTTCCCCGTTGCCAAAAAAGTGACAGTGAACATGTTTCCGATGGAATACAGTACAAGAAAAATACCAAATATGCCGAGAAGTGAAGCGCCTCCTACATATGAAGCGCCAAACAACATTTTAATAATAAGGCTAGGAAACAAAAAATAAAGAATCGTAATTCCTGATGATATGACAGTGACGCTTATTAATCCCATTGTAATGAGTTTGCTTGTATTTTCACCTTTCGCAGTTCGCTCTGACAAGACTGGATAGAATACCGATGCGAGAACCGAAGATGCGTAAAAAATAATCTTTCCAAGTACCGCAAGCGATGCATACACTCCGGCATCAATTGCAGTAAAATAGTGACGTACTAAGATCATGTCTGTAGAATATATTGATGTCATACCAAGTGTAACAAGTAATGTTGGAATTGCGTATCGAAAGGCTTCACGTTTGGTAAGCTTCATCGGTAACAATGGAGCGGTAAAAAGAAATCTAAGTGGGAAAAAATTTAATATGTATATAACGATTCCGCTGACTAGTGTCGCAATAAGTACTCCCATCACTCCGAATTGAATAGCTGAAATACTCAGCGGTAATTTTAAAATAATTGCGCCGGCCCCAAGAATGCTTACCCATAAAAATTTCTGATACCCCTGTAAAACACTAGACATGATAACTGTGAGTAATGAAAAAATAAAAATAACATATACGATGATAAACATGAGGGGAGATTTAATATTTAGATATGCCGATACTATTGGTGAAACCGCAATGATAATTGGCAACAAACCGATGCAGAAAATCATGGCCGCCTTTGTGACTTTTGAAAACAACGTTTTTGTCTGACCAACTTCCCCTTTTGCTTTAAAACCTGAAATAAATTTCACTAAAACAAGAGAACCCACATTTAAAGGAACAGAAAAGATATAAAAAATAGAAAGAAGTGAAGATAACTCTCCATATCCGACAGGGCCTAATAACCGGCCCATTAATAAATGGTAAACGTATGCAGCCACGTTGGCTGACATAGAACCCA
Source organism: Microgenomates group bacterium (assembly GCA_049287205.1). Classification (GTDB taxonomy): domain Bacteria; phylum Patescibacteriota; class Microgenomatia; order UBA10105; family UBA927; genus CAIJMI01. Next base: position 586,204 of record JBAQFJ010000001.1, read on the forward strand.
CAAACATAATCATACTGTCTCTCGCCAGAGAGTGTGATGTTATTTTCTGCATCAGGCTTTTAATTTTCATATCTTTTTACCATTGCGCTCTACCCATCTCTCCTTTTGTTTCGAACTCTTTTAAAAACGGTATTTAATAAGTGTCCAAAATGCGATAATACCATCTCTCCACGTCAGTTTTTTCCCTTCAGAAAACTTTCTGCCGTAATAGGAAATTGGCACTTCATATATTTGATATCCTTTTTTTAACACCTTCGCCGTTATTTCCGGTTCCATGTCAAATCGCTTCGATTGTACTGTAATTCCTGAAAGTACTTCCTTCCGAAACGCTTTAAACCCGGTTTCCAAATCTGTAATATTTGCGTTATACAATATATTGTTTACCAATGTGACAAATTTATTCCCCTGCGCATAGACAAACATCGTTGACAAATGCGGTCCTAAAAACCGGGAACCGTATACAATGTCAACTTGTTTGTTTTCAAACGGGGCAAGAAGCACCAAATAGTCTTTTGGATCATATTCCAAATCCGCATCCTGGAAAAGAATATAATCGCCCTTGGCTTTTGTAAGTCCAATGGTTACAGCGCTTCCCTTTCCTTCATTTTTCTGTTTGTATACGACCGTTACTTTTTTCTCCCAAGCAACAAGTTTCTTTTTCGTTCCGTCGGTTGATCCGTCATCCACAACGATAACCTGCTTGTTCCAATCAGGCAACTGCACCTCAGTCACACGATGAAGTATTTCATCAATGGTATGAACCTCGTTATAGACAGGAATAATAATAGATACTTTCTTCATGCGATAAACCAGCCCCTCAGAAACAGAGCTGTAGCCATTATCTCCAATATCGTACTTCCGAGCAAGAGCGATATCTTGATTTTTTTTGATGGAATTGAACCTAGAATAATAAATAAGGGTACTGCTGCCAAAATATACCGAGGCATCGATGAAAATGTGCCGGTAAGTGTAGGAATCGTGAGAACCACAAGACAGTATAGAAGTGCCGCCAGTGAAATCCGTTTTCTCCCAAGCCACAATGCTACATACGAAATACCGGTCATAACAAATTCAAGCACGGTCACGAGATAGGACATGACAGTCGGCTGCATATATGCGGTGACTAACATTTTTAAATATCGCCACACCACTTGCGGAGGGGAAATGAGTGCACTCCCGCTTCTGTTTGCACCAAAGGCAGACTGTACATGCATAAAAAGGAATGGGTCATTTTGCGTTGCGTTTAAAAAATACATATACCAAAACAATCCGATAGGCATAATGAGAAACCCAAGAATATCAACAATACGAATGTTCTTTGGTTTGGACCCAATATATTCAATCAATGCATAGAGAGCCAGACAAATACCGATAATCCGGATCGCGCTTGCTACAGCTATCACAACGCCTGCCCACAAAAGCTGTTTTTTGGAAACGAAATGCATAACAAGTACCACGCACAAAAAAAATAGACCTTCGGTATACACAGCCCGAAAGAAAAAACTCGTCGGGAATGCAAGAAGAAATACTGTGGTGAATTTTGCAAGCCTCTGCGATTTCTTCGCAAGGAGTGCATAAAGTATCATGAGCCCAATCAAAAATGAGATAAGAGAGATTCCAACGCCAATATATTCATAAGGTAACGGAAGTATCTGATGAAACGCGCGCATAAGCAGTGGATAGACTGGAAAAAACGCATATGCATACTGATAATACCCCGATTCAGCTATTTTTACATAATGCACCCCGTCAAAATTCCCCCATGGAGAAACACCAAAATAACCGGTCCGAATAGGAATAAGATATGAAACCTTTTCTATGAGCTGCAAGGTAACACCCCAGACTGCAAACGCAAGAAGAACAAACTTATTTTTTTGCCAAAATTGTTTCATATACAGCAACTGTTTCGTGAGCAGTTTTTTCCCAACTAAATGTTTTTGCCCAAGCAATACTATCCATATGCATCTTTTTTTTGGCTGTCGGTGACAATGTAAACATACGAATAATAGTTTCCGCCATACCTTGCACATTGCCGGCATCCATTCTCAATGAGGGCCCTGCAATCTCACTAAGACTTGAGTTATCTGCAACGACAACGGGACAGCCGCATACCATTGCCTCCAAGACCGGCAGTCCGAATCCCTCATAAAAGGACGGCTCTACTAAACAGGTAGCCATCGAATACAACCCGACTAATTCTTCCTGACTGACAAAACCTGTCATCGTGACATGATCTTCAAGATGCAAATCATGGATACATTGTTCGATTTTTTGTGTTTCCTGAAGTTGACTGTTTTTAAATGCTCCCCCAACTAGTACTAAGTGAGTATTTTTCTTTTTTTGAAGAACGAGTGCGAATGCGGATAACAACCCAAGCACATTCTTATTCCAATTCACATCGCCGACAAATAACATAAAATTTGCAGGCAATTGATATTTTTCCTTGATTACCTGTTCCAATTGTTTACTCTGTTTGACTTCATATCCTGGGGTCGCGGCAGAATACACCGCATGGATTTTACTTTCAGGTATTCGCACAATGCGTTCAACGTCTTTTTTTGAACATTTTGAGACAGTAATAATGCCTTCGACTCGACGAAGCGCGATCTTTTGCATGTTCCACTTCACTCTTCCCCTGATTCCTGCGGGGAATTGTTCAGGAAACACCAATGGGATCAGGTCATGAACGGTTACGACAGTCGGAATTGTTTTTTCCCATGGGAGCGTCAAAAAAAACGGGTCGAAATAGGGATAATGCACTATTTCTGCAGTATCGGGTATTTTTTCTCCTCGAGTAAAAAAACTATACGAATGTTTAGATTCATACTGCTGTAACGCATCAATAAGATTTTTGGTGTATACACCCACTCCACGCATGGCGTGTCCTGAGGAAAGTGGTGTTGTGTCTATCGCAATATTCATTGGTGTTTTCTCCTATACCAAAGTATACCCAATATAGCAAAAATCACCAAACTAGCCACTGAAACCGCGTCAGCGAGCGTACGAATGAGGGTTTCCTGCATAACAAGACGCACGATATGTGTGCCTTTTGGAACGCGTACATCAATCGTGCCTTGGCTTTGATAGTCAATTGGTGTCGATACCCCGTCAACATATGCAGTCCATCCCGGAAAATAGAGTATGTGAAACCGAATGACCGTATCACTACCGAGTGACACTGTATACTGACGATCAAGATATTTCTCATTCGGGCCATCCACAATAATAGGATTCCCTTCCGTATCCGTTGCAATTGTCAGCGACTTTGTTTCTTTCCAAGGCGTCCAGATGGTCGACAAACTGTTACCCATGGACGATGTACCGTCGGTAAAATTTGATCGGGATGCATAATATGCATCGTTTCTCGATTCATACTGTGCCCCCCGCGTGTAAGGAAATGCAAAGAGCACCGAACAACAGACGAGGAGTATTGGAATCCACAGTTTTTTTGATTGTTCGGTGGTAAAGGCGGAAGCCCATGCAGTAAACGGGATCATAAGAACCAATAATCGCCATGGATATTGCAAGTACGGCAATACAGGCACATGCTGCCATATCCATACAGATGACGGCAATACAAGATATATGCTTACCGCCATAATCCCAATGACAACAAACAGCTCGCGCTTTTGTTTCGTAGATGCCTTTTTTAACCGAAAAATTATGTATCCAACCCACAACAAAACTGCAGCCCCTATCTGCAAGGACATTTTATTCCCGCTCGATCCAACACCTGAAAATTCAGTTCCCCATGAAGGAATAAGAAGTTCAGGAATGCTTGCAAAGTGATCAATGACACTCACTGTGTTTAACCCCACCATATAGTGTGACTCGGCAACCGCAGGTAACCAAAACCATGCTGACAATCCAATTCCCAATACAAGGCACGCAAGCCATTTGGCGCTCAGTCGATACAACACATACAATCCCAATATCGGAAGAAAGATGATGGATAATCCGTTATGCGAAAGCAGTAATAAACACGCAGCAAGCGTCAAAAGGAAACCAGAACGTTTTTCAATACTAAAAAAACCTAAGAATAGAAATGTAATTGCCCATATTTCCCCTATAGATCCTCGTACGTACAGCTCGACAAACCAATACGGCACAAATGCAGCGGCAATCGTGCCAAAACTCGCGCTTTTTTGTGACCATTTCGTTTTTAACCACAAAAAACAAAATACCAGTGCGGATAAATACGCAAAAGCGCTTGTATATTTAAACGCAGTGACGAATTCAACACCAAAAACATGGAATAACGCTGCCATATAATTTGGAAACGGATACATAAACTGAAACAATGGTAAACCATATCCGCTATTTATTGTCGGCGCCCAACGTGGGAACAGATACCCTTGGCTCAGCATGCGATAAAACTCCATAAACCGGATTATGTGATATTCCCCGTCATGTGTCGGAAGAAAACGGTTGCCTAAAAAAGGAAGTATTGCGACAACACCAAGTACCAAAACAACAAGTAATCCAAGGAAATTCAATATTTTTTTATTTTTTATGTTCATGATATTTTTTCATACCGTACACAGCTACGTATAACCCCAATGGAATAATCGTCAAAAGTGTCCTTGCCATGGGTCCAAATCCGCCGTACTGCCCCATGTATATATATGGAAGATGCCTCAGCTCTAATGCAAATGATAAACAAAGCGTCCAACCGATAAGAAACGAGTGTTTCTTTATGTCCAAAAAAGCTGCGATACTAATCAACCACACAGCGTACCATGGATATAATTCTTCACGGAGCGGCGCAAGAACAAAAAAAACAAAAGACATGAGTCCGTACGCATACAGTAACAGCCTTTCCCAAGAAATATTTTTCAATACCATAATTGGCGCGAGGACAAGTGTTGGAACTTTTGTACACCATGAGAAAATAAGAAATAATAAACCGAATAGCTTCTTTTTTTCGTGCCAAAGATATACCCCGAGCATCGCAAACAGCATCATCATGATATCATTATGCCCCGACACCAATACTTCAGTGAGAATCAGCGGATTCAAAGCAAAAAATATCACATTTTTCTTTGACTTAGTAACACTATAGATGAAAAAAATGAAAAGGAGATATACGAGGGCGTTTAACAATTTAAAAGAAATTATTGTTCTCCAAATATTTCCACCGCCTAACGCGTTCGGTAACGCAGTTATTCCAATCCACAAAGGACCATAGAGAGCGACTTTGTTAGCAGCCCGCGTAAATGCGAGATATGGTTCATTTGGAATTTCAATTGGCATCACGATGTACGGATTCTCATGATGCGTGAACGCGACTTTTGCAGTCGCCATATAATTAAACAGATCATAACTTAATGCGGAAAAAGAACACACAAGTATGATAACTGTTGTTCCTATCACAATCCATAATTTTTTCCATGAAACGAATAGTTTTTCTGATTGAAAAAAAGCAAATACATACCACCCTGTTAACCCCAAAAGAATAAGAAAAAATATGAGTGCAGCCAGTGGCCGATCAAAATATACTATATGACGCAGTGGCGCAAACCATGTAAGAAGCAACGTATTGTTTGTGAGTGACAGATTTAAATCAATAAATCCATACGAAAAAATGGTAAAGCTTATAAGAATAATAAAATACAGTATTATCATGTTCGTTTTATATGATGCCTCTTATATACAACCTGTTTTGCAATCGAAAAAATAGCCCATATCATCATGCTATAACAAATCGGCAAAAAAGGCAGAAGATACCGAGCAGATGCTTGTCCTAGGGATATAAAAACACTGTATACAATGATGCAAAGAGCAGATATCTGTATAGCTGGATCCAGTTTCTTAACGATTGAACTTGCCGCGTACAAACTTGTCAATATTCCGCTACCAATGACAATCGGCCAGGAAATAACCCAGCTTGCATCCTGAATAATCGGGATCTCTCCCCACCAAACATACCATTTGTTCAAAAAAATAAGCGGCCATATGGTAAACAGATGATTTAATTTTCCGTTTTGATACCAATACAGCCATTTTTGCACTTTCAACACCTCAATTACCGAATAGCCATCCATAAACATGCGAATGTATACCAATAGCGTCGTTATAAGGATTATTCCTCCTCCGCCTACGACATACCAAAAATATTTTGGCTTTTTTAAAAGAATATATAATGTAATCACCGCGGTAAACACTATCCCTATCAGCCAAACTTTCGTCATCATGGCACATCCAAGGAACAGATATGACAATAAAAGATAGAACGGTTTATCTTTTTTCAGTGCAAATGACGCAGTGATAACTGCATACAAAATAAAGGTGATAAAAAACATATCCAGTAACGGCGAAAATGAAAGTTGGTCCACAAATAATCGTTCGAATGACGCGATTAAAACTGCGCCTAACGACATAATTCTATTATTTGTCATGAGTAGCACAAGCAAATAGATTCCGAAAAGCATGAATACAAAAAAGAATGCGATACTTATGTGTTCATTGTTTGCTATCAAAATAGAAAGTCCAATGAGATATTTCCCGAGCGGCGGTTGAGTAGGTTCAACAATTATGGGGCTGGCGCCTTTGAGATATGCACCGGCCGCATATGCGTACACAATTTCATCAGGAATCCACGACTTCCATTCTTTCATTGTGTATTGTGATTGACCATATACATTTTTTAGACTTTCATATCGCATCCAGTAATCTGGTGCATATGCATCTCTATGCTGATATATCGTCCACCCTACACGGAAACATATGAGAATAAAAAGAAGAATAGTAATTACTTTTTTTGCCATGGAGCTGTTTTAGAACCAACGTATGTATACTGCTCTTTAGTGTCTTGGAGGGCATTCAGTAGAGTATTTCTGATTTGAATAGATGTATCTAACATTACGCCAATGGATAAATCTGTTGCCACTGCTTTTTCAGGTATCCATTGAAATTCGTTGGGCAACCATTGCTTCATATACTCAATGGTCGATACATGCGTCTTCATCGCTTCAACTACAATTGTCTTCTGAACGCTCATATCTTTTCCCTCACGCATTCCTTTTTCAATAAGCGAGGTGATGTCAACAAGCGCGGCATCAGACCGGGTAATAGCGTCTGCCGCAAGCAAATACTGTTTATATTCAAACAATGTTTTTGCCTCAACCAAATATTTATCTGAAAGGCTGAGGTGGTACTTTATTTGTGCAATCGTTCCCCAATTCCAGTAATTTTTTAGCGTATCCATCATTCGTGACACGCGATAGATTTTGTTCCCCGGCATAAAGGATGGGTATGGAAGAACGTATTCTGCATACACCTGAGGAACAAAATACATAAAGCTAACAAACAGCAACAAATACAAACTTATTTTTTTCATATCATATTTCTATACTTTCTATATGCAATTGGGAAGTGCAGAGCTGACCAATACGCAAACACCAGTCCATACCATCCGTCAACAAACCCTTTATGTCTCACAAACAGAAGAAAAAACATTTTCACGGGCTGCCAAATCATATAGGAAAACCAAGTCCTCAAGTTTTTAGAAATAGCACGCTCACGCATAAACATTGCGGTTAAACTGGTGTATGAATCAGCTTTTTTCCAATAATCTTTGGATGTTCTATACGAATAATGCAACATCGGCTCTTTTATGTAGCCGACAACCCCCTCAACAGAAATTTGTTCATGCACATCTTTACAGGGTAACTTCGCTTTTCCATTTTTCACAAGACGGATAACATAATCAGGATATTGGCCGCCTTTTTTCATGAAGTGACCCCAAAAATTATTTCGTCGAGGAATATAATACCCGTTTATTTTTTTATCATCTGTTTCCACTATCTGCAAAATTTCTTTTTTGAGCGCACTTGTAATCACTTCGTCAGCATCAAGCTGTAAAATCCATGCACCTTTGCTGGCATCCATCGCAATTTGTTTGTTGATATGAAAAATAGCAGGATTGTCGGCGTGAATAATATGCTTTGTATATTTTTCAGCGATTGTAACGGTATTATCTGTTGAACCACCGTCCACCACGACAATTTCATCAACCCATGGCGTAACGGATGTTAGACACGCATCAAGATTCTTTCCTTCGTTATAGACTGCTATTGCTACAGATAATTTCATGCTCTTTTTTTCCATAGTTGTACTCCAAGCGCTGTTACTAGCAAAATCCCGATCGTTCCCAACGTGATCATATCAGCTACATATCGCAGTTTGGTATCTTCAAAAACAATACGTACAGTATGTGTTCCCTCCGTTACCCTAAAGGTGATGAGTCCACGATAGGTAGGATCCTGATATTGTATACCTGTTTGTACCCCATCAACATAGACTTTCCAACCGGGGAAATAGAGTGTATTTTCTACCAGTCTTGCCGGCTCTTTGGCTTCCACACTGTACTCTCTGGTTGTGGTGGTTCGGTTACCATGAGTTATGATAACTGCACCTTCAGCAATCTCAAGAGGCGATGTTGGTCGGTGTTCCATAAACCGAACAGACCAAATGGGACTGCTTTCTCCTGTGTCTGTTGTTGATTCATATATACCGCTATAAAAATTTTCTGATTTTTGACTGTATGCTTTCGGTTTCCACATATAGACTGTTGAAACTACCGCGATAATGCAAAATACGCTGACAACATAATTACCAACCAGCCGTTTATTTAGTTTTCTTCTCTCAATAATTGACGCAATACTGACTCCACCCAGAATTGCAGACAAAAATACCGAAACAGAAAGAAATCTCCATGGAAACTGAAATTTCTGAAGTAAAGATATGTGTTGCCAAATACCAGATGACGCTGAAGTCATCATGAATAGGGAACCAAAAAATAACACAACTAGTCCGATGATAAACACCCGAAGTGATTTTTCCTTCATTTTCCACATCACCGCGAGTGATACAAATATTCCAAGCCACTGTGCAATACCAACGGACTTTGTTAGTTCATTTCCCTGACCATACTTCCACGCGGAATAGAAAAACCAGCGTATTGGAACAAACCTGCTTCCGTATTCATTTGAGGTCACAATATCCCTAAGTGTATATTTCCCTTCAAAAAACGCAGGCATCCAAAAAAATGCAGCAATGCCGAATCCCAACAAAAAAAAGTAGACTGAAGGGATAACAAAGCTCATAGATTTTTTACTTTGGGTGAAAAATAGATAAATCCAATACAACCCGATAACCGGCAAAAACATGATCGCAACAGCGTTATGAGACAGGATTAATGCACCAACGGATAGTGTCAATCCTATTCCATGAACTAGTTGCCTATTTTTTGAGTATTCGGCAGTGTTCGATAACAAAAACAAAAAATAACAAATCAGCGGCGGAAACACAAATGCCATATGTTCACCTATTGCTCCACGCACATACAAATCCACAAAACGATACGGTGCAAATCCATACAGCATTGCCGCGATAACACCTGCACGCTTCCCAAATGCGGTTTTTACCCACAAGTACATGGCGAGTATGCTCGCAGTGAATGCAAAAGCAAATACCATTTTGGTTGCATCAACATACCCGAGTCCCATCCAATGAAAGAGTGATCCGACATAGGAAGACATCGGATACAAAAACATGAGTATCGGGTGTCCATATCCCCAATTCAAATTACTCGCCCACCGAGGAATTACATTCCCTTCAGAAAGGCTAGCAAAAAAACTTGCGATACGCGCCACATGATCCGGCCCGTCATGGGTAACAGGCAACCCTTCAGGAAGAAGCCCAATTAGTGGAAGCATGCTAATAATTAGTAAAATAATCCAGTTCATACTATTTATTTTGCGATATGTATCGCATCACGTCCATCAAGATACTTGATAATACCAAGAGAGCCGTCAGGAATCTCACTCGGAGTACCAATATATAATGTGCTCCCGTCTTTTATTTCCTTATCCCATTGAATAGGCCTGAAATCATACACATCAAAATGATTTTTCACTTCCCTAAATCCACCTGATGCAGTTCCCCCTTCAGATTGATATTTTTTTGGGTCATATTTTGTATAGAAAAGAAAAAACATATGTGGTTGTTCCAACTTTGTCGAGACAACAACTTTTGTATATGCATTCTTATTTGTTTCAGCATACTCCACTGCCTGTTGGTATCCATATTGCCAATAATCAGAATATTCTCTATCCATGTGCACAAAATACATATGCAAATAATAGACGATATTACACAACGCGAGAAAAAGAATAATAGGAAGTGTTAATTTTTTCCAACGCTTCCCATTTCTTATCCATACTATATATTCATATATTCCAAATGCGGTTAGTATTTGAAATACCGGCAAAAATACTAACGTTCGAATTGCATGTGGGAGCCCTGTAGTAACAGAAGCAGGAATCGGAGCGAGTAAAATCCAAACAAATAAAAATACCGCGAGTTTTCCACCACGTTTTGCAATACTCACAATCCCCCACAAAAGAAATGGGAGTTCAATAAGATACAGTAAACCCATATCTGGTGCATGATGACGAGGAAGATCCCCCTGCAAAAACAACCATTTTAGTGAAAAGTGAGAAAGATATCCATCAACCACAGTTTTGACCCATACAATTCGTCTGTTATCAAACACCATGCCGAGTGTATCACCCCTTGCTATATCATCTTCCAATAATCTCACACTTGATGATAGAAGCGCTGTTTGATCCGACAGGGAACTTGTTCCTTTGAGTCGCATCAAAGTTGTCGGATTCGTAAACATCACAATCATTGGAATGACGGTGAGTAGTCCAATTGCAATTGCTAGATATACTGATTTCTTGTTTGCCCAGATTTCTTTCCAATCAAGTATGGTTAACAGTAACAAAAACATCGGTGCGAATATCCGCTCGCTATGATATGCGTATAGCGATAACCCAAACAAAAGTGCACTCATCCACAATGTTTTTTTATTCCGGAGGAAAAAAAATGCGGCCCAAATGTTAAGTGTTACTCCTGTATTTGCCTCAAACGCGATACGGGAAAACTGTATATGCCATGGTGAAATAGCAAGCAAGAATGCCGCAATAAGCGGAATACTTTCGATTATTTTTTTGTCTTTACTCCACTTCCTCAACAGCTCACGCACAAACAAAAATGTTCCGATAACAGCGAGTATCCCCATCACTGCTGACGGCAATCGTGTTGACCAAACAGATAATCCAAAAATCGCAACCGAAGGAATAGTCATGTACATGTATAGAGGCGGCTTGTAGTCATCAAATGACCGGAGAGACAATGGAAATGGTGTTCCGTATTCATCTTTCCCTGTCAGTAGCATGGAATATGCGTTATATCCGAGCGCCGCTTCATCCCAGTCGGGACTTGGCGGAGTGAGACCTAGATGCCAAAGCCGTACTGCTGCTGCAATGAGGACAATCAACACTACTAGTATCCATGTTCGTTTCATATTATTTTGCGTCAAACAGCACTAACACATCATTTCCATTAAGAAGCGTTATTTTTTGGATAACATGCGCACCTTCCGGTACCCAGCTGGGATCTCCAATATATAACGCTCCGGTCTCAAGCGAACCGCTTGGCATGGCATCGATAAACCTGTATTTAGAAAATCCGTATACATGATAAAAACCTGCAGTATCAAATGTAGATTCTTTTACTTTCAAATATTCGTTTGGATCAAATTTTGTATAGAACAGTGTGTACATATACGGTCTGCCTATGGTTGAAGAAACATACATCTTGTCGTAGTTTACCTCTATTTTTTGAGCCGCAGTGATTGCTTCGGCGTATCCGTACTGCCATTCGCCGGAATAGACTCCTGCATAATGCGCATAATAATTATGCAAATAATATCCAATACTAAATATATATACACCAACAAATACAATTCCAATTCCAATTGATGCAATTTTTTTATATTTTGCAACCCATCCAAAGACTACTGTTATTCCGTATGCCACTATTATCTGCCACACAGGAAGAGAATTTAGGATTCGTAATGCATGTGGCGTTTCACGAGCGGTTGCAGCAGGAACAATCGCAAGAATAATCCATATAAGGAGAATCCATGCAATCTGCGGAGCTGTCACAAATAATGCAATCAATCCAACTGCAAGAAGTGGGGCTTCCATCATATACATCTGTCCCACAACTTGTGTAGAGAACTTCGGATTCCCGTCGCCTGTCACGAATAAAAATGACGGTTGCAGATTATCTGCAAAATGCCTGAGATAGGACAATGCGAACCCAATTCGTCTGTTATGCAGTACGCGTCCGACTATCGAATTATTGTCATATGCCATCCGCTCGTTTGAGGCAACAACAACGGAAGCGTCTGTAAATATATTCACTTCCTCAAAACGAAGTCTTGCTTCAGAAGACACAAGGTGCGGCAAAATAGGTACCATCGCTATGCACGCAATAACGGCGCCAATCAGAAACTGTTTCCAACTAACTTTAATCGATTTCCAAAAAACTACACAAAGAACCAAACCGAAAAGCGGCGCAAAATACCTGGCGCTATTAAAAGTGTATACGGCGGCAACAAAAGGGAGCCATGCAACAATCCACATTTTTGGTTTTCCCACGGCAACAAGAATCAGATATACGCCAAGCACTACAAAAAATAATGCAATATTTGCTTCAAATCCGGCGCGCGAAAGATTGATATGCCACGGAGAGACAGCTAATACAGTGGATGAAAGAAGTGCAACCCATTGAATAGTCTCTTTCCCTAATTTCGACATGCCAAACAATTTGATCACTAAAAAGAATGTCGCAAGAACAGTGAGAGAACCAAACAACGCGGAAGGAAATCTGACGGCAAAATCAGTTAATCCAAACGCCGCAATGGATGGGACAGTGAGATAAATTGCGAGGGGTGGTTTATAATCCCCATATGCAACAAATGTATCGATAGGCAAGAATTTCCCATGCTCATCTTTACCAGTTTTCAAAATGGAATATGCGTTATATCCAATTGATACCTCATCCCACGATAATGCAGGAGGTATAGAAGAAATTTTGTTCACCCGCAAAAACAATGCGCCCAGTGTGATGCAAATAAGTGCAATGATCATTCCTGCTTTTTTCATACTTCAGACAATTTTTCTTCATCCCATATTTTTAGGATTCCTAGGATAAAAAGCGTCGCAATATACGCAACGTGGCTGTTATTGAAATACCTGCTCGTGTACCAAAATAAAAATAACGTGACTGCATGAATGATAAAAATAAATCCGATAGACTGATATTTCTTGAGCGCTGCAATTCCTGCAGTCAAACCGATCATTCCCAGACTAAGCTGCCACAATATAAACGGATAAAATGTATGTGTATCCCGAATCACACCAAAACCAATAAGGAGCATTCCCAATCCGTACCCTGATATCGGATAACTGTTTGGACTATTGCCTGACAGATAAAAAATCACGCTGTCCAAAAACGCATTTGCGTCCCACAAAAGAAAAGGCGTTACAAATAACGCACCGACTACTCCACCAGTAATGATGTAGCCAAAAAACTGTTTCCATGACACATGACGGACAAGGAGAAGATATCCCAAAACAACAGGTACTGCAAACCACGCAGTCTGTTTCGTAAGGGCCGCAAGTGCAACCATTACCGCACTCCACATATATTGTTTCTTATCAATCAAAAATACAGCGAGTACAAACCACCACAATACTAACATGTCACTTCGTCCTTCAATCAAATATCCGATTGATGCAGGGTTCAATCCGATTACCATAATGGCAAGTCGTGCAATATCTTTATTTGAAAGCCACATATATAACACAACCAATAGCCCAATGGTGGCGGCCAAAAGCGGCATCCGCCCGTCAAAATAGCCGACTGTTCGCATGGAAACAAAATAAAACGGGTACGCTGATAACAAATACCATGGCGGCATCACAAAATGATATAAGGCAGGGTTCACAACGTCTTTATCACCCTCGCCATACGTCCACTTCTCCATCGGTGTACCGAAATATGTTTCTTTATATGGATTTCTCCCGTCACCCACATATCTGACTGCTGCTTCAAGCTGTAGGATAATGTCATGCGTTTTATAATTTTGCCCTGGTGCAATACGACCCCGGTCAACAATAGCTGTACCAATACTTCCGACAAGGACAATGAGTACAATTGCCCATGTAAGAATGGTTTTGGTCACTTCAATCTTTTTTGCGTTCCCCGTGGCAAGCAATGCGTAAAGAATATTGCCGATGTTGAGAAGAAAATAGAAGAGAAACAATACATACGACGTACCCTCGCCCGGAGAAATTTTATATCCCATGACCACCGGAACTGTCACAATAAAAAGAAGTGATGCAACAAACGCTGAAAAAAGATTTTTTCCTCCTGAAGTCTTCATACGATATATCTCATTGTATCATGGAAGAACGGCATTTTCCTCACCGTGTGTAAAGAAACAACGCTGAATTTCCCACCCTTTCGGTTTTCTCATATCTCCATTCATCAAACGATACTGTCGGCTTATCTAACGGGCAAATTTCTGTAGAACACATGATGCTCAGTTTTCCCGCTGGTGGTGTTTCCGGACATGCATTTTCACAAATAATAAACAGTCTGTTATTGGTCGTATCGTCAATGGATACAGATAGTATTCTGTACAACTTAAAGAAATACCGAATATGCAAATCATTAAACGAACGGGAATTCATCACAGTGAACGCAAACGGCTGTCCGTCTGTAAGCACAGCAATTTTCTCGGTAATAGCCGTAATCCTCGGCAAGTCAGGGTCTTTAACAATATACGGATGGAACAAAGACCAAGAAACATATAATGAAATGACGACAATACCTATGCCCGTGACTATAACAATGCGTTTATGTACACTTGACAGCACACCAACAAGCAAGAAAAAAACCACGGGAATGAATTGATACCAATATTGCGGTTGTATCGTATCTTTATAGAATGCCAAAACACAAACCCCAAAGCAAAACCAAAGTACAAATACGAGTGACTCAAGTTTCCGTTTAAACAAATTCACAAGTAGTACAACACATGCGATACCGAGGAGCAGTCCCTTGTTTTCGAGAGCAATAACGTATTTCCATAACGACGCGACGATCTCTATCACGTTCATAACGTATGCACGTTTTGAAAATACCTGTTCTTCTCCATATGTAATCGTTGCGAAACTTCCCGTAATATCTATAAATCCATGATGTGCTTCATAAGCAAGAAATGGATATACC
This sequence comes from Microgenomates group bacterium, assembly GCA_049287205.1. Classification (GTDB taxonomy): domain Bacteria; phylum Patescibacteriota; class Microgenomatia; order UBA10105; family UBA927; genus CAIJMI01. The sequence goes on from JBAQFJ010000001.1 coordinate 601,360, forward strand.
AATGCGCTTCCAAGGACAACAGCTCCGACAATCCAGAGCCATATTGCATTGTTCTTATCTTTTTTCGTCTGATATATCACAATACCGACACACACAATTGCCGCTGGAATGAGGGAAATAGCATTGACGTAATGGAGTTGTAATAATGCGGCTGCTGAAACAGCCATTGTCAAAAAACCCCAATACTTTTTTTTCTTTCCGACCAAAAATAAAGAAGTAATCAACAATACTACAAAAAACGGTATAGGTGTCGGATTCCATAAACGTCTGTCCTGCATGATAAGTAAGGGAGAACACGCCATAAGACTGCTCACTATGTATGCGACCTGAAATCCAAATACTGAGGATGAAACATATAAAAATAACAGAATTGCCGCGACACTAAGTATGCACATTGCTACCCCGGGAACGACCGGATTAAATCCAAACAACACGAATGCGGGGGCGATAAGATAATAATACAATGGCCCGGTATACTGACCCGCGCCGACTGTAGGACCCGCGACAGGAAGTGTGCGCTGCTCAATCGCCTCAAAAATTGCCAATCCGTCTCTTCCCTGATCGCCTAAAAATTCTGTCGTGTCATGAATGGTATACAATCTCAGACAAAGTGAGACTACAATAAGTAAAAAGATGAGAACGCTGCGTTTACTATTTTTCCGCATAAAAATAAATTACAAATGTAGTGAATATATATAGTATATAATAGATACTCATATGGTGCGTCGCCATACGAATTTATATATCGTCATTCTCTTTTTCCTATCCCTCGTAGGATGTTTATTCTATAAAACCGTCATCCACGGACACATTCCTTTTCCGGGAGATCTTCTTCTTTCAGAGTACGCTCCATTTCGACACACTGACTATTTCGGATACGCCGCAGGGGGGATTCCCAGCAAAGGACAATATTTTGATGTCGTGCGGGAACTGTACCCATGGAAAACCCTTGTCATTGACGCCATAAAACAAAAAACATTGCCTTTATGGAATCCTTACAGTTTTTCAGGAACTCCACTACTGGCTAATTACCAATCTCAAGTATTTTACCCTCTCGGAATACTCTATCTTATCCTGCCTCAACCGGTCGCCTGGACAATTATGGTAATGCTACAAATATTTTTAGGACTTGTATTTATGTATCTGTTCGCACGTAGCATCGGCTTATCGCTCCCGTCAGGGATTATTGCTGCAATTACTTTCAACGTATCAAGTTTTTCCATATCATGGGTGGAATTTAACACCGTATGGCATACCATTCTTTGGCTTCCCCTGCTTCTTTATATTGTTGAGAGGGGAATAACACAAAAAAAATTGACCGTTAAACAGCAGCTGGTTTTTCTCTTTGCCCTCTTTTCCAGTATCACGGCCGGTCACCCGCAGGATTTTATTAATTCATTTCTATTTTTAGTTATATACACATCCTTGAGAATTATCTTCTATCCATCATGGAATAAAAAAGAAAAAATTTCTTTTACAATAAAAACAATTGTTCCAATTACAGCTATTCCTTTCTTACTTGCATCCATTCAACTGCTGCCAACCGTTGAATTATTTAGAATTTCTGCCCGGGTTCCTCATGATGTTGGTCATATTCTTTCAACTATGCTTGTACAACTTTGGCAACTACCTATGCTCATCTATCAGGATTTTTTTGGAAACCCCGCAACAAAAACATACACAACACCCGATACGTATGTCGGAAAAACAATTTCTATCGGTGTTACCGGTTTTTCCTTGGCAGTATGGTCATTACTGAATAAACAAAAAAACTGGCATAGAACATTTTTTTTGATTACGGTTGCTGTCATGATTTGTATATCTGTTGCCTCTCCATTAACACAAATTTTGTATCAGTTTCCTATTCCCATTCTTTCCACCGGCACGCCGACAAGAAACTTATTTATTCTGCTGTTTGCCTTATCAGTCCTCGCGGGATTTGGGTTGGAAGCAATATATACAAAAAAATATACGGCAAAAAAACTCATTTTTGCTTCGATCACCCTTCTTATACTCACATGGATAGCTGCAATTTTTTTGCCGCATAGTTTTTCATTTCTTCTTCCGGGAGTTCTTAAAAAAAGCGCCATCATCATCACTGCACTCATAGGATGTTCTTTGTGCATGTTCTTGGCGTCAAAGTATAAAACAGTCTTTGTCTACGGTTTTATTTTGCTTGTGTTTGCTGAACTTGGATACGGGTTTATAAAATTTAATCCCTTTGTCCCTGCAAATTTTCTCTATCCAGAAAACGAGGCATTCACGTATCTGCAAAAAAATTCCGGCGTCAATCGCTTCTGGGGATATGGAACCGCGCGGTTTGAGTCAAATCTCAATGCGCAATATCACCTCTTTTCAACTGATGGTACTGATCCGCTGAACATTAGATGGTACAACCAATTCATGCAGGCGACCAAAAACGGGAGTCTTGCGAGAGTATTTAACAGATCAACAAGATCTGATACTGGCCTTGCCGAAGGGTACGGAGCACGTGATCTTCCTGAAAACACAAACAGACTCCGTATTATGGATCTTTTAGGCATTCAATATGTACTGGACAGACCGGAAAATCCAAAAGATAACGTTACTTTTGCATCCTCTCGTTTTACGCCAATGACAACACTTAAAAATAATTACACTATCTATAAAAACAAACTCGCCTATCCGAGAGCATTTCTCGCCTCTCAATATCAAACGTATAAAACCACAGATGATTTTGAAAAACAGTTTTTCGCTAAAGAATTTGATCCAAGAAAAACAATACTTCTTCCGGAAGAAACACCAACACTGTCTCTTACTCAGGCAAGCTACGCAGATGCGACTATTGTGTCGTATACACCGAACGAAATTATTATTGAAACTAGCAGTGATGCAACACAGCTTCTTTTTCTGTCAGACACCTATGCTCCCGGTTGGGTTGCAACGATTGATGATCGGGATGCAGAAGTACTCAAAGCGGATTATGCATTTCGTGCAGTTGCAGTACCAGAAGGACGTCATGCCGTTCGATTCATATATGCGCCTGTCAGTGTGAAATTCGGATTCATTGGCACATGCATCGGTATTATTTCACTTGGAATCTATATTGGTCTTGGTATCGGAAGAAAAAAGAGGAAATAACGTTCATTTTTAGGGAAGTGAATACCCGTATGCATTCATTTCATCAGAAATCTTTTTGGTTATTCTTGGGGTAACTGTTTTTTGTATATACACACATGACGGTCTACCGGAATTTAAAAGCTGAATATAATTTTTGGCGTCAACACTAGATAACGCGAATGACACAATATCTCCCGCCCGGCACGCACCCACATAAAAAGTTGGCGGATTGTTCTCAAACATTTCTTCCCGTGCAATCCGATACATTGAAAAAAATGGCATGACAGATGTGTACCACGAATACTTGTATGCGGTCGGTACACCTGCAACAAAATAGACCGGGTCTTCCCACATCTCGACAAACATCGTATCACCGGGTTCTGAAAGCATTTTTATAATCTCCCCTTTTACAAAATAATTGCCGTACCCAGTTGTAAATTCTACTTGTGTATCAACGGTTTCTTTTATTAAAGATTGGGGAGAAAAAAATGTGAGTGCGGCAATCCATACAACGGCTATGCCAACTGTTGTTCTACACACGCTTTTTATTTTTTGTCCCTCCATATCTTTTATAAAAACTGCAATGGAAACGATAAATAATCCGTACCACGGGATCAAGTGAAACGCGTCATAATACATCACCCCCGCCGGTACGACTCGTATATTTGAAACGGCCAGTATGCCGAGTAACACTCCAACCAAACCATACCGTTTTTTCCACAGTAATTCATACACAACAAGACCGCAAAAAATAACGGATAAAACAAGTAATACATTTTGAAAAATAGTTCCAAACCCTTTTGCTATAACAAACACCGGATAAAAAACTATCTGCAAAAAGGTTTGTATATTCCACAGTTGCACGCCTACTTCCTGTTCTACATTTATCGTTATGACATTAAACACATATTCACGCGCGGGAAGAACGAGAATAGTCAGGACGTGAAACAACAGAAAAATACCTGCACTTATTCCAATGTATTTCCTATGCGCTTTTTCTTTATATCCGATAACAAAAAGAATACCTAATACGATCAGTGCCCATGGCATAAAGGGTTCGCGCGTCCAAAAAATAAACCAAGAACAGACAGCCGCCAATAGGTATTCCCATGCATATATCCGTTTTTTTACTACTACCTGTCCAATCAGCATCATAAGATACATCATCGGATACACGATAAACCCCTCGGCTAAGAACCTATCTCCAAACAGATAGAATTTTGTGCTTTCAAACACAACAAGAGATATAAACATAGGCAGTCCGAAACGAAAAATAAGAAAAGACCCGCATATGTTTGCAAACACGAGTGCGGCAATCCGGTGATACTTCACTAATTCAAACAGCGTAGTAGGATCTGTAGTATATTGAATTGCCGCGCTTATATACGCCATGAATGGCTGATGATTAAAAAATATTTGACTGTACAGCTGTTTCCCCTGAAGAATGAAGTCCCCTGCACCGAAATTAAAACAATCATCAAAACAACCAAATGCCCCAACGCGCTTCAGAAGAAAAAATGAAATACCAACAAAAATAATCTGATAAAAGAGTAGTAAAAAAATTCTACCAACAGGTATTTTTTCTCTCATAGTTGTCTTATTGACCGACTGCTTATATCATAATACATAGAGTGCTTATTTAATATATGAATTGGATGACAAAAAATACAGCCGTTCTCTTTCATCTTATCTGCATCCTCATGGTCGCGTTTACTTGTCGGTTTCTTTTCCTAGATACCATACCAACCGGTATCACAAATGATGAGTTAGATTACGTACTCAATGCAAAATCCATCTGGAAAACAGGGAAAGACATGAGTCAACTTTGGGCACCTTACTTTTTAACACCTCCTACAGGAACATTCCCAATGGCAGAACTCCCATCTGTTTTGATGGCTCCTTTTATCGGCCCGTTACCATTATCGTTATTTAACGCAAGATTCGGATACGCATTTTTTGGCTCATTTCTTTCCATACTTCTCTATTTTCTTGCCAACCGTCTGTTTCATTCAAAAAAAATCAGTTTTATTGTTGGTCTATGTATCGCCTTAAATCCTTGGGCGATATTTTTCAGCAGAACAGGATTAGATGCACCTATCGCTGTATTTTTTTATTATCTATTTTTCTTTTTTGCACTGTCAAAAAATTCATTCGTATATATTCTGTCGTTACTCTCATTTTCTATTGCATTTTTTTCCTATATCGGTACAAAGCTTATCGCTATACCAATCGCTCTACTGCCTCTGATTCTGCACGACAATAAAAGAAATCATCTACCAATGAAAGCGGGGATGCTTATCCTACTAGGCTTTGGATTAACCGTATTTTTTATATACAACGCACAACATGCATCAACAAAAACACGCATGAACGAACTATTTTTCCCAACGAGCACTATTGTTAGTTCCGACGTTGATAATGAAAGAAAGTTAAGTCTGCCCAGCCCCGTGACCCATCTTTTTGCAAACAAAGTCACTTCCTACGTAAACATCTCGCTAACCAAATACCTCAATGCGTTTTCTCCAAATTTGTTGTTTTTAAACGGAGACACAAGATCCGCATTTTCTGTATGGACTCACGGATATTTCTATATTATAGATATACTGTTTTTTCTATATGGCTTTGCGATCATGTTTCACACACATAAAAAACAACTTATATTTCTTCTTGGGATAATACTCTTAGCTCCAATACCAACAGTATTAAGTACCGTGGGAGTCAGCTATCCGATACGGTCATCATTGTTGTTTCCCTCACTTATACTCATCATCGGCTACGGCATCAGCGCATTTACTGATACTATAAAAACTAAAAAAGTTTTCCTTCCAATTACTCTCCTTATCATATCGGTATACCTATTTTCCGCCGCTCATTTCCTGTTTATCTATATATTCAGAAATCCAGTAGCCAATTCAGAAGGTTTTGATTTCAGCTCCCGTATTATTTCATCTTATCTTTTAAGGAGCAGCCGAAAAACTCCGGTAACGGTATTCACCGGTTCGCCAAAAACACTGTATAAACAATATATTTTTTATGCAAATACCTATGATAAAAACACAATGTATTCTTTAGCTAATTCTTCAAACGAAACTATTTTTTCAGTTCATGCGATAACGTTCAAAACATGTGCTCAATTTGATGAGGAAGATCTAAAAACTACATATATCGTGGAGCCGTCACTTGCTTGTCAGATTATACCGAAAAAAGATATAAAAATAGAAATTGCGCAACTCTCCGACGCCGGTACTATCTACAGAATATATAATGATCGACTCTGCAACCCATTACAGCGTCTTCCCTATCCAAGGCTCAATACTTTAAACGATTTGCATATTGAAAATCTGACTGACAACAACTTCTGTCGCCTCTATATAACAGGAGAAAATAAATAGACAAATTCTTTACAATATCCGATCTGAAACTTTCCACAGTTTCGATTGTTTTTGTCGTTTTGCAACAATCAGAGGGTATCGAAGCATTGCAAGCACATACCCTTGGATCAACATCAAATCTCCTCTGAAAAGCGCCTGTAGGAGCCGTATCGGCGTCCAAAATATATGAGAAGCAAGAATGGATGGTTCACTAAGATTTTTCCAGATAAAAGTAAATTGGTTCCGAAAAGAAATCCTCTGTACATCGCGCGTGGTATATTCTTTTTTTATAACTCCCACTTCATGGTAATGCCCGACGATACTTTTCGGTTCAAATACAATGTTCCATCCTGCTTTTCTTGCGCGATAAGAAAGATCAATGTCTTCCCAGTAAAACGGATTAAACAATGTATCCATGCCGCCTAAGGTGTTCCACATAACCCGCCTAAATGCTCCGCTTCCACCGGAAACCCATGCAGTATCTGTCTTATCTACTTCGCCGCGCTCATGAATATAATATCCTCGTCTCCATTTGGCAACACCTCTTCCACGAAGTATTGTTTTTTCATGCTCCCAACTTTTTTCCAGACATCCGACGGCAAAAACATTAACATCCTCAAAATGAGTAAGCAGTGGCGCAAGATATCCTTTTTCCGGTTCCACATCAGTATTTAGCAGTATGACTATATCTCCTGTTGCACGCGCCACTCCGGAATTTACATTCCCTGCAAAACCCTGCCTTTTCTTATTGGCAACCACGATGACGTCAGGAAAATTCTTTTTCAAATACTCCACCGAACCGTCAGCGGAAACGTCGTCGCTCACAATAATTTCCGCATTTGGTGTTGCTTCGATTGTTTTCTTCAGGTGTTTTTCCATCAGATACACACCGTTCCAATTGGGAATAACAACAGAAACAGAAAAAATATTGTTTTTCATAGGTTACTTATATTGTACTGCAACCACATGTGTTCCGTCAGGAATGACACATCCGAAGAACAGGTAATTGACACGCTGTGTCTCGACCCGCGTGCCGTCAACAAATACCTGCCAATGAGAGTCCATCATGTTTCCGATAACCAAAAATCTTGAATTTTTCGCTGATGAACGAAGCATCATGCTGTCGCCTTCATACGCTTCTATTTCCACTGTATCCTCTTTTGCAGATTCACCAACAATAAACGGTTCCCCCTCCAACACAACGCCACTCCCCGGAATGAATTCCTTTGAATACAGCCTATTCATCACACCTTCTTTCGATTTTTCAAAGAAAAACTGCTCTGCGAAATATACACGCGGGATATACTTTACCACTGAGTATAGCTTAGTCGTTCCTTCTTCACTCAGGAGCCGAACTGCAGGAGATACGATCATATCCATAGAAAGAACGTATCGCACATTTAACAGTGACAGTAACGGTGAGGTAATTGTTTTGGGTGTTATGATCCGATTAAAACCGAATGGCGGAGTGATGTTCGGTTCTCCTCGTTCCATTGCAGCAATATATTCTTCGTATCTACTGGTATACATCGGATCGTATCCTGCAACTGACTCAATATTGTAATAGCTAAGTACATTTGGAGGAACGAGTCTGTCATCTGTTGCAATGACCCTAAATGGTTTTTTCATCTGAGTCAAACGCTCAATAATCTCTGTTTTCGGATAGAAATATGCTTGATCGGTAAATGGGGTAAATTTCCAACCAAAACGAACAAGTTCAAACGACAAGAGCACAAACAATCCAAAACATAAAAACCCGCGCATTATTTTCCAAGATGATCGTATACTCATGATAAGTACTGAGATACCAAAAAGTACCGCATATACAACTGTAGGAAGAATAAGATTACGCTTCACAACACTCATATCAGCATCCGCAATAGGAAGAAATGAAGGATAATATACAAACATCCATGTAACACCAAAAAATACGCCAACTGCAAGAACACCAAAAAGTAGTTTTTTCTTATTGTCTTTCAGAAGTTCTGACAATCCATATGCGGCAAGTATTGATAATGCAAAATCAACGATTCCCAAAAGCCTTGTCGGCTGTAACGACGAAAGAAACGGAATATGGAGCTTAAACGGAAGTCTTGCAACCCAGCCATCAACCGAAAAAAATAGACACACAGCACTCACGAGTACCCAAAACGCGGTTGCTTTTGATATTCCAACTATTGCGAGTACAAGTCCGACAACACCAATATACCCTATCATTTCACCATAATTCCATGTCCCCCAATAATTTAATGTTGTTGGATTTCCGAAAAAATCAGGTGCAACAAATTGCAGCAGATGGCGAATCGGAATAAAAAATCCTTCCGCATTCCACGCACTGCCTGCTGACCTAGCGCTGGAAGTGAATACGGATAAAAACCGTATCCAAACCGGAGAGGTGAGGATAATGATAATGAGTGGAACAACCACGTGCATACTGTACACTTTTGTCATTTTTATTCTTCTTCTGCTGATAACCGCATACGCTAAGAATAAAACACTTGTGTAAAAGAACATCTGTAAGTGTCCTGCGAAAAAAGACGAAACACTTGCAAAAATAAATACCAATCTCCAAGGAATTTTTCTTTGTGACGCATGTAGCTTATCAAATGAAAGCAATATGAGCGGAAGCCAAAGAATCGTTGAGCCGATCGTTCCCCATGTCAGCCACGAAACAGAGAATCCGGAAAATGCGAAACATATAGATCCGACGAGACATGCAAGCGGTTCAAGTTGCTTGTGACGCAGAAATAAATACAAAAAAATTCCTCCTAACAGTGGTTGACTGATAATCAGTATGGACCAAGCGGTTATGAACGGGAAAATAAAAAACAGAACATTTAACGGATACAATGCGCCTGACTGAATATTTCCAAGAAGCGGTGCGCCTGAAAAAGACGTTGCATCCCAAAGGGGCATCTTCTTTTGTTTGAAGGCATCAATGACCTGCTTTCTCCAAGGAATTTGCTGTCTGATTGGATCCGTAATCAGGAAATTTTTATACGGCACCCCATTTTGAAACGTATGTGCATATGCATCCCGCCATGGATGATATAACCCGACAAGATCATCCGAAGGGATCGGTTGTTTCCCAAAAAAAATTGTTTTATAAAAAAAACCAAAAATAAGGAGTACTAACAAACTCACCGCGAACAGATCCTGGTGTCGTTTGACGAACGCTGATAGCCTGCTAAAAAATTTTACTTGCATATAGACCGCAAAAGTTCGTCATATTGCTCATTAAATAATTTTTTTGAAAATTTCTTCGCAGTCTGTTGTGCTGCAATAATAATACTTTTTATGTCTTTGCCTTTCATGATCATCGAAGTCGCAACGAGTAATTCATCAACCGTGTTCCAAAGATATCCGTTTATCCCCTGTTTGACGATTTCCGGCTGTCCTCCCGCGTTATAGACAATAGGGATACAACAGCCGCTCATTGCTTCAACCGTTGTCATACCAAAATGTTCCATACGCGTTGGGTCTGTTTCGCCGTAACCAGCCGCATGCCAATACATAGAGGAGACTTCGTATAATGATTGTAGTTTTTCATATGAGCAGTTCATCTCAAATTCAATCGCATATCCTTTTGCCATCTCTAGAAGCGAGTTGGCATATTCCTCATCGGTTGCTAAACATCCTCCGGCAAGCACTAATTTCCAACCATTCGCTTGCTTCTTTTTTGTCATTTCGATAAATGCACGGATTAATACATCCTGCTTTTTTGCACCATATAACGCATTAAACCTACCCACTGACAAAATAATTTTTTCTTTTTTTGCAGTTTTTAAAACTGTAACATCCACCGGCGGATAAATAATAGTCACAGGAACTGATAATTTTTTATCTAGATTATGTTTTGTAAATTCAGAATTCACCACAATCGATCTGTAATGCGCTGCCTTCCATGGTGTCATTGCTATATGCGCGAAGGGTACTTGGAAATGAATAATATTTTGTCGCGCCATCGTCATTGGCACACTTCCGTCGCTTAAGAAAAAAATAAGATCATATTTGGATGACTCAATAAGTTTTCTCACTAAAAATCTTGTACCAAAAATATTTGGCGTTGTTTTTACCTTAGAAAGATCAAGTCCAAACCTGTCCGTAGCCGACCTGAGAATTGATGCGTCATCCCAAAATATCGAAACATCATGCATCGTTGACCAGTGCTCTGCAAGCGTAAGCACATACCGCTCGCCTCCACCTAACGAGTCGAAATACGGATTATATATGCCAATTTTTAGTTTTTTTGTTTTTTTGTCCATATTGCAATACCAAACAATGTAATGATGCCTAATCCTGATACAATCATACCAATACGAAACCCGACGGGATAATATCTGTATTCTATTGTATGCATACCGGCAGGCACTGCAACAGCCCTGAAATCATAATCAGCTCGAAACACTGTAGTTTTCTCACCATCTATGGTTGCATTCCAACCTGCATCAAACACATCAGATAAAAACAGTAGTTTTGGCACATCGCTTGAAGTTTTAATTGTCACTACATTTGGAGAATAGAACAAAATCTCCGCTTCTCCGTCACCTGTTTCCGGTTTGATGCTCGGCTCAGTCTCCAATAGTACTGTGTTTCGTAGATCAAAGTCAGGAGCAAACAACCGATCAATTATCTTCTGATCGTTCGATATCACTTCGAAACTTGATGCTAAAAATGCCCGAGGGAAACTTTTTTCATATACGTATACTTCATATTGTCCGTCTTCATAGGTTTTCTTCATATCACCAGTTTCGTATTGCCACACAGGAAATGCCCAGATATTTCTTCCATCACTCACTCGATGCATAATATAGCGAACCCCAAGAAGTTGCAGTACCTGATCTCTATACCTCCCGTGTTTATCAAACATCACAACCGATCGTCCCCCTGGAGCAACAATACCATTTGACGAGGCATTGATAAATTCCGCAAATCGACCCTGATACATTGCATCATATCCTTCTATAAGAGAAATACTAGATGTCATACCCGTTTCCCCACCGATATTTCCAAACATCCGATACGACCCAATTTCACGCTTTACGTGTTTCAAGACATTCATTTCCGGATAGACAAATCCTTTTTCATCAAACGGCATCCATTTGGAAGCATATCGATACATATCAAACATCGTGAGCAGAAGTAATGCAATAATTGGCAAGCTATACCATTTCATTTTTTTTATAAACCCTGATGCCATAAGAACAAGCGATGCACCAGCGAGTGCCGTAGGGAGGATGAGATTTCTTTTGGCAATGATATTTCCATCATTTGTAAATGGCTGTATCACCAGTATAAGAAACCACACAATAACAATGACAAGTACAAGAGAACTGGCAAACAAAAGATACCTCGTTAGTTTTTTTGTCTTCCACGCGTCAATGAGGTCATCCATTCCAAAACCCGCAAGTGCTGACAGAGATAAACTAAACAGAATAATAATACGTGATGCCGCACTTGTTGAAACGACCGGCAATTTCAACGCAAAAAGCAAATCATTGAGTGGCGTTGGATACGCCAAAAAGATAGAAAAAATAGCGAGCACGCTAAAAAACCGAACGTATCCTTTCATTTTTCTCGTAATTGCGTATAGAGCAAAAATGAGTGGGATGACTCCAACGTAGCTCGCCCATTCAGCATAATGCCCAAACCAATCATTTCGAGTCACTGGATTTCCATAAAAATCCGGTGAAAACACGGTCACAATATACTTCCACGGGATGACCTCTCCTTTGATAAAACTGGAATTCCGAGTGGAAGACATATACGCCTGAAGAGTCAACAAAATTTGCGGCATTGCTACCAATACACCTAAGATAGAAACGATACCAAGCAGTAGTCCTTGTTTAAACTTTCTTGTTGAAAGCGTTACAAATAATATGTACGCTGCTACTGCCCCTGTGACATACAAAGAAATCTGAAAATGACCGGACAGAAAAGAACATGCAATACTTCCCGCGAGGATGACCAAATACCACCACTTATTTTTCTTCATGTATGCAGTTACTGCCCACAATGCATATGGCAGACACAATGCGGCATACCCAAGTGTTCCATATGCCATCCATGTGGTCATAAACCCGCAAAACATAAACGAAATAGACGAGAGTGTTGCGGCATTTTTAGACCTGCCGAGAGACCTGATAAACACATACATGCCGATTGCCGCCAAAAGAGGTTGCAACAATACAAATACACTCCATGCATCGATAAATGACAGCAGAAAAAATAATACATTAAACGGTGAAAACACAGCAGACTGATAATTTGCCGCATGCGTGGTGCCAGCAAAACTGTACGGATTCCAAAGCGGAATCTGGCCGAGCTTCAAACTTTCTATGGTAATTTTTTTCCATGGATATATCTGGGATATGACATCGGGCATTGCGTTGTTTTTGACAGGCATACCGTATGCCGTGTTCCATGGGGGGAAAAATGTGACAAGATATGTAGACGGAAACGGAACAAGACCTTTTCCAAAATACGGGAAACAAAACGCGACCCACAATACAATAATTGCTAAAAGTGGAAGAAAAGAAAACCGTTTTTGTTTCATGATTTGTTCTGTTGTTTTTCCCACAACTTTGCGTACGTGATAAACATACTAAATGCCTGATATATACTCTCAATCCATCCAACTGTTCCGGCCCTCCACCCCTGTTGATGCCAAAATGAATCGTTAAATGCCGTCAACATAACGCGAATAAACCGCCACCAGACCACGATTGGATGTCCTGAGCTAAGTCTCAAATTCGCCTCAATTTCTGACCATTCATTTGTTTTTTCCACCATTTCACTTAGTGTCCGATGCGTCTGATGTACAAGTGAAGCGGAGAGTGTTTCAACAACACCATCAATCTCTGCATGCTCATGAAGTGAGCCCTGCCATGACAGAAGCGCACTCTTTTTTATGAGGCGAATCATTTTATCTTTTGTCGGCCATCTATGCCCCAGATAATAATTTTCACGCGTTATAAAATATGCCGCGGCAGATCCACTTGTCATCATTTCAATAATTTCTTTTTGAAGTTCTGGCGTGACGAGTTCATCTGCATCTATATATAACAACCAATCACCAGTCGCGTTTTTGGCTCCAGTTTCCCGTAATGCGGAAAAATCCTTCCCTGATATTTTTATCACCTTAGCATGAAGCAATGTCGCAATACGTGCTGTCTCATCTATTGACCCATTATCAACAACAATAATTTCACTGGCAAACCGTACATGCTCAATACATGTTGCAATTCGCTTCTCCTCATTTTTTGCAATAATGATGACGCTACACGTGTTTTGTTGGTTCATATTGTTTTCCAAAACGGCGAAAAAACCAATCTTTTACCGCCTTTTTCCGTATGTCTGACGCAGTACCCATAAATCGTATTGCTTCCCTGATAAGCGCTATTTTTGTTCTGATAGGCGCGTACCGTATTCCAAGAAGCAGACGGTTCCTGGTGAAATAATATTCGTGGAGTGGATTACCAGGTCTGCCTGAAGACCCCGCATTCACATGCCACAAAACAGATGTGGGCGTGTACATTGTTTTCCACCCCGCCTTCTGCATACGCACATTCCAATCCAGATCTTCCAAATACAAAAAATATGCATCATCAAGCAGGCCTACCTGACGAACAACTTCTGAACGAATAACAAATGAACAGCCGGTGATAAATGGCGTCTGTTCTATGTGATTGTATTGACCGTGGTCAACTTCATCAACACCTCTATGTGACGCATACATATTTTTCCAGTCAACCAGTCCACCTGCGTACCAAAATACTTTTCCCCGTTCACTGTCTGTATATCGGTCATGATGATATTCATGATCAGGTGCAAAATAAATTTTCGATCCGCTCGCACCTACAGTTTTATCTTCAAAAGCTTCCGTGAATGCTAAAACATTTTTATCAACTATGGTATCGTTGTTGAGAAGCCACACAAGATCCGCTCCTTGTTCTAATGCAAATTTCATTCCAACATTATTTCCACCAGTGAATCCCAAATTAGTTTTGTTTTCAATAAGCGTCACTTCTGGGAATTGCTTTCTAATCACAGCGACGGAATTATTTGTCGAGCCGTTGTCGACAACGATTGTCAAAAGTTTATTGCCTCCGCGGACAACACGTTCCAACGAGTTTAGACAGGCAACAGTATCATCAACTCCATTCCAGTTAACAATGATAACTGCGATTGTATATTTTTTTGTACTCATAGCCCCAAGCTTTTCCGTTTAATTTTCTTGATAATGTTGGCAACAATATTTTTTGAATCTTTCATCGATGCGGTCAGCGTCCAATAGGAAATTTCCTTCCCCCGCTCTTTTAATTCATCTGACACCGCCGAAAGCTGAATGTCACGTTCTTCAAATTTATCCATTTCCCACTTTTTTGCAAATGTTGCAAATGAATAGAATGCCTGAAACATCGATAAAACCAGTCCGTGCAGTCCATCTTTGTATCCGCCTTCCGCAAAATATATTTTTATAAAATCTGATATTGGAAACCTGAGCGCATCAAACCAACTTAACTGATAATTACTTTCTGTGAGCGTTATTGCTTCACTTGATGATGCCCTGTCAATTTTTGCGAGGTACTGAGAAACTGATTCGTAATTATAATGCGTATACGGCTCATCCAACTCCCCAACTTTTCCAACTACTTCAATATATTCATGAATATGTACACAAGGAAACTTACCTTGCGGGCGTCTGAACAGTCGTATCTGCTTATCCGGCCACCAAAGCCCGTGTTGTATCCAACGCCCGAAAGAAAAATTTTTACGTTTTATCCAAAAACCGTTTTCTTCCGGATTTCGGGCAATCAACTTTTTGATTTCTGTTGCTAAGGCAACCGGAAGTACCTCATCCGCATCTAAATTAAGAATCCAATCGCCTGTTGCCTTCGAAAAACCATAATTTTTATTGATGTTGAGCATCAGTTGGTTTTTCTGAACAAAAACTTTTTTTGTATATTTTTTTGCAATGTTTGCTGTGGCGTCAGTTGACGAATTATCAACAACTATGATTTCATCTGCAATTCCTGTTACGGATTCAAGACACCGAGATAATGTTTTTTCTTCGTTATATGCAGACACTACGACACTCAACGTGTATTTCATATTATTTCTCCTTTGCAATACGGATAACTTCCATAATTTTTCGTTTTTCTGTAAGCCAGACGATAGTCATATAGAGAACAACACCAACGCCGCCGATAATAATTAAACGCATCCATGTATACGGCGCTGACCACACAACAGCCGCATACCACCCTGATTGTACAAGGGCCGCAAAAAATGGCCACTTCACACTACGCGTAAACGAAAAATCCGCAATCTTTTTTCCAAGCCAAACAACCAGTCCAAGGGTGGAAGTTAACAAGACTAAGCTCATCGATACACCGTTAAAGCCGAAGAAACGGATCATCGTTATTGTCAAAATCCATGTGCTTATTGTCCAAAATACCATTAAATATAGTGTTGTTTTAATTTTACCGACCGCATTTAACGCATTAGTGAGCGGTGTGGAAAATCCCGCAAGGATTGATGCGATAACAAATAATGCAAATGAAAACAATGCAGGTTCCCATTTACTGTATTTTGGAATCAACTGGACGGCAGGCCCGATAAAGAAGAGCAACCCGACTGATATCGGAAACATTGTTGTTGCCAGTCCAAACAAAATTTTTTCAATCGCTTTCCCCAGATGCTCTTTGGAATCCTGAAGACGTGAGAACGCAGGAAATGTCACCCGAATAACACTATCCATGATAAGCCGTAACGGCACCTCTGCCCATTTCTTTGCCCAACCGATATATCCTACTTCAGTAAATGTCAAAATCTTTCCTAAGAAAACGGTCATTAAATCATCTTTGAGAAGCGACAAAAACGAATTAAATTGAAACGGAACACCAAATTTTAACAACCGCTTCGCAATAGGTTTAGATATCCCAAGTTGTATCTTCCACGGAGAAACAATATACATAATACCAAGTCCAATAATTGCTCTTGTAAGCACCGCATACGTAAAACTGGTTATCCCAAATCCACGCCAAGCCAGTATAACTGCAACCGCATAAAATCCTACAGTCTCGGCTATCTGGGGAATGATGAGCCGGTTAAAGTTTAATTTTCTCTCCAGTAGGATTGACGGAATTGTCTTTAATGAAGAAAAGAAAAATGAAACAACAAGCGCCCGAAGGAGCAGGATGCCTGACGCATCAAGTCCATAAAACCTGGCAATATACGGAGAGGCAAAAAAAACAATAATGCTGATTGGCAACACTAACATCTGTTGAATAGTGAATGTTGTAGATAAATCCTCTTCAGTTAACATTTCTTTCTTTTGGATGAGTGCGGCGGCCAATCCTACATCAGAAAAATAGGAAAGAAAAGAAATAATCGCGGAAACCACATAATAAATACCGAATGTCGCGGGATTTAAAAATATGGTCAATAAAAACGTCGAAGCAAATGCGATAATTTGCAGCAAAAATGTCCGTGAAGTAAGCGCCAGAATACCCGTTAATGACTTCTTTTTGATGGTTGCGATATCAATTTCTTCCATATCGTTTCGGCAATTTTTTCCATGGTCTTGTGGTAAATAGCCGTTTCAGTCCGTCAAGATCACCTGTTGCAGTCTTAATGACACGCACTGTCGAACCGGGATTATCTATCCATGTGACCGGCTCTTCATAGATGCGGTATCCTAATTTTTCGGCTAAGATAAGCAGTTCAGAATCAAAAAACCACGCGTTGTCAACAACATGCGGCAACAACATTTTTGCGGATTCATCTGTAATTGCCTTAAACCCGCATTGCGCGTCTCCGAATTTTACAAAAAATAACATCTTGATGATCGCGATATACATTTTTGAGGTAAACGTTCTGAGCACACTTCGCCCATACACCCGACTTGCACGCGCGTTCCTTGTACCGATTGCGATGTCATATCCGCGTTGAAGCGACCTGACCAATGGCGGAAGATGTTTCAAATCGGTTGACAGATCCACATCCATATAACAATGCACATCAGCATTCGTCTCCATCCATGCTTTTTTCACCGCTCTTCCTCTTCCTTTTTGCTCTAATCGAAGTGTATGGACAAACACGTGATTTTTTGCAAGCATTTTTGATATGACTGGCGTTTTATCCGTTGAAGCATTATCTGCAATGGTAATAGTCCATGTAAAATCAGGAAGATACGAATGCAAAAACGTAATCAACGTTTCTGTATGCGCCTCCAATTCTTCTTCCTCGTTGTATACAGGGATAACAATATCAAGCCTTGGTTTTTTTTCCATAAATATATATCGCACCGATGACGAACACCCCCAGTATACTCATCCAGTTCCCGAGCACCCGCACCGGTGTATCGCGAAAGCGCAATTCTATTATACTAATTCCGCTCTGTATAGTCACAGAAGGAAGACCCTGTTCAATGCTGGGATCAATTTCTCTTCCGTTGACCGTCATTTTCCATCCGGGAAACCATGCTTTATGTATCGTAATCTTTTGTTCTGTTTCACTCATAATTTCCACAACAAATGACGCACTTGCTTCAGTGAGACGCATAACAGAAAATGCACTCTCTCCTGAAACAGTGACTTTCGTCACCTCACTTGCCGTCTTTGGTCTCAGAATGGCAAGTGGAAGATATTCATCCGAAATTTTTGATTTTATAAACCGTAATTCTTCAAAACTCTCAAACGCGCTACTCTCCCGAACGTATTGGTATTGAGGTACAAATATTTTTGCATTCACTAACATTGTTGCTGCAATAATACCTACCGACAACATGATTCGAATACCGGGAATACGGAATACGGAAATACTGTATGCTCCACCGATTGCAATTCCCATCATGCCAAAGGTTAACAGTCTCCACGGATATTGAATAAACGATGTATATGGAATCATACGCCAGAAAGAAGCGGATATTGAAAGCATCAAAAGAATGCACAGAAGTACGCTACCAATTGTTGCTTTCATATACGCATTTTTTTCGTGTACTTTTTTAGAATTCCTCATATATGCCCACATACCAACGGCAATCCCAAAAAGCAGTATATGCAATTTCCCAAATTTAAATGACATACCGTCAACACACCCTGGAGCTGAACCCGCAAATCCCCATGGCGCATTCCATAATTGCGAGGCGCAGACAAAATGATCAAAAAATGTGGTACTCGCCGAGCTAACCATCGCGGCAACTGACGTCGCTGACATTTCAACAAACGCGGGTAACCAAAAAAATGCGGAAAGGGAAAGTCCCAGAGCCATAACAACAACTGGAACCACGACGTCTTGTCTTGTTAATTTTTGTTTTATCAATTTCATTACCCAAAAAATGCATATTCCCAATAGCAGCATCGCACAGGTCAAAAAACCTAGGATAGTATGCGACGTAATGACACCTGCAAGGGCAAGTCCGGCAATTGCTATCTGTGAATGAAATCTTTTTTCTTTCAACGCGCGGAGCAGTCCGGAAAGGATAAGCGGCACAAATGCGATCGCCCAATATTCCCCAACTGACCCGCGAATATATATTTGCACAGCGTGATAGGGCGCAAAAAGAAATAGCGTAGCGCCCGCAACTGCAGCTGCAGCGCCAAACACAGGAGACAGCAATAAAAATAATGTTATAGGGGCAAGGACTGCCCCAATGCCAAACATGACCTTTGTTGCAACAACACTGTCCATTCCAACCGCATATAAAGAGCCGCCAATATAATACGGCAATGGTCCATAAAAATTAAAAATCGGATATCCTAAACCATATCCGAGATCCGAAACCATCCGCACAGGAAATTGTCCGTCACGAAGCGCACGCCCCATTACTACAACTCGGGCAACTTGCGTATCATCATGCATTGGAAAATACCCATCTGAAAGAAGCGGCTTGATGGCAAAAAATGATACAACAATAATACAGATAAAACCGAACGCTTTTTTCATATCATTTTTTCTTTGTTCTTTTACGCGATGCAGATGTATTTGTAAAAAAGAATACAACGCAGGAAATCACATACAATAGGCCAAAGACCACACTCACAACATCGGCAAGAAATCTTCCCGGCGTTTCACGAAATTCCATATAGAGATGATGTTTTCCTTCAGGAACCATGATACGCATAAACCCATATGGATTATCAGACAGTATTTTTACGGGCGCATC
This sequence comes from Microgenomates group bacterium, assembly GCA_049287205.1. Taxonomy (GTDB): domain Bacteria; phylum Patescibacteriota; class Microgenomatia; order UBA10105; family UBA927; genus CAIJMI01. The sequence goes on from JBAQFJ010000001.1 coordinate 621,001, forward strand.
ATCAAGCATTGCACCCCAACCTGGGTAATAAATTGTATTAATCTGCATAATACTTTTTTCTGTGGCGTGAATAACTACGTCTATTTTCTGGGTAGAAATTATTTTTTCTTCGATCGTTCCGTTCCCCATGAAAAATTCCACTTTTTTTGTACCGCGGGTCGACATATGTTTTGCGGCCCAACGCGGCATATATTCGTCATGCACGGTAGTAGTTGCTTCATTTGTTGTAAAGTACCCCTCAGGATGTATAACGCTTTCGGACTGTATATATTGCGTTCCCCATACAGCCGTCAAAAATATCACCAGACAACAACCAGCAACAAGCGCCCCTTTTTTTGTTTTGTTTATGGCTGCTCCGATAATCCATGGACCTGCAATCACCATATACGACAGCCATCGAAATGGAAATTGAATAAATTTAACAAAATCCGCAACTCGCCAAAAAAATGCGCTTCCGCGGGTCGCAAAATACACACTGATTGCCAAACTTGCAAGAAAAAATATGGTTTCTTTTTTTTGACGCATCGGCCGTTTAAACGCAACATACAAAGCGGCGATAAAAAATGGGAAACTCGCGAGGATAAGAGAATTGCTCATGGTAAAATATGCGCCTGGATTGGAAATGACGGTTGTGTCGAAATTTACAAATACCCGTTCAAAAAAGGCAGGAAGCCAAAAGAATGAAGACATTCCAACTCCAAAAATAAACTGCGGAATAAGGTGCCAATATTTTTTTAACACTATGTATGCCAATGCCAAAGGAATAAAAAAAGCGGCGAGTGTATTATGACTGATTGCCAAAAGCGCAATGACAGGCGCAAGCAACCATGTATTTTTAGACTCAATGACATACAGTACAAGCGGCATTAATCCAAGCGCGAGAACTTCTCCCACTGATCCCCGCTTAAAAATATCAAATAACAGATAGGGCATTAACAAATATGACAATGCTCCGGTAACGCTCGCAATGTTCGAAAACGACAAACGCAACCACAAAAACATTCCTATAACCCCAATCATCACTGACCCCACAAGGATTGCTTCAACTGATGTCTGAAAAGATAATCCAAGCACGTGCAACATGCTTCCAATATACATAAATCCCGGATATAAGAAATTCGCGACCGGATACCCATAACTCTGATTCAATCTCCCCAAAAATCTGACTGGAAATTGCCCTTCACGAAAACTTTGATAAAACGCTGATAATCGAATAACCATCCAATTTCCGTCATCTGTGACGAGCATACCTGGACGAAGAATAGGAGATAAAATAACGAGGGATACGACAAGTAAAAAGAAAATACTAAGCAATAACCATATTTTTTTATTCATAAGAAGGGTATTGATTACGGCTTCTTCGGAAGCTCTATTTTATATAAAAATGTATACACGTTTTCACTGTTTCCTTTTTGATATTTTGCAATCAATGTCATCGGCCATTTATATGCATTTGGATCCTGTTTTTGATAGACAACATAATAGGTATCTTTCTCTTCTGCGGATTTTTGAACGTCTGGCGGAATTGTTTCGGGCGGTGGCCAAATTCCAGAAATTTTAATATTTTTGTTCTGCCAAAGATATATTTCAAGTGCAAATGGGTAGAGACCAAACGTTCCTTCTGTATATACTGCTATTGGCTTATCTTTTGCCTGCGTTTCAAGGATCGTCACAATTTCATTTGTTCCCCACCCCGACGGCCAATCGTTGATATATTGACCAATATCCGATTTTGGAATGGGCGCATATTGAATATCCGTTACAATTTGTACAGACAACCTTATTGCAGAAAAGCATAGAAGCCCAATGAATAGAACACTCAGAAATTTCGGACGAATCTTCTGCAATAAAAAATCAAATGTGTATGCCGCAAGTACGAGCATCGGCATGGACATAAACAACACATATCGCGGATAGAGAACTTTTCCAAACAATGCAAGGGCAAAAAATGGAGCAAACCACCAGCCGAGCAGTAATACTTTTTCCATCGGCTTTTTCCAAAACACTATAAGGGAAGCAAGAGACGCGATAAAAATAGGGATGGTCAGATAACTGATCATCCAATCAAATTCCCCGTGAAGATTTCCTCTCCAAAACCGGAATGGGTGGGTAATCCATTCAGCATACGTATAAATAAATGTGGTATCTTTTTGCGCGATGATATAAAAATACGGAGATAACCGCAGAATGCTGTAGATTGCCTGAGACAACACAGCAACAATAAGCGCCAGTCCCACCCATTTTGCCAACCTTTTGAGTACTCTTTTTTCTTTAAAATTAAAAAGGAGTAATGATAGAGGCAAAAGATAGAGACTGAAATTCGCCGATGTTTTATTCAACATTCCGACACCAATTGATAAACCCAAAATAAGCGCAACATCAAGTCGTTCACGACGAGCCAAAAGGACGGTAAAAAAGCCATTCCAGATAAAAAATGTTGCAACGAGAGCATCGTATAGCGCCATGCGGTCATACATTAAGGTAAACGGACTGATCAGATACAAAAGCGATGCAATCACACCGATACGCTTGTTTTTAAACAGCTCGGAACCTAATGCGTACATCCCCCAAATACTCACAAATCCTGCAACAACCGATACCATCCGTCCTGCGAAAAGCGGATCCTTAATACACCGCATTGCAGCCATAACAAACCAAGTAAATAATGGCTGTTTGCCGTCAGTTAAGGATATAAACCGCCAAGAAGCATCATTCCCCCCTATTTGGCTCCACCGAAGATAAATGGCTTCATCGGTAAATATAGGTAAGGCTGTAAGATTTGTTAGCCTCGAAAGAACATAAATAACCGAAATTCCGACCACCCACGTTATTGGACTGTTCAGAATCCTTTTGATTATTCCCATACACTCCATTATAGCGGAATAAACAGGGGTGTTACAAATACAATCAGGAAGTCTTTTCCGAAGGAGTTCGTTTCTTTTTTATGATCAAAATACCTGCGATGAGAGCGCTCAGGGCAATCGGCACCCAAGTCACCCATACTTTTATCAAGGGTACAGGAGTATTCCAATCACCAAAATATAAAAATGGAGCATATTGAAGCAAAAACCCCAGAGAAACCCCCGTACTAACAATCAACAAGAAAGAAACATCAGGAACTAATGCGATAAATGGAACTATCCACACCCAATACCAAGAAAGCGCTTCACGCTGTGTTAATACCGCCAAAAATCCGACGACCATACAACTTAGCGCTATCCGCCGTTTCCAACCAACAAAAAATGCCGGAATCAAAAAAATGGTCATTAACTTCATTGCAACCGAACCCGCAAGTAATACCCATGAGAGCCATTTTCTATTCTTTTTATATAAAACAATCGCCCAGATAGCCATCGCCATCATAAGAATGTCATTATGAGGACTTACTAAACATTCAATAATAATTAAAGGATTCAATGCAAATATCGCAATTCCGAATAATTTCCTATCAGGATCTTCACTCTCTAAAATTTTTCCAATACCTATTGCTGTAGCCACATACGCAAGTGCTATGACGATTTTCAAATTCCAGATAAGCAGTAAAAAATATCCGAATCCGAAAAAAAACGGAGCTAAGGTGACTATAATCCATAATGGCGTATACGCACTTACCAGATGTGTCCAATGCATAAAGGACAACCATGGATCAACGCCTTGAAATTGAAGCGGCGTTACCACATATGGATTTTTGTGATATACCAACACCGTCTTTGCAGTAAACAAATAATTAAAAAAATCATAAGAAAACGCCGGATACGAAATGAGGGTTGTTGCGACTATTGCACCAACGCATATCCATAATTCTTTACTCGTAAGTTTTTTGTCTTTAACGGCTTTCAATATATACCCGTACAATACAAAGAGGAACACAATCAGCCCCACAAAAATTTTTGTGGACAAGGGCCGATTAAAATACCCGATCTGCTGAAACCATGTCTGAATAACACGCCATATACTTGCATTTGTGAGTGTCAGCCCTAAATCCACTTGTGTATACGAATACGCCAAAAGCAACGCGCCAACGAGTGCATATCCGATCACAAAGATCCAACCAAAGGGCGAAATATGTTTTTTCATGAATATCATTATTGGTTTCGATATATGCCTTTCCAGGCATTTATCCGAATATGCAGTATATCAAGAAGTCCTTCCCATGAATCTTTTACAGGATTCACCCTGCGTGTTTCCACATAATGCCATTCAACAGGAATTTCCTTAATTTTATATCCGAGGGTTTTTGCCAAAAACAGTACTTCGATGTCAAACCCCGCGGTTACCATGGCACCGTTCACCGTCTTTTGTTTCCCGTAGAGTGATAAATGTCGAAAAATATCCTGTGCAACTACCCGTTTGAATGCCTTAAATCCGCATTGTGTGTCAGAAATCCCCCTGAGCCCGAGTATCACAGTCCGAAGCAACATAAATCCCCGCGCCATGACTCTCCTGAGCATTGGCGCTCCTTCCCGTTTACCCTTCCTGGAACCGATGACGACATCGTAGTTCTTTTCAAACCACGGCAATATTTTCTCAATCTCTTTTAATGGTGTTGCCTGATCCAAATCACTAAAAAGTACAATATCTCCTTTTGCTTCCATGATCCCCGTCATCACTGTTGCGGCTTTCCCCTGATGCGGATTCCTCATAATCCGAACATGAACATTTTTTCCGATAAATTCATCCGTAAGACGAGCTGTGTTATCAGAAGACCCATCATCAACGACAATCACTTCCCATGTATAACTTCTCGCCTCGAGATACCGAAGCACTTTATCGAATGCACCAAGACGAATATTTGTTTCTTCGTTATACGCAGGGATGACCACTGATAAAAAAGGTGTTTCCATAGGCTATTCTTTATAATGAACGAGTTTATATATTTTAACAACTGAGACATCCCAAACACCAGCAATCTCAGCCCTACCAAATCCCGCAACTTCCCATAGTGAGTCCCCTAATGGCTGACAAAAAATATCTTCACAAACAATGAGTAACTGCTCTGTCACTGTTTTCCTTTGCGGATCATTGTCTGTGTTTTCAATAACAACAGGCTTTTGATTCCATATCTCGAAAAAATACCGGTACGCGTGGTCTGAATTTCCGGTGGTGATGAGAGCAAAGTTAAATGGTTTTCCCTCCGTGTGACTCACAATTTCCCGTGAGATGTTTTCCACCTGAGACAACTGATTATTCGGCTCATAGATAAACGGCCGACCCTGCCAATTAAACAGGATGAGTGCTGCAATTGCGATACCGCCGACCATTTTTCCAATTTTTTTTATGTTCAATACATCATGAAGAAGTAGTGCGGTTAAGAAAAATGGCAACGGAAACAGCATACCAAAGTAATAGTCATAAATATTTTTTTTATACACACCAAAGAAAAACAGAGGCACTACCAACCAGAGAAGCATCAAGACAAATGTATTCATTTCCTTCTTGCTTCCCGTTTTCCTCGCCCGCACAAATCGAGTCAGTAGCGCAAACAGTCCGCCAAGTGACAGAAGAACTTCTCCCCATATCCACACATCACGGATAGGCCTCACGACACCTCCGAGCGCTCCCGCTTCAGGAATTCGTAAAAGAAACCTGCCAAACAACCGTACGTATACATCCTGAATATTTGAAACAAAATAGGAAAAAACAAATCCTGTATCCTTTCCTTGAAATATGAATTCAAGAATTGCCCGCGAATTCAAAAACCCATGCCGTAGTTCAAATGCTAAAAATGGAGAAAATCCCACTACTATACCAAGTATTCCAAATCCGATATCACGCGCTTTGATTTGTTTTATGGAATACGCAACGAGAAGCACTTGCGTCACAATAAGAAATAAATATGTGTAGTGCAATTGTATGCCAATCCCAGCGCAAAGTCCTACCCAAAATAATAACCTGAAATTGTTTTCCTCTTTGGCTTTCCATAGCATAAAAAGCGACAGGAGCGCAAAAAACGGAACGATATTAGGATTCCAAGAAGACCTCGAAAAGGATATCACAATGGGTGACACTGTATACAACGCCGCGGCGATAAGGCCGACCGGTTTTGAAAACCATTTTGATCCGACCAAGTATGTCAGATATACCGTTGCAATTCCAAACAAGGCGACCATTATGGCGGGGCCGACAGGGTTTAACCGAAATGCCCACAGAAAAGGTGCCATAAAATAATAGTAGATTGGTCCCATAAAAAACCCACCAACTGATGCGGTAGGGCCAAGGAGGGTAAATTTTCCATCAACGATCATTCGTTTTACGACCAGCGCATCACGACCTTCATCGCCAAGAAACGTCATGTACTCATTAATCTTATACAGTCTAAGATATGCGGCAACGCAAAGAATAATAAGGAGTGGAAGCCAACGGATAATAAATTTCCAAAACCGTTTCATAAATAATTAGGTTCGCTTTTTCCAAATCACGCGAGAATACATAAAATAATTCCAAACAAGAAGCAATGAGGTACCTATCAAAAAATAAACAAAATAATACGTTTCTCCGAAAAGACGTGTTGCAAGTTCAATTGTCCCTGTTTGGATAACAATAACACCAAACAACGATGTTCCGTAAAATTGGATAAGTTTCCCTAAATATTTCCCAACGGAATCAATCTTCTGATCCTTAAATGTCCAAATGTTATTAAAATTAAAATTAGAAAATATGGCAACGGCTGCACCGATAAGGTTTGCGATCGAGGCGGATAATCCGACAAGTTCCCGAAAAACAATAAGCAGCACCGCATTCAAGACAAATCCAATTCCTCCTACGACAAGGAATTTCCCAAACGATCCGTATCTGAGTTCGTGAATGAGTGAACCTGCAACATAGAGAAGTACATTTTTAATATATTCCCCCGGCGCTATTTTTGAATGACCATACAGTCTGTCTGTAAAATGAATCGGCACTTCCACAATCTTCGCCCCGCTCGAAATAGCCTTATGTAAAAATGCTATCTGAAACACATACCCGCTGTACTCCTTCATCTCACCGGCAAACAGTTCATAATATTTTTTCTTATACGCGCGATACCCGCCTGTCCAATCATGTGTTTTGGGAAAACGCAAGCCATAACGAACGATGGCATTACCCAATACACTAAAAATTTTCCGATGCAATCCCCAATTGTCAGGAATTGATCCACCTTTGATATATCTGCTTCCCACGACAAAATCCGCTCCGTCATCAATTGCCGCCATAAACAGTGGAACACGTGTCGGATCATGAGACAAATCACAGTCCATTTGGATAACAATTTCAGCTTTCAATTCTTCGACTGCATACGTCATCCCGCGAAGAAGCGCCCTTCCTAGTCCTTCTTTTTTTCCTGTGATGATATACGTGTCTTTGTGTGTTTTTATATATTCATTCACCACTGCTCCTGTACCGTCAGGTGACGAATCATCTACGATGACATAGGTGATTGCGTGATTTTTAATCTTTTTTGCTTCAACATGTAACGCATCAAGGAGCGTCACAATATTTTCGCGCTCGTTATACGTTGGGAGAATGATGACCGTTTTCATAGAAAACACCTTTTGGTCTACCTCGACTATCAGACCCGTTCTCGCCAATAGTTGAGAAGGTCTTCCATTGTTTTTTCAAATGGAATTTCCGGTTTCCATCCGGTTTTTGCCACAAATTTGCTGTTGTCACCAATAAGGACGGGAACTTCTGATGGACGCATGCGAGCCGGATCCTGTTTCACTTCCACTTTCACTTTGCTCATGCCAATAAGCATCTGCAGCATATCTCCGATTACGATCGCATTACCTGTACACACATTGTATACATCGCCCGCTTCACATTTTTCAACAGTAAGCAAATATGCTTTGACCATATCACGGACATCTGTCCAATCCCGTTTTGCTTCCAGATTTCCGACATGAATCACCGGTTCCAGTTTGCCTTTTTCTATCATTGCAATTTGTTTTGCAAAATTTGATGTCACAAATGTTTCACCGCGCCTTGGGCCCGTGTGATTGAATCCTCGAGTTCTGATAATGTTCATACCATACGAACAGAAATACTGATATCCAAGATAATCCATCGCCACTTTTGAAACACCATATGGGCTTTGCGGACGGAGCGGATTTGTTTCTTTAATTGGCACTTCATCAGGATGCACTAATCCGTATTCTTCCGAAGAACATGCAATTTGGATTGCAGGATTTATTTTTGCTTGACGGACAGCTTCAAAAAGATTTGCTGATCCGATAATATTCACTTCTAACGTCACCGATGGTGAAACCCAAGATGTTGGAACAAATGATTGTGCAGCAAGATGAAAAATATAATCCGGTTGAATTCTGGAGATCGTTCCATACAAACTATGTGAATCTAAAATATCTGCATCTTCCAAATGTAATTTGGGTTTAATTCCTTCAATAAGATCCATGCGTGATCTCGGTCTAATCAACCCATACACCTCATATCCTTTGGAAAGCAGGAGTTCTGCCATGTGACTTCCTACGAAACCGCCAATTCCTGTTATAAGTGCTTTTTTTGCTGCCATACAAATTTTCCTCCTTAAGTACTTGAATTTAGGTATATTATACCGTAAACATTTATAAAACGATATTACATTCTTCCGACACCGAAATATCGATATCCAAGATCTTTCATTTTTTGCGGATCATACATATTTCTTCCGTCAAATAACACGCGTTCTTTTAACGAACCCGCTAGTCGAACCATATCAAGTTGTTTAAATTCATTCCATTCCGTCACAACAACGACCGCATCAACGCCATCCGCTGCCTCATATGCTGAATTTGTATAGATAACGCCCTCGGGCAATACTTTTTTCGCATTTTCCATCGCGACAGGATCATAAACTCTCACCACTGCACCGCCTTTTACCAAAGCAGAAATTATCGTAATTGATGGAGCAAACCGCATATCATCCGTATCCGGCTTGAACGATAATCCTAATACACCGATTGTTTTCCCTTTCAGAACACCCGCGAAATGGTTTTCAATCTTACGAATAAAGTGTAATCTGGCTTCATCATTAATTTCATCCGTCGCCTTAAGAAGCGTAAAATCATAATCATAATCCCGTGCAATGGCAATTAATGCTTTGACGTCTTTTGGGAAACAACTCCCGCCATACCCAACGCCAGGATATAAGAAACTTCTCCCAATTCGCGCGTCAAGACCAACGCCTTCCAAGACTTTCTCAACGTCTGCTCCAACTTTTTCTGACAAGAAGGCAAGTGCGTTGGCGAAAGAAATTTTTACTGAAAGCATAGAATTGGCCGCATATTTGATGAGCTCTGCCGTTTCAACATTGCACAAAACCAATTTCGTATCAATCGTTTTATGAAGATCGACAAGTAATTTTTGTGCCCTGTCAGATGTCGTACCGATCACAACACGTTGCGGATGCTGTGTGTCACCCACTGCCTGCCCCTGACGCAAAAACTCAGGACATGAAGCAATGGCAAATGAAGAACCTGCAGGCTTTACTTCATCCAGAATCTCACCGACTTTTTTATTTGTTCCCGGCGGCACTGTGCTTTTTACGGAAACAACTTTGTATCCCACTAAATTTTTTCCGATTTCCCGTGCTGCATTAAAGACTTCCGTAAGATCTGCATCTCCTGTTGGTTTTGGCGGGGTTCCGACAGCGATAAAAATAATTTCGGAAGGAACGACAGCAGCTTTATAATCAAGAGTAAAAATAAGCCTGCCGGCATCAACGTTTCTCTTCACAATTTCTGAAAGACCCGGTTCATAAAATGTTGCAATTCCTTTTTTCAGTTTTTCAATTTTTTCCTGATTTCTTCCAACTACCCAAACGGTATTCCCAAGGTCAGCAAATATCGCTGCCGTTACTAATCCCACATATCCATGACCAATAAATGATATTGTCATACACTAAATCCTCCTAAAAAATTTATACTGCTTCTTGTTTTTTTACCTCTTCAAGACCCGATTCAACGGTATGAAGACGCACACCCAAGGCATCAATTCTATCATGTCTCAGTGCGGCTTTTTGTGGAATTGCCGCCCGGCCTTTAAAAAATTCCGCGTAGGTCGTTTTCCCAACTAACTTCTCATCAAGACCGAAAACTCTTGCAATAAGCAGCATCATGTCATACGTCACAATTGATTTTTCGCTCGGTACATGGAAGATACCACTGGCGTTGTGTTTCACTATGGCGTCAATGGCGACTGCAAGATCATCAATAAATGTACACGTAAAAATCTGGTCAATCGGTGAAGAAATAGGCAAATGTTCTGCCAGACGGTTTCGAATTCGGTGCACAACATCTAATTTTGTTTTTGGCGTCACTACCTTTGGATTTGCTCTGTATGGATTTCCGATTCGTACAATAACACCATTGTCTCCTAATTCCTTAACAGCAACTTCCCCAAAAAATTTTGTTTCTGTATAAAAACTTAACGGATTTGGTATATCGTTTTCATTGTATTCATCTTTTGTTCCATCAAATACGTAATCGGTTGAAATATAGAGCATTCGTTTCCCGTATTTTTTACACAATGACACAATATGTTTTGTAGCATCAACATTTACTTTCCATGCCATACTTTGTTCCCGCAGTTCTTTTTCTTTTTCAGCACCCTGTACATCTGTATATGCGGCAAAATGAAACACCCAAGGGGCATCGGATGCGGCAAATCGTTTTTCTAAGGCGACAGCATCCGTGATATCAATCCCGGTTTCTAAACTTAAGTTTTCAAATGAGTATTCCGGAGATAGTAATTCAACAACTCTCGACCCAACCATGCCAGTTAGTCCGGTTCCTAAAATATTCATTTCTGTTTTCCTCCGTATTGTTTCTTATAATACGATTGATATGCGCCGGTTTTAATATCCTGCCACCACTTTTTATTTTCCTGATACCACACGACTGTTTTTTCAAGCCAATTATCAAATCCATACTGTGGTTTCCACCCGAGCTCAGTAGTAATTTTTGTTGAGTCAATCGCATATCGCCTGTCATGACCGAGCCTGTCTTTGACAAATTCGATGAGTGTTTCATCCCGTCCCATGATGGTAAGTATTTTTTTCACCACATCAAAATTTGAGATATCTTCAGCAACGCCTCCCACACAATACGTTTCACCGATACGCCCCTTGGTAAGAACCAGATCAATAGCCCTACAATGATCTTCAACATAGAGCCAATCTCTGACATTTAATCCGTCTCCATACACAGGAACTTTTTTTCCTTCAAGAATATTGGTGATTGTAAGCGGAATAAATTTTTCCGGGAATTGAAACGGTCCATAATTATTTGAACAATTCGTTATCGTAATCGGCAAGCCGTAGGTATCGTGATACGCTCTGACGATATGATCTGACCCCGCTTTGCTTGCAGAATACGGACTATGCGGATTATATGTCGTCTTCTCATCAAACTTTGTACCACTTCCAAGCTCCAGTGATCCGAATACCTCATCGGTCGATACATGATGAAACCGTTTAACAGACAGCTGTACAGCTGCTTCAAGAAGCACCTGTGTACCTAACACGTTTGTCTTTATAAAAGGGGAGGCATCAAGAATGGAACGGTCAACGTGGCTTTCTGCAGCAAAATGTACCGCTGTATCACAACCCGTCATGGCTTTTTGTACTTCTGTTTGATTACAAATATCGCCTTTCACAAAATGATAGTTCGGATTTGTTTCGACGCTTTTCAGATTTTCCAGATTTCCTGCATAGGTCAAGGCGTCAAAATTAACAACACTATCTTCCGGATGCTCACGCATCCAATACAAAATAAAGTTAGAACCGATAAATCCTGCACCGCCTGTTACAAATAGTTTCATATGTTTTTAGGTAATTTTGGTATTGGTAATTGGTTTTCCCTGCACCCAGTCATACCCGATATTTGAATCATCGTACTGAATTCTGCCTTCTTCTTTTGGATCATATGTTTTACTGGTTGCATATACAAAATCACACGGGCCTTCCAAAACCTTCATGCCGTGTGCGACACCTGCAGGAATTTTGAGTACAATATTATCCGGCTCCTCACCTAACACAAATTCCATTGTTTCCCCTTTTGTTGGAGACCCCTCACGAGTGTCATAGAGTGCTGCTTTAATTTTTCCTTTTACGCAGAACCACCAGTCAATCTGTGTCGTATGCAGATGCCATGCTTTGACAACTCCTTCCACCATGAATGAATGAGAAAGTTGTCCAAACCCTTCAGCAAAAAATTCATCCGTATTTCTGATAATTTCTTCAAAATATCCCCGTTCGTCGGGATGCCTCACCAATTTTTTTATCATCACGCCGTCAATCATAGTGATCCTTTCTTCATTTTTTCAGCAACCTGATTATTTGCACGCAATAGTTCATCATAGGACGTTCCTGCATCCACCCACCAATCAATGATTTCGCACGTCAAATTTCCATCACGAAGGTACATATTATTCAAATCCGTGACTTCGAGTTCACCTCTTTTGGAAGGTGACAATTTTTTAATGTACTCAAATACTTTTTTGTCATATATATAAATTCCTGTCTGTGCGATATCTGATTTTGGATTTTCCGGTTTTTCTTCGATAGACAATACTTTTCCGGTAGCATCCACTTCAATAACACCGTAGTGTTTTGCATCCATATGCATATGAATACCGAACACTTTTGCGCCTACCCCCTGTTTTTCAAAAGATTCAACTGCCGGCCGCAAATCATGATCAAAAATATTATCTCCAAGGATAACCATCAATGGTTCATCATGAGTAAACTCTTCAGCGAGTGCAATGGCGTCGGCAATTCCGCCTTTCGGATTATTTTGTACACCGTAATACAAACGCATACCAAATTCTTCACCGGAGGTTAACAGATTGGCAAACTGCGCAATCGATTCTCCACCCGTTGTCAACAATACCTCTTTCACGCCAGCGCGCTGCATCGCCTCAATAGGGTAATAAATCATCGGTTTGTTATACACTGGCAACAGATGCTTGTTTGTCACAAGCGTCAACGGACGAAGTCGTGTTGCTAAACCTCCCGCAAGTATTAAGCCCTGCATATGTACTACTCCTTTCCCTGTAATAAGGAAACTATTATTTTTGTTATGTCCACAGTATTGTTAAAAGCAATACAACTGCAACTGCACCAACAAGACAATATTCTATCACAACTTTTGGATGAAGATCTTCTTCAAGGCTGTGATAGATAATTCCCCAAATGACATAAGAGATTGCTGTGGCAACCCCGATGTACATTTGCATCACCTTATCGTTTGCAGCTCCCCAAAACGTCCAAACACCCGTTACCAGGATAATCAGAAGTACCAGATAATTCACATGCGTTAATTTCATAACAACACTCCACGTCTCACAATGGTAAGTGCGATAAAAAATGCCGTAAAGAACAAAATATGCGCGAGATTATGCCCGGCAACACGGGTGATTTTCTTTTTTGAAACAACAATGCCGTCAATAATTAAAATTCCAATCAAAAGGCCCATAAATAAAAATGCGACGTCACGGGTAACTGTCGGAATATTGATCATTGGCTTTTTCGTAACAGAGGAGAACATGGTCGATAATACATTCAAAACAGGTGTTGGCTTCACTGCGGCAACAGGTTTTATCTCAACTGGCGGAACAACTTGTTCTTCAACCTCTTTTGTCGTCTGTTCTCCAAGTTGTGTTTGTTCTGAATATACTTCCACAACCGCTGCTTTTTCCGTCACAACGGTTTGTACCGGCTTTTCAGCCGCAAGCTGTCCGCTTCCTGCGCCAAACATCTGCACAACTAATGTTGTTTCTTCCCCGTTTAACACGCCGTTTACTATCGCAAAACCGATATCCTGATAGCTTGGTTTTATAATGTTGTCCTTATGAGTTGGCGAGGCCATCCATGCGTCAATAACCCCTTGACTCGTTGAAAAATTTTTTGCCAGATTTTCCCCTGCAACTGTGTACGTATATCCTGCTTGTTGAATAAACGTCCACGGTGTTTTTCCCTCAGGACTGTTATGTGACCAATAATCATTTTGAAACATATCCTGTGCTTTCAAGGCTGCAGCCTGGGACAACGTCACATTGTACGTAAGCGGAGATAATCCCAGAGCCTGTCTTTTGGCATTTGTTCCACTAAGCAGCTGATCAACCCGGATATCTGTCGCGTACCCCAACACATTTGGAAATTCTCTATGCATAATCCGAATTCCAAAGTTAAAAATTGCAAAAATAAGCACGTAACAGAGCATTGAATCAAGATGTAATGCTTTCGCGTGATGATTATTCGAAACGTGAGGAACAAAAAAATGACGTAGGAAATGCTCCATATAATTATCATACCTATTTACCCGTAAAAACACCAGACATGAAGGGTATCATCTACTTCCACTTATCTTGTTCGTAGGGGATTTCGATTGGCTCATTTGCCGAATTTCCGTTGACAGGAATGTTGAGCAGATATCCGAGTGTTTGAGCTATTGTCACACCGACGCGACGTCCGGTAAATGAACCTTGATCTACAAGTACGGTTATGTCTTGAATGTCGGAAACTGAATCACCATGCTTTTTTAGTGCCAAATCAATAAAAGGAAGAATTACCTGAGAATGGGATGTCATTTCTTCATTCACGAGGGATTCCGTATATCCATTGCCAACCACTGTTATGTTTGTTTTTTTGGCGTCCCGTGAATCGATCGTCAAATGGAGCGTTTTCATAGTATAACCGCTCCCTGACGAATAATACGATATGGCGTTACTGTACAATCCACAACTGTTGAAACAGTACCGATAGGACACACTCCCGGAACAACAAAATCAACCTGGCTCGTCAATTTCGGATTCAAATCTTCAAAGCGATATGGTGTGGGTTCACCGTGAAAATTTGCTGAAGGCCCAACGATTGGTATCTTTACTCCGTCTAAAATTCTCTGGAGCGTCTCATGTTTCGGATGCCGCATACCAACCGTATCACCGTCCCCGCAAATAGGGGAGTATATCAATTCTTTTTTACACATATCCACTATGGTCAATGCTCCCGGCCAATATATTTTCATAAGACGTCGTACAATATCTGACGAATGTTGATAAAAGGGGAACGCAGCCTCCATATTTGGCACCAGTACAGGCAATGCCTGCGTTGCGGGTCTTTTCCGAATTTTAAATAACCTATCAATGGATTCAGGCTTATCAATCCTGCAACCGATTCCAAATGCGGTGTCTGTCGGAAAAATAATAATTCCTCCCGCATTCACAGTGGCAATTGCTTTTTGAATTTGTTCATCAATTGGTACCATAGGTAATTTCAATCCTCCGTTCGGATTCAGAAGCGCCATGGGTAAACCGAAAGTCTATTCGTTTCTCCGGCAAAAGCCTACCGAGCCGCTCAGCCCACTCAATGATCACAATATTTTTCTCATCGTTAAACATTTCCTGTATTCCTAATTCTTGTATACTTTGTTCACTCGTTAACCGATAGAGATCCAGATGGAAAAAGAACCTGTCAATATTGGACAATTGTTGACGTCGTACAATAATGAAAGTAGGCGAGAGCAGGCGAGAGGTGAGGCCTAATCCCTTCGCAACCCCCTGAACAAACGTGGTCTTCCCCATTCCTAAATCACCGTACAAACAGATAATATGCGGTGAGTTTTTACTCCCCTTTTGTATCAGGCGATCTGCCAACTTTTCGCCAAGTTTTTGAGTTTCTTCGGCATTTTTGGTAATAGTAATTTCAGACTTATCCATGCGAACATTGCTCCAAACATGTCAATTATAGCATCACGCGGCTTCCCTTCACGCGTTGGAACGTAGGACTGATGCAATTCATCAGTTATTGCAAATAATACAGTAATGCAAAAAGGTAGCAACCAAATCCAGCTTTTTTGCATACCCAATGTATTTTTTACCGCCCTGTACGTGACCACATATAAAAACGCATATTCGATAAGATGCAGTGTCTTAAAAAACATAAAACTCAAAACATAAGAATCGGTGACAGCAATCTTTTGCCGTGCAGAGAATGCAAAAATCACTCCCATCCAGATTATAACCGGCAACCAGAAGCGCACCTGTTTCATATGTCTTTAGTATAGCGAATTTTAATAACTGATACAGCAGCAAGAAGAGAAAGCCCAATACCGACAAACAATAATGCAATAATATAGGGTCGTTTCTCGGACAACATATCCATGCTCCCTGAAGCATTCTTTTGAGTTTCATTTGTCTGACCAAGTACAGTACCAGATGGTGCCATTTCATCAACAACCGTTACCTGTGAAAGAATTTGCACAAAGGATGTCGGTTTACTGGATGGGTTTATTGGTGTCGGCGTTGTTATCAAAACCGTTGATACAGCAGGGGTGTTGGTTGGACCTTTGGCAGGAGTTGGCGTCACTGTCGGTGTTACTGTCGGTGCCATTGTTGCAGTGGGCAGTATCGGTGAGAATGATAAATAATTTGCAGATTGAAAACTTGTTCCGCACGCATCATTTACCTGCAAACAGCCCCTGAGAAATAATAGTTTTATCTCATCGACAGCGGATGTCTTAATACGGCATGGAAGCGCACCCCTCCAAGATCCGTCATTTTGTATCATAACTTGCGGCATATCAATCCAGGCGCTTGTATCATCTAACCATTTTTCTGTTGTTGTGTTATATGTCTGCCCCTCTGTCAAACTTGAACTTGTTTGACCTATGCGACACTTAAGATAATACACTGCACCAGTCATTCCTCCGCTTGCGGTCGCCTGTACAGCAAAGGTATCACCAATGATTGGACTGGCCGAATCAATTTCTAACGGAGTAAACACGACACCAGAAACGGCGAATGAAATAGGGATACGAAAGAAAAAGAAATAAACTACCACGCCAACGATTGTTGGAATTCGGGCAGACATAGTGTTATGTACTGTTCGTCAGTTATAGTTGACATGGAGATAATATGTCATAATTCCTCCATCTTTATGTTCAAGTCTTACATACTGCAAACGGCAATTTCCGGAATAAAAACCGCGATACACCGTACCATCCTGAACCGCTTTCACATCTAATGAAGATCCATCAATATCAATACCGTTGTGGGTTGGATACGGCCGGTACATTCTGACATACCAGGTATTCCCATACCCTTGGTTTAATTGTATCTGTGGCGCGATTGGCCAATCCCAACTGCCTGACGGATTAAACGCATCACCTCCCGAGTCATTTACATGATCAACAGATTTTAAATAATTGAACGGATTTTCCGTTATGCCGTTTTTACTCACGGTAAAATGGAGATGCGTACCGGTGGAATTACACGATGAGCCGGAAATAACTGAGGCAATTTTATCTCCTTTTTTCACTTCCCCTACTTTTACCTCTGAACCGCCTCCCGCAATAATTCCCTGTATTTGTTGATACTCAGCGCGTGCAGCCGCGAGCAGATTTTGAAAAATAGATTCCTGCCCTTTTGTCTGAGCAAGCAACATATCTTTATCCTGCTTTTGCTGCGCCAGTTGTTTATTTTTGTATTCGAGTTCTTTTTCCGCTTCCACTTGTTTTTGTTTCTTTTCTTCACGCTGCGTTTTCCTTTCGGCATAGTTGTTCTGTGTTGCTTTGTATTGCACAAATAACTTAAGATCCTGCTGTTGTACTTTTTTAATGTATTGAATTCTGGCAACCAAATCGCCGATATCTTTACTGAACATCAATGACGTAAAATCACTTGACTTCACATATTCTTTATAAGATTCAGGTACGCGTTTTTGTAACAGCTCCGTCTGTTTTGTTAATTTAGTTTCCAGAATTTCCACTTCACCCGCAAGTTGATTGATTTCTGCAGTAAGGTTTGCGATAAATCCCTTGACACTCTGAATTTGAAATGTGGTCAGTTGAATTTGATTATTCAAATAACTGATTTGTGAAGAAAGAGTATTTTTAGTATTTTGACAACTGTCTACCACTTGCTGATAACAGGTGACGGACTCTTCAACTGATTTTCCTTTGCAGGGATCGGACGAAGTACAATCAACGGCAAAAACAGGCAACTGCAACAACAGCGAGATGCAAAGCGTACAGATGATGACGACTATTCTCTTCATGCATGACTTAAAATTTAATATACCTACCTAATGAAACCAAGCTGCCCACTGCACCGAGAAGAAATCCGAAAGAAACCATAGACACTAAAAATCCGGCGGAAATCAAAAGCGATGTGGTGGAAAGCATGTTGCCCAACACTGTTTGTATCACAGGAATCGCGCCTAAAAATGATACGATGCTTCCACGAAACACAACCACAAGAATCATAATCACCGTCCATGCGGCAAATGATCCCGCAAGACCGTATAACCCTCCCTCAAGAATAAACGGCATACGAATATACCATGGAGATGCACCTATAAGTTTTAAAATATCAATCTCTTCTTTTTTGAGCGCAATTTTCATGCTGATCACCGTCATAATAATCAGGAGCGAATCAACAGCAAGAAGTATCGCAAGGACTCCACCAACATTTCGTATTGCGTTTGTCCATGCGAGCAGTGAATCAACCACGTCTTTCTGAAACACAACCTCTTCTACCCCGTCGGCTTGCTGAATGATTGGTTCAAGCTCCGATAAAAATCTCGGATCTTTTGCCGTCACTTCCAACGATGCGGGAAGAATATCTGCTGTCACCATTTCCAATAATAATGGATCGTTTTTATTCTGCTCTTTATAAATTGCCAAAGCTTCTTCTTTTGATACAAATTTTGTTGATGCGATCTTCTCAGTTCCTTCGAGCGCAATGGTTAACACATCCGCTTCCGGTTTCCCTGCTTTTTCCAAGAAAAAAACCGTCAGCTGCGGCTTACTTTCGAAGTATTGCAAAATAGCAAATGACAGACTGGTCGTCAATAAAACAATACCCGTCAAAAGAAACGTGATAAACATGGTTAACACCGCAGCGAAAGACTGATAGGGGGATCTCCTGATATGCGTCCACAATGAATTAGTCTTCTTTTTCATGATTGTTCCTTTCTTCCTTGTGTTCTTCCTCATGTTTTTTTCCATGATGTGCACGTTTTGTAAAATGGTATTTTCCTTTTGTCTCATCACTGACAATACTTCCTTCTTTCATCGTCAATGTCCGTTTTTTATGCGCATCCACAAGCAACGAATTATGCGTTACGATCAATACTGTCGTTCCCATTTTATTCACTTCCTTTAATATTTCCATAATATCTTCACTTGTTTCCGGATCCAGATTTCCCGTCGGTTCATCCGCCAACAGCACACTCGGCCCTGCAACGATTGCTCTTGCCAGTGCGATTCTTTGCTTTTCTCCCTGAGAAAGTTGCACCGGAAAAAAATGCGCTTTATCTGCAAGTTCCACAAGCCCTAAGACGTCCATGACGCCTTTTTCAATCTCTTCTTCGGACTTACCCAGAACTTCCATTCCGACTGCGATATTTTCAAAAACTGTCCTGTCCATGAGCAGTTTGAGATCTTGGAATACCATACCGACTTTTCTTCGGAGCATAAATAATTGTGATTCGGGAATCATCGCAATATCTTCGCTGTCTATAAGAATCTGTCCTTCAGTAGGAAGAAGTTCACGGGTCAATAATTTTAACAGCGTTGTTTTTCCTGCACCGGTTGGACCGATAAGAAAAACGAAATCCCCGTCTGGTATTTCAACGGAAATGTCGGAGAGTGCTTTGCGTTCCCCTCCATAATCTTTTGATACATGAATTAATTGAATCATTCCTTACAAAACTTCTATTTGTCCCACATCCATGAGCCATGGACAGGATTTTGCTTCCATTGTTTTACTCGTAACTTTCACTTTTTTACCCACAAACTGATCCAGATCTAACACTGATGACACAAGACATGCAGTCTGTGATGCTCCGCCTTCGCGAATAAGCTTGTGTGTTCCCTCATTACTGATACCGCCCTTTTCGATTGTCCCTGTCGCACTATCAGTAAACGTTTTTGTATCAGCGCTTCCAAATACATTCTTTCCGGTTGCCGTCGGACCTGCAGCAGCTGATGAAGCTGAACCTGACGCCGACTGTTTCCCTCCGGCAATAAAATATCCCGTTATCACTCCAAAAAGAATCATTACAAGAAAAACTCCGAGAACTATTACTTTTGTTTGTTTTGTCATTACTGCCTCCTCCTTCATTGAAGGTACTTGTACTTGTTTTTGCAGCGGTTCAAATTTTTCCATAGTTCCTCCATTATTACGACTTATGTGATTTTTTTCAAGTATGCCATGATAAAATCTTCAATATCTCCGTCCAGTACCCTGTCAGTATTACTCGTTTCACACTGGGTACGCACGTCTTTTACCATATGGTATGGGTGTAATACATAGGATCTGATCTGATTTCCCCACCCCGGTGTTTTATACACACCTTTGTATTTATCCTGTTCTGACTGCCGCTTTTCTTCCTCAAGCGTCCACAGTTTTGCCCGAAGAATCTTCAGTGCGTATTCCCGATTTTGCCCCTGATACCGTTCACTTTGGCATGTCACAACAATTCCCGACGGTATATGCTTCAGTCTGACTGCAGTTGAAACTTTATTAACGTTCTGTCCGCCTTTTCCGCCGGACCTGTAAAATTCCCAATCCAAATCCTCTTCCTTGAAGATTATCTCTTGAGAGTCTTCAACGACAGGCAATACCTCAACCATAGCAAATGATGTCTGACGTAAATTATCCGCATTAAACGGTGATTGTCTGACTAACCGATGGACGCCGCTTTCTGCTTTCAAAAATCCGTATGCGTATGCACCACTCACCTCAATCGTCACACTTTTAATTCCTGCTTCATCTCCTGCGGTAAAATCAATTTCCTCTGCAGACCACCCTTTTCTTTCACAGTACCTCGTGTACATACGATAGAGCATTGATGTCCAATCCATTGCTTCCGTGCCACCCTGCCCCGAATGCAGTGCCAGTATCGCATCTCCCCGATCATAGGGACTGGACAAATACAACGCAAATTCCATTCGGTTCAATTCTTTTTCCAAGTCTGTCTCATTTCCTTCTGACATAAGAAGCTCCAGCATTTCCCCCTCTTCCACTTCTTTGCCGAGTTCCGCCATGTGTTTCATTTTTTTAGCAGCAGGCTTCGCGTCTTTCCAGAAATCTTCCTTCATGCTTTCCGCTTCAAGTTCCCGAATAGCACGCCGCTTCCCGTCAAGGTCAAGTTTTTCCAATAATTGTTTTGTTCTTTGTACGAGTTCTTCATTCATACTGTTAAAAAAATATTATTTACAAATTACTTCTTTTATTACTGTTTGTGATTCCGGATCTAACGTTTCAATTTTTTTCACCACCTGAATAATTATTTCTTTTGTCGCAGTCTCCTGTACTTTTTCTGATGCGGTGGTAACAACAGTTGAAACAGCTGATGCTGCAACCGAAGAAATATTGATAGGTTCAACCCCTTCCATATCAGTCACACCAAGAGTCTCTGCAGTCTGTTTCCCCGCATCTGTCTGTATGACAAACTCCCGAACTTTTTTAAGCATTTCAGGCATTGGCTGACTTGTTAATTTCGGCCACGCCAAACTTGCACCCGACACAACAACCGCGGAAGTCAAAAACGTCAAAATAAACTTACCAAGAAATGGCATAGATGTACTAAGTATACGGTGTTAACAAGAAAAACGAAAGCGAATATGATATAACAGTACCATGATTATTTTAGGACTTGATCCGGGAACAGCGAGAGTCGGATGGGGTGTTGTCGAAACAAACGGATCAACATACGAATCAATCGCGTATGGTCTTATTGAAACAGATAAAGATACTTGTGCAGAAGACAGGTTAAAAGAGATTTTTGACGCGCTACAAACACTCATTACACGCTATAAACCGGAAGCGGTTTCGATTGAAGATCTGTATTTTTCAACAAATGCAAAAACCGCTATTGCCGTCGGTCAGGCGCGCGGAGTTCTTCTTCTTGCATGCGCCAACCACCATATAAAAACAGCATCGTACTCGCCGCTCACTATCAAGCGCGCAATTACCGGTGATGGAAAAGCGGACAAGGGACAGGTACAATATATGGTAACGAAACAACTGCACTTGCGGGAAACACCGAAACCAGACGATGTTGCGGATGCACTGGCCATTGCCCTTACCCATGCATTTTCCTATCGGATGAAGGAGGCCTGTATATGATTGGCGCACTGATTGGCACTGTCCACACTGTTAAAAAAAATCCGATTCTATTTTTTGTCGACGATGTTGGCTATGCGGTCAGTATCACGGACACTCTTGCAAAAACGTTAACCCCAAATAAAAAAACGTTTCTTTTTATCCATACGCATATCCGAGAAGATGCGTTTGATTTGTTCGGATTTATATCGCAGGAAGAACTAACTCTTTTTGAACTACTGCTCACGGTCTCAGGCGTCGGACCAAAAACAGCGCTTCTTGTCATGAATGCTGGCGGCGACGCAATCAAACGTGCCGTACAAATGAGTGACGTTGATTTTTTCACTCAAATCCCTCGCTTAGGCAGAAAAAATGCGCAGAAAATCATCATTGAACTGAAAAATAAACTTGGCAGTGTCGGAGAACTGGATCTTCGGGATGAATCACAAGAAACCGATGAAATGATTGATGCGCTTGTCTCCATGGGGTTTGCGAAAAAAGAAGTGCTCGCAATTGTCAAGAAAATCCCGAACACTGATACAACTGTTGAACAAAAACTCAAAAGTGCGCTGAAACTCTTGGGGAAATAATATGCCGATTACTACCATGTCATCAAAAAAGAAAAAAATCGGAAAAGAAGATGTCCTCTTCCAAACGGCACCACCGGAGGAAGAGCGGATTATCACATCACTTCGCGCATCCACTTGGGATGAATTTTACGGACAGGGTGTTGCAAAAAAAAGTTTGGCAATCGCGATTCAGGCGTCAAAAAAACGGAAAGAACCGCTTGAACATATTCTACTGTATGGCCCTCCGGGCTTGGGAAAAACAACGCTCGCTCACCTTATTGCACACGAGATGGGCGTCAATATACGTATTACTTCAGGACCCGCCATTGAGCGTGCAGGTGATCTTGCCGCCATCTTAACGAATCTCGCACCAAATGATATTTTATTCATTGATGAAATACACCGGCTGAATAAAGTTGTTGAAGAAACACTGTATCCTGCGATGGAAGATTTTGCCCTCGACATCGTTATAGGAAAAGGGCCTTCAGCCCGCACGCTTCGTCTTGACCTTCCACCGGTTACTATCATCGGAGCAACGACCAGAGCAGGGCTTTTGTCCTCCCCAATGCGGGATCGTTTCGGCGTTATAGAACGATTATCGTTCTATGGTCATGAGGATTTGGAAAAAATTATTGAACGGGCGGCAAAAAAACTTGGGGTCTCAATAAGCATAAAAGCAAAAAAGGAACTTGCAATCAGAAGTCGAGGCACTCCAAGAATCGCTCTTCGGCTTCTCAAACGAAGCCGCGATGTTGCGGAAATTGCCGAAGAAAAAGAAATAACTGATGAAATTATTACAACTGCACTTGCCCTTCTTGGTATCGATGAAGCCGGTACTGACGCATCAGACAGAAGACTTCTTACAACGATTATTGAAAAATATAATGGCGGCCCGATCGGCATTGAAACACTCGCAGCTGCACTGTCTGAAGATATCGACACAGTGGAAGGAATTCTTGAACCATACCTCATGCAGCTTGGGTTTCTCAAGCGCACTCCACGCGGCAGGTTTGTCACAGCGAGTGCATATGCACATTTAGGAATTACCCCACCGAAGCATTTTCAGGAATAATGGAGCAACAAAAAATCCCCTATTACGGGGACTTTTTGTTTTAACTACATTCTGTATTAATTGCAATTTGCCGCTGCACTGCCACCTGCTGCTGCCACATCTGTTTGAGAGAACGATGTAGCAATCTGATCGGTTGAAAGCGAGACACCACAATACGCAGCTTCTTTCGTCCCTGCACAGCAGGAAACCTGTTTTAATGCATCAGCTGTTCTTCCTCCGAAATCAAATTCCGAAACAACCTGACTTTCGTTTACTACCAATGTCGGAGAACTTGTAACCGTAAATTTATCTGCGAGATCAAAGTCTTTTTGTGCATATGCATTCCCCCGTTTTGCATCAGTCATACATGCATTTACATTTGAAATATTCACACCAGATGACGCAAGACATGCGGCGCTTTGTCCAGCCTCTTTCATATAGCAGGACACATATGGCCAATACAATGTCTTTTGCTCTTCACGGATACAGATCTGACGAAGATTCTCCTGTGCTTCTTCATCACCGTGCATGGAAGTTATTTTTCCATTTTCAATGCTTCCGATATATTTCACATCAAAAACAGATGCGAGTGCCGGCTGTTCTGCAATTGCTCTTGCCATAACGCGCTGCATCTGCAAACCGAACGGACAATTTGCAACAACAAATCCTGTTACCTTTGGGGCATCGGCTTTGTTTACATCGGAACAGGACATCGCACCTTGCGTTTCTGTCGTCGCGGGTGTTGAGGTTTTTACAAGCTCACTCACAACTGTTCCCCCTGCAAAAAATATCTTGCCATCCTTCGTCATATACGACGTAAACTTTTGCGCCTGTCCGCTAATGGTTAAATCAAGTTCAAATGAATAGACACCACTTTCTGACTTAAGATTATTTATACTATTTACCGTTGATCCGGATCCGGCAAGTTGTGCAACAACGGCAGGAATGGTTTTTGTTTTGAGTTCTACCATTTTATCTCTCCCGCGTTTTACCACAGCTACCCCAACCAGAAGTGCTATGATTAAAAGAGGAACGAGAAAAGAGAACAATTTTTTACGCTTGAGAGTTTGTTTTTTCATAGTCTATTAGTTGTACTCGAAATCTATAACATTTGTCAATCTACATATATATGCTGTATACTAGTTTTTTCAATGTCTGTTATTCTCTATGAAAAAATTCTTAAAAAATAAAAAAGTCTGGATACTCGTCATTCTCCTCGTCATCGGCGGATTCATCGCAAATTCGGTTATTCAATCCAATAAAAAGAAATCCGCAAAAATAACAATGTATACTGTCACCAGACAGACCGTTAAAGAAACTTTGTCTGTCGCAGGAACCGTAGACGCGGAAGAAAAAACAACCCTCAGATTTCAAAGCTCAGGATTGTTAGCATGGATTGGCGTCAAAGAGGGAGATACAGTCTCCAAATACCAAGCAATTGCGGGACTTGACGAGCGGGAACTGCAGAAAAACCTCCAAAAATATTTATATTCGTACGATAAGACACGATGGGATTTTGAACAAACCAAAGATGAATACCAGGCACCCGCACAGAATTATTTTGGACTTTCCACAAATGAGCGGAGCGATATTGACCGCGCCTTTCAAAAAGCACAATTTGATGTAAACAGCGCCGTCCTTGATGTGGAGCTACGGAATATTGCATTAAAGTATGCGACACTTACGACACCGATTGACGGCATTATTACTCGGGTTGGAGTGCCGATTGCAGGAGTAAATATCACACCAACGCAGGCGGAATTTGATATTGTCAATCCACATACATTGTATCTTTCGGTGCTGCCGGATCAAACGGAAGTCAGCAAACTCACAGCTACTATGTCCGCGGAAATTATTTTCGATTCCTATTCAGAAGCGACGGTATCAGGACGTATCATTTCCATTGCTTTTGCACCAAAATCAGGAGAGAGTTCAACTGTGTATGAAGTAAAACTTTCGTTTCCGCTTGACTCATTTCAGTACCGGATCGGCATGACAGCAGATGCATTATTCACCGTAAGCGAAAAAACTGATGTGCTTGCCATTCCTCTTTCCTACTTGAAATCAGAAAACGGAAAACCATATGTGACAAGAAAAGTGGGAAACAACAAAGAAAAGACACCTGTTGTTGTCGGACTTGAAGGCGATGATTTGATAGAAATTGCAGGCGGGTTGGCCGAAGGCGATATCCTCTATGATTAATCTCTCAAAGATTTCGAAAGAATACAAACTTTCCGGAGAGTCTTTTTTTGCACTAAAAGATGTGTCTTTTGAGGTGAAAGAAAAAGAATTCCTTGCAATCCTGGGTCCTTCCGGATCCGGCAAATCAACCATCATGCATATCATGGGACTTCTTGATAACCCAACCGCAGGTACTATCAAAATTGACGGACGTAACGTCTCCAACTATTCAGATGATGAACTGTCACTTGCTCGAAATGAAACCATCGGATTTGTTTTTCAGCAATTCAACCTGATCAATAAACTGACTATTTTGGAGAATATCCTCCTGCCTACCATCTATACACGGCACTCCCTTCCCTTTACTCCGAAAACCCGTGCGATGGAACTCATCACAAAATTTGGACTTTTAGGAAAAGAGAACTCATACCCAAACAAAATATCAGGCGGTCAGCAACAACGGGTGGCAATTGCCAGAGCACTTATCATGAATCCGAGACTAGTATTAGCCGACGAACCGACAGGAAACCTTGATACAAAAACGGGAAATGCGATTCTTGATCTTTTGGAAAAACTGAACAAAGAGGAAGGCGTAACCGTCGTCATCATCACGCATGAACCGGATGTGGCTAACCGATGTAAACGAAGACTCTATATTCGTGATGGTCATTTATATACAAAAGCAAATTACACTGTATGAACTATTTTCTTTTTATCATCAAAGCCGCGCTTGAGGATTTCAGAAGAAACAAAATTAAAACATTCCTCACATCCCTTGGTATTACCATCGGTGTTTCATCTGTTGTCCTTCTTATTGCGCTCGGACTCGGACTGAAAGCGTACATTCAGGACCAATTTGATACGTTCGGAACCAATAATATCTATGTGATTCCGGGAAGTCTGGATGGCGGATTTGGAGGCGGAGGTGCAAACACACAATTGTTTGATGACAAAGATGTCTCAACGCTTAAACGAATCAACGGTATTGCCAACACCATCCCTGTATACGAAAAATACATGAAGGTGGAAGGATCCGTCGAAACAAAGACCTATCAGGTCACGACATCAACAGAAGAAATTTTCAATACACTGACGCTTGATATCGCGTACGGTTCGCTGTACACAAAAAGCGATGTTTCAAAAGGCGCAAAAAAAATAGTGTTGGGTTGGAAAGCTGCTGAAAAATTATTCGGATCGCAGGCGTCGGCGATTGGAAAAAACGCGACTGTCAACGGCAGCGCGTATAAAGTCATTGGTGTGTTTGAGGAAAAAGGCGGAGGATCTTTTGGCGCACCGAGCATAGATGACAGCGTTTATATGCCAATCACTGCATCACTTTCCTTTAATCCGACCAAAAAATACGCAAGCATTTATCTGAAAATCCGCGACGAATCTTATGTCGCACCTGTCAAAAAAGAAGCAGCTGAAGTACTCTTAAAACGATATAAGGAAGATGAATTTTCTGTGATTGAACAGACGGAACTCATTAACACCATCAACTCCATATTTAATGTGCTCAATACAGTGCTTATTGCCATCGCCGCAATTTCTCTTATTGTCGGCGGTGTCGGCATCATGAATATTATGTACATGTCCGTTATGGAACGGATCCGGGAAATCGGTATCAGACGTGCAATAGGCGCCACCAAAAAAGATATTCTTTGGCAATTTATGGCGGAAGCAGTGCTTCTGTCCGGACTTGGCGGGACATTAGGGCTTCTGTTTTCGTGGCTTGTTGTGTTTCTTCTCCGTTCCATATTTCCTGCATATATCGATGCGGCGACTGTCGCGATTGCACTTGGCGTTTCCAGTGCCGTTGGTATTGGGTTTGGGGTGGCACCCGCCAAACAAGCTGCAGATCTTTCTCCGATGGAAGCAATACGCTACGAATAGCTCCAAACAACTATACGTACTTCAAATTTGAATTTTAGTGAATAAATATGCGCCCAGTGAAAGCATTCCAAACATTACAATACCGAGCACGACCACATCAAGACCTAATCCAAAATGTGTAACACCGGTAAATGCTCCCCGCATGCCATCAACTGCGTAGCTCAATGGGTTAATGCGAATGATATTTCCCAGTGCTTTTGGTAAATTGTCCAGTGGAAATAACGCTCCGGAAAGAAAAAATAATGGTTGAACCAAAAAATTCATGATCGTTTGAAATCCGTGCGGGTCATCTAGTTTTGATGCAATTGCTATACCAAAAGCCGTAAAGATGATTGAGGTAACTAGCATGATGATAAATCCCAACAAAATTCCCAACCCACTTACCGGATGAAATCCAACCATTAATGCTACGAAGAAAACAACACACCCTTGTAAAAATGCAACTGTTGCACCGCCAAGTGTTCGACCAAGCATAATCTGATATCGAGATACTGGAGCCACAAGGGTTTCTTTTAAAAAACCAAATTGTCTATCCCAAATAATTTCCATGCCGGAAAATATGGATGTAAACAGCACGCTCATCGCGATAATGCCCGGTGCCAAAAATTGGATGTAACTTCCCCCACCTGCTTTTTCAAATATAGATCCGAATCCAAAACCAAGGGCAAGAAGAAACATGAGGGGCTGTACAACAGAACCGATAATTCTGGACTTTGACCGGACAAATCGTTTAATCTGCCTCAACCAAAGAATATATATTATCTTCATCTTCCCCTCCTAATCATGCGTATCTGCTCACGCATCTGATCACCTTTACCCAACTCTTCCTCCCGAATTTCATGTCCTGTCAACGAAAGAAAGGCGTCTTCAAGCGTTTTTGTTTTTGTGAGTTCCTTTAGTTCCCCAGGTGTCCCCTGCGCAATAATAATTCCGTGATCAATAATTGCAACGCGGCCTGCGACTTTTTCTGCCTCTTCAATATAATGCGTCGTCAAGAAAACAGTAATACCTTCTTTTTTGTTGAGTGCTGTTATATATTCCCACATATGTTTTCTGGTTTGCGGATCAAGACCGATACTTGGTTCGTCCAAAAAGAAAACCTTTGGATGATGGAGAAGTCCTCTTGCAATTTCAAGCCGACGTTTCATACCACCTGAAAATGTTTTGACAATATCATCTTTCCGATCCCATAATTCAACGATATTAAGAAGTTCTTGTATTCGTTGAATTCGCACAAGTTTTGGAACCCTATACAACATTCCGTGGAATTCCATATTTTCGTATGCAGTCAGTTCATCATCCAAACTTGAATCCTGAAACACGATGCCAAATGATTTACGGACATCATCCGTTTCTTTGACCGGATCAAACCCATTCACTGAGATTGTTCCTGAAGTGGGAGACAGAAGCGTCGTCAGCATTTTAATCGTCGTTGTCTTTCCTGCTCCGTTTGGTCCAAGAAACGCAAAAACTTCTCCGTGAGTAACAGAAAATGAAATATCGTTTACCGCCACGAAGTCTTTAAATTTTTTTGTAAGATGATCTACGATAATACTCTCATCATTCCTATTATTCATATACTTATAAGGTCGAATTTTATAAGATTACGCTTAATTTCTGTAAATACGCTGAAAACTATGACACCTTCGGATAGTGACATTTTTTCCACTTCTTCCCAGATCCACACCAGCACGGATCATTGCGTCCTAGTTCTTTTTTCTGACTCACCACGGTTTTCACTACTGTTTCCTCATTTGTCCTCGCCCGTTTTGCCTCTTTTGTTAATTTTGTCTCAGTCGCCAATACGTTTTCCGTTGGTTTATTTGCACCTGTTACATTCGGAGGCAATTGCACCTGTACTTTAAAAATGCGATGCACAATTTCACTGTCGATTGTTGCCATGAGCCGTTCAAACATAGAAAATGCTTCATTCTTATATTCAACCAAAGGATCACGCTGACCGTACCCGCGAAGCCCAATTCCTTCCCGAAGGTCATCAATTGCCTCTAGGTGATCCATCCACAAATTATCGATGACTGATAAACTCACCCACCGCTCCACTTGCCGCATAATTTCAGGCGTTATCTGTTGTTCTCTCGCTTCATACATGTCCACACTTATTTTTTGGAGCACATCGACAATTTCCCGCTCGGTAAACAATGTTTTTATTTGTTCAACTAATCTTGCGATTGACTGCGCGTCAAACGGAATAATTGTTGTAAATTCCTGAATAATTTTTTCATAGGAAATGGTGCCGCCATCAATATTCACGGCAACGACCGTTTGCATTTCCGATTCAATATTTTCTAGAATCTTTTTTTTCTGATCTTCTTCCATGAGCGCATGGCGTCTGAGACTATAGACAATTTCCCTATGTTTATTTAACACATCGTCATATTCCACCAAGTGTTTCCGACTATCAAAATGAAATCCTTCGACTTTTGTCTGTGCCTGCTCAATAGAACGAGACACCATTGGATGCTCTAGTGGAACATCTTCGGGCAATTTAAACACCGTCATCAGTTTGGCAACCTGATCGCCGCCAAACAACCGCATGATGTCATCTTCGAGTGACACATAAAAACGGGTTGATCCGGGATCACCCTGACGGCCGGAACGACCGCGAAGCTGATTATCAATTCTGCGGCTTTCATGTCTGTCAGTGCCGATCACATGCAGACCGCCTGCCGCTTTTACTTCATCATGGTGCACGTTCCATTCGGCAACCGCTTTTTCATATGCTTTTTTATCGGCAAACAACACTTCTTCCGGTTTTGATCCTCCAAGAATGATGTCGACGCCTCGACCCGCCATATTCGTCGCCACAGTAACCGAACCTTTTTTTCCCGCTTCAGCAATGATGAGCGCTTCTTTTAAATGGTTCTTCGCGTTTAACAATTGATGGGGAATTCCCTTATGCGTCAACAAATCTCCAATAATTTCATTTTTTTCAATGGATGTCGTACCAACTAATACCGGTTGTCCACGTTTATGACATTCCATAATGTCATCCGCAACAGCCATATATTTTGCCCGAGGTGTTTTGTACACACTGTCAGAGAAGTCCTTCCTTGCCATCTGCCTGTGTGTCGGGATAACAATAACATCAAGATTATAAATCTTTCTAAAT
This sequence comes from Microgenomates group bacterium, assembly GCA_049287205.1. Lineage (GTDB taxonomy): Bacteria > Patescibacteriota > Microgenomatia > UBA10105 > UBA927 > CAIJMI01. The sequence continues at coordinate 651,911 of JBAQFJ010000001.1, forward strand.
TCTTCAGCCTCTGTCGCCGCGGTCCCCGTCATACCCGCGAGTTTTTCGTACATACGGAAATAATTCTGCAAAGACACGGTTGCAAGCGTTTTGCTTTCCTGCTGAATCGCAACGCCCTCTTTTGCCTCTATTGCCTGATGAATCCCTTCACTAAAACGCCTGCCAACTAAAAGTCTTCCCGTAAATTCATCCACAATGACGACCTGTCCGTCTTTCACGATATATTCTTTATCAATCTGGAATAAAGCGCGCGCTTTCAGTGCCGCCTCCAAATGGTGCACAGTTTCGAAATCATCTTCATAAATATTTCCCACGCCCATCATTTTTTCAATCTTAGTAATACCAAGATCGGTAAGGTGTGCCGTCCGCATCTTTTCATCAATCACAAAATCGGTAGTCGGTGTCAATTTTTCAATCAGTTTTGCGTATTCGTAATACCTTTCTGTTGCTTCACTATCGGGAGCAGAAATAATATGCGGAGTTCTTGCCTCATCAATGAGCACTGAATCTACTTCATCAACAACTGCGTAGTGAAACCCCCGCTGGGTAATCTGTGATGGGTCAGACACCATATTGTCGCGAAGATAATCAAACCCGAATTCACTGTTGATGCCGTATGTAATATCAGCAGCATATGCATCTTTTCTGGAAATGGGTCTGAGATGTTTGAGTCTCCAGTCATCCGCTTTTTCATCTTCGTACTCAGGGTCATACAAAAATGATTGTTCGGAAATAATTGCAGACACACTCATGCCAAGCACGTGATAGATTGGCCCCATCCAGCCGGCATCGCGTCTGGCCAGATAATCATTCACCGTCACCAAATGCGCACCCCTGCCAGTGAGAGCGTTCAAATACAATGCCGGAATTGCAGACAGTGTTTTTCCTTCTCCTGTTTTTTGTTCAGCCACTTTCCCAAAATGAAGCGCTGCTGAAGCGATGAGTTGCACATCATAATGCCGCTCGCCGATCGTTCTGTCAGATGCTTCCCGCACCAAAGCAAACGCGACGGGTAAAATATCATCAAGCGTCGCTCCTGCCGCGAGTTTTGCTTTAAGTTCCGCTGTTTTTTTAACGAAATCCGCTGTTGTAAGCTTATGCATTTCATCGCCTAACATATTTACTGTTTCGACGATCACACGGAGCCGTTTAATTTCTTTTTCGTTGCTGTCCAGTAATTTTCCAATGAAGCTTAGCATCACCCAATTATACTATGGAACAGAAGAAAAATCTGTTTCTGTGTATCACATGATCACGAACTGAAGAAAAACGTTTTTGCAGCGTATCCTTAAATACATCTGCTAGTGTTTCGTATTCCAGTTCCCGCAGATAATTGATGACAACATGTCCTTTCAACCCAACTAATGTATGTACCTCTTCAACAAATTTAGGTGTTGTCAAAAATTTCGGCACCACTCTCCCAAAAAACAAATCAACAATCACCAGATCGTATGATGTTTTTTTCTTCACTTCCTGCCTCACAAAAGCGTTTGCATCTGCATGAACAACATGTAACTTGTCAATACTATCCAAAGAAAAATATTTTTTCCCGATTTCAATCATCGTTTCATCAATTTCCACTCCTGTAATAGAGGCGTAGGGAAACAAATCGTATAATTTTTGAATAACCGTTCCGCCTGCGGTTCCTAAAACTAAAATTTTCTTTACTCCTGTAAGTTCTTTAATGCCAAAAGAACCAAGCGCCGCATTCCACAGTACATCAATATACCTTCCTGATTGTGGAGACCCGTTTACCAGAAGTTTTCTTTTACCCCCGCCTTCATCATTAATCCGGATATACGTGTTAAACGGCGTACGAAATTCCGCAATTTTTTGGGGAATAATATATGCAAGCAATCGTTTCATCGAGAAATCACTTCTTTTCCAACAAATGGAACGAGTACATCAGGCACCCTGATTGATCCGTCTTTTTGTTGATAATTTTCGAGTATCGGAATCAAAATCCTTGGCGACGCAATAGCAGTATTATTTAATGTATGACAAAATTTGGTTTTACCATCTTTTGCACGATATCGAATTTTCAGCCGTCTTGCCTGAAAATCTCCCATAAATGAATCTGACATCGTTTCCCCGTACGCTCCTCTTGATGGCATCCACGTCTCAATATCATACTTTTTCACCTGAGGTTCTCCCATATCACCTGTGCACATAGAAAGCACCCGATACGGCAATTTGAGATCCTGAAGAATTTCCTCAGAATTGGCCAATAATTCCTCAAGAAGAGTAAGAGAATTACTCATATCCGCAGTTGTGATAATTAATTGTTCAATCTTATTAAATTGGTGCACTCTATACGCCCCTTTGGTATCTTTTCCATAACTTCCCGCTTCTCTTCTAAAACAGGGGGAAAATGCAACAAATTTCTTCGGTAATTCTGTTTCCTGCAGGATTTCATCACTAAAATAAGAAGTGACCGGAACTTCAGCAGTTCCAGCTAAGTACAAATCATCTTTTTCCAAGTGATACACTTCATCCCGTCCCCAAGGAAATTGTGCGTTTCCAAACAACGTAAATTCTTTGACTAGTGAGGGCGCCATCATTGGGGTATACCCTTTTTTGACAAGTTTTTGGAGCGAATACTGTAATATGCCGAATTCCAAAAGCACCGCCTCGTTTTTCAAAAAATATGCGCGGCTCCCGCCGACTTTTGCTCCCCGCTCAAAATCCATTAAATCCAGTGTGCGCGCAAGCTCCATATGATCTTTGATACCAAAATCAAAAATCGGCTCTTTTCCAAAGCGACGCACTTCAACATTTTCCGAACTATCTTTTCCAACAGGGACGCTCACATCCGGCACATTGGGAACCGTCATCAAAAGCATTTGTAATTCTTCTTCAACAGACCGCAGCTCGTCTTCCAGTCCCTTGAGAGATTCCTTTAGCTGCCGTCCTTCGCCTTTCGCAGCTTCTGTTTGCAATTTTGCAATTTCGTTTCGTTTTGCCCGAAGATCATCAACAGATTTTGTAAGTCTTCGTCTCGTTTCATCAAGCGCCAATAATTTTTCCCAATCTACAACTCGATTTTTGTTGACCGCGGCTTTTTTGCAAAGATCTAAATTATCCTTGATAAAATTAATATCTAACATAGTGTTTGTTGAATGACAGCTTTCAGTTCTTCAACAGCCTGTCTCCTATGATTATACGTTTTGTTCTCTTCGTCGGTCAATTCTTCATGATTATAAAACTTCTGTATTTCCGGCAAGTATAATAATGACCTGTACGGAAAACCTTTTCTCCTGTATGACGATGCTTCAAATGGAATTTCCCCTTTAACCAGCGCTTCACTCATCCACGTTTTTCCATCGGGGACAGCAAAAACTAATACCAAATGCAGTTGCGCACCCCGTTTTTCTTTAGGAATTCCTTTCAAACGCAACAGTACATGGTGTATTAATTCTTCATCTTCGTCTTCCCTATCTCCATGAATCCATCTGTGAGAATGTACTCCCGGTTCGCCGCCTAACGCTTCAATTTCAAACCCGCCATCATCAGCTAACGTTGGAAGACCTGAAATAGCTGCATACCCTGAAGCTTTTATTCGTGCATTTTCTTCGAATGTTTCACCCGTTTCCTCCACAGTCGCCGTGATACCGATATCTCGAAGGGTGACTAACTCTACTGGCACATCTGAAAGAAATTCCTGAAATTCCGCAAGTTTTCCCGGATTAGTTGTCGCGATAAGAAGTTTTTTCATTATAATCCTAATTCACTTGCAATCTGTTGCACCGTCACAAGTCCGAGGTCCAAAAATTCATCAATAGGAATGCCAAGTTGTTCGCATTCTTTAATAATCTCCCGATTGCATCCCGCTGCAAATTTTGCTGTAGCAAATTTTTTCTTGAGTGATTCCAATTTGACAGACGCAAGTTTTTTATCCGGCTGTACCATGGCGCATGCAATAATAAGACCTGTCAGTGTTTCAGATGCTGCAAGCGCATGTTGAATAACAGTTGACCGTTTTTTATCTTTAAACGCCTCAAATCCATACACATGTGATTGTATTGTTTCAATGAAAAAATCTGATCCACCTGCTTTTTTAAGAATGTCAGCGGCAAGCACCCCATGTTTTATTGTCTCTGATTTTGTCTGTTCCCAATCAATATCATGCAACAGTCCGATAATTCCCCATGTCGTTTCGTCATATCCCAGTCGTTTGGCAACTGCCTGCATAATCACTTCAGACTCCCGACAATGCATGCGGGTTATGGGATCTTTAATGTGTTCTTCCAACAGTACCTGTGCTGATTTTCTATCAATGCCAATATCTTGCATTACTTCCTTATCACTATGTACCTTTTTAGAAACAACAGGTTGATGTACAACGGATGCAGTTTCCGGACGAAGGGTTGGAAACAATATGACATCTTTAATGGATTTCTGATCTTCCAAAATAGTGAGTAACCTGTCTATTCCCATTCCCCATCCTGCTGTCGGAGGCATACCATATTCAAGCGCGCGAATATAATCTTCATCAAATGATTCAAACTCTTCCTGACCACGTTTTCCAAGCTCCTCTGATTCACGCCAACGTGCAGCCTGATCCTGCGGATCATTGAGTTCATTATATGCATTGAGAAGTTCTTCCCCCATAACCAAAAGTTGGAACGATGCGGTAAATCGCGGATCTTCAGGAAGGCGTTTTGCTAGAGCGACGAACGCAGTCGGCCGTTTCGTTAAATATATTGGGCCGATAAGCTGTGGCCTGACCGTTGCCTTATACATCGTATCGAGTATTGCTCCATACCCAATAGCACCCGTTACATCAACGTTCAATTTTTTTTCTTTGATCGCGGCGAGTAGTTTTTCTTCGGTGTCAGCAATTGCAATATCAATACCTGTATATTTCAACACCGCATCCCTATAAGAAATGCGTGGCCATGGCGGGGTAAAATCTAATTTTTGTCCCTGATAGGTTATTTTCATTGTTCCTTTGAGTTCTTTCACTAATGAACTCAACATTTTTTCTGTATACTGCATCAAATCTTCATACGTAGCGTACGCCCAATAAAATTCAAGCATCGTAAATTCAGGATTATGCTGTCTGCTCATTCCTTCATTTCTAAAATCTTTCCCTATTTCATACACTTTTTCAAATCCACCGACAATCAATCGTTTCAAATACAACTCAACAGCAATACGCAGATACAAATCCACATCTAGGGCATTATGATGCGTCACAAAGGGCTTTGCAGATGCCCCGCCGTATAACGGTTGAAGCACTGGAGTTTCCACTTCAATAAATCCTTCTGTATCGAGATACTTTCGAAGATATGATATTACTTTAGAACGGGTTTCAAACACTTTTTTCACATCCTGATTCATCACAAGATCAACATACCGTTGTCTATACCGATCTTCCACATCAGTTAACCCGTGCCATTCATTTGGAAGTGGTCTGATAGATTTAGATAATAAAGAGATGGCGCTTGCAAATACAGACACTTCTCCCGCCTGTGTTTTCCCGACATCACCCGTTACTTTTACGAAGTCGCCCATATCCAAAAGTTCAATCAATGAAAAAGAGGCTTCATTTAATACATCCGCTTTGCATACAATTTGCATCCGCTCCGTTGTATCACGAACATCCATGAAAAAAATTTTTCCGTGTCCACGGATCGCCATAATGCGGCCGGCAATAGTCGCTGACTTCCCTTCCATGTCCCTTGCCGAAGAAATACTTTCTTTTACGACTGTGTCTGCGGGATATCCGCTCACTCCAAGATCACCAAGTTTTTTTAGCTTATCAAGACGGGTCTTTCGAAGTTCATCGAGTGTTGGCATACCATGTAGTGAAATTTCGACCATTGCCTTTTATGCGGTCAAAATCTCAATGTCCTTTCATGTACTATTTTTTCTGTTATGCCAATACTCATCTTGAATTCGGGCAATGCGGGAACGCATGTCGAAATTCTACTACGTGGCATATGTTTTATTCTATCACAAACACGTGCACATTCGATTACTCAATGGAGACAATCTTATAGAGAATTTTTCCTGCCGGTGCTTCCACTTCAGCAGTCTCACCAGCTTTTTTACCCATGAGTGCTTTTCCCAGTGGAGATGAGTGGGAAATTTTCTTATTCATCGGATCCGCTTCCCATTCACCGACCAGATGAAAAACATCTTTCACCCCGTTTATGTGGAGGGTTACTTTGCTTCCGACATCAATGTGTGTTTTTCCGTGGCTTGTTACGACTTTAGCACCGTGCAGTAATTCTTCAAGTTCCGCGATTCTTCCATCAATAAATGAAAGATCTTCTTTTGCATCGGAGTATTCACTATTTTCAGAAAGATCACCATTCTCTCGGGCTTCAGAAAGTCTGACAACAGCAACAGGGCGCTTTGTTTTCACTAGCTCCTCATATTCCCTTTTCAGTTCTACTAATCCTTCTTTTGTCAAAAGTTGTCGATCCATATTTTGCTTAAAAAAAACTTCCTTCAGTCATAAAACTATGGGCCTTGGAAGCGTTAATATTGTGCCATGAATGTCGGGCACAATGGTAAAGTGTACTCAACTCTTCTTGTGATGTCAAGTACTTATTGGTACAATAACAGACGTGTTTGCACCATGAAAATGGAGCGACATATGCCCCCATCGTCTAGTGGTCTAGGACAACGCCTTCTCAAGGCGTAGATCGCCGGTTCGAACCCGGCTGGGGGTACATAATTACTTTATATACCTCAAATTTGATATAATGACTTTGAAAGGAGACAAACTACTATGAATGGTACAATCAAAACAAAAACAGATAGAGGATTCGGTTTTATAGCTCGCGATGGCGAAACAAAAGACCTTTTCTTTCATTCGAAAGATTTAGTCGATATTACATTTGATGCGCTTCAAGTCGGAGCAGCAGTCACATTTGATGTTGTTGACGGCGAAAAAGGACCGAGTGCAAAGAACGTTAAACTTGTTTAAATAACAATAAACATATTCTTTAAAAAAAGTCCCGTTCAGCGGGGCTTTTTTTATGTTACAATTTCTCATATATGGTTTGGGCCCCACAACGAAAAAAACGGCTTCCTTTTTTCTTCCGAATGCTTTTTTTTGTTTGCATTGTATTTGGTATCTATATCCTTATTGCTTCCCTATTTCCAAAACCTCCTGTCCTGTCCCCGCTTGCCGATGATACAGAGAAAGTGCATACATCCAAAACAAACTCATCTATGCTTACGGTATTTTCCAAAAAGAAAAATACGGATGAATTAAAACAAAACATAAAAGACGCTATTGGATTAGATTGGAAAAACTATTCCGTTTTAGTCATGGATACCGAATCAGATTTTAAAGTCGACATCAACGAAGAAGAAATATTCACTGCAGCTTCTGTAAATAAAATTCCGATCCTCGCTGCGCTCTATACTGAAGCGCAAACAGGAAACATTGATCTTGATACGGTAATTACGCTTCAAGAAGCTGACATTCAAGACTATGGCACCGGCTCAATGCGCTATGATGGAGCAGGATCAACATATACCATCAAAACACTTGCAAAACTTATGATGCAGCAAAGCGACAACACTGCTGCGTATATTCTCGCAAATCATATTGTCGGCATGGATACCATCCAAGAATTATTAACCAGTTGGGGCATGATACAGACAGACATGGTCAACAATAAAACTTCTAACGCAGATATCGCGCTTTTGATGGAAAAAATCTACCAGGGAAATATTGCCAATGTCGCCAACACAAAAGAAATGCTCGCATTTTTTAAAGACGGGGAATTTGAAGATCGCATTCCGGGAAATCTGCCAAAAGAGGTTGCCGTGTACCATAAAATTGGAACAGAAATCGGTATTATGCACGACGTCGGTATCGTTGTCGGACCAACGGCAAAATATTATATCGGGATTCTGGTGAGTGACGTAGTGAATGAAGAGGAAACAACAAAACTGATGGCATCTGTTTCAAAACTCGTATACGACTACATGAAGTAGCTTACTTTTTCAAAATCTTTTTTGTTAATGCATACCCCAATACTTCATCGATATGATCAACAAAATGAAACGTCAGATCTTTCGTAACTTCATGCGGAATATCTTCAAGATCTTTTTTATTTGCTTTTGGCAAAATAACCGTTCTGATGCCCGCTCTGTGCGCCGCAATAACCTTTTCCTTTACTCCGCCGATTTCCGTCACACGACCGCGCAGAGTTATTTCTCCTGTCATAGATACTGCGCGCTTGGCGGGAATTTTCGTGAATGCGGAAACTATCGCTGTTGCAATGGCGGCACCTGCTGAAGGCCCATCTTTTGGAACCGCACCTTCTGGAACGTGTACGTGCACATCAACTTTTTGGAAAAATTTCTCCGGCAGTCCAAACGTTTTATATCTGCTCCTCACATAGCTCATTGCAGCTGTTGCGGATTCTTTCATGACGTCGCCTAATTGTCCTGTAAGTATGAGTCCGCCGCGACCCGGCATAATCGCGACCTCTATAAACAATATCTCTCCTCCTGCTTCTGTCCATGCCATACCTGTTGTCATTCCTATTTCATCTTTTTTCTCTGCAAGCATGGAGGCAAATTTATATGGACCTAAATACGATGGCAATGCTTCTGATGTAATGATAATGTGTTTTCTCTCTTTCTCTGTTGTATCAGCAATTTTTCTTGCGGTTTTCCTAAAAAGCGCTGCTGTCTGCCGCTCCAAACTCCTCACTCCCGCTTCCCTCGTATATTTTCTGATAATATCAAAAATTGCTTCATCCGTTACTTCTACAAGGTCTTTCGGAATCCCGTGAATAATCCTCTGTTTTTCAAGCAAAAAATCTTTTACTATATGAAATTTTTCCACTTCTGTATATCCGGCAAAATGGATAATTTCTAGCCGATCCCGAAGCGCTGGGGGTATTGTGTCTAAGACGTTACATGTTGTGATAAAAAACACATCAGACAGGTCAAACGGGACATCAAGATAATGATCAGAGAATGCGTAATTTTGTTCCGGATCAAGCGCCTCAAGAAGCGCACTTGACGGATCACCCCGAAAATCAGCGCCGACTTTATCTATTTCATCAAGCATAAACACCGGATTTTTTGTGCCTGCTTGTTTCACACCTTGAATAATACGCCCTGGCAATGCTCCCACATACGTTCTCCGATGCCCTCGGATTTCTGCTTCATCCCGAATACCTCCGAGTGACATTTTTACAAACTTTCTGCCGAGTGAACGTGCGATGGATTTTCCGATGGAGGTTTTTCCGACTCCGGGAGGACCTACAAAACAGAGAATAGTCGGTGACCCGTGTTTTTTTGCTTTCACTTCTTTTCCCTCTTTACCCGTCTGTTTTTTCTCAATTTCTTCGCTTCCTTCAGCACGAAGCTTCATCACAGCCAAATATTCCAAAATACGCTCTTTAATCTTATCCAGCCCGTAATGGTCTTCATTGAGCACTTCTCCAGCTTCTTTAATATGCACAGTATTCGGACTTGATATATCCCACGGCAATTCAACGAGTGTATCCAGATATGTCCTGACATACGAAGTTTCCGGATTATATTGGGACATCTGCGCCAGACGGGATAATTCTTTTTCCGCCTTTTTCCTCACTTCCTCAGGCATACCAGATTTTTTGATCTTGTCGGCTATTTCTTTGATCTCTTTGTTTTCATCCGTATCACCCAACTCTTTTTCAATCGTTTTAATGCGTTCACGAAGCACCTGTTCCTTGATGTTCTTATCAAACTTTTCCTGTGTTTTGCTGGCGATATTCTGTTCAAGCTCCAGTACTTTTACTTCTTTGGCAACATAAAAAGATTCCTTCGAAAACCGTTCTTTGACAGAGGATATCTCCAAAAGTTCCTGCCGCTCCCTAGGCTTCAAATCAAGAATGCTCGCTATTTGGTAAGAAAGCGTCAGTGGCGATGTGGCGGACACGATATTCATGAACGTCAAAAAATCAATGGTTTTTCCAAGTTTAACGGCAAGCTTCAGCTGGGTAACCAAGTGGTTGGACAATGCCTTTGTTTCCTCATCTTCCTCTATAGTCTCAATGGCTTCAGAAGCGCGCGCCACGAAGAACGGTTCGACCGCCTCAAACGTTGAAATATCGACCTTTGTGATACCCCGGATCAGCGCATTGATCTCCCCCTCGTTTTTCATCATTTGCACGACTTCTCCGACTACCCCCACACTAAACAAATCAGAAGGAACCGGATCATTAATGTTCTGATTTCGCTGCATAACGAAGATCACTTTTTTTCCGGTATTTTGCGCGGCTTCGATCGAGGCAACAGATCGTTGACGTCCAAACGTCAAAATCATTTCCGTATTTGGAAACACAATTCCATCCCGTATTGGTACAACGGGAAGAAGGTGTTCGTTTGATGAAAACATATCTGTCATAGTATCACGATATTAGCAGTCAAGTATACCAACTGCCAGAGTCAACTGTCAACCTATTGAAATTGGGCAAGTACTTCTAAAACCGATACATCAACAACGGGAACAGTTGCAAGTGCACCATTTTTGAGGGTAAATTCACGGTCTTCGCTCGTTATTGCATCTCGTTTATGCAAGATCCCAATTGGAATTTTTTCTCCAAACGTACTCGCAAGTTCAAGAGAATGCACTCTATCACCTAATTTTTCTGTTTGTATGTTCACTTTTTGTACTCGTTCCCGATACCATTGATAGGTATGGATTTTATCAAACGTTACACATGGTTGGAGCATATCAACAACGGAAAATCCTTTATGCAGAATCCCCTGACCGATAAGATCTGAAAGATGCGGAATGTCTCCTGCAAATCCGCGGGCAGCAAATGTAGCTCCTGCAAAAATACCGAGAGAAGATGGTGTAAACGGCGGATCAATCACCCCAGAAGGCGTCGACTTCGTCACCATGCCCACCTCGGCGGTAGGTGCCGCCTGACCGGTGGTCAAACCGTACACTTCATTATTATGAACGAGCACTGTGATATTTGGATTCCTTTTGGCTGCGTGAATGAAGTGATTTCCACCCTCTCCAAGACAATCCCCGTCCCCTGTCACGGCGATAACGGTAAGGTTCGGATTTGCCAATTTGATCCCTTGAGCAACAGGAAGCGCCCTCCCATGCAACCCCTCCACACCATACACATGCATCCAGTCACGCATGTTTCCGTGACATCCGACACCGTATACGATAACAATATTCTCTCTTGGAATCGCAAGATTAGTAAGCGCACTTTTTAAAGCCATCCAGATACCGTAGTTACCGCATCCCGGACACCATGTCGGCTTTGTTGTGGTTAAAAATTGATCTTCCATTAGTTTAATCCTTTCACTTTCGAAACAATCTCTTCTGAAAGCCATTGTCTTCCGTCGTATTTATTCCATTTCTCAGATATCGTTACTCCTGTTTCTTCCCGTATGAGCGATGCAAGCTGTCCAGTCGAGTTTTGTTCCACAGCAATAAGTCGTTTTTCACCCTCAAGCAGCGGCTTGATGTCGTTCTCAACCAATGGATATACCCAAGAAAAATGAATAAGCTTCGCCTTGATGCCGTCTTTTTTCAACGTTTCCATCGCATCAAGGATAACTCCTTTTAAAGACCCGAATGTCACAAATGTGATATCAGCTTGCGTTTCACCAAAAATTTCAGGTTTTGGCGCACGCGCTCTGATTGCATCCATTTTTCGTGCTCGTTTATCCACCTGACTTATGCGCATGTCTGATTCTTCCGTGGTATATCCGTACTCATCGTGTTCATACGAATTAGCAACATATTCCTGACCTTTCATTCCTGGAAAACTTCTTGGGGATACGCCATTTGCAGTTGCGGTATCATACCGTTTAAACGCTGTAGTGTTTGTCAAAACAGTTTCTTTCTGAACTTTGGTGCCTGTGAGCATGTTTTTCTTCAGCTGCCACTGTGTTTCATTTATATATTTATCCGTTAACACAAATACAGGTGTTTGAAATTCATCAGCAAGATCAAAAGCGCTCTTGGCAAGTGTGTATGATTCCTCCACATCCCCCGGAGCTAAAATAATACGCGGAAATTCTCCGTGACCGGCGCGAAGTACCATTTGCAATTCCCCTTGCTCCGTCCATGTCGGCATACCTGTTGCAGGCCCTGGACGCATCCCGAGATCCACGACCACAGGAACTTCCATAATGCCTGCCATGGAGATCGCCTCGACCATAAGAGCAAATCCCCCACCTGATGTTGCAACCATGCTTCTGGCACCTCCAAGAGAAGCTCCGATCGCCATAGTGATACCCGCTATTTCATCTTCCGGTTGTTTATAGACAATGCCGAGTTCTTCCGCGTGATCCGCAAAAAGTGGAATGAGTGCATTGATCGGAGTCATCGGGTAGATTGCGGCAAATTTCATTCCACCTGCAAGAGCTCCCAATGCGAATGCTTCGCTTGCATTCATAACAAGGTGCGATTCTTTTACCCTACCATCCGCAATCCTCATATCAGAAAGTGATGGATAGTGTTGTTTCACATAGTCATATCCGCTTAAAGCAATCGCGATATTATCAGTAATAATTTGTTCTTTTTTCCCTTTAAATTGATCTGTAATTACGTTGGCTAGGAGCGAGATATCTTTTCCCAAAAGATACATGGTTACCCCAAGAGCGATGGTATTTCGCATGACGGCGTCCCCATTTTTCTCTTTGACAAGCTCAGTGAACGGTACTGGAATCAGTGTGACGGAATGAGAAAATTCTTCCTGTTTCCATGCATATTCTTTTTCATCATACACAAGATATGCATGTTCTTCGAGATCATTTTTATGAAAATCAACGGTTTCTTTGTTCAGTGCAATCAAAAGTTGCAAAGACTTTTTTGGAGCATGTACCCTATCAGTTGTAATCCGAACAGAAACAAAGTTATGGCCTCCGCGAATCAGCGACGGATATTCATTGCCTGCAATCACGCCGTATCCTGCACGGGAAAATGTTTTCGCAAGCATTGTCCCAGAGGACATAATGCCAAATCCCGCTTCTCCGCCAATTCCCCATGTTATATCTGTTTTCATATTATGGAAAAATCTGTTTCCCTGTTTGATCTTTTATGATAATGGCCATAACAGGACACCCCTTTGCCGCCTCCATGAGCGTCTCATCTGTCTCTTCGCCGGCAGTTTCTAAAAATACTGCTTTTGCCTCACTGTCGAGTTCGTATGCCTTCGGTGCAAGTGCGATACAGGTCGCAGCACCGATACATAAGTCTCTATCAATAGTAATGGTATAGTTTCGAATAGTTTTTGTTGTGTTATCCATATAGCTTGTATTATACGGCACTTGCGACTGCTTTTTGAAGTACCTCAAGTGGCAATACCGCACATTTTACCCGTGAGGCGGTAAGCTCCGTATTTAATAATGAAAAAATAGTCTCACTGTTCAACTCCAGTATCTCTTTTTTGGATTTTCCCAAAACCAAATCCGTTAGGAGTGATGCCGATGCCTGGCTGATGGCGCATCCCTCACCGGAAAACATCACTGCTGTTACTTTTTCTTTTTTGTCCAACACAATTTCCATTGTAATTTTATCGCCGCATGCGGAATTATACAGTGTATGTGATGCATCAGGATGCTCGATGTGCCCGAAATTATGCGGGTGTTTGTAATGATCTAATATAGTTTCCCGATAGATATCCATAGTTATACAGCAAACAGTTTCTTTACTTTTTTCAATCCTGCTATCAGCGCCCGAACATCGTCCTTTGTATTATAAATATAAAAGGAAGCCCTGCATGTCGCCCCCACTCCTAATTCCTCATGAAGCGGCATGGCACAGTGATACCCGACACGGATACAAATATTGTCAACATCTAACACCTGCGCGACATCGTGCGGATGCACTCCCTCCAACCGAAATGCGATCACTCCCCCTCGAAGTTCAGAATCCGTTGGGCCATATACCGTGATACCTGATATTTTTGAAAGCTCAGCAAGCGCATATGCAACCAATTCTTTTTCATGCTTTCTCACAGCTGCCATTCCAAGTTTTTGCAAATAGGAAACAGCAGCGCCAAGGCCGATTGCTCCTTCAATGAACGGTGTACCGGCCTCAAATTTATGTGGCAGTGTATTAAATTTCGTTTCCCCGACATGCACTTCGCTGATCATGTCGCCTCCATACAAAAACGGCGGCATGGTTTCCAGCAGTTGTTTCTTCACCCACAATACGCCGATGCCTGACGGCCCCAACATTTTATGTCCTGAGAAAGCGACTGCATCAACTCCTAAGTCACTAACATCAACGGGCATATGCGGAACTGCCTGTGCGGCGTCCACAATAATCAAACAATCCGGTGCATTTTTTTTAATTTTCGCAGCTATTTTTTTGACCGGAACTATGGTTCCCAATACATTGGATACCGCAGTCAATGCAACAATTTTTGTTGTTTTATCAATTAATTTTGAAATTTCTTTTTCATCCAATGTATATGCTTTCGTGATATTCCATACACGTAGTACCCCGCCGTATTTCGGCACCAATTGTTGCCATGGTACAAAATTGGAATGGTGTTCCATAATCGTCGTCACCACAGTATCATTTTTCTTTATACCCATCGGTATGAGCGTATATGCGAGCAGATTCAGTGACTCAGACGTATTTTTCGTAAAAATAATTTCAGTAGGGTCCGCGTGGATAAACGTGGCGATCGTTTTTCTTGCATCTTCATATGCGGCAGTCGCTTCTTCAGAGATCGTATATATACCCCGAAACACATTAGCAGTGTATTTGTTGTAATACCCGTTAATCGCATCGATGACACATTGCGGTTTGAGTGACGTTGCTGTCGAATCAAGATACACAATAGATTTTCCGTTAATCCGCCGTTGTAATATCGGAAAATCTTTACGAATTTTTTTGGTGTCAATCATATATCACTCCTCTTGAGATCATACAGCATATCACTCTTTTGAATAGTACCCATACTACCACGAATAAAACCGTCAATATAGAGTGATTTTGCAGCTGTCTCCGATAACCCGCGTGTCCGCATATACCACGCCACATCATCAGGAATCGTTCCTGTGGTCACACCATGTGTACACCGGACATCATTATTTAATATTTCTAAAGTTGGGGACGTATTGATGACTCCTCCTGTACCAAACAGCAGATTTTCATTTTTCTGGTATGCATCGGATTTTGAGGCGTGCTGACCTATTGAGACATTTCCCTGAAATGTTACGGTGCTTGCATCAATAATAACTGATTTTACGAGCAGATTACTTGTTGCACTGGAAGCAACATGAATCTGACGGGTTATCAGTGTAACGGATGCATTATGTTTCGGCAAAACAATACACCGGACAGTTGCATTGCCGCCCGCGGCGTTCATCGTCAATGAAACATCAGCGACAAACGATACGGACGAGGCGATCATAATATCAACGACCAGCGTTTCCTTTTTAGTCATCACATAGGAAAATTTTGGATGCGCCGCACTTAATTGTTTTGTAATATGGTGTTCCATAGACGTTATCCGACGGATCCCTGCATTTCCAGATCCATTAATCGATTGAGTTCCACTGCATATTCAAGTGGTAATGCTTTCACGATCGGCTCAATAAACCCGTTAACAATCATGGATGCCGCTTGTGACGGGGACACACCCCTGCTGGTAAGATAAAAAAGCTGTTCGTCAGAAATTCTGGAAACGGATGCTTCATGTTCCGTAATACTTTGTGTTTCCCGTATATCCATTTTTGGATAGGTGTCAGAGCGGGATAATTCATCCAAAATAAGCGCATCGCACACCACTTTATTTCGGGCTCCCTTCGCGTTATGTGCGATATGCACCAAACCCCGATAGGAAGTCCTGCCCCCACCCCCGCTAATAGATTTGGAGATAATCTGTGACGTTGTTTCAGGGGCAAGATGCATCATCTTTCCGCCGGTATCTTGGATTTGCCCACATCCGGCGTATGCAACAGATAACACTTCTCCATGCGCTTTCCTTCCTACAAGATACACGGATGGATATTTCATCGTCACCTTACTCCCGATATTTCCGTCAATCCATTCCATAATTCCCTCTTCTTCCACACGCGCACGTTTCGTCACTAAATTGTAGACATTCGTGCTCCAGTTCTGCACAGTAGAATATCGGACGCGTGCACCCTTCTCAACAAATATTTCAACGACCGCACTATGCAACGAATCCGTTGAATAGATTGGAGCGGTACAGCCCTCAATATAATGTACATAACTTCCCTCATCCGCAATGATCAGCGTCCGTTCAAACTGACCCATGTTCGCCGCATTAATACGAAAATATGCCTGGAGTGGCAACGAAACAGAAACATTTTTCGGTACATAGATAAATGATCCGCCTGACCATACTGAACTATTTAAGGCTGCAAATTTATTATCGGCGGGCGGGATCAGTTTCCCAAAATATTTCTTTACGAGATCCGGATATTTTTTCACGGCAGTATCCATATCCGTAAATATCACTCCTTTTTCATTGAGGGTTTTTTCAATACTTTTATACACCACTTCCGATTCATATTGCGCAGACACTCCGGAGAGAAATTTCTTTTCCATTTCAGGAATACCGATTTTATCGTATGTTTCCCTGATTGCAGAGGGAAGATCTTTCCACGCTTCCGCCTGACTTTTTACGGGCTTGAGATAATAAAACAAATTTTCAAATTGAATGTCGGAAAGTGCCGGCCCCCAGTCAGGCATCTTCTTTTTCTCATAAATTGCAAAACTTTTCAAACGGAAGTCCAGCATCCATGCACTTTCTCCTTTTTGTGCACTCATGCCACGGATAACATCTTCTGACAATCCCCGTTCTGATTTATAGATGTACTCATCGGGTTTATGGAATCCGAATGCGTACGGAGCTTTTATAAACGATTGTTTATTCGTCGCCATACCCCAACCTTTCGATTATCTTTGCAAGTTTGCCGTCTCCGGTTTGTACAACCGTACCTTTTTTGATCACCGTCACTGTATCAGGATGAAGATAGGTTAACAGCCGCTGATAATGCGTGATGATAA
The DNA here is from genome assembly GCA_049287205.1 of Microgenomates group bacterium. Classification (GTDB taxonomy): domain Bacteria; phylum Patescibacteriota; class Microgenomatia; order UBA10105; family UBA927; genus CAIJMI01. Next base: position 668,901 of record JBAQFJ010000001.1, read on the forward strand.
TGCAGCCAGTTCCATTCTTTCGGAGTTTTTCAATACCTCCTGCCACAATCTTTAACGCATCAACATCAAGCCCCGTATCTATTTCATCAAATATTGCAAATTGCGGCTCAAGCACTAGCGCCTGCAGTACCTCAATTTTTTTCCGTTCTCCGCCGGAAAATCCCTCATTAATGCTTCTTGTCAAAAGCGACGAATCAATATGTAAAAATTCCGCATACGTTTTGATTGTTGCGAGTAGCTCCTGAATAGTCATAGTAGAAGAAGCCCACCTTTTGCCAAGCACGGGATTGTGCAAATTCTTTTTCTTTTGTGCCGTATCTGGATGCAATTCCTGATACGCTGCGCGAAGCAAATTCGTCACACTGACACCTGCAATTGCGACAGGAGATTGAAACGCTAAAAAGATTCCTTTTTTTGCACGCTCCTGTGTTTTTATTTGTGCGATATCTGTATTCCCCAATAAAATCTTCCCTTTCACTACGTACGCTGTATTTCCCATCAAGACACCCGCAAGTGTTGATTTTCCGCTTCCGTTCGGTCCCATAATCACGTGAGTTCTTGAAGCGGAGAACGTCATCGATACATCGTTCAGTATTTGTTTTCCTGAAGGCAATGTTGCAAAAATATGTGACAGGGAAAGTTGTGCTGGAGTTTTCATATGGTTCCTTTCTTCACAAGCTGATCAAGCGTTACATTTTCACAATACGTTAAGAATACATGTTCAATCTGTTGTCTGATCCGTTGCGGCAGACAATCCGGAAAAAGTGGACATGTCCTGACTCCGGTATTTTGCGGTATTTCACTGGTGGAACCTGCCGCCTGAAGAATTTGAAGCACTGTTATCTCACTTGGATGTTTTGCAAGTATATATCCTCCGCCGATTCCTTCCTTACTCGCAACAATTCCCGCGGTTTTGAGCATTCGGATGATTTTTTTGAGATATGCGCTCGATACACCATGAAGCTCGCTAATATCAAAAAGTGATAATCGCTTTCCCTCTTGTGAGGCAAGTTCAGCGGCAATGAGAATACTGAGTTCTTCCTGTCTGGTGAGTTTCATAAACTGATACCAAGATAGTATCAGTTAATGCCGTTTTTGGGAAGTGGCTAAAGTTCTTCCGCTACCCGATCACTTTTCCCCATGAATACTTCATGGATTCCCTGCATCCTGAGGAGAAAATGTTCCTGTTTGTGCAATGGATGGTTGTCAAAATCGATAAACTGATCCACTTTTTCTTTTTGCGTCTCATGGCACAAAAGCGCTTTACCTTTGATCAATTTTGTCTCATCAATGTCTATGGAGGTGGTGACAAACTTATCCTTCAACCCGTATAAAGGCCTGTCAAATGATTCCTCAGGGATGACACCAACCTTTTGCAGGTATGCCGTAACATGCTCCGGCATACAGACATAATATAATTTCGGTTCTTTGCTTTCGGGATCCCGCGAGCCAAACATCTGTTCCCGAGCCGCTTCTTTCCACACCCTTCCTCTTCCTGGGCGAAATGTTTCCGGCTGTTTTAATTCTTCAATATGTTCTGTATATTTCTGAAAAGCAAATGTGGTCGCGAAACATGTTTTTATACGGTCAGGATCATTGTCAAATCCTGTTGTATCATACGTGATCACCACATCCGGCTTTAATTCTTCCATCTTTTTTGTGATCGGATCTTCAAGCGTTCCGGGAGAAAGTGTCGATAATGCGCCATCGGGTTGTGACAGATAGAAAACTTCCTGAATGCCCAAGAGCCGTGCGGCAGCATCTGATTCTTTTTTCCTGAGGTCGGCAAGCGCCTGATCTTTCGCCCACGTAAACGTACCGCTGTCCCCTTTTTCTCCGTTTGTGGCAATGATGAGCTGCACTTTCCAACCTAAAGCTGTGTATTTTGCGATCGTCCCGCCCGTCAGAAATGACTCGTCGCTCGGATGTGCAAACACAATAAGCATTGTTTTCATGGTACAATTCTATCATGAATGCCATACCTACCGCTTACGCAAATGACTGGACAGAATACGCTCTCCTTGATAGTGGTCGTGGCGAAAAATTGGAAAGCTTTGCTGGATACACGATGATCAGGCCTGATCCCCGCGCAATTTGGGAGCCAAAACAACCAAAAAGTATTTGGGAAGCAGCTGATGCACACTTTATCAGAACTGATAGCGATCATGGCGATTGGAACATCGTTAAGCAACCGCCAAATCCTTGGACAATCAAATATCATGACATGCAATTCGTGCTTCATCCAACAGATTTCAAACACGTAGGTATTTTCCCTGAACAAGCAGTGAACTGGTCATGGATGCAATCCATTATTAAACCGGGTGACACAGTATTAAATCTTTTTGGATACACAGGGGCTGCAACAGTTGCGTGTACTCAAGCAGGCGCACATGTGACCCATGTTGACAGCTCTAAACCTTCCATTACATGGGCGCATGAAAATTGTACACAAAACAATATTCCTATTGAACAAACCAGATGGATTGTTGAAGATGTAATGAAATTTGTCGTCCGCGAAGGAAATCGCGGAAATACCTATGACGGCATTATTCTTGACCCTCCCCGATTTGGGAGAGGAGCCAAAGGAGAAGTATGGAAGCTTGCAAATGATTTACCATATCTCCTTCCATCTATAAAACGTATCATGTCAAAAAATCCATCTTTTGTGCTGCTTAATGCATACACGGCTGACCTATCAAGCATTGCACTCTATAACATAATGGATGAAGTTTTCTCATCATTTGGAGGCAGAATCACTTTTGGAGAGTTAACGACGAAAGAAAAAAACTCAGAGCGATTATTGCCGCAGGGATCGTTTGTCAGATGGCAAAGATAATTACGGAAGTAATTTCCCTGCAAGATACGCGATAGTGACACCGCCCAGTGCACCGATCATAGGTCCCCATAACACTTCAAGTAATGTAATTTCGAGCCCCCAGTTATTGATGAGGGCATAATTAACCAATCCATAAACAGAAATTGCAAGTATTCCGCACGCCGCACCAATCAGTGCACCGGCGCCTAATTTTGGATGCCCTCCGGTTTTATATAACACCAAAAACATCGTTGCAGCTACGAGAAGTAATTGAGAAAGAACACCTGGAATAAGCTGCAGATCCATTTTTCCGTTTGCCATTCGAGCTATGGGGAGAAACCATTCACTGTACTGTCTTCCAAAAAGAACAAGATGCCATAGCGCATCAACAATACTGATGGCTATAAAGGACAAGAGATACACTAAAAAAATCATATCGCATCCTCCTTTTATTCCGTCCTGAGGAGTATACCACAATTTCCATTTTTTGCATTATTTAGCATTCAACTGTTCTTCAGCATTTTCGTGGTATTATCAACATATATGAAAAAGGAACTAATTTTTTCCAGCATTATTACTGTTATTCTCATCATTGGAGTATTGATTTGGAATCAACAACCGACACAAACAATAACGACAACCGGAAATACAACAACAACGCAATCATCAAACACAGCCTTAATCACAAGCGCTGAAGTTGCAAAACATGCTACGGCCGTTGATTGTTGGATTATCATCAACAAAAATGCCTATAACGTCACGACATATCTTGATACGCATGAAGGTGGCAGTGAAACGATCATTCCAACGTGCGGCACGGATGCGACGGATGCGTATGACGCAATCAAAGAAGGAAGAGGTCATTCAACAAAAGCTGCAGAAGATCTTTCAACCCTCCTCGTCGGTGCTGTACAATAAATACATATGAGAAATGTTCAAATATTTCTTTGGTGTAAAAAAATTCACCGCTACCTCGTCCTGATTATGACAGTGTTAGGTGTATTGATGGGGACAACGGGATATATGATGCACGAAGGTATATATAGTATTTTACCCGCCGGACAGATCAGAACACTACACAATAATTTCAGTGTGCTGTTCGCTGTCGTTTTGGGAATTATGACCATCACAGGTCTCTATCTTTTTATTTTTCCGTATTTGAAAGCAAAACAACCACTACAGCCACCGCCGTTATCCAATTGAAGAAATTGTGTATGTTGCAACTCCTGAAGGTATAACCACAGAAACAGTGTCGTTTTTCTGTTTTCCCATGATCGCTTTTCCTATCGGCGACAAATAGGAAATCGTGTGATTTTTTGGATCGGATTCATACCCGCCCACAATCGTAAACGTTGAATCTTTGGCTCCATCATTGATCGTCACAGTGGTGCCGATATCCACAAATCCTGTATTTGCTGATTCGACAATCTTTCCATATCGGATCAGGCGTTCAAGATGCCGTAGTCTTGCGTCTACTGTCGATAGCTTTGCACGCGATGCCTTATAATAGCCATTTTCTGAAAGATCCCCCATCTCCCGTGCCTTCCTCAAATTTTCAACAGCATCCGGTCGGTCTGTAAGCAATTTCTTTTTTTCATCTACGATTGCCTGATAGCCGTCTTTTGTAAACGGAATTCTTTTCGGTAATGGGATAAAAACTTTCATGGGGTGTTTATTTTTGCACTTGCTGTATGTCTTTAAGAATTTGACCTGCATGTGTGATTGGATTCACATTTTCATACACTTTTTGAATTATTCCGTCGGGACCTATGAGTGTCGTTGTCCGTTTCACTCCTTCAAATTCCTTGCCCATAAATTTTTTCATTCCCCATGCGCCGTATGCCTTAATCACTTCTTTTGATTCATCACTTAACAGGGGGAATTGCAAATGATATTTTTCTACAAATTTTTTATGAGACGCGACAGAATCTTTTGACACTCCGAGAATCACAACGCCCGCATCAGTAAAATCTTTGAAACTGTCTCTGAAATTACACGCTTCTTTTGTACATCCCGGCGTATCATCTTTCGGATAAAAATAGAGAATAATCCATTTTCCTTTATACTGGGAAAGTGTATGCATTATTCCCGTCTGATCAAAAAGTGAAAATGATGGTGCATGAGTCATATTACCGGACAAGTCCAAGCGGCATATACCATGTATACGGTTTCTGACACACAGGACATTTTGCTGGAGGCATCTTTCCTTTATAAATGTATCCGCAGTTTACACATTTCCATTCAAGTTCTGCGTCCTGATCATACAAAGTCTTTGCATCCAGATGACGAGCAAGAATGATATAGCGTTCTTCATGTTTTTCTTCAACTTTTTTCAAATTTCCAAATAATCGAGCTGCATCACCATCCTTTTCTTCAATTGCAATCTTCTCAAATTCCGGATACATGGAAGTCCATTCATATTTTTCTCCCGCAGCGGCCATGTTCAGATTATCGACGGTGTTTGTTGAGAACCCTTCGATATCCAATGTGATATTCGGCACAGAGACTGCACCTTTTATTTGTTCAAATAATTCTTCCGCATGCGCCCGTTCATTATCCGCGGTTTCCTCAAACACCCGCGCAATCCATTCCAGGTTTTCTTTCCGTGCCATCTTGGCAAACATATGATACTTGTTTCTCGCTTGGCTTTCCCCTGCGAATGCTTTCAGTAAATTTTGCTGGGTCAACGGTGATGTGTTCATATGGCTCTATTATACAATGATTTACAAAACTTATTTCCCTTTCATCCAATATTGTTTAACAACGCTAAGCGTCAACGTTGAAAGAAAAAACCCGACAGCAGGAACAAGTGCGTTTAACCATGGATTTGCAACGTGAATAATCTGTAAATACAATCCGATAGCGACATAGGTAAACATAATTACTGCAATTCTTCGCACCCAACTTGTTTCCCATCGTTTATCCCATTCCACACGATTATTTCTTTTTTCAATTGCACCGATTCGTTTTTCAAGTTCTTGAAGTGTCACCATATTATTTCTCTATGATTTCAATGGTTGAAACAATGGTCGGATTCACGGGAGTTGATCCTTCACCGCCCGGTTTGGTTGCAGCTGTCGCAATTTTATCAACAACCTCCATACCACTGGTCACATGACCAAAGATTACGTAATTTTTTGGCAATGGATAATCGGCGTGCATGATAAAAAACTGGCTGCCATTTGTGTTCGGTCCTGCGTTTGCCATGGCAATCGTCCCCTTGGTATATTCTCCTATAAACGGTTCGTCATCAAACTGATATCCAGGTCCCCCCGTACCTGTTCCATTTGGATCTCCACCCTGAATCATAAATCCCTTGATGATCCGATGAAAAATTGTGCTGTCGTAAAAATTTTTCCTCGCAAGCGTCACAAAATTATTGACTGTTATCGGTGTTGCACTCGCATTCAATGCGACGGTGATGTCACCAAGATTTGTTTTTAACACTGCATCATAGGCTTTCTTCGTATCAATTTCCATAGTTGCTGGCCCTTTCTGTGAAATAATTGTTGGTACTGGTGTTGTCGTTGGTGTTACCGGTGTCGAATCGATAAACGTTTCCTTCGGTTTTGTCTCAGTTTTTTGCAGTTTGATTGTATCTCCGAGCACTGTCGTTGGTTCTTCAACGGGACGCGTTTTCAACCAGACGGCAATACCGCCTAAAAAAATTGCGAAAATTACAATAATGACACTTGCCTTTTTTGCCATTTTCCTAGTATATCAGAATTATTTTTCCATCGCTTTTTTCCTGAGTGGTTGCGGCATAAGTTCTATCGCATACCGAAGCGCGGTGCGAGGCATGACTTTTTTATGTTTGACCACATACGCAAATACTTCTTGTTGATGTAAACGACTTGCCTCTTTTAACATCCAACCGTATCCTTTTTGCACCATGTCATCCGTATCTAAAAGTAAAATATCTGCAATTTCAAAAACATCTCCAAGAAACTTTCCGTGCTTGGCGGGAACAATAAGCGATACAGCAGCAGCCCGTTTCACCCAACGATTTTTGGACGTTGCCCATTGTTTTAACACCGAAACTTGCTCGGGATATTTTTCTATATATTCCCCAAGAGTGTGATTGCAAAATCCGTCACACGATGCCCAATTGGTAATATAGGAATTTATCCAACGATAAAAAGTGTCAAGATCTTTCTTTTCAAATTGCTTTGCAAGATTCGGCACCCAAGTAGAAACAACAAATGATTCTTCCATGATGCCTGATGTATACAATTCTTCACACATGGCAAAAATTTCTTTTTTCGATAACGCTTTTATTTCTTTCCAATATTTTTTTGCGATTGCAACCACTATGCCAGTTTTCACCCCATAGACTCGAATTGCTTCTTTGAAAAAATGGCCTGCCGATTCTTTTGTCTTTTCATCCGCATTCTGTTGTAATTCTCTCCGGATAGAAGAAATAATAGAAGTATTCATGAAATATTATGAAATGGTTTCAATAAACTTTTTAATAATTACGCCTAATTCTGTTTCTTTCCCCTCATATCCATGTGAACAATCAGTAATTTGCACTATTGTTGCATGTTTATTTTCTTTCTTCATAAGTGCAATCGCATCAGAAATCGGAATCACTGTATATTCATTTCGATCTCCAACTACACCCAACATTGGAATATTTATTTTAGAATAGTTTGGAAGAGTCGTTCCGTTTCGAAGCGGTAAGACATTCGATAATTCTGAATTATCACTCATAAGACTCGCATACGACTGCGCAGTCTGCGGTAATTCGCCACAATTTGCGTATGGATCGGATAATAACTGCAAGGGTTTCCCTTGTTGAAGTAAATTATTTGCTTCCTGAAGGTACGCACTATTTTCTTTATTAATACGCGCTAAATACTTCAATTGTGTTCCATAAGAATCGGTAAACCCAAGCAATATGAGCGCTTTTATCTTATCGCGATACTTTCCCTGTAGTGCATAATACTGAATTTTATTTGTTCCAAAACTGTGTCCCTCTAAAATGATGTTTGTATATTTGCGTTCCAACGCATATTCAATCCATGCATCGATATCCAATACGCACTCTTCAAATATTTCAATCGCAGAACCACGATATTTTGTTCCAACCTCAACATCATACACTCCTGTTCCTCTACTATTCGTCGAAAGAAACGAACAGATACCTGCATCCGCGAATGTTCTAAGCTCGGGGAAAAAAGTGCTGACGTAGAAATTTCCAGCACTTCCATGCATATGAATAATAATAGTATCCTTATTAACGCCTTCGCTTAACAACCCATGAAGTGAATATCCATCAGTTGTTTTAACATGAACAATTGTATGAGATTGTTTATCCATAGTTACTCTTCAATATCAAAAGCAATTCCCTTATCGCATATTGGATCAATAAACTTCTTTATCAATTCTTTACTCAAAGGGTGCGGAACATAATCATCTCGACTTTGTGCATTCTTAAAAGTCATGATAAAACCATGTGTATACCCTTTTTCAAGATGCTCAATACTCATTGAGGTCCCCCAGACATAATGCGTAATCCCCGAAATTTTTTTGGATAAAATTTCCAGCGCATCAGCAAGCTTCTGAATTTTTTCTGGAGCTGTATTTTCGTAGAATTTGAATAAAACAATATGATGTATCATATGAATTCATTATAGAATAAAAATTTGAATGAGTAAAAAAACTATCTCATTGCAACTTTATTTTATAATCTCATATGTATGTATTTTAATACTTAAGAAATATGTTTCAAACTACATGCTCAATCGCTGAAAGAAGTGAACTTCTGCCTTCATTCGTTTTCGTGCTATAGGGAATAACCGTCGCGCCGCCTGCAAGTTTTGTAATTTCTTCAATTTGTTTTTTCTGATCATTTTTTGATAATTTATCAATCTTGTTTGCGATAATGACACGATCAATATTCAATCCCGCAAGATATTCAACCATCTGCAAATCAAAATCCGTCATGCCGACAACGCTGTCAACGATATGAATAACCGTTCTTCGTTTCACCTCAGAATATTCGAAATACCACATCATCATTTTCCGATAGCGTTCCCTCTCGTCCGCCGGTGCGTGTGCAAAACCATATCCCGGAAAATCAACAAAATGAAATTTGTTGTTAATTAAAAAGATATCCAGATGTTTTGTCTTTCCGGGGGCTTTACTGGATCTTGCCAATTTTTCATGTACGAGCGAATTAATCAGACTGGATTTCCCGACATTAGAACGCCCGACAAACGCAATCTGATATTTCCCGTCATACAAAATTTTGTCTGTTCCGTTAATGCTTTTTACAAAAGTGGCTGTTGTTATTGTCATAGTGTGTATATTATGGACCGGTACTAATGCCTGCAATTTTCCAATCTGATCCTTCTTTTTCAACTGAAATCCATCGAATATTCACTCCCTTGTCATATCCATAATACGGAATTGGGCCATTTGCTGAATCCTCATTCATTTCTACATCCATGGTTATTTGATACGTTTCCTGCATAGTTGTCCATGCTTCTTGCATAGATGGTTCAATCTTTTGAACTGACAGTTTGGTAAATGCAGCAAATTGTACTCCCCATGCTTGTTTTGTGGCATCATCAGGAACCGAGCTTTTTGTCATCATGAGTATTGCCTCTGTTATCTTTTTCTCTGAAATATTTTGCAAAAACTTCTCGACTGTTTTTTTGGCACTTGATACCTCCTCAATAATTGGAGGAACAGATACTTCTGTTGGCAACGGAACAGTTAAAGCTGTAGGAATACTGTTTGGTCGCAAAATAACAGCCGCTCCGACCGCAAGGATAATAAAACCGATGACCAGAAAAAACTTATTCATATATGAGTATTATACCTTACCATCCCAAAGACTCGAAGAAAGATCAACTTTTTCATTTCTAAACTTCACTCCTTCACCAACAAGCATGGATTTCTTTTTGGCAATGCCACCGGAAGCAGAAAAACCCGTAAGACTTCCATCAGAAGCAACAACTCTATGACACGGAACACGAGGAGCAAAGGGATTGGTTCTCATACACGTACCAACTGCACGAGCGGCTTTCGGATTTCCAACCAGTCTTGCTATCTGCCCGTATGTTGCAACTTTTCCCTTTGGAATGTTCGATGTTATTGTATATACGACGTCTTTGAATGACATATTATTCTGCACCAAACATCTTCACCAGTATCATAATCGCGATTCCGACAAGAAACATACCAAATGAGGCAATCGTTCGTTTTAAACTTTGTTCTTTCCGTATTTCCGGCATGAGATCAGATGCTGCAATGTAAATAAATCCTCCCGCTGCAAACGGCAGCAGATAGGCGATAAAATGCTCGGCATATAAGGATAGGAAGTATCCTGTCACACCTCCTAAGATTGCAATACAGGCGACAAAAAAATTTGAAATCAGCGCCTTTTTCTTTTCAAATCCTGAATAAAGAAGTACACCAAAATCACCGATTTCCTGCGGAATCTCATGCATGGCAACGGTCAGTGTTGTGGCAATTCCTAAAGGAATGGACGTCATAAATGTTGCGGCGATGATAAGCCCATCAATGAAATTGTGCACTCCGTCACCTATCAGATTCATGTATCCAAATGTATGTACATCACAGTGTCCTTTGTGGCAATGCCGCCAGTGAAGCAATTTTTCAATAAAGAAAAAGCAGACAAATGAAAATAAAACGATACCAAACGCCATCATTGGGTCCATCATATCAACGGATTCAGGCAATAAATGAATAAATGCACCCCCCATGAGCGCTCCCGCTGATAACGCCACGAGGGACATAAGAATTTTATTCAACACTTTCTCTTTCAACGAAAATGTCACAACTCCGGCGAGCCCGCCAAGACTGATAATAATATTTGCGATGATAATCGCGATAAGTGTATCCATAATTATTGGCACTTGTTACAAAGACCAAAAAATTCAAGGCTATGCCGCAGCACTTTGAATTTTGTTTTTATACGTAGTTGTTTTAACAATAATTTTTCCTGCACCGGCACATCTTCAACTGCGCCACATTTCTCGCACACGAGATGATGGTGATGTGGGAGACTTGCTGACTCATACCTAAATTTTCCTTCATGAAAATCTATTTGCTGTAATTCGCCATTACCAACAAATGTTTTCATTGTCCTATATATCGTCGCCTCATCAATGTGTACATGCTTCTTTCTAAACGTTTTTTTAATATCTTCAATAGAAAGCGGTTTATGCGAATCTTTAATGCACGACAATATCGCGTCCCGAGAAGAAGTTTTGCGGAAACAACATAAAATATCTTTCTGCATAATACGAAGTGTAGCAGTACCGAATCATTATTGCAAGTAACTTGCATTAGAATCTCAACAATTTTCCCATCTATACTTTGGGTGTTTCTTTTCAAATGCTGTAACCGCCTCTTTCATTACGAGATGCCATTTCTCTTTTTTTGACGCTCCTACGAGGCTTGCTAATGCACACCTGCATAAGGTCGGATCCACTTTTCGAAGTAATTCTTCAAAAACCGTATACGGATCACGGGCCAGAAACTCTTCCGCTGAATCGATTCCAATTTTATTCAGTTTTCCTTCGATCACTTTTCCAATATTTGGAAGCGTTGATACTTTACTCATAATGTAAATATAGTATATCAAGGAGACAACAATGCAGCCAACAACTGCTATCAGGAATTATTTGCAATTGTTTCTTCAAGAAGTGTATGAAAATCAGCGAACTGTTTTTCCGCAGTAAATATACTTTTCACTGTTTTACTGCCTGCTTTAATAAATTTCTCGCGAAGTGTGGTATCGTTCATCAGCTTTTCAATACGCTGCGCTAAAATGCTCGCGTCATTGGGGCTGATCAGATATCCATTATAGGAATCACTGATAATCTCAGGGACTCCTCCGACTTTCGTGCCGATAACAGGAACACCGGAGCTCATTGCTTCAATAAACACCTGTCCAAATGTTTCATTTTCTGAAGCTAACACAAATACTTCTGATTCTTTATATACCTTCGGCATCTCTTCGAGATGAAACGTTTTTACCACGGTTTGTTTTTCTACACCATGAAGTTTTATGTACCCCATAAGCATTTCCAGTGACTGTTCAAATTCATTTTTTAAACTATCAGGTGGCATTCCAACGGCGATAAGCAGCCTCCAGTTCGGATACCGGGCATATAATTTGGAAAATGCTTTAATTAAATTGATAATTCCTTTTTCGCGAAGAATATTGGTTGGCCCTGCAATAATGCGTGTTGCAGTTAAAATTATTTTAACATTTTCCGGCATTCCCAATTCTTTTTTCAATTCACCGTTTGTTGTGGACACGTCAGAAAATTCTTTTGTATTTACACCTAAATAATGTGTAGACAATATATCAATATCTGTACCTTTTTGAAAACAATCGCCGGTTACACTTCTGCTTACACAACTAATTTTGCTCCACATCAATTGATTTACCAATTCTTTCTGCAAATCGGATACGGGAAATGAGTGTAATTGCAATACAAGCGGAGTCTGATATTGGGAAGCAATCATGTTTAAAAGCAAGCTATAAATAGCGGGCGTACCAATCGGCAAGTTTTCAGCCACAATAATATCAATATTTTTTTCCTTAATAACCGTACCGACTAATGCGGCAAACACCCATGCGTTTTTTTTGATCTCTTTTTTATGACGTTCCGGCTGTCTTGGAACTGAAAAACTTTGTTCATGATATATAGTGACGTTTCCATGTAATTCCACACGCGTTTCTTTTGTTGTTGGAAGAATAACAAACACTCCACAATCAGCATGATCTTTATAAAATTCAATCAGATTTGAAATATAGCGTTCAACACCGCCAACACTTTCCTGAGGAGAATTAGGACTGATAAAAAGGATATTCATACAATTTAATTATATACTTCAGTCAACAAATGTTAATGCGACCCCTCGTTTGCCTGCTCTGCCGGTTCTTCCAATCCGATGAATGTAATCATCGTACGACTCGGGGGCATCGTAATTAATGACATGTGTGACCCCTTCAATATCAATACCGCGGGCTGCAACGTCCGTTGCAATCAGAATATTCCGCTGGTCATTTTTGAATTCTGACAGCGCGCGCTGTCTCTGTCCCTGTGATTTATTCCCATGAATGATTGCGGTTTTAAATCCTCGTTCGATAAGCGCATGAGACAGTTTATCCATCCCCCACTTGGTTCGACCAAAAATAATCACTTTATCAAATCCCGGTTTAATCAAAAGATCATGCAGGACTTCAATTTTTACTTTTCCGCCTGTTCTCACAATATCCTGATCAATATTTTCCACATTGCTCTGTTGTTTCACTGAAACAGTCACAGGATTTGTGACAAACTCTTTTAAAATCTCTTGTGTTCTTCCATCAACCGTTGCTGAAAAGAATAATGACTGTCTACTTTTAGGCAAAAAGGAAACGAGATACTGAATATCTTTAATAAATCCGATATCCACCATCCTGTCCACTTCATCTAAAATGACATTGCCGAACAAATTCAGATTAAGAATTCTTCTATCGACAAGATCTGTCAATCTTCCGGGAGTTCCGATGACAAAATGAGGATTTCTATGGAGTGCATATGCTTGTCTTTGCATGTTTGCTCCACCGATAACTGCAGCAACTTCCAGCCCCGTACCACGCCCGAAAATATAAAATTCATCCCGTATTTGGCATGCAAGCTCACGTGTAGGAACCACAATCAACACGCGCTGATTGTGATCGAGCATACATTTGTTTATGAGAGAAATCAAAAATGCGGCGGTTTTTCCAGTACCAGTATTTGCGATGCCGATGACATCACGACCTGCCAAAATTTCAGGAATGGCTTTTTCCTGAATTGGTGTGGGAACGGTATATCCATGTTCCGCAATATTCCGTTTGATTTTTGCATCAATTGCATAATCAGTAAATGTTGCTGTTGAGACAATTTCGGGTTCAAGAGTACTATCGCTCGCCTTTTTGATAAAAAGGTTTGGATTGAGATATTTCACTCCACGCCGACCGCCTCCACCAGTGCCACCTTGGCGACTAAATGGATTACGACCGTGAGAACCACGGCTATTTGATTGACGTTGTCTGTTAAACCCCTGCATAATTATCTCCGTTCCTGTGGTTTTGCTTCTTTCACAACAAGTGCGCGATTCGCAAAAGATGATCCATCAAGCTTTGCCATTGCTTCAGCTGCAATTTTTTCGTTTTCCATTTCTACGAATGCGAACCCTTTCCCTAAATTGGTCATTCTGTCCACAATAATTTTTGCAGACACAACTGTACCAAATGTCGCGAAAAGTTCAGTCAACTGAGCTTCTGTCACTGAGTATTCTAAATTTCCGATAAATAGTTTATTTGTCATAGTAATTTCCTTTCCTCCGAATCACCTTTTTTGTTAAAAGATGATAGACGAATACCACTGCTTAAGAATGAAAAAAGAAAGAAAGTGGAAAAGAAGATACAAATTTGAAAAAGTGGGTATCTTTTTATCTCTGACTTAAAAACTTTATTATCAAGATATAAGCAGAAGTACTTGCGTACCATCTGCGACTGACAAATATGAGTATACCATAGACAGCCGAAACACGCAAGCTATAGGATAATATGTGATCCTAACGGGCTATATTCATAACGCTTTCAATTATTTTTCTGTTCATTCCCCCTATCTCTTGTTCTTCAGATAACGCAGTGCAAGAACCACCATAGAAAAATTAATCACCATTAGATATAACGGATAGGAAAATTGCTGCAAAGCATACGTCTTCACCGCAAGCAGACTAAATAACGCAGCTGTCGTATCAAGCGCATAGAATGTCCATATTTCAGTTTCAGGATACTTGTATGTTTTAACCAATGCGGGAACCATTCCCACAAAATCAGCAAGTATTGAAGCGTACAGTGCTAGAGACGGATTCTTAGTCGTTTGCCATAATACTATTCCGCCAAATGCAATGAAAAAACAGACTATATCCATTTTTGAAAAACCGCCCATTCCATGCTTGATGCTTAATACAAATATCACGATGGATTGTAACGTCGATATGCCAGCAAGCCAAATAGCGACGGTGTCATGCTGTACAAACAATGAAAGTGTAGCAAGTGAAGTGATAAGTAATAAAACGAGACGGGTTGTTCTATGCGGCTTTGCCTCTCCTTTGAGTATCGCTTTCACGTATATCACGGGAGAAATAAGTGCAAGAATGCTACTTACAATGATAAATATTGTATTCATAAGTGAACTATCCGCTAATCAGAAGGAGCCCTGCAACGCTGATGACAGCACCAATGATCTTTTTTAACATATGATCATGCTCTTTCAAGATAAGAATGGAAAGAACGACGGTGATAATTGCTCCGAATGCATTAATCGAAAATAATTGAGAAGAATTTGGTGTCCGTTGTAGTGCTGCAAAAAATGTGACCGCGGACAGTCCATACAGCAAACAAAGAAACGCCATTTTATATAGAAAATTCTTCCGTACATAGGTCTTCAATAACACAAGTTTCTTCGGATACATGAGCGCAACCGCAAGACCAGGAAGTAAGAATCCAATGATCACGTATGAATAGGGATCAAAAAATTTCACCAAGAATCGGTCATTCGTGTTTGCCAGTCCAAAAAGAATGGCTGCAAGCAAGGCAAACACATCCCCGATATTAATTTTTTTATCAAACTTTTTCATGGAGATAATCACGATGCCTGTGATGATTAAAATTGCTCCGACCCACTGGATGGGTGTCAACACTTCCCGAAACAAAAGAGATGCACCAAGTGCAGCAAACAACGTCTTACTGGAAAAGATCACGGTAAACCGTGATGCTTCCGTACTTTTGAGTGCCTTAAATATAAAAATGTTTGCAAGTGCATACAGAGCAGTCATTGCAAGAACACTCCATGATATGTTGGAAAAATCAGGAAGTGGGATACTCCCCTGCATGATGAGTACAAAAATAGCAGTCACAGCAGCAACACCAATTTGAAAGAATATCGAAAAAGATATTGATTCGCTCTTGTCATCCTTCAAGAGGAGCCTCTGTAAAAGCACAGAGACTGAATACAAAATAACGCTGATTCCGATCAACAATTGCCAAGACATATAAAGATTATAATACTTTATTAAACATTCCAGGCTGTTTAATTTTTTTATAGCCGTTAGTTAAATAAAATAATTCAGAAATATTATCATCTATTTTACCTTTTTGAACAAAAACTTCTTTAACTTCTAGCTTAATAAACTCTTTTTCTAAAAATTGAATCAATTGACTTCCAATTCTTTTTCTTCTTAATTGCTGCTGTACAAATAGCCCTTCAATTCTACTAATAATTCTTCTATCTAATGATTCATAATACATTCCAACAATAACACCTATCACATCTCTATCATTGTTCAAACAACAAAATATTAAAGTATTGGCATCTCTTAATAGATGAAGGAAATTTTGATAAAAGTCATCGTCTACCAATTTTTTAAGGCTTGGTAAATCATTTTCTTCGAATTTTTTGATAAGCATAATTTTATAAAATCAGAAAATAAATAATTGTAGTAACTGAATATAATAAATTTTGCCCGTCCACTCCGATTTGAGGTCCAATCCGTGCTGAGTATATCACGCACAATCCATAGAACTAAAATGTGAGATAATATATATATATATATATATATGAAAACACAATCCTTTGCATCACCGTCTGCCGATAAACCGCTTATTCCCTACGAATTTGAACGGCGCGAACCAACACCCATCGACGTCGAACTTGAAGTACAATTTTGTGGCGTCTGCCACAGTGACATCCATACTGCTGAAGGAGATTGGGGCGAAGTACAATATCCTTGCGTTCCGGGACATGAAATTGTCGGTATCGTTACACGTGTTGGCACCGCCGTTACCAAATTTAAAAAGGGTGATCGTGTTGGTGTCGGATGCATGGTAAACAGCTGTGGAAAATGTGACGCCTGCAAACAGGGATTTGAAAACAGCTGTTTTAACGGGACAGTTTGGACATACAGCTCAAAAGATCCTATTGATGGCA
Source organism: Microgenomates group bacterium (assembly GCA_049287205.1). Taxonomy (GTDB): domain Bacteria; phylum Patescibacteriota; class Microgenomatia; order UBA10105; family UBA927; genus CAIJMI01. The sequence continues at coordinate 685,731 of JBAQFJ010000001.1, forward strand.
CAGACACCAAAGGTGGATATTCCACTATCATGGTTGCACCCGAACATTTCGTTTTGCCAATTCCGGAATCTCTTGATATGGCGCATGCCGCTCCACTCCTTTGTGCAGGAATTACAACATACTCACCACTCAGACATTGGAATGTAAAAGCGGGTATGAAAGTTGGTATCATCGGTCTTGGTGGACTCGGACACATGGCGACAAAGTACGCGGTATCCATGGGCGCTGAAGTGTGGGTTGTCAGTTCATCTGCAAACAAAACGGAAACTGCAAAATCATATGGCGCCAAAGGGCTCATCGTTTCAACAACAGAAAAAGAAATGACTAATGCTGCACATACGTTTGATTTTTTGCTTGATACCATCCCACATGCACATGATTTATCGCCATATCTTAAACTGCTCAACATACACGGCACAATCTGTCTTGTCGGACCAATCGAACCGATGCCCGGATTTCATTCAGGAAATATCATAAGCGGCCAAAAATCCATCGCAGGCTCAGGAATCGGCGGCATCAAAGAAACAGCAGAAATGCTTGCCTACAGTGTAGAGCACAACATCATGCCCGAAATAGAAATTATCAATATTCAGGATATCAATAAAGCGTGGGATGCACTCAAACACAAACAAATGGCAAAACGTTACGTGATAGACATGAAGAAATCATTCCCTTCGACCACAAGTTAAATAAGTGACGCAAAATATGCTGCGGGACTTGGATGATGTTCGCCCTTCGGGCTCCATGAATGATCCGCATATTATCAAAATCGTTGTTTTGATAATGGCTCCTCATTCCCGGACAGGGTTCGAATAAGTGCTCACAATATACAAAAATCGCGACTCGACGTCGCGTTTTTGTATATGCTGGGAGACTTGGATTCGGACCAAGATAACCTCCTCCAGAGGGAGGTGTACTACCATTATACGATCTCCCAAAGATCACTCTGGTAAGCTGATTATACCAGTTTTACTGCGTACAATTAACCCATCTTTGCTCATACCCTTGATTATCTGTTCTATAAATTCTTCGTCCTTGCCGAATTTTTTTACCATTTCACTCGTCAGATCTGCCTCTTTCCACTGTGTTTCATAGACTAAATCCAACAGTCTTCCCCTGAAATACCTGTTTGTTTCTTTAAACGGCTTTGATTTCTTTTTTACAATTCTTTTTCTATTTCGTTCCAAGGCAAGTGCTCCATAATCCATAAGCGCCTGATGCCATTCCCATGATTTTCCCTTTGGTACAAGTTGATCTGCAAATTTCTGAATAACTTTTTCCGTTTGAGGAATATCATCAAAGAAAAAATGAGTAATAATCTGACGGATGTTTGTATCCACCATCGCGATATCAATCTTAAAAGCGAACACCATAATTGCTCGAGCAGTATATGTCCCCAATCCAGGAAACGCAGTTAATTGTTGTTCAGTGTTCGGAAATTTACCGTTATATTCCAAAACAACTTTTTTTGCGGTATTTTGCAGGTACAACGCCCTTCTGTTATATCCCATTCCTTTCCACATGCGAAGTATTTCTCCTGTTGAGGCATGTGCTAGAGATTCGACTGTCGGAAATCTATTCGTAAACTCAATATATTTTGGCAACCCCCGTGATACTTGGGTTTGCTGCAGCATAATTTCCGAAACCAAAATCTTATATGGGTCATGCGTTTTTCTCCATGGAAGCTCTCTCCGATGATTTTTCCACCACGTGAGTATTGTTGTCTGAAATTGCTTGATACGTGAAGGCTGCATCCGCATACAAACCGAAGTATACCAAAACAAACGAGACGATGAATTAGAACGCAGGAGTTGCTGTTATTCTTGGCGTCGGTGCAACTGTAGATTTTACTGTCGGAACCACTGTTGTTTTTACTGTCGGTTTGATTGTTGCCGATAGTGTGCTTATTGTTGGAACAATGGTCGCGCTCGGTGTACCCATTTTTACTGTTGGCGTCGCCAAACGGATAATCGGCGTTGATGTAGCGATTGGCATTGGTGTTGGTGTAACCATCGCTTTCTTCAAGGCGGCCGCTTCTTTTTTTGCTGCTTCTGTCTGAATGTTATCTACGACAAGTCCGACAACAGTCACCACAATGAGAATTCCAATCCCAATCACCATGATGAGTATTTGTGATATTCCTCGCTTAGCATGCTTCATAGATATATGTAGTATACCCTGTTTTTAACAAGGTGGGGAGTCTTTTCATGCAAAAGATGGTACAATACACGTATGGAAGAAGCAAAAAAGAGGGTTGGAGTCGTCTGTATTGTAGGTCGTCCGAACGCGGGCAAATCAACCCTTCTTAACATGATCTTGAGACAAAAAGTCTCAATTACCTCACCAAAGCCGCAGACAACGCGGTTTCCTTTGCAGGCAGTCTATGAAGATCCAAGAGGACAAATCATTTTCGTCGACACACCGGGAATTTTCGGAAAAACACCGGATCGGCTTTCCAAACGCGTGAATTCAAAAGCGGAAGAAGCGCTTAATTCCAATGTGGATGTGGTCGTGTATCTGATTGATCATACCAGAGAACGGGACTTTGAAGAAAACAAAGCACTCGGTATTGTCAGAAAATCATCCGGCGCTAAAATTCTTGCCATTAACAAAATTGACATCAAACATCCGACACACATCGTACAGTACAAATTTTTGGAAGACGAATTTGATGAAGTCGTGGAACTGTCGGCACTTGAAGGGAAAAATATTCCGAATCTCCTTGATGCAATTTTTGAACACTTGCATGAAGGAGAAGATTTAGTTGACACAAAAACACTGACACAACCGGGACTTAATCTAGACAGCCGTATGTTTCTTTCGGAAATCATCCGCGAAAAAGCATATTTATTCCTCAGAAAAGAAGTACCGTATTCATTAACTGTTGCGATTGACGAAACTGTTGAACGAGATGACGGCACACTCTATATCAGAGCACGAATATTAACCAATCAGGACAGATATAAAGGAATGATTGTGGGTAAAGCAGGATATATGATCAAAGAAATATCCATGGCATCCAGAAAAGAACTGGAAACCGCAACAAACAAAAAAGTGTTTCTCGAACTTACCGTTGAAGTCGATCCACACTGGGTAGACTACCTTGAATAATAAATACCAATAAGCCAATAAGTACCAATAAATACCAATTCAAATAAGCGAAGTAAGTCTCGCAAGCGTTTCTTCTTTTCCTAACACCTCAAGTGATTCAAGAAGCGGTGGTCCAACTGTTTTTCCTGTGATTGCTAAACGAAGCTCCATAAATACATCACGCGCTTTCACACCGGCTTTGTCAGCGGCGTCACGGATTGTTTTTTCCATTCTCTCATGCGTCCAATTGGACTCGGCGATTAATGCATCAACTGCAACTGCTAGCAATTTTTTATCAACAGCACGTTCGAATTTAGCTACTCTTATAAAAAAGAAATCAGCGAGTGTTTCAAATTCCCCAAGTGTTTTCATCCGCTCACGGACTAAGGGAAGAATCTTTTTCATCAGCGCATCACTGCCTTTTGGTACCGTCGCATCAAATGCACGAATTTTCTCGATCAGTTCTGCCTCATCCATTTTCCTGATATATTCACCGTTCATCCATCGAAGTTTTTCCTGATCAAATACGGGAGCGGTTGTCTGAACATCAGCCATTTCAAATTTCTCAATCATCTCATCAACAGTAAACAATTCTTTTCCTTTAAATGACCATGCCATTGTCCCCATGTAGTTTTTCAATGCCTCAGGCAAATAACCTTTCGCACGATAGTCAGAAACCCACACAGGATTTTTTCGTTTGGAAAGCTTACTCTTATCAGGATTTCGGAGGACTGACACATGCGCATATTGAGGTGTAGCCCAATCAAAAAATTTGTAGAGCAGTATACTTTTTGGTGTTGAAGAAATCCATTCCTCTCCTCTAATAACATGAGAAATTTCCATAATGTGATCATCTATAACAACTGCCAAATGGTATGTAGGAAATCCATCTGATTTGAGAAGTACTTGATCATCAATGAGTTTATTTTCAAATGAAATATCACCTCGGATCAAATCATGAAATGTCGTCGTCCCCTCGTCCGGAACATTGAGTCTAATAACATATTTTTCACCATTTGCGACTCTCGTTTTTGCCTCACTCAACGGAATTTTTTTACACAGTCCGTCATACATAGGAGGCTGATGATTTTCTTCCTGACCTTTTCGCATTTCTTCGAGCCGAACTCCTGTACAAAAACAATAATAGGCATGTCCTTTTTCCACCAACTCCTCGGCATATTTTTTATACATAGGAAGTCTGTCAGATTGTCTGTATGGATCATACGGACCGCCAACATCAGGCCCTTCATTGTGAGGTATTCCAAGCCATTCCAGTGACTTCAGAATGCGTTGTTCAGACCCTTCGACAAGTCGTGTCTGGTCGGTATCTTCAATGCGAATAATAAACTGGCCTTTATATTTTTTGGCCATCACGTAATTGATAAGCGCGGTATACGCGTTGCCGATATGCAGGTCTTGCCCTGTCGGCGACGGTGCAATTCTTGTCCTCACTGTCGTCATATTCATACGATGCATTGTACCACACAAATATGCTGTATACTTATACGTATGGCGACCCTAACCGAAACCGCATATCAAACCAGAAAGGCCATTAATTGGGCTATTCTCGCGGTCATTTCCTACATTATCCTTCGACTACTTTGGAGTATTTTTTTATCCGTCTGGCTGACTATTTTCCCGCCAAAAGCAGCACCACCAAACCATGCATTCGGAAAACTTCCTGCAGTCCAATTTCCGGCTACTTCAGCATCCCCTTCCGGATCACTTACATTTCGGCTTGAAACAATTGAAGGAACAGTACCAAAAGCATCAGAATCCGCAACGGTATTTTTTATGCCGAAATTTGCATCGAATCTCCTTGCACTTACCAAATCTGTCGAATTTGCCAAACGCCTCGAATTTGTGAGCGAACCAATTCAGGAAACAAAATATATTTATCGATTTGAAGATACGGACGCACCACTTCGGAAACTCCGGTATGACATCGTTTCAAAAAACTTTATCCTCCGGTATTTATACGAACAAGATATGGCAGTATTTTCCGAGCGGAATATTCCCCTTGCAGATGCCGCAAAACTGGAAGCGAAGAATATGTTGCAAACATACGGCATCTATGAGGATGATATTGAAAAAGGAACAAATACTGTTCAATTTCTAAAACTCTCAGGAGACACGCTTGTACAAACAACCAGTCTCTCTCAAGCAGACAGTGTCCGTGTCGACTTTTTCAGAGCTCCGGTTGCGGGAACAAACATTATTACCCCCTACCCAGGCGAAGGCTCTGTTTCCTTCGTCTTCTCCGGATCAAAAAATATTAAAAAAAGGGTGCTCCAATTTGCCTACACATTTTGGCCTATAGATTATCAGACAACAGCAACATATGGACTGAAAGAAAGCAGTGTTGCATGGACAGAACTGCAAAACGGACAAGGGTATATCGCAAGATATCCAAAAACAACAAACACAGCGGTCATCAGAAAAGCATATCTTGCCTATTATGACTCCATCGAGCCACAGACGTATCTCCAACCGGTGTTTGTCTTTGAAGGAGATGATGATTTCTTGGCATACGTTCCCGCAGTTGAAGCCACGTGGATTGAAAACGAATAACCTAGGTTATTTCACTTCGTAGGTTTGCCAATCAATATTGGCAAATGTCCAGTCAATAAGCTGGATCGTATCAGCAAATCGATCAGCGCTTTTAAGAACTACAATAATCACCCGTCTTCCGTTCCGTTCCATAAGTGTCACCAGATTTTCACCTGCTTCTTCTGTCCAACCGGTTTTAATACCTGCAACTCCCGGAATTTTCCCCAACAATTGATTGACGTTACTCAGTTTATGAAAATATGTGTGCGTGATATCAGAAACGGTAATTTGCGGAATTCCAACCATCTTTGCAATCGTTTTATTGGAAAGCGCGACGTCAGCAAGCCGTGCCAGATCTTCGGCTGTCATATAATGGTTTGGATCATCAAAGCCAACGGGATTTGTAAAGTGACTGCCTGAAAGATGCAGTTCTGCCGCTTTGTTGTTCATGGCAAAAATAAACGCATCAAATCCACCGGGATACCTTTCAGCTAACGCGTATCCTGCATCATTTCCTGATTGAATCAACATACCATATAACAAATTTTCAACCGTTATTTTCTCGCCTTCAACGAGTCCCATAACCTGTCCATCGTGCATAATTGGACCAACAGTAACAACTGCATCAAGTTGCATTGCATCAAGTACGACAAGTGCACTTAATACTTTTGTTGTTGATGCAGGAGATAACCGTTCTGTACTGTTCCGCTTATATACATAGACTCCTGATGTAAGATCCTGTATAACAACTGATTTTGCGGAAATTTCTATTCCGGGAACTATCCCTGTTTTATTCACAGGATATGGCGGTGGTGTAGGTATCACTGATTGATCAATATTTTTTATTATCTTAACCTGTTCCACCACGTATCTGTTTTGCCCGGGATAAAATAGAAAAAAAACTACGAGGCCTATGAGGATAAGCCATTTATCCCAACGGCTTTTTAAAACGTTAGGAATATGATTGATAATCGTATGATTTTTTGACATGGCAGGAATCCAAACTAATTACTTTTTATCTTCGAGGGCAAGCCCTAATTCCTTCAACTGCTCATCAGATACTTTGCTTGGCGCATCCATGACACTTGTCTGACCACTGGAGGTCTGTGGGAACGCCTGCACTTCTTTAATGGACGTTTCACCTGTGAGCCCCATCAAAAATCTGTCTATACCAAGTGCGATACCTCCATGTGGAGGTGCGCCGTATTGAAATGCCGTGAGCATATGCCCAAATTTTTCCTGAATCTGCTCTTTCGAATGCCCCAATACTTCAAACACTTTAGAAAGGACTGCGGGATCGTTACTTCTGATACTTCCACCACCTGCTTCATACCCATTCCAAACTAAATCATATTGGAGTGTCGCAATTCCTTCGATCTCACCGTTCATGAACGCCTCTTTTTGTTCTTCAGGCATTCCTGAAAACGGATTATGCGTATATGTCCATTTACCGTCTTTATCTTTTTCAAAGAATGGAAAATCAACAACCCATGCAAACGCGTTCACACCCTGCTTCTTTTCTTCTTCCGTCCTGATATCAAATTTATCTGCGCCAAATTGTTTCATCGCCTCCGCATACGTGTATACAGGAAACGGTTTTTTCTGAATGACTCCACCTAATTTTTCTACGATCTCAATCACCATCGGTTCAATGAGCCCCATGACGTCTTCGCGTTTTACAAAACTCATTTCGATATCAAGTTGTGTATGTTCAAATCCTCGATCAGCTCGTAAATCTTCATCGCGCATACACCGTGCTGTCTGAAAATATCGTTCAAATCCTGCTACCATTAAGAGCTGTTTATATTGTTGCGGTGACTGTGGCAACGCGTAAAACTCTCCTTGCTGCAGTCTGGACGGCACAAGAAAATCCCGTGATCCTTCAGGAGTTGATTTTGTAAGCATCGGTGTTTCAATCTCCACAAAATCATTTTTGAAAAGATACTCGCGCATCATGCTGACAACCTTTGACCGAAGTTTTATATTCTTCTGCATCCGATCCCTGCGAAGATCCAGGTATCGGTATTTCAAACGAATTTCCTCATTAATCTCTTTCCCATCTGTATCCAATGGGAAAGGAAGTTCGGTTGCGGAAGAAAGAATTGTGACTGTTTGTGCTTCCATTTCAATCGTTCCTGTCACAAGTTTTGGATTCACCATGGAATCCGGACGACTCTTAATGAGCCCGACAATTTCCACACAATCCTCCGGTTTAACATCACCCAATGTTTTCATGGATACAACTTGCACAACACCTGTTCTGTCTCTGACGTCCAAAAACATAATTTTCCCGTGATCTCGACGCGCATTAATCCATCCTTGAATAGTAACTGTCTCCCCTGTTTTATCTGGGGTTGTTGCAATAAGAGTTCTCATAGAACTCATTCTAAAGCTTCGGCTCAACCTTGACAAGAGATTATGAAGATTTATTGTACCTGCATGTCTTTTACTTTCAGCTGCAATGACGTTGTCCCGTTCCATATATTTTCGTCAATGGTATACGCAACATCAACTGTTGCTCCGACAGGAATACCATCGCTCATTGCGCCTAATCCAAATGCAACAGCATCAACGCTTCTCTTTTTTTGATCCCGCAATTTGAGTTTCAAATGATTTTGTTTGGCGCCGATTTTTCGAATTTGATCAACAACCAATCCGCGCGTTGCAAAAATCGGTTCGAAATTTGCGAGTCCGTATGGTGCAAAATCCTTCAGGCCTTCAACCAATGATTTTGTCACCAGAGAAAACGGAAGTTCCATATCGACTGCCATTGATCGCACGAGCAATGAGTCATGAAGCAGTCCATCAATATGTGATTCAAAAAAATCTTTCAGAGCAGCAATATGTTTTGTCTCAACCGTAAATCCAGCCGCCATTGGATGACCGCCGACATCAACCAATAAATTACCCGCACTACGGATAAACTCAACGATATTAAATCCCGCGATTGACCGAGCGGATGCTTTTGAAACAAACTCACCTTCTGCAATAACTATGGATGGGCGATAATATTCTTCAACGAGTTTTCCTGCAACAAGTCCGATAATCCCCGGATTATATGAAGTATCGGAGACAACTAAAATCTTGCTTTCTTGTATATGTTCTATTTTTGAAAGTCCTGTTAACGCGTGCAGAGTCGAATCGACAGTTAATTGTTGACGCTCTTTATTTGTCACTCCTAATTTGGTTGCAAGTATACTGGCGCGTTCCGAATTTTTTGTACAAAGAAGCCGTAAGGCATCAATTGCATGATCCAGTCTTCCCATAGCGTTTAAGCGAGGAGCAATTCCATGAGAAACATCAGATGTCATAATCTTTTTTTCTTCAAGCCCGGCTTCATGAATCAATGCCTTTATCCCGATCCGTTTTGTTTTTACCATTTCTTCAAGTCCAAATTTTGCAATACTTCTGTTGGCTCCGATCAAAGGCACCATATCGGCAATCGTTCCAATGGCTGCAAGCGCAAGTAAATCGTTGGCTTCCGCCATGTTCTCATTTTCAAGAAGCAAAATTTTTGCAATAAACCATGACACTCCTGCTCCGCACAATTCTGTAGTGTGAACAATGGTACAATTTGGAATTTCCTCGGGAGGCAAATGATGATCCGTTACAATCACTTCAACGCCAAGTTTTTTTGCGTATTCCACTTGAGCACGGGCGGTAATTCCATGGTCTACTGTAATGATAAGTGTCGGATTAAATTCAGTGATGCAGTTGTCGATCCCTTTTTCAGACAATCCATACCCTTCCTCCATCCGATGCGGGACATATGGCATCACCTGTGCACCCAGCGTGTGCAGTGCTTCCCACATAATCGATCCTGCGGTAATTCCATCCGCATCATAATCCGCATATACAACAATAGATTCTTTTTCTTCAATTGCTTTTTTAATCCGCTTCAATGCGTTTTTGAGCGCGGTACCATCGATGACAACATCATGCGCTGTTAATTCCAATGGATTTTTTGGGTGAAGAAATGCTTCTCGAACGCTTTTGGTTGTAAGATTACGATTGGAAAGAAGTATCTGTATGACGTCATCCACCGTCTGTATCTCATGCCCGCTCGTGTATTTTATATTCCAGTTTTTCATGGTCTCTATGGTATCATAAGATGGAAGGAAATGCGTATGAACGGAAATATATCGATGCCCACGAGACCTAAAAAAATCATTGAAGCCATGCAACAAGCGGGGTATGAATGTTATGCGGTCGGCGGATCAGTACGCGATAGTCTCATGGGAAAAGGAACACACGGATGGGACTTTACCACGAATGCAACTCCTGAACAAATTCTTTCGGTGTTTCCCGACAGTTTTTATGACAACCAATTTGGAACAGTAGGTATAAAAATATATAAAAATGAAACGTCCTCCTTCGCCAAGGCTTCGGCGGATAAACCTGAAGATATTTACGAAATCACAACCTACCGGAGTGAAAAAGGATACAAAGATCATCGCCATCCAGATGTCGTCCTTTGGGGTAGTACGCTTGAAGAAGACCTCTCAAGGAGGGACGCGACAATCAATGCCATTGCATGGGATGGGACAACGCTCATTGATCCCTATCAGGGGCAGGAAGACATTAAAAATAAAATCATAAAAACAGTTGGCATTGCAGAAGACAGATTTGCCGAAGATGCACTTCGTATGATGCGAGCTATTCGCATTGCAAGCCAATTGGGATTTCAAATTGAAGAACAAACAAGTCTTGCGATACAAAATAATGCGCCGTTACTTGAAGAGATTTCCAAAGAACGGGTACGTGATGAGTTCTTAAAAATTCTTGTCGCTCCATTTGCGTATGACGGGATTCTCATGCTTAAAAATACGGGTCTTATGGAATATATCCTGCCGGAATTTATTCCTGCGTTTACTACAGAACAAAAAAGTCCACACCGACATCACCTCTATGATGTTGGTATTCATTCAACAAAAGCAATGGAGGCATGCCCCTCTACAGATCCTATTGTAAAATTTGCAACCCTCATCCATGACATTGGAAAATCAAAAACATTTCATAAAGATGAGACCGGGCTTATCACATTTTATAATCACGAAGTTGCAGGTGACCGCATTGCAAAACATATTGTTGAACGTTTACGATTTTCAAAAAAAGACAGTGACCGAATCCGAACACTGATCCGGTGGCACCAATTCAGTGTTGATGAACGGCAGACGGACAGCGCTATCAGAAGAATTATTCGAAGAGTAGGAAAAGAAAATCTGAAAGATATGCTTGATCTCCGAATTGGAGATAGATTGGGTGGTGGAGCGCTTGAAACCTCTTGGAGACTGGAACTTTTCAAAAAACGACTGGAAGAAGTGCAACTTCAACCGTTTTCTATTACTGATTTGAAAATAAATGGCAATGATGTTATGAACATTCTTGGGTGTAGACCCAGTCCAATTGTAGGTGTTACACTTGCAAAATTATTTGCGGAGGTTGAAAAAGGAACACTTCAAAATGAACGGGAAACACTGCTTACAGCAATTTCTTCTTTTTCTTCTGTTCCAGAAAGTCCCAAAGAATAACGAGTGGCGTTGCCACAAATGGCGATGAATAGGTTCCTGTAACCGTGCCGATAAGGAGCGCTACTGCAAACCATTTCACTGATTCCCCACCCATCAAAACAAGCGCAAGTAACATAAAAATAATAGTGAATGAATTAATAAGGGAACGTCCCATGGTTTCATTCAGTGCAATGTCTGAAATATCTCTGATATGCCCACGTGGATCCTTTTTTCGGTACTCACGAATGCGGTCAAAAATAACAATCGTATCATGTACAGAAAAACTCATGGTCGTCAAAAATGCGGTCATAAATAATGTGTCGACTTCAACGCTGAAAAAATGGCCTAACAATGAAAAGCTTCCGAATACAACAAGTACATCGTGGATAAGCGCCAGTATTGCAGAGATACCGAATGTAATGTTCTTAAATGCGTACGCAACGTACAGTAATATCGCGATGATCGCCAAAAGTGCGGCGACCACTGACTTAAATAATAATTCAGCGCCTAGAATTGGACCGACTGTCTCTTTTTTTAATATCTCTGGTGTTTCTCCTGTTTCCTCAGCAATGGCTGTTTGAAAGGAAATAATTGCTTCGTCTGTTGCGGATCCTGCACGAATTCCATACGACGTATCACCTATTGTTTGCACCGTCATGACAGGAAACTGCCGAATTTTTGCAATACGTTCTATCGTTCCTGACGGAAGACTTTTTGAAAATTTCATTTCCAGTAATGTTCCCCCTGTAAAGTCAACGGAAGGTTTCAAACCAAAACGGATTAATGAATACATTCCGGGAATCAGAACAAGCGCTGAAATACAGATATATACCCAGATATATTTTGAGAATCGGATCATGACTGCTCCCCCCTCTTCACTTTTGGCCCTTTATATAACACGCGGATGAATGTTCTCGTTACTACGATACCGGTAAATAAGCTTGTCACTACTCCGATAAAAAGCGTTGCGGCAAATCCCCTGACGAGTCCTGATGTCGGCAGAAATGACCAGTTCCCAGGATTAAACAGAATAATGGATGTGATGATAGTCGTAAAATTTGCATCCCGAATGCTTTCCCACGCTTTTCCAAAACCAAGTTCCATTGCAATGTGCCATGGTTTTCCCTTTCGAAGCTCCTCTTTATATCTTGAAAAAATCAAAATATTACTGTCTACTGCCATACCGATGGATAAAATAAACCCTGCAATTCCCGGAAGCGTTAATGTAACAGGAATCAGACGATACAATGAAAATGTGATAAGTCCATACATGATGAGAGCCAAATCCGCCAACACTCCAAGCCATCCAAATTCAATAATCATAAATAGCGCAACCAACCCTAGCCCCATCACACCCGCTCTGGTACTTTTCATCACTGATTCTGCTCCGAGTGTTGCGCCAATGGTTCTTTTCTCAACAACTTTCACAGGAACCGGAAGAGCACCGGCATTGAGTTGAATGGACAATTGTTTAGCGGATTCAACAGTGAAGCTTCCTGTTATTACACCTTGACCATCAGAAATTTCCGTACTGATTGTCGGAGCTGTCACAAGCATATCATCTAAAAATATCGCCAATGGCTTCCCTACTAATCGTTTGGTTACATCAGCAAATTTTTTGGCGCCTTCCGGAGTAAACTGAATAGCCACTTGCGGTTCGCCTGTCTGCGTATCAAATTCTATACCTGATTTTTTTAAATCTTTTCCTGAAATTCCTACGCTCTTTGTATTTTCAAGCGTTGGCACGAGATAGGCGGAAGTTGTTGCATCAACAGTACTTTCAGTAATCTCTCTAAATTCCAAATTTGCTGTTTGTCCGACAAGTAAGAGTGCCTCTTCCGTGTTCGTTACCCCCGGAAGTTCAACAAGTATTCTGTAGGTCGTACCGCTTATTGCCGATTGCACCACGGGTTCAGAAACACCAAAAAAATTAACCCGGCGTTCAATCACTTGTTTTGCTGATTCCAAAGAATCCAGTTTATCCGCATCTGCAATTCCTGTCATGTCGGCTTCCAATGAGACCTGCGTCCCCCCCGCAAGATCAAGTCCCAAATGTGTCGTAAATTTCTTTTGCAACTTCAACCCGAACACATTCATGTTAATTTCAGGAGGATTGAGTGTTATCGTTTGCTTCGTACCACCGAACGGAATTGTAATTTTAAAATTTTCAGGAATGACAACCACAGTTAGCACCACGGCTAGTAATATAAGAAGCACGAACGTTCGTTTTATTTTTTTCATAACGTGAAACGTTTTTAGGACAATTCAACCAATTCTTCTTCATCTCCGACAATCATGACGCGAGAACCAGAAAGAACAGAAAGAACGAATGGATCACGGCGACGTTTTCTAAACGTAAATTCTTCCTCAGACATCACCGTATAGTTTAATTCCCTCTCGCGACGCACTTCTTCCGCTTTAACAAGTTGAGACAATTCCGGCAACACCACGTTTCCAACAATTAAGATATCCACATCTGTTGACCCTCTTCGTTGCAGTCCGCGCAAATATCTTCCTGACATCATCACAAATTTCAGTTTCCCCAATTTTGCCTTATGTTTCAGAATGTCGTAGCCGAGTCCCGACGTCTTTCCAACAAGTTCCAACAGTTCAAAGTATAACGGATAATCTTTCCTAAATCCGTAAAACAGCCGATTAGCACGCTGTTCTTTCGAAAGCATTCCCGCAACTTCCATATGCGATAGTTCACGCCTTACCGCATTGATCTCTTCACCGATTTTTCTCACGATATCACGTACGTGAAATATCGCACCCGGGTGACTTAAAAACAGCTGTAACATTTTCACCCGGACTCTTGAGATGATAATATCTTCAAGTAACATATTTCATCCTTCCGGGGCAGGAACCATTTAATATGTCACCGACGTTCCGGTCGGTAACATTTCTATCCAAATTTGCCCTTTATTGAATGATATTTCTTTTCCAGATGTCGCATCAGAAAACACAGTACGCGCTGATCTGTCGAGTTTTGACCATGTGATCTTTGACGCTTTTCCGTCAACAAACAGAATTCCTGTCCCTGTTCCGATATTTCCATATAAAAGATGCATATGGTCATCAACCGGTCCGGTTTCTTTTGCAAACATCACAATAAGTGTTTTTGCCGACAGTTGTTCTCCTGTTTCAAGATCAAGATGTTTTTGTCCTCCGTTTTCACGAAGATACATATTGGTTGTTTTGTCATACGCCCATTTCACTCCATAATCATTTTCATACCCCTTCCACGCTACAAAACTGATACTGGTCGCATCACCAAGATCCGCGGATTTTGCGTCATCTTTGAATTTCCATGACTGAAATTTTGCGTCCCACTTCACACCTTTACTGTCTACATTGGTCCAACCCCGCGACTCTGCAAGTGTAATCAATTTATCTGTTTGACATACCATGGTGTGTTCTGTGGCGACGGTATGATCAAGGCGATCATAATTCCGGTAGCATGTCGGGAATGAGATACCAAATTGATCCATATCTTTAATCTTGTACGTTTCAATCTGGCATAATGCTTTTGCACGCTCATCCACGGTGTCATCGCTGCAATTCCCTGCTCCTCCTACATGGTTATACAATGCGTCATATTCTAACACCCATGGTAAGAAATACGTTCTTGCACTTCGTACCGGCGCGAGATTTACATTTTCTGCTGCGATTCCGCAATAAAATACACCCATAAATCGGGTAATACCGCCTTCCGCAACAGCTTCATAGACGACATCTGCTGAGGAAAGTCCTGATTGTGGCCGTGATTCCTGATGATTCTCGATCATCACAGCGAGTGGTCGCCGTTTTTCCCATACTGCTTTTTCTTGTTTTGTGTACAATTTTCCATTTAACGGGCATGCCTCTGTGCGAGGAATAGACGGATCTATTGCAAAATGTTTTTGCGTTTTTCCTGTTGAATCAACTTGTAACGTCGTTGACGAGTTTGCTTTTTTTGATCCGATTGCCTTAAAAACAACTGTTGATACCCCAGTTGAAATCAAATAGAGTACAATTGCAATAATACCGCTCATGAGCAGATTTTGTTTTTTCATACCTAATATTTCCTCCTTGAAATACATTAAACCGGTTGTGCTTTTTTGATTGCTGATTGCTCTTCTTTTGAAAGCTCAACATCCATGCAGCTTCCCGCTTTTATATGTTTAATATACCACCGATTACCCGTTCTCGCATAGAGTGAAGTCATAATAATTCCATTATTTTTCCCGTCAAGAATGGCAATGGTAAAACTTTGACTCCCTCCGGTATCAGAAAACGGATTAAAACGAACGATACCAATTCGCTGTAAGTGCAACTGTCCGTCCAATTCTACGTCTGTCAGTAATTTTGCGATTTTTTGAATATCACCGGTATTTGTCTCCTGTTTTACGAGGAGTGCGGAAAGCACTTCATGTAATGTCTTTGCTGTGACACCTTTGGTTAATTTATTGTAATGGGCACTCATACGGATAAATAACACCGTTATCACGGTAATCCATACTCCCAACACAACTACTAAGACACTGACAACATTCATTTTTGTTGAACACCTTTCGTATTCATCATAGTAGTATGGAAGTCGTTCTATTGTCAACTAATAAAAGGTGTATTTTTATAGGAAGTGTTGACAATACTCTTGAAGCTGTGTTACGCTCATCGCTAGCCTCAAATACCTATGCCAAAAAAAACTAAAAAGGCTAAGTTAATTGCAGAATACAGAAGAAAACTTCAACACCTCGAAGGTACCTCTATTCCCGTGTCTTCAACAAGTGCGCACGAAGTGTTCACTTTGCCTGTTGTGACGCCAAATTTACCAAAATCATCCGTAATGGAAATGCCACAAGATGAATCGTTGGCAATCCGAAAAGATCTGATCAAAACCGTCATTACCGTTTCATTATTTCTCATATTCGAGTTCTTTTTGGCAAGAATTATACAGTGAAACTTTTTATTGAACGAACAAATTGAAAGGAGGTGAATAACAACTATGGCAACAATGTATTGTGTAAAATGTCGAGCAAAGAAAGATGACCCAGCAGCAGTTGCAGTCACCTTGAAAAACGGCAAACCAGCAATGAAAGGCAAATGCCCAACATGCGGAACCGGAATGTTCAAAATTGGTAGTTCAAAGTAAACCCCGATTGCGGGGTAAATCTGTCCTACGGGCAGGTTTTTACGCGTAAGAATTTTCTGCCTCCCAGCCCCTATGGGGCTGGGTTTCGTTTATGTGAGCTTATTCCTGTTCTTTCGGACGGTATTGCAGCGCTTCCGCGAGATGAGGAATTTGTATAACTTTCGCACCTTCAATGTCTGCAATTGTTCTTGCGACTTTTATCACACGGTAAAACGATCGTGCAGATATCCCCATTGTTTTGACGGCAGATCGTAAAAAGGACGACACGGCATCATCAAGCGGACAAAAAATTTTTACTCCGCTTGCCGATAATTCCGCATTCGTCGTAATTTTTATTCCGGCGTACCGTTTCATTTGCCTATTTCTTGCCGCCTGTATGCGGAAACGAATCAATGCTGAGGACTCTGCTTTTTGTTTTGTATCAGTCAACTTTTCTGTGGAAACCGCAGGGACAATCACATGGATATCAATTCTATCCATAATCGGCCCTGAAATTCTTGCGCGATAACGGTTCACCGTTTGCATAGAACAGATACACCGTTTTGTACCTGACCCATAATTTCCGCAAGGACAGGGATTTGCGGATGCCACCAACATAAACTGGGCAGGATAAATCATGGAACCTGCCGCTCTTGCAATCGTCACAATTCCGTCTTCCATCGGCTGACGCAATGCTTCTAGAACGTGTCTTGGAAATTCAGGAAATTCATCACAAAATAATACCCCGCGGTGTGCAAGAGATATTTCTCCCGGAGTTGGATGTGTTCCCCCGCCGATAAGTCCAATGCACGACGTCGTGTGATGTGGGGCACGAAACGGCCGATATTTTATGAGCGACTGTCCCTGCGGCAAATTGCCAGTTACGGAATATATTTTTGTCACCTCAACCGCTTCGTCTTCTGTCAATTTTGGCATAATAGAAGGTATTGCGCGGGCGAGCATTGTTTTTCCGGCGCCAGGCGGACCCTGCATAAACACGTTATGTCCTCCTGCAACAGCTATTTCTATCGCGCGTTTTGCAGTCTCCTGTGAAACAATATCTTCGAAATCAAATTCAAAACTTTTAGGTTCTTCAATTTCAGAAAATTTCTGATGCACAACGGGCGGTATACTCTCAATACCCATCATATGATGAAACAACGCAAGTAATGTATGTACCGGATATATGTCTACTCCTGAAATAATTGAGGCTTCAAGTGCGTCAACAGCCGGCACAAAAAAAGCTGCCACTTTTTCCTGACGCGCCAGCATAGCCATCGTCAATATTCCGTTGGTATGACGCAAACTTCCGTCGAGCGAAACTTCGCCGACAAAAAATGCTTTTTCTTTATATGCATGTACCTGCCCTGAGGCAAGTAAAATTCCGAGCGCTATGGGAATGTCGTACGCAGGACCGTTTTTCGGCAAATCTGCAGGTGCTAAATTGACGGTAATCCGTTTTACAGGAAACTCTGCGCCGCTATTTCTAATCGCCGCCCGCACACGTTCTTTACTTTCTTCAATTGCCTTATCAGGAAGACCGACAATGGTAAATGAAGGAAGACCTTGTGACGCAATATCGACTTCAATGACAACCGGTGTAGCGGTCAACCCTGTTATGGCGCCTGAATATACTTTTGCAAGCACAATATATCCAGTATGTCCTCACTTGGGATTTACTGTCAATAATGACCTCGGGTGATATAATACACACGCGCTGAGATAACAGATCTTTACGCTCTAGCCTCAAAACTAGGGTGAGGAAAGTCCAGACAGCAGGATATGAGGGGACTCCGCGTAAGCGGTGACCTAACCTAGGAAACTGGGAAGGGCTGGTGATTCATCTTTGAAAAAAGATGAATACGATTCCTGAATCGACAGGATGAGAGAGTCACAGAGACGATTTTATTTCTACCTTTCTTAGGAAACATGAAATAAGGGTGAAACGTTGACAATCCCACTCGCTGCAACCGACGACTAATCCGTTATTAGGACATATCCCCGAGGATTGAAGCATGCGGGCATTAGATAAATGAAGATCGGCCGAAAGGCTACAGAATCTGGCTTATCGTTATTTCAGCGCACTCTTAGTTTTTCTTTATTTCTTTTTCTCCGGTGAGTGCTTGAATCAGTTCCTGAATAATCAAAAGAATTGGAATCGCAAGCACTGCTCCCGTGATACCTGCAAGTTTACTGCCGACCAATAATGAAAATATGGTAATTATTGGGGATAATCCAACGCTTTTTTTCATAATCAAAGGAACAATCAAATTATTTTCAAGCTGTTGAATAACTAAATATAAAATACCGACACTTAACCCTGTGACTGGCGATATCGAAAGCGCAATCAAAATGGCAGGGATTGCTGAAACAATTGGTCCTATGTTTGGTACTATTTCAAGAAGTCCTGCAATGATTGCAAGCGGCAATGCAAATTTTACTCCAAGGAGTAAAAGGCCCACATAGGAAAGCAAACCGACAGTGATCATCAGAAATAGCTGCCCCAACATCCATGAGCCAAGTCTGCCCTCAATCCGCTCCACAACATCAATAAATGAAGTTGCTCTCTCTCTTCCGACAAATCCGGTTACAATTTTTTCTGCATGTTTTCTCTCAAGAAGAAAATAGAATGAAAAGACCATAACCATACCGACAGCAACCACATTCGAAAAAATGCTGATCGTCACCTTTAAAATATTCTGACCAATTGGTGCGAGCTGTTGAGAGAATGAATTCAAATCAAGATTCAAATGCGGCAGCATGTTTGAAATAATATTCGGAAACGCCTGAGTAAATCCTGTAATTTCTGCAACAAGCGAAGGGATTGTTCCTGCAATAGAAAATCCAACCACACCAAATACAACTATATATATAAGTATTGTTGCTAACAGTCTTGGCATCCGCTTACTCACCATCCAGTCTACTGTCGGTTTAAACGTAGACATGATAATAAAAGCAATAAAAACAAGAAAAAGAATATCGCGAATCTGCAACACAAACCAAATTGACGCAAGAAGAACCAAGGTAAAAATGATTGTTTTATGAGAAATTTCTATTTTGGATATCATACCATGTAGTGAAATTTCGACCATTGCCTTTTATGCTGTCAAAATCTCAACGTCCTTTCATTAAATATTTTCCTGTTATGCCATACTCATCCTGAATTCGGGCAATGCGGTAAGCATGTCGAAATTCTACTACGTGGCATACTACTCATGAGTATACCATGAAGCGACAAGTGACTCTATCGCATCCGTTTCCCCACTTTTTTGTATATCAAACCATCGGATTGTTTTATCTTTCCGAAACCATGTCATCTGACGCCTGGCATATGCATGCTCATCATATTTCCATTGCTGTATAACCGATTCTTTTGTCGCCAGCTTTTCAAAATATGGCTTCCACTGCCTATACCCAAGACTGCTCATCGACGGCAAATCCCAACCATATCCGTTATCAAGTAATGTTTGTATTTCATGAATGACTCCCTGTGATACCCGCTTCTCCACTCGCTCGTCAATGCGCGAATAGAGCGTGACTGTATCTAACCGCAACCCAATTTGCAACACATCATATGAACATTGTTCTTGTTTGATTTCTTTTTGGTTTCCCATCGCTATCTCAATTTTCCGAATCAAACGTCTTGGATTTTCTCTATCAGAAAAATTCAGTGCGTCCCAATATATTTTTCCAACTTCCTGCAATTTTTTCTGCAATTCTTCTTTTGAGTTGAAAGAAAGCTCATTTCTGAGTGTTTCATTTGGTTCAACCTGAATAGTTAACGGATGAAATAAAACGTGGATATATAATCCAGATCCACCGACAATAATCGGCAACTTCTTTCGTTTAATAATATCATCAATGCAAATCTGGGCTTTTGTTTGATACAAAGAAATGTTAAACGGCTCTTCGGGATGAACAATATCATACAAATGCATTGGAATGCCTTCAAGTGTTTCAATATCTTTTCCCGTGCCGATATCCATTCCGCGATACACCTGACGAGAATCAGCTGATACGAGTTCTCCATTAAATTTTTTGGCAAGTGCAACCGCATGTGCAGTTTTTCCTGTTGCAGTAGGACCGACAATTGCAAGTAGCTTATTCATACAACGGGTAGGTTCCTTTTCTGAGATTTGTTTTATTAATCAGTTCATCTAATACTTCCCATCTCCGCTTTTTCTCTGCATATGGAATCGTATCGCCTAATGTGTTGTGTGCGAACGTCGAAGGCCTGTCGGAATAGATTGATATATATGCTTTTGCAAAACCGACGGTTTCACAAAGTTTGATCGTATGTTCAAATTGTTTGACTGTTTCATCCGGAAATCCAACAATAATGTCGGTTGAAAACTGCACATCAGGGATTTTTTTCCTCATCTTATTTACTAACCGAATATATCCAGCCGGCGTATACCAACGATTCATCCGTTTTAACACCGTTGTATCTCCTGACTGCACAGGAAGATGAATGAGCCGTTTAATATTTTTATTGCTTGCAATCACTTCAATCAGTTCATCAGAAAAATCCCATGGATTACTCGAAATAAAATCAATTGATTGCAAACCTGATATTGCGGCGACCTCAGTCAACAAATGCGGGAACAATGTCGGAATCCGCATTTTTCCTAAATGCTTTACATATACCGGCTTTATCCCGTTTCCGTTTTTGTCCAATATTTTTTTCTTTTTTACTAAATCAGCGCCATAGGAATTCACATTTTGTCCGACAAGAGTAATTATTGTCACGCCATCATGCGCAAGTTGCTCACATTCTTTGATAATTTCTTCCATCGGTCGTGATACTTCTCGGCCCCTTGCAAATGGAACAACGCAGTAGGAACAAAAATTATTACAGCCGTTACTGATAAGAACGAGTGCGTGTTTTGGATCAGATCTCAGTTGAACACTTGCAAATCCGACTTCCTCAATTGCTAAAAACTCATCCACCATCGGATACTTTTTTTTGTATCCAGCCATTATTTTCCCTGACGTATCTCGGATGGCGAGTCCTGTCATGCACCCAGTTACTATAATTTTCACTTTTCTTCCAGCTGTTTTTTCTATTCCTAAATTCCTGAGCAGCCCTGTCACTCTGTCTTCTGCGGATTGTCTGATCATACAGGTAACAATGACGACTTCGTCTGCTTCAACAATAGTTTCTGCAGCACTCCATCCACGACCAACGTAGGAAGCTGCAATGCGCTCACTTTCTGCAGTGTTTGCAGCACAACCGAATACTGAAAGGTAATACTTCATGAAGACGATTGTAGCAGAATTTTCTTATTCTTTCCCGACAATCACGACTGCATTATATTGCAGCGAACTTTTCAGCGTTGCAGCTGAGGATCCGACTACATAGGAACCAGTGAGATCAGCGGTCAGAATACTGATAAATGCTTCATTATCTGCGGTCACTTGTATTTCCGTTTGTTCATACTCATATGATTTTGCATTTCCAGTTCCCTCAACCGTATATCCTTTTTCCTCTAAGAGCGCTTTCATTTTATTTGCCTCACCTGCAATTCCGGATCCATTCAGTACCTGAATTTTCAATGTGGTTTTATCAACAACAGGTGTAGGTATTGCCGTTGGAATCGGTGCAACTGTCGGTGTAGGGGCTGGTTTTGCGGCAAGAGACGGGATTTTCACTGATCCCCGACTTGTAGCAATAATAATTGCGCCAATTGCGACCACCAGAAGAATTATTCCGAGCGCCCACAGAACCACTCCGGAAATCGGTGATTTTTTATGTACACTGATATTCGGATAGCCAAATGAGGGAGTGAGAGGTTCCCTGCCTGCAGACGAGGCGGGTTTTTTTACAAAAAATTCACTCACCACTTCCTGTTTCTTTTCTTCGTCTGTTTTTGCATCTTCAGGAGCCAATGTTTCATTTGGCTCAATCATTTCAGTATGTGTTGTTTCACTTTCTGTTTTCTCTTCCATCTGTTCTGTTTTTTCAGGAATTTCATTTTCCTCTTCCATGACTTCCACGACTTGCATCACCTGTGGTGCAGATTCTTTTTTTGGAGATTCTTCTGCTAAACTCTCTATTTTTTCCTCAACCGTTTCTTCTTTTTTTGTTTTTGCTGTAGATGCTTTTTTTACCATACATAAATAGTGTACACGGAGTATTTTTAGAAATCAATGAATGCATCAAAAAAAGGAAAAGCTCCTTGTTGCTTTTATTTTCATAAATGCTTGAGGAGTCTTTCCTATATATTGTTTGAAAAAATTAATCAGAATTACCGGACTGATTTTTTCAATGCTTTTCCTGCTGTAAAACCAGGGGTCTTACGTGCTGGAATGCTGATTGGTTTTCCGGTTTGTGGATTTCGGCCGGTTCGTGCTTTTCGGGATCGGATCATAAATGTTCCAAATCCTGTCACCACGACTTTGTC
This sequence comes from Microgenomates group bacterium, assembly GCA_049287205.1. Lineage (GTDB taxonomy): Bacteria > Patescibacteriota > Microgenomatia > UBA10105 > UBA927 > CAIJMI01. The sequence goes on from JBAQFJ010000001.1 coordinate 708,398, forward strand.
ACCTTTTTTCAATGCATCAGTCATAGCACCGAATACTGCAGCAACGGATTCACGAGCTGCTTTTGCTGTAAGGCTTGCCTTTTTTGCAACGATTTCAACTAAATCTGCTTTTGTCATAATTGTATTTTCACCTCCTAGTCGGGCAGCAAATTTTTGTCTTAGACTGTTGTAACAATCTCTATGAATCACGATATGGAATTTGGATTGTACTGTCAAGATGTCAAAAAATATATCGCACTAGTACAATCCGAATCGTAATAGATTAAAAGCAGAGCGCGTTATGACGCGAAATATTTTATTTGGTCTAAAAAACCAAATTATGTAGAATTCCCTGTAAAAAAATTAGTGAGCAATTTCTGTCGCACGTAATTCCCGAACAACAGTGACTTTGATTTGTCCTGGGAATGTGATTTTATCTTCAATTTCTTCCTTAATTTTTTGTGCGATGATTGTTGCTGTTGCATCATCAACTTTCCCCGGATCCACTGCGACCCTGAGCTCGCGTCCTGCTTGAAATGCAAATACTTCTTTCACACCCTCATGTGCACGAGCAATATCTTCAAGATCTTTCAGTCTCTTGATGTATTCATCATAATTCTCATACCTAGCTCCTGGCCTACTTCCTGATATTGCGTCAGCAATATAGGTAAGCATGGATTCGCTGCTTGTAAACGGCGTGTCTTCATGATGTTGTGCCACACAGTCAATCACTGCGGGAGGAAGACCATATTTTTTACACAGTTCCACTCCGAGTTCCACATGACTTCCCTCTTTATCATTGATCACTTTTCCGATATCGTGAAGCAAGCATCCTAAACGAACAATATTTGCATCAGCTCCCACTTCTTTGGCAAGCGCGATACCAATTTTTGTCTCCTCAAGGGTATGCGCGATCATATTTTGTCCGTAGGAGAACCGATATTTAAATCGGCCCAACATTGCGACGATCGGCGAAGGCAAATTATACACGCCGACGGCGTGACATAATTTTTGACCTTCCTCAAACATGATGCGTTCAATTTCTTTTTTCACCTGTTCAATAATTTCTTCAATCCGACCCGGTTGCACACGACCATCTTTAAGTAGTCTCTCAAGTGCAACTCTCGCAATTTCCCGTCTCACCGGATCAAAACAGGAAAGACGAATCACTCCTTCTTCATCAAGATCTACATCAACTCCTGTTGCTGTTTCAAACGCTCTGATATTCCGTCCTTCTTTTCCGATAATCCTACCCTTTACATCTTCATCTTGAATTTTAATGACCGATACTGTGAACTCTGCAACATATTCTGTTGCGCCATGTCGCATCGCATCAACGAGAATTTCCTTTGCTTTGCTTTCTGATTCTTCTTCCGCTTTGATATATGCTTCTTTAATTTCTTTGGCAATAAGAGGCTTCATTTTTTCCTGTGCCTGTTCGAGGACAAGATTCCTTGCTTCTTCGCTCGTCATGCGCGCAATTTTTTCCAACTTTGCGGTCAGTTCTGCACGAATTGCGTCCACTTCTGTCAATCGTTTTTGTACAGTTTGTTCAACATCAGCTACATGCTTTTCCCGTTCTTCGACTGCTCCTTCTCGTTTCACCGCAACATCGAGTCGTTTTCGTACTTCTTCTTCTGATTCTCGTTTTATTCTGTATGCTTCGTCTTTTGCTTCAACAATGAGCTCTCTCGCTTGAGCAGTGGCCATGGCAATCTGCGCCTGCGCTTGAGCTGCTGCTTGTTGCAGCTGTTGAGTCGCTTGTGCGGAAGCTTGCGCATCATTTTTCTTTACATCTTTTGCTGACTGCACTTGTGGCGCCACCTGAGCTTTTGGCTGTTCACCTAAAGCTGGTGGTTTTTTTGCTGGCTGTTTTGCGGCAACTGTCGGCCGAGATTTAACAAGTGTTGATAACGTTTTTAATACATCAAACATATTTCCTCCAAATTCTATTATTTGTTTGAAGACGTAAGGGATTACCCCTGTATAGTAAAACCACCAAAAGAAGCGCCTCTTTTTTGTTTAGGCGGATAGCGATGTAGGAGATAAAAATTCTATTATGGTTGTCATAATCCTACGAACTCTATACTTCTTGTACTTCTTTTGATAGTTTTGAAAAGACATACTTGCATTACGTCTTCTGTCTCTTCAATTGTTCCTTATTGTAATGAATCTATGCTCTTTCGTCAATGATTTTGTAGATTGCGGTGCTTGAAAAGCCGCGGGACGCAAGAAAGCGATATACCTTTTGTTTGCGTTCTTGTATAGGGAGCGACTGCCATTGCCGCCATTTTTTCTCTATCGCCTTCCTCGCTTGCATAAGTTCACTTGATTCTTCGCCTTCTGTGGTAAAATTTTCAGAGCAAATAGCTTCAATAATGTCTGATTGAACACCTTTTTTCTTCAATTCCATACGAATCAGTCTCTCTCCCTTGGGACGGCTTCGCATACGGCTCTCCACAAACATCCGAGCATATGCTGCATCATCTACCAAACGAAGCTGGGTAAGGCGCTCCAATGCCTCTAAAACGGCTGTTTCAGCCATATGGAACCGTGTAGCGCGCTTTGCCAAATAGATACGAATTTCCGCCTCACTCCGCGGGTGAATCGATATATAGGCAATAGCAGCTCCTATGAGTTTTTGAAGCTTTTCATCTTCCATGAGATTACCAAGTATTATTCTTCTGTCTCTTCACCGACAACAACCTTATTTTGCACAGATCCTGATTTTACGACTTTCCAAATTGCCTCACTGATTTCTTTCGCTATTTTTGGATTCTCTTTCAGGAATAATTTTGATGCTTCTTTTCCTTGTCCCAACATCTGTGTGCCGTGCTTGATAAACGCGCCGGATTTGGTAAGAATATTAAATTCAACACCGACATCGATGAGTGCTCCCTCTTTAGAAATTCCGTCATGCATCACATCAAACTCCGCAATTCGAAATGGTGGAGCAACTTTATTTTTAACAACCCGAATCCGGTGTCTTGAACCAATAACTTTATCTCCATCTTTTAAGGATTCAATTTTCCGTGAATCCAAACGGACGGATGCATAAAATTTCATTGCAAGTCCTCCAGGGGTTGTCTCCGGATTACCGAACATCACGCCGATTTTTTGTCTGAGTTGATTAGTAAACATCACCACCGCTTTGGATTTGGAAATAACAGATGTCAGTCTCCTTAACGCCTGTGACATGAGTCTTGCCTGCACACCAATCATGCTGTCCCCAATATCCCCTTCAAGCTCTGCTCGTGGTACAAGTGCCGCAACAGAATCAATAACGATAACATCGACTCCTCCGCTCCTAATCAGTGTTTCAGCAATCTCAAGCGCCTGTTCTCCGGAATCCGGTTGAGAAATCAAGAGGTCTTCCAATTTTACTCCCAAGGTCTGTGCCCATTGCGGGTCGAGCGCGTGTTCTGCATCAATGAATGCTGCAGTTCCACCAAGTTTTTGCGCTTCTGCAATCACAGACAAACAGGCGGTTGTTTTTCCTGATGCTTCCGGCCCGTAAATCTCAACAATTCTTCCCCGTGGAATTCCACCGACGCCAAGTGCTAAATCGAGTGGAAGAATTCCGGTTGAAATGACATCAATGGCAAGTTTATCCGTAGACCGTTCTCCAAATCGCATGATGGAACCTTTTCCATATTGCTTCTCAATCTGATCCATAGCAAGACGGACTGCTTGAAGTTTTGCATCAACTGGCATATGAGACTCCTTTTATTTCGGGCAGAAATTAATACGTATTTTTATCCTGAAGCTTCATACCATTTTTACACAGCGGATGGTAGAATACAATATATCACACGGGACGTAGTTCAGTTGGTAGAACGCACGGCTGGGGGTCGTGAGGTCGAGGGTTCAAGTCTCTCCGTCCCGACCAGAAAACAACATATATGATAAAAACAATTCTTTTTGATATTGATGGCGTTTTAATTGATTCATTCGAAGCAAATTTTCGTTTCATACAAGCGCTCTTTGTAAAAGGTGGGTACCCACCTCCAAACCGTGAGGAATATGTTCCCCTGTTTCAAATGCCCATGATGGATGTCATTAAAACAGTGACAACATCTGAAAAAGAAATTGAACGGATGATGCAAATAGGAAAAGACAACCGATCTGACATGTATTCCTACGATTTGATTACCACATCAGAACACATGGAGGAAATTCTCAAACGACTTCATGCTTCCTATACATTAGGTGTTGTCACCAGCAGGTTAAAAAAATTTATTTTTGACATCAAACAATTACAAACAGTTGAAAAATATTTTGACATTGTCGTTTCGTTTGAAGACACCGAAAAACATAAACCCAATCCTGAGCCACTTCACCATGCAATCAATCAATTAAAAATTTTACCGGAAGAAACGATATATATCGGCGATCAAGAAGCAGATTTTCTCGCCGCTCGTGCTGCGGGAACAAAAATTATTATGCTTACGGAACAATCTTTTCCGAATGCAGACGCATGTATCACTTCTTTTAAAGATATTCCAAAAGCAATTTTGAAAGTTGCATAATTGTGCTTTTGTATTTTATTCCTTATACTAAAATTAGTTACGTATTTTTTACATCTATTTTTCTGCCCCAAATAATTTTTGCTCAATGAAACCAATTTCATTTCGTACATCACTCTCTGCGCTTATTCTGTATTACAACGGATCTAAAGATGATGATGAAGATACAAAAATGTGTGCAAAAGGAATTGCAGAAGCATTACGAAAACGAGGACATGTTGTCAAAAAAATTGCAGTAACGGAAAAAAATTGGCGACGTGCCGTGCAACTTCCGGGAGATGTTGTGTTTAATCTTGTTGAGGATGACACATGGGAATTATACAAAAAAGTCGGACACCGGTTGGAACACTTAGGAAAAGCACAGGTCGGCCATGACATGAAAAGTTTTCACTATGCAATTAGTAAAGCTTGGGTCAAAAGAAAAATGACGCATGAACATATCAGTACTCCGACATATAAAATATATAATAGAAGATCTGCTCTTACATCAGGAGGGCTATCTTACCCCCTCATTGTAAAACCATCCAATCAACACGCTGGCATTGGTATTTCCCAAGGTTCAGTTGTTAATAACCTTACAGAATTAAAAAACCGCGTTCAATACGTTTTGGATAATTTTCCCGGAGAAGTAGTAGTTGAAAGATTTATTAAGGGTCGAGAAATTCACGTAACAGTATTAGGAAATGATGAAAGCGTTTCAGCGCTTCCCTACTGTGAAATCGGTTTTGGGAAAAAATCGGAGAAGAAATGGAAGATTTATAGCTATGAGGCAAAATGGGATAAGAAATCATGGGAATATTGGAATGCCCGTATAGACTCACCAGCAAAAATATCAGAACATCTTCACGACAAAATCCAAGAAATCGCACTCAAAGCATATGCCGCGTTTGATTGTCGAGACATCGCACGTTTTGATTTCCGGATCGATACAAAAGGAATTCCCTATATTGTTGATGTGAACATGAACCCAAGTCTAAATTATTATGACAGTGAAGATGCAACACTTGCATCCGTCTACACACTGAAATGGACATATGATCAATTTATTGAAACTATTGCAAGTATTGCGTACCGCAGAGTTCTTGGATCTTGATGATTACTTCGTGACAAGTCGTTGAAGAAGAAAAATACCAATTCCTATACAAGTGACGGAAATAAGTGCTTGAACACTCAACAGTTCTTTTATTGATGTTTTTGTTGCTAACCCTGTTGCAAAATATCCAAACACTGCAGTACCTGCCGCCCATAGCGGAACAAATAACCGCAAGGTTTGTCCCCGATCCTGTATTTTAAATATAAAAAACCAAACGAAAAAAGCTGAAATAATCGCGTACACCAATAGCATCGGATTTTTTTTGTGACTATCAAGATATTGCTGATAGAAAATATATGCGAGGAAATCGCCTAAAAAAGATACGACAAAATAAAATATGGTGAGCACCATACACTATATATTACCGCTTCGGGCTTTGTTTGCGTGCACGAGCTTTTCCTGCAAATCCTGCCTTCCGTCTCTCTTTTGCGCGAGGGTCACGTTTCATGAATCCGCGCTTCTTGAGGATTGGTCGGAATTTTTCTTTATCAACTTTTTCCAGTGCCCGAGATAATCCGTGAATCACCGCACCGAGCTGGCTATACAATCCACCACCATTGGTATGAATAGTGATTGCAAACCGATTCATGGTGTTTGTGGTTCTAAATGGTTCCATGTACATTTTCTTTAAGACTTCTCCTGGGAAATAATTTTCGATATCCCGATCATTCACTGTCATCTGTCCTTTTTCCATTTCTTTCCCTGCAATCGTCACTTTTTCATCTTTTACGACATGCATACGAATGCGAGCGGTTGACGTCTTCCTGCGACCAACTGCTTCGTAATAAGAAATTTGTTCTGGTTTTATTGTTTTTTCCATACTTTAGCCCGTGATGTTTTTTTGATACGTATGTTTTTCATCTGCAAACAAAAATAAACGGGTAATGACACGATCCCGAAGTTTATTCTTCGGCAACATTCCCCATACCGCATGTCGAATAATTTCTGTTGGCTTTTCTTTTCTAAGTTGCCACAAAGCTTTTTCTTTGAGTCCTCCAGGATATCCTGAGAAATTTCCATACATCTTTTTCTTTTCTTTTTTTCCTGATACTTCAACGAGTTTACAATTGATAACTACGACGGAATCGCCACAATCTAAACTTGGTGTATAGTTTGGCTTATTTTTTCCTAATAGTTTGACTGCAATTTCTGTTGCAACATGTCCCAACACTTTTCCCTTCACATCGACAAGGTGCCAAGTTCGTGTCAGTTCTTTTTTCTTTGTGGCTTGGGTAAATTGTGTTCTCATAGTCTTATTTTTTAACAATTTTTTTCTCAATCTTTTTCTTGCCCGCCGTAGCCTTTGGTGAAGGCTGGGTCACTTCTGTTTTTTTTGCTGTAACTTGTTTCACTTCCGGCTTGATAACTTCAGTAACAATTTTAGCGTCAACGAATGAAATTTGTACAAGTTCCCGTGCATCGCTTCCAGACATGCCGTATCGCAAAATCCGAATGTATCCGCTGTTTCTTCCGGCAAATCGTGTTTTTGCGTCTTCCATCAACTGTTTTGTGGCATCTGCATGCGCAAGCTCAGCTAACACCAAACGGTACGCATGTTGATCCGCCTTTTTGGCCCTCGTAATAAGTTTTTCAACTTTTGCACGTACTGCAATTGCTTTTGCTTTTGTCGTTTTTAAACTTCCATGCTTAATAAGATCGCATGCTAAGTTTCGCAAAAGTTGTTTGCGCTGATCAGTCGTTCGAGATAGCTTTTTTCCAAAATATGAATGACGCATACCTTTTTAAACCGTTAATGTAACACCTTTTTCTTTTAATTTGTCTGCAATGATTGACAATGATTTAGCACCAAGATTTTTAATCTTCATGAGTTCCGCATTTGGTGCGCTCAATAATTGTCCGATTGTTTCAATGCCGCCATTGGATAATGCGTTCACAATCCGAGTTGGAATATCCAATTCTTCAATACGCATCTTCACGACTTCATCAGACACTGATGGTGCAATCACTTTTGTTTCTTCCGTTCCCACTACTTTTGGCTCGTATACTTGTGAAAAATAAGAGGCCAAAATTTTTGCGGAATTTTTGAGTGCTTCAATAGGTGATTTTGTTCCATCTGTCCAGATATCCATCACTAATTTATCCAAGTTTGTCATGCGTCCGACACGAGTTGCTTCGACGCGATAATTCACACGAACAATCGGTGAATACAATGCATCAAGCGGAATAACACCGATTTCATCTAGGTGCTGTTCATCTGCTGTCACGTATCCAAATCCTTTTTGTGCAGTCAGTTCCATGGTAAGTTCTGTTTTCTTGTCAGCTAATGTTCCAAGAATAAGCTCCGGATTGACGATGGTCATGCCTGCGGCAACTTCAATGTCCCCTGCTGTGACCACTCCCGGACCTTTTTTGGATAATGTCATTTTTCCTGCTTCATCTCCCTCGATGGTAAGACGGATTTTTTTAACGTTCAGCAAGAATTCAACAATATCTTCCTTCAGTCCCGGCATGGTTGCATACTGATGCTTCACACCTTCGATTTTGACAGATGTCACTGCACATCCGGAAAGAGATGTTAAGAGCACCCGGCGTAAACTGTTCCCGAGTGTTTGTCCATACCCTTGTGCTAACGGTTCAATAGCGAACCGTCCGTACGCTTTTTCTTCAACTTCTGTTTTAATCGAAAAATTTGGATCTGACATAATGCGCTCTCCTTTAGCGTGAATAAAACTCAACAATTAATTGTTCTTGAATGTCTTCTTGAACTTCTGACCGTTCTGGAAGTTTCACGACTTTTCCAGCCGGTCCTTTTCTCTCAACCCATGGAGCCATAATTGGGCTTTTTTCATCGATAAGCTTTTTGATGGAAGGAATTTCCATTCCTTTTGTGTCGAGTGTAATCACATCATCCACGTTGACTCTATATGATGGAATATCTAATCTTTTTCCGTTCACGAGTACATGCCCGTGACTCACACATTGTCTTGCTGCGGCTCGGGTTGGCGCCATATTCATTCTGACAATGGTGTTATCCAAACGTCGTTCCAGATATTCAATCAATTTATCTCCGGTATTCCCTTTCCATTTTTTTGCTTCCGCAAATACTTTTCTGAATTGTTTTTCCATAACTCCGTAGAATCGTTTCACTTTTTGCTTTTCACGAAGTTGAATTCCGTACCCTGTCACTTTTTTTCTTCCTTTGACGCCATGTTGACCAGGAATAATGGTGAGTCGTTTCAGCATGGATGCATGTGCATGAGATCCAACTGTTTTCAGCCCAAGATCCATACCTTCACGGCGTGCTAATCTATTCTTTGGTCCTGTATATCGTGCCATAATTAAACTCTCCTCTTTTTCTTCGGACGAACCCCGTTATGTGGGATTGGTGTAACATCGGCAATAAGTGTAATGTTGAGTCCTACTGCGCGAAGTGCCCGAAGTGATGCGTCACGGCCTGCGCCTGGGCCTTTAATGAATACTTCCACATCCCGCATACCGTTTTCAAGCGCTTTCCTTCCAATTGATTCCATTGCACTTGTTGCTGCAAACGGGGTTGCTTTTCTTGCACCTTTAAATCCGACCAAGCCGGATGAACTCCAATACATTGCATTGCCCCCCATATCGGTAATTGTCACAAGCGTATTGTTAAATGTTGCTGTGATAAATACTTTTCCGTGTTCAACTATTTTTTTTACTTGCGTTTTTGCCATAATGATTCCTTATTTCTTCGGTGCTTCTTTTGCCGGTGTTTCTACTTTTGCCCGGTCATCTTTTTTGAGCGCTCCAACTGTCAATCTTCGACCTCTCTGTGTACGACCATTAGAACGTGTGCGTTGCCCGCGTGACGGCAATTTTCTCATATGCCGAACACCTCTATATGAATTAATTTCCCGAAGTCTTTTGATATTTGAAGCGATAAGTTGCCGAAGGTTTCCTTCTACTGTGCATGTTTTTTCAATAACCTTGGCTAAATGGCTGATTTCTTCATCTGTTAAGGTATTTACCCGTCGTGAAGCATCAATGTTTGCAGATGTAAGAACTGCTGAAACATTCGTTCTTCCGATACCGTAAATATAGGTAAGCGCTATGTCTAGTCGTTTGTCGTTTGGTATATCAACTCCAGAAATACGTGCCATAGTTTTATCCTTGTCGTTGTTTGTGTTTTGGATTTTCACAAATCACAAACACTCGTCCGCGTCGGCGGACGATTTTACATTTATCACACATCACTTTTACGCTTGCTCTGACTTTCATATATTTTATCGTACTCGATATGTTATTCTACCTTTTGTTTGATCGTATGGTGTCATTTCAATTCTTACTTTATCCCCCGGCATAATGCGAATATAGTTTAAACGCATTTTTCCAGACAAATGACAAAGAACAATAACACTATTTGGTAACTTGACCCGAAACAACGTATTCGGCAAACATTCAAGCACTTCTCCCTCAACTTCTATATTTCCTTGATGTGCCATAAATACGCAAAAAAAATAACTACCGCTTCAACACTGGGAATTCCCAACTGTTGTATTAAGCGGGTGTTAGTGCTTTATTTTACCTCAATTTTCCGGTTTGGTCAACACGGTGCTTTCTGGGTCACTAATTACAATCGTATGTTCGAATGTTGCGGTGAGTGATTGGTCGCGGGAGGCTAGAGCCCAGCCGTCGTCACCCATGTATTCAATCGTACCTTTTCCTTCGGCATAGATCACCTCAATGGCAATAGTCATTCCAGAGGTAAGGAGCGGGGTTCGAGAAATATCCCCCCTGACATATTCAGGAATCATCGGTTCTTCGTGTAGCTTTCTTCCTACCCCATGTCCGGTCAAATCCTTAATGACGCTATACCCTGCGCCTTCGATCTCATGCTGGATCACCTCAGAAATATTGCCGATCCGATTCCCCGGTTTTGCAACCGCGATCGCTTTCCACAATGTATCAGCTCCAACAGCTAAAAAACGCTTTTTACTTTCCGTCTTATCTTTCTCATCGCCGACAATAATGCTCCATGCAGTATCTGTATGGAGTCCCTCATAGATCATGCCAATATCAATGGTAAACACATCTCCATGTTGAAGACGGTATTCTGAAGGAATACCATGAACAACGACATCGTTAACACAAAGACAGGTTGCCCACTGATAATCACCAACTGTAGAGAATGAAGGTTCTCCACCTTCTTCTTTAATTCGTTTTTGTGCATGCGCTTCCAGATCGAGAAGTTTTGTTCCAGGCTTTGACATAGCCAGTAATTCTTGTAAGATTCGGCCGATCTTATCGCCGCCGACCCGCATTATTTGTAGTTCTTCAGGAGTTTTTACGGAAGTCATATAAGTTTCCTTTTCGTAAGCTCTTGAATAATTGCATCCACAACTTCTTCCTGTGACAATGTTGTTGAATCAAGCTCCCAAGAATCTGGAAGTTTCTGTAATGGATCTGTTACCCGTTCTATATCTTGTGCATCACGGATTTTTGTTTCTTCAATAACTTCTTCCATGGGCACATCTATTCCTTTTTGTTTCCATTGATCAAACCGTCTTTGTGCACGTTCTTCAAGAGACGCAGTCAAAAATACTTTTAACGGAGCATTCGGCAACACGCGAAGGCCGATATCTCGTCCTTCCATTACCACCGGATGGTCATCTGCCAGCTTTTGCTGCCGTTGTACCATCTCTTTCCTCACACTTGGAAAAACCCCTACATCAGATGCGCCCGCTGCAACATCTGGCTCCATAATGCGGTCTGTGACATCTTTGCCGTTTAACATTGCAATAAATGTTTCTTTCCTTCCTTTTTCCGGACGAACTAATTCAATATGACTTTTGTTTAACATTGAAAACACAGCCTGTTCTTCTCTCATCGACGCACTTTCTTCGATACAGGCAAGCGCAAGCATACGATACATAGCACCAGTATAGATGTAGAGAAGATGTAATCGTTTAGCGAGACGCGCTGCAATATCGCCTTTTCCCGCTGCAACTGGTCCATCAATAGCAATTTGTAACGCCATACTTATTTACACCCCGCATTTTTTTTACACGCTTCCACAGCATCCATGATATCTTTATGCACCTCATCAATATTTTTATTTGCATCAATATGCACAAGTGTTGTGCCGGACTTTGTATAATAATCCAATACTTCCTTTTCGCCTTCTTTATATATCGCAAGTCTGCTTTTAATCCGTTCCGGCGAATCATGGAGTTCCGTGCTGCCCGGATACATTGGCCTGCCGCGTTTTATCAACCGGTCGTATGACACATCTTCCGAAAGATCCAAAAAAATGACAAGTTCAACTTTATATCCGTATTTATCAATTTTGTCATCCAAAAATTTCACCTGATCCACATTTCGCGGATACCCATCCATAATCCAAGCACCCTTTGCATCATCCTCTTTCAGTCTCCATTTCCACAATACTTCCATTTCACTGTTTGCTACATACTTTCCTTCTTCCAGTGCCTGTTTACATACTGCTCCAATAATCCCTTTGTCGCTTTGTGCGGCATCCCGTACTAAATCACCGCTCGTAAGAATCGGAATCTGTAATTCATCTGCCAAAAGTTTTGCTTGTGTACCTTTACCAGAACCTTCCGGGCCAAAAAAAACTATATGCATGGCAATTAGACTTGCTATCCACTTCATAAATACATTGAGTACTTCTTTGTATTTCTCTCGTGAACGCAAGAATCCTAAAAAATTAATCCTTTAAAAAGCCGTCATAATTACGCATGACGAGTTGCGCCTCCAGTGTCTTGACCGTTTCAAGAACGACCGAAACAACGATGAGTACGCTTGTTCCTCCAATGAGTAATGTTGTCATTCCCGTTATGCCTCTGGCAAGAGACGGCAAAATAGCAATGAGACCTAAGAAAATTGCGCCGGCCAGCGTAATACGTGTCAATATATAATTGAGATAATTCGCTGTTGGTACCCCAGGTCGAATACCAGGAATGAATCCGCCGTATTTTTGAATTTCTTCAGAGATTTTCTTCGGATTGAATGTGATTGCTGTATAGAAATAGGTAAAACCGATAACAAGAATAAAATAGAAAATATTATAGAATGCGCCGTTTGGATCAAACAAATTCGATAACCCTTTTCCAAACGAAGCAAGCCCCGGATTTGGAAGCTGCCCCAAAAATCCCCCAAGAAGTGACGGCAAGAGCACCATAGAAACGGCGAATATTATTGGAATAACGCCTGCCTGATTAACCCTGAGAGGCAAAAATGATGACCCACCTCCATAGATCTTGTTTCCCCTGACACGCCTTGCATATTGAACAGACACCTTTCTCACTGCCTCATTTACAATCACGGTGGCTGCGATAACGACAAATCCGAGGAATGCGACAAACACTAAATTCATCACTGATTCTGCTGTCGCCGCTGTGAATGCTTGCCCAAATACAACGGGCATTCGTCCCACTATTCCTGCAAATATAAGAAGTGAAATCCCGTTTCCAATGCCATATTCAGTAATAAGCTCACCCAGCCACATCACAAACATCGTTCCTGCTGTCATGGTAAGCACGATAGTAAGAAGCGTCAACGGATTGATATTGGAAATAATACTTTGATTACGAAGAAGCGCAACCATACCGATTGCCTGCACGACAGCCAGTGGAACAGTTAAAAACCGTGTATATTGATTAATTTGTTGTCTGCCAGATTCTCCTTCTTTCGCAAGTTCTTCCAGTTTTGGAAATACGATCTGCAAAAGCTGCAAAATAATAGATGCGTTAATGTAGGGATTAATTCCTAAGGCAAGAATAGAAAAATTGACGAGCGTTCCTCCGGAAAATACATCAAGCAGCGCTAAAAATTGATTTTGAGAAAATAAAACAGCAAGTTTTGTAGTGTCGACTCCCGGAATTGGAATATGTGCAAATAATCTGAATATGACGAAGAGGCCGGCGGTAAGCAATATTTTCCTTCGAAGCGCAGGCGTTTTCCAACTGGATATCAGTGGTGCAAGTAACGTATTCATGCAGGTACACTCTACGATACTACGAACAACCGGTATTATTCAACAATGACTTTTCCACCAGCTGCTGTAATACACTTTGAACTTCCTTTGGAACAGGGAAGGTGCACAACATATGCAGATTCCAATTTCATTGTTCCCAACACTTTAATTCGTTTTGCGTATGAGCGAATCAATCCTTTTTTTACCAATACTTCTTTTGTGATCTCTCCTGCCGGAAGTTTAGCAATGCGTGCAAGTTGCACTTCATGTGTCTCATCTTTTTGTGAATGATTTCGGAGTTTCCCGCGAAGAAGTGGAAGTCGTTTTGTCAGAGACAACTGTCCGCCCTCAAATCCGATAGGCATATGATCACGTGCATTCTGTCCTTTTGTTCCGCGACCTGCTGTTTTCACTTTTCCGGATCCATGTCCGCGACCGATGCGTTTTTTTGGTCTTCGTACAATTGATGGTAATGGTGTTAATTTCATACGGGTGTTCCTTACTTTCGAATATGAACAACTTTTAATTTTTTAAGCGCTTCCATAGTTGCATACACATTTGATGCCTGATTCTTGCTTCCAAGAATTTTTGACACCACATCTTTGACTCCGGCTGCTTCCATAACGGACCTGACTGCTCCCCCTGCGATAACTCCTGTTCCCGGTGGCGCCGGTTTGATCAGAATCATAGCAGCACCGCGTTTCACCCGAACTTCATGAGGAATAGTCTTATTATGCATTGGCACAACAATCATGTGTTTCTTTGCATACACAACTGCTTTCTTAACTGCAGATGATACATCAGGAGCTCCTCCGAGACCGACTCCGACTTTTCCTTTTTTATCTCCGACAACAATCAAAACGGAGAATCCGATTTTGTTTCCGCCTTTTGTTTTTTTGGAAACACGGTTTACCTGTACAACTTTTTCTTCAAATTCTGATGGTATACGATGTTGATCGATCATATAGTTATTCCTCCCTCACGAACCGTATCTGCAATTTGTTTCACAACGCCATGATATTTATATCCGCCTCTGTCAAACACCATGCTCCGAATATTTTTGGCTTTTGCTTTTTTTGTTATTTCTCCCCCAAGTTTCTTCGCGCTTTCGATATTTTTTCCTTCACCCTGTACAGAGAATAGTGTCACTTTTTTCTCATCGTCAATGATCTGTACAGTCAATTTTTGATTTGAACGGTACACGGAAAGTCGAGGCCGTGATTCAGACCCGCGGACTTTTGCCCGAATTCTTGCGACTCGTTTTGATTGAATTAATTTTTTTGAAATTCTTTTTAACATACGTATTATCTCCCTTATTTAGCGGCACCTGCACCGCCAATTGCTTTTGCTGATTTTCCTGCTTTCTTTCGAATGTGTTCTCCAACGTATTTAATTCCTTTTCCTTTGTATGGTTCAGGTTTCCTGACTTCCCGTATATTTGCGGCAATTTGTCCGACAATTTGTTTATTAATTCCTGACACCACAATCTTTCCTTCGACAACTGCAATCGTGATTCCTTCTGGTGGCGTAACCGTCACCTGATGAGAAAATCCGACATTTAACACAAGATTATTTCCGGCCATAGTCGCCCGATATCCGACTCCAGCAAGTTCCAATGATTTTGTCCACCCAGTGGTAACACCTGTCACCATGTTGGCAATTTCAGCTCTCACAAATCCATGCAATGCATTGTGGTTTGAGTCCTGTTTTTCAGTGGTAACGGTCAAAACATGATCTTTATCTTCCACGGTTATGTCGTCAGGAATAACAAATGTTAATTGACCTTTTGCCCCTTTTACCACGAGTATCTTTCCATCAATAGTAATGGTTGCATCTTTATATTCAATTGGTGCTGCTCCTATTCGTGACATAATTTCCCCTTTTACCAAACTTCACACAATAATTCTCCGCCGATTCCCAGTTTTTTTGCTGCTCTACCTGTCATCATTCCTTGTGACGTAGAAAGAATCGCCGTTCCCATTCCGCTAAATACGCGTGGTATTTCATTTTTATCAATGTACCAACGAAGTCCCGGTTTGCTTATGCGTTTGACACCTGTTATTGCGGATGCTCCGTCAACTTCCCGAAGGTTAATGTGCAAAATAAATTTTGGTTCTGTTCCTGTTTTTTTCATGCTATCGATATATTTTTCAGCCACCAGAATTTCTCCGAGTGCAGCTTTCATATTTGAGTATGGCAAATCCAAACTCTTTCTTCCCGCTGCTGCGGCATTCTTTATCTGTATTAACATGTCTCCAATAGGATCATTTACCATAATGTATTCCCCTTTACCACGATGCTTTTACTACTCCTGGCAATTCGCCTTTATGTGCAAGATCCCGAAAACAAATCCTGCAAACACCAAATTTTCTCATATATGCCCGTGATCTTCCACAAAGATTACACCGATTTTTATGTCGGACTGCAAACTTTTGTTTCGTATCAAACTTCACGACATCAGATGTTTTTGCCATAATTTCCTTACGCCGCAAACGGCATTCCTAATAATTGTAATAATTTTTTTGCTTCTTCGTCTTTTTCTGCGCTTGTGACAAATGTTGCTTCAAATCCGCGTACCCTGTCAACGACCGCGTACTCAAGGTCGGGAAATATTGTCTGCTCCGCAATACCCATGGTGTAATTCCCACGTCCATCAAAACCTTTTGTCGGAATTCCCCGAAAATCACGGACACGAGGAAGTGCGATTCCGACTAGTCTTGAGATAAAATCATACATGCGTTTTCCGCGAAGTGTGACTTTTACTCCGATAATATCGTTTTCTCTGAGTTTAAAAGATGAGATGGCAATCTTTGCCTTTGTAATCACCGGTTTTTGTCCGGTAATAAGTCCTAATTGCTCTGCTACTTTATCAGCAATTTTTTTATCTTTTAATGCTTCACCAAGTCCGCAGTTAATCACCACTTTTAACAGTTTTGGCACTGCCATCTTGTTTGTAATACCAAGCTCGGTCATGAGCTTTGGCACTAATTCTTCACGATATTGTTTTTCCAAGGTTGTCATAGTTATATTTTTGCTTCACATTTTTTACATACCCGATACTTGTCACTCGCTGAGACCACATAACCGATTCTTGTCTGTTTGCCGCACTTCGGACATACAATGGCAATCTTTCCTGCGTCGAGTGGTCGTGGTTTTTCGATAATGCCACCTGGGTGTTTATCGTCACGACGTTTTGTATGTCGTTTATAGATATTCATGCCGGCAACTACCACTTTATTCAAAGCTGGCAGTACTGCATCAATTTTACCTTTTCGACCTTTATCTTTTCCGATTGTTACGATGATTTCATCACCTTTTTTAAATTTCATAGTTAAAACATCTCCAAAGACATACTGGCTATTTTATCAAAACCTTTTTCTTTAATTTCGCGTGCAATAGGTCCGAAAATACGGGTTCCCCGTGGATTGCCGTCTGCATCCACTACCACTCCAGCGTTTTCATCAAACCGAATATATGATCCGTCTGATCTCCGATATTCTTTATGTGTACGGACGATAATAACCTTTACGAGCTCATCGTCTTTGACGATTCCTGTCGGATCAGCTTTTTTCACGACACACTGCACAAGATCACCTAAGCTTGCAAATTTTCGAAGTGACGAACCATAAATATGGGTCACTGTCATCCACTGCACACCGCTGTTATCTGCTGACTTTAATTCTGTTCTTCGTTGAATCATATTATGCCTTTACAATAAATCGTTTCAATTTACTCATTGGTCGTGTTTCAGTAATCGTTACTGTATCGCCTACTGCAACTGCATCACTTTCTGAGTGTACTAAATACCGTTTTGTTGTCCGTGTTGCTTTCCTGTATAACGGATGTCTGAACATATGTGCAATTTCCACAACAATCGTTTTATTCATTTTCTTAGAAATGACTTTTCCCGTTAATTCTTTTCCTTTGGTTGATTTTTCAGTTGCCATACAATTATTTCTCCTTTACAACTTCTGTCATGGATACATCATGTAGTCGTGTGTTTATCATTGCAACTTTCAATCGAAGCGCAGTGATTACACGGACATTTTTCATCGGTTTTGTATATTTATCCAGTTCAATTGTCGTAATCTGTTTTTTCAGATCTCGCAATTGACTTGTGAGTTCCGTTTTTGACATCGATACGATCTGTTGTTTATCTTTTTGTTTCATATGCGTTTAGTTTTCTTTAATGACAAATTTTGTTAACACCGGTAATTTTGCTGATGCAAGACGCATTGCCTCTTTTGCATCTGCCATAGCAACTCCGCCCATTTCAAACATAATACGCCCCGGTTTTACGACGGCTACAAATTCATGCACATCGCCTTTTCCGCTTCCCATTCTGGTTTCCGGTGGTTTCTTCGTCATTGGCTTGTGTGGAAAAATACGAATCCAAATTCTTCCGCCACGTTTTACGTAATGAGTTAATGCACGACGCGCTGCCTCAATCTGACGACTTGATACCCATCCGCATGTTGTTGCTTTAAGCCCAAATTCTCCAAAGTCCACATTGCTGCCACGTATGGCAACTCCACCCATTTTTCCTCTAAATTCTTTTCGATGTTTTGCTCGTCGTGGTGCTAACATATATTTTATTTTTTACAAATCCACACTTTTACTCCGATATATCCTGATTTCGTAAGTGACGGTACTGCTGCAAAATCAACATTTTCCCTGATGGTTGACAAAGGCACTGTTCCAGCACCGAATTTTTCATGCCGTGCGATTTCTGCTCCTGCGATACGACCGGATAATGCAATCTTTACTCCGCCGGCTCCTGCTCCCATAACCCGTTCTAACGCCTGATTACATGCGCGCTTATGTGGAATACGTCGTGCAAGTTGATCTGCGATCGTCGTTGCCACTAAGTATGCACTTAAATTTGGTTCTTTTACCGGTTCAACAACGATTTCGATTTTTGATTTCGCTGTATCTCCGGAAAATTTCTTATGTAATGTTATTGCGCGTTTTGCTTCAAATTTATGCAAAAATCTTTCCACTGCTTTCTTCATTTCTTCAAGTCCGCTTCCGCCCCGTCCGATGACAAGTCCTGGTCTTGACACTCTGATAATAATTTTCATCTTGTTAATTGAACGTTCAATATCCACTTGCTCAAGGCCAGCATTTTTGAGTTTGCTGAAAATATATTTCCGGAGAGACACATCCTCAAACAGGAATTCTTTGTATCTCTTGCTGTCAGCAAACCATCTGGATGTCCAGCCGAATACAACGCCGATTCTAAACCCTTTTGGATGAACTTTTTGTCCCATACGTTATTTCGCTCCTTTTTCTTCAATCACAATACGTGCATGCGTCATTCTTTTTTTGTAGGAATGTGCCATTCCCCGTGAAACAGCTCGAAACCGTTTCATGGAAGGCCCACCCATAACTTCCAGTTGTTTAATATCCAATGTACCTGCTTCCGCAACTGTTTTTCTCGCATTGGCAACTGCTGATAAAAGCAATTTCAAAAGTGGTGTTGCTGCATCTTTTGGCATCATTTGGAGTGCGACGATAGCTTTATCTACGGATAGTCCGCGGATAGCATCTGCAACAAGTCTCACCTTGCGAGTGCTCATTCTGATATATTTTGCTGTTGCTTCGTATTCCATATATATAAATTGTTAGGTTTTATCCATGGTTCGCTTTGTCACTTGTCCGTGTCCTCTAAATGTTCGGGTTGGAGAAAATTCTCCAAGCCTGTGACCCACCATTGATTCGTTTACAAATACTTCGACAAATATTCTTCCGTTATGTACACCAAATGTGTGTCCGACGAAATCCGGCGGAATTTGGCATGCGCGTGACCATGTTTTGATAGACGAATGATCGCCACCTGCTTTTTGTTTCAGCACTTTTGCCAAAACGCGTTTATCAATATATGGTCCTTTTTTGCTTGAACGTGCCATAATATCCTTCTTTCTTATTTCTTTTTTCGCGACAGAATAAATCGATCGCTGTATTTTTTCTTTTTTCGTGTTTTATTTCCAAGTGTCGGCTTTCCCCAAGGGCTTTTTGGTGACGGCATACCGATTCCGCTTTTTCCTTCTCCTCCGCCGTGCGGATGAGAACGTGGATTTTGTGCCACACCTCTGACTGTTGGCCTGATACCCATGTGGCGGCTTCGACCTGCTTTGCCAATCACTCTATTTTTCCATTCTGTGTTGCTGATCTGTCCGACTGTTGCACGGCATGTTTCCGGAAACAATCGTGTTTCACCTGATGGTAATTTTATTTGCACTTTCCCGGCATCTTTTGAAAGAACAGTTGCAAATGTCCCTGCTGACCTGATCATTTGTGCACCATGTCCAGCTTTAATCTCGATATTGTGCACAAATGTACCAACCGGAATTGCAGATAACGGCATCGTGTTCCCTAAACTTGCTTCCACTTTATTTCCGCTCACCACAGTGTCCCCGACTTTGATTCCGACAGGAGCCACGATATATCGCTTTTCCCCGTCCAAGTAACTGACAAGTGCAACATCCGCACTTCTGTTTGGATCATATTCAACTGCGACTATTGTTGCTTTCATGTCATCTTTCGTCCTAAGCCAGTCAATAGTTCTGTACATTCGCTTGTGTCGTCCACCTTGGTGCCTGACTGCTACATGACCACGAACATCACGACCGGATTGCTTCGGAAGTAATGTAAATAGTTTCTTTGCTTTTTTAACAGTCTGTTTCATACATTTTTTTTAGGCTTTTGGTTGCTCCGCCCCAATTTGGAACGCATCAATGGTCTGCCCTTTGGCGAGGTTTACCATTGCTTTTTTCCATGTCGGCCGCAATTTCGCCTGTTGTTTTTTTCCTGCCCGCTTCATTTTTCCGTGAACGTTAATCGTCCGAATATTTATCACTTTCACTTTATACAGTTCTTCTATAGCATGCGCAATTTCCGCTTTATTTGAAAAGCTTTGAACAACAAATGTATACCAACCGCGCGTTGCGATGGTCATTGTTTTTTCTGTCAGATATGGCTTGATAATGCTTATTGTATCCATATAGTTTATGCCAACCGTGACTCTAATTGCTTCAATGCTTCTTTTGTGATGACTACCCGATGGCTTGTAAACACTTCGTACGTTGTGACATTCTTTGCCGGTTCCACTGTTACACAACAAATGTTACGCGCAGATTTCACCAGATTTGTATGCATATCATCAACAACTAATAATACTGATCGTGTTGCGCCGATTTTTGTAAACGCCGCTGCCACTGTTTTTGTTGCAGGCTTCGTCATTTTCGCGTCTTCCATAACAACAATTTTTTCTTCTTTCAGTTTTAATGCTAACGCGCTTTTGATTGCCGCGTTTTTCATTGACCCAGGAAAATGCAATGAATAATCTCTTGGTTGCGGTCCAAACACAATCCCTCCGCCGACAAATATTGGCGCTCTGATGCTCCCATGCCTGGCTCTTCCTGTTCCTTTTTGCTTATAAATTTTCCGTGTTGATCCTTCAACCTTCCCTCGTGTTTTTGTTGATGCTGATCCTTCCCGTTGATTGGCAAGATATACACGTACCGCCTGAGCAATAAGTTGCATATTGACATCACCACCAAACAATGCCGCAGGTGCTGCCACTATTCCTGATTTTGTACCTGTCACGTCATACACAACAAGTGATTGTTTATCCGTTTTTGCTTCCGTAGCCGCGTTTGATGCGGTTTCTTTCGCCGCTTTTACCGTATCCACTGTTTTATCAGCTGCCTTTTTTGGGGCTGCTGCCTTTTTTGCGATGGTTGGTTTTTTGCCTGTTGCCATAGGTTTATTTTTCTTTTGCGATTGTCACGAGTGTATCTTTTGGTCCTGGAATAAGCCCTGAAACAATAAGTATATGTGTGTCAGCTTCAATACCCATAACTTTCAGCCCCTTCACCGTCACCGTATCACTTCCCATGCGTCCTGCCATTCGTTTGCCCTTAAATACTCGTCCCGGTGTGGTTGTTGCTCCAATAGATCCAGGTGAGCGTTCTTTATCTGATTGTCCGTGAGTTTTTGGACCACCGGCAAATCCATGTCGTTTCACTACTCCTGCAAAACCTTTTCCTTTTGAAATTCCCGTTGCTCTGATGACATCACCAATTGCAAAAACATCAGCAATATTGATTTCTTTTCCTACTTGCCAATCTTCAGGAATTGAGTCTACTCTGATACTACGTAAAAAGCGAAGCTTTTGTGTGAGCCCCGCTTTCTTTAGATGTCCTTCTTCTGCTTTTGTGATATTTCGTTTTGTTCCAAATCCAAGCTGAATATTCGTATAGTTTTCGGTTTTATCAATTGCTGTTATCCAACATGGACCGGTCTCAACATGTGTGACGGAATGCCGCATTCCATCTTCAGAAAAGATCTGCGTTTGCTTTTTCTTGATTCCTAATAGTGCACCTAACATAATTTTTTCAAAAAAAACGACCTCGGATGGGTCGTTTACGACTTTATTTCCGAGACTTTTGGCCTAGCTCTTGGTACTGATCGTTATCATAAAATAACGCGTTCAGACAATGCGTAAGTATACCAAAGTATCCCACGAATCTCAACTGTTACTACATTCTAATTACATTTTAATCTCAACGTCAACACCTGCAGGCAAATCAAGGTGCATCAATTGATCGATGGTCTTATCCGTCGGTTCAATGATGTCAACCAATCGTTTATGTGTCGCAATCATGAAATCTTCACGGCTATTGCGGTCAATAAACGTCGCTTTTTGCACGTTAAAGTGTTCCTTCGATGTTGGAAGTGGAACTGGGCCTGCTACGCGGGCACCTGTTCTTACTGCTACATCCAAGATTTTCTGGCAGCAATCGTCAATGACTCTGCTGTCGTATGCTTTTAAACGTACGCGAATTCTACCTTTTGGCATTGTTAAATCCTTACTCTATAATTTTTGTAATAACTCCAGCTCCTACCGTGTGTCCACCTTCTCGGATGGCAAATCTGACGCCTTCCTCAAGAGCTACAGGAACGATAAGTTTTGCTGTCATTTTGGTTGAGTCTCCAGGCATAACCATTTCAACTCCAGCTGGCAATGTCACCTCTCCAGTTACATCCGTTGTGCGGATGTAGAACTGTGGGCGATATCCAGTAAAGAATGGTGTATGTCGTCCACCCTCTTCTTTAGCAAGTACGATGACTTCTGCCTCAAATTGGGTATGTGGTTTCACTGATCCTGGAGCGGCAAGTACTTGTCCGCGTTCGACCTGATCTTTTTCAACACCTCGGAGTAATACTCCGATGTTGTCTCCAGCCATACCTTCGTCAAGAAGTTTTCTAAACATTTCGACTCCGGTAACAACTGTTGATGTCGTGTCTTTAATACCAACGATTTCAACGGTGTCGTTAATATGTACCTTGCCTCGATCGACACGTCCGGTAACCACTGTTCCTCGGCCTTTAATTGAGAACACGTCCTCAATAGGCATAAGGAATGGTTTATCGATTGGTCTGACTGGATCTGGAACATATTCATCCACTGTTTTCATCAAGAGTGTAATGCTTGCTTCTGCTTCTGCATCGCCCTGAAGAGCTTTGAGAGCTGAGCCTCGAATCACAGGAATGGTGTCTCCTGGGAATCCGTATTTGGTGAGGAGTTCACGAACTTCCATTTCGACCAAATCCAAAAGTTCTTTATCCTGCACCATGTCACATTTATTCATGAAAACGATGATTGCCGGAACATTCACTTGTTTTGCAAGCAAAATATGTTCTCGGGTTTGTGGCATAGGACCATCTGGAGCGGAAACAACCAAGATTGCTCCATCCATTTGCGCAGCTCCCGTGATCATGTTTTTGACATAATCAGCATGTCCCGGAGCGTCAATGTGTGCGTAATGTCGTTTTGCAGTTTCGTATTCAGAATGATGAATGTTTATGGTGACTCCGCGTGCCTTTTCTTCAGGTGCGCTGTCAATTTCTTCATATTTGAGCGCCTTTGCCATTCCAACTTTTGAAAGAACATTGGTGATAGCTGAGGTAAGAGTGGTTTTTCCATGGTCAACGTGCCCGATGGTTCCAATATTCACGTGTGGTTTATTTCGAACGAACTTTTGTTGGTCAGCCATGATTCCTCCTAAAAAAATTTTAATACGTATTTTCCAATAAAAAAACGCTGCTCGTCTTTCTGAGCTCAAATGATTGTATCATTCTTATACTTTCTTTGCAATAATCTTTTCTTGGATGTTTTTTGGCACCTCTTCGTAGTGACTTGGCTCCATGTAATAGGAAGCTCTCCCTTTGGACAAGCTCCTGAGTGTCGTTGCATACCCTGACAGTTCTGCAAGCGGTACTGTAGCCACGATAATGGTCGTATTTCCCCGTTTTTGCGTGCCTACGATCTGCGCACGTTTCGAGGATAAATCTCCGATCACATCTCCCATATATTCATCCGGTGTTGTCACTTCCACTTTCATAATAGGTTCAATAAGGGTAGCTCCTGCATGCTTCACTGCAGCTTGGAGTGCCATGGACCCTGCAATTTTGAATGATAATTCAGACGAATCAACATCGTGATAGGTTCCGTCATACAACGCAACAGACATATCTACGAGTGGATATCCTGCAATACAGCCGTTTTCCATTGCTTCAACCACACCTTTTTCCACCGGTTTAATAAACTCCCGAGGTATTGCTCCTCCTTTGATTTCATCAATAAATTCAAATCCTTCACCACGTGGTTTTGGTTCAATACGAAGCCAACAGTGACCATATTGCCCATGACCTCCGGTTTGCTTAATATATTTTCCTTCCGCTTCAGCCATTTTTGTAATGGTTTCTTTGTAGGCAACTTGTGGTGCTCCTACATTTGCTTCCACTTTAAATTCCCGTTTCATACGGTCAACCAACACATCCAAATGCAATTCTCCCATTCCCCAAATAATTGTCTGATTCGTCTCAGGATTGGATTTCACCTTAAACGTCGGATCTTCCTCAGCAAGCCGTTGCAGTGCATATCCCATTTTTTCCTGATCATTTTTCGTCTTTGGTTCAATAGCCAAAGAAATAACAGGGTCTGGAAATGTAATCTGTTCCAAAACAATTGGATGATCAACATCCGCAATCGTGTCACCAGTGATGGTATCTTTAAATCCGACGACAGCTACGATTTCTCCTGCAAATGCTTCTTTAATTTCTTCGCGTTGGTTTGCGTGCATCAATAAAAGTCGTCCAATGCGTTCTTTGACATCTTTGCTCGAATTGTATGCGTAGGATCCAGCCTCAATTTTACCGGAATAGATACGAACGTAGGTCAATTTTCCCACATGCGGATCAATCTGCACTTTGAATGCAAGTCCTGTAAAATGATCTGTGACAATACGTTTTCTCGTTTCATTCTCCTGCGTTCGTGGATTGATTCCTTCAACATCCGGCATATCCAATGGGGATGGAAGAAAATCAACAACTGCGTCAAGAAGTGGCTGCACTCCTTTATTTCGAAGTGATGTTCCCGCATATACAGGAACTAATTTATAGGAAATAACTGCCCGACGAAGTGCCGCTTTTAATTCTTCAACGGTCGGCTCTTCGCCATTCAGGAATTTTTCAATGAGCACATCATCAGTTTCCGCAACCCGCTCAATGAGCTGATGTCGTTTTTCTTCAACGAGTTCTTTCAACTCTTCAGGAATTTCAATAGTGTCAAATGTTGCACCAAGATCATCACTGTTCCAGATCATGGCTTTTCGGGTCAAGAGATCAACATTTCCTTTATATAAATTTTCCCGACCGATCGGAACCACCATAGCAACAGTTCTTGCACCAAGTCTCTCTTCAATAGATGCAATTGTTGTCCAAAGATCCGCTCCAAGTTTATCCATCTTGTTCACAAAACAAATACGGGGAACCTTATATTTATCTGCCTGTCGCCACACTGTTTCTGATTGTGATTGCACACCTTCTTCTCCGTCAAGGACGGTAATTCCTCCATCAAGAACGCGGAGTGACCGTTCTACTTCAGCGGTAAAATCAACGTGCCCCGGAGTATCAATGATGTTAAATCGGTAGCCATTCCAGAATGTGGTGGTTGCGGCAGAAACGATGGTAATACCCCGCTCCTTCTCTTGTTCCATCCAATCCATGGTTGTTGTACCTTCATCAATGTCACCGATTTTATAGCTTTTTCCTGTGTAATACAGAATACGTTCTGTGGTGGTAGTTTTGCCTGCATCAATATGCGCGATGATACCGATATTCCGAACTTTATCCAAAGGAACATCTCGATTTTCTGTAACAGTTAAGTTTTGGGTAGCCATAGATTTTTCGATAAAATAAAAAAACTGCTCAACAAGCAGTTTATGCTTTCACCCTCCTATTGTACAAAAAAATACGCTGCATGTCTAGAACTGACGTACTATTTTCTCCTTTGCAGCCCCTTGTAAAAGAATTGGTTGTCCATACTCTTGAATATATATGGGAATAAATTCTACGGTTTCGAGCTTTTTTCCAACAAATGTATATTTCCCAATCACACCGATTTTTGTTTCTTCACTCCACATCTGATCAAATATCGTATTTCCATGCGCATACGTGATGAAACCGTCTTTATATTTCTCAGTAGGCTGTATCCAATGCGGATGATTACCAATAATAAGATCCGCTCCCGCATCAACTGCCGCATGTGCCAACTCTTGCTGCCGCATGGAAGGATTCGCTTCATATTCCACTCCCCAACTCATACTGACAACCACAACATCACTTTTTTCTTTTGTTTCTTGTATTTCTTTTTTCATCAGTTCTTCGTCAGCCCATGCAATCCCCTGTTCTTTATATCCAATATCGTTATATGCTAAAAACCCAACGCGAATATTTTTTACAGTGGTACTATATGGCTGGGTATCCGTTCCTGTTACAGGTAAACCATTCATTTTTAAAATTTCAATTGTTTCTAGTATTCCCTCTATGCCATAATTTCCCGCGTGATTGTTCGCAAGTGATACTACATCAACACCCGCAAATACGATGCCTTCAACATGGCGCGCGTCACCGCAGAATTTCATTCCCTCATCAGTTGGCACACAGTTAGAAAGGAGTGGTGATTCAAGATTAATTAACGTAATATCACCTTGCTGCAATATTGGCGCAATATTCTTCCAACCCCAAGTAAAATCATTTCGTTTTATTGTCTGCGTGTTCACTGATCTGGCAGGAATCACATCGCCAGTCGCAACAAGCGTCCATGGTTCTTCTGTACGTATAGAATTTTCGAGAATAAAAGAAGGAAGGGTAGACGTTTGTTTTGTTGCCTGAAAAAACAAAACAACTGAAACAAATCCTACGATGCATACACCAACTACCATCAGTCGTTTCATCACAATGTTTTCAATGTGTTCGTCGTTTCATCCATACAACTATCAAGAAGTGACTTTGGAATTTGATATGGTGCAACGACAGCACAGGAAGGATAACTTTGTCCGGAATAAATATACTTCCATATACCATTTTCCATCACTCCCCACCATTGCGCTCCACCTTGCGCCCCCTTTTCTGTCACTCCGCCAATTGCGTAGTCTCCTATTTGCTTACTTTTGGTAATGATATATTTTGTCGGATCAGTTCCGAATTCTTTACCAATTGCAACAGCTATTGGCGTCAAATCATCGGACGCTTCTGTTGGACTGATGGACGCTGATGGTGACGCCGCAGGCGTTTGTATAACTGTATCTTGAGATTCCGTAATTCCCGGCAGTGAGACACTGGGAACTTTTTCATTCTTTTTTCCACCAAAATAAATTGCAGCGCTAATACAAAGAGCACCCACAAGAATGGCTATAACAATTTTGTTTCCATTCATAGGAAGCCTCCTTTAAAAACCCCTTTTATTCTTCTGTAGTTTCTTCTTTTGGCGCGAGAGTTATGACGATACTTGCTCCTTTTTTCTCTTCATCTTCCCCTACGATGAGTCCGCCTGCCATATCACCTTTTGAAATTTCCCATGTCGCGGATGTTCCTATGTTCATGGTTGATCCAATTTCCCAACCATTCTTCGGTAAATTCGCTTCATAATATGCAGTCACTTTCGCAGCTTCATCTGTTGTTGATAAAATTAACCAAAATCCTTTTCCGGCATTATTTTCGGCACCGGAAATATTTCCCTCAACTTTTACACCCGGATAAATTGGAAAATCTTTAGGAAAATCCGCCGGAATTTTTCCCTCTGTGCCAAAATTGATCTCTGCACCTGTTTTATCATCCTTGATTTTCATACTCTTTCCTTCAGTATCCATGGAAATACCGGTTTTCTGTTCAATTCCCTTTTTCATGAAGTTTAGCCCGATTTTGGAAAAAATAACTTGTCCCGCCACGCCAATGAGAATACCAATGACAACTAAAATCCCGACACATCCGATTGCGATCTTAATGCCGACTGGTAACGGTTTTGATTTTGAAGGAGATGAAGTAACAGATTCCGTTTTTTTCTTTGCTGCTGTTTTTGCCATAGGAGTACTCCTTTAAAAAAATAATATCTACTCCTTTTATCCTACTCCACTTCTTCCCCGCTTGGCAATTCCAGACTTTTAATTGGAGAAAGCGCCGCACCTGCAATCCCCTGCATACTCCCATATAAACCGGCTACACCTGTGAGGAGTTTATTTACCTGCATTTCGCGAAGTTTCCAAGAACGTTCAAACGACACGCGTTCTTTCTGAATTTCTTTTTGCATTTCCTGATAGGTTTCAATCATCGATTCCATCTGATGCTGAAATTCATGGCTCGTCACGAATCCGTATAATTCTTCTGCTTTGGAAGATTGTGCACCCGCAATTTTCTTTTGTTTTGCTGCATCAAGAAGTGATTTTCTGAGAAGTGCCGCAAGTGGCAATGCTAATTTTGGTGACGCGATCCACACGCCATCTTTAAATCCCATACCGGATTTTGCCTCTTCAGGAAGGGAATCAGACACAATTGCAGGAATATGTGCTTTATCATGGAGCATATCTTCTTTTAATTTACTGATCCATCCGTCAGACCATGCTTTCGTCCGTTTTGATTCCCAAAGGATTGTTCCGCAATCCATACCCATCGGACTTTTTACCACTTGCCTGATGTCAGCTCCTAGTACTCCTTTTCCGACCGGTTCAATTCCGTCAGCAGGAAATGTTGCGTGTAATGTTTCTTCAAGATCTAACTCCTGTACCTCCCCTTGCAGTTGTTGTGATCCGACACTTCCCTTGCGCTGCAATTCTTCAATAGTTTTTTGCATACTTTCAAGTCTGGTATCGCGCTCCTTAAGTTCCATCCTATGTTTTTCTGATTCCTCTTCTTTTGCTTTTTGTCTGATTTTTTCCTGTTCCTCCAAAAGCTTTTTTTGCATCGCAACTTCCGCATTCTCTCTGGCTGTTTTTTCCTCACGGAGTTGTTTCATGAGTTCTGATAATTGTTCACGGAGTTCTTTATTTTGTTTTCTATTTTCAAGTAACTCTTCCTCACGGAGTTTTGATTCTTCCACAAATTTTTCTTTCGCATCAGCAACTGCTTTTTCCTGAAGTCGAAGCAATTCTTCTTTTGATTTATTTTTTACATCTTCTTCGATGTGTTTTCGCAAATCCTTTTCCAACGCATCATTCATCTCAAACGACTTATTGCAATGGGGACATGTGATGGTTGTCATCATAATGGCTTTATTGTACAGGAAAATCCCAAAAAGTCACTTATCTGTTTGAAAAGAAAACGGTGAGCTGAATAACGGAGGCGGTACTCACCCATAAAAAGTACGGAATCTGCAAGAAAGAAATTCCTTTTGAGTTTTTCCACATGAGAAAAAATTGTGCAACGATTGTTATCCAAACAATGACAATATCAAGTGTTGCTAGCGGAATATTTTTCATTCCAAAAAATATCGGACTAAACAACAAATTTGCAATCAGATTCACAGTAAAAATAACTGCGATCATCCATGAGAGTTTTCCTTTGAGGGTATTCACCATGACGTAGATAAACGAGACGGCAATCATTGGATATAAAATCGACCAGATGATCCCGATCGTTGATCCCGGTGGAGTCCATGAAGGTTTTATAAGCCCGTCGTACCAAGCTTTCCAAGTTGCAACTGGTGGCATATGATTCCTCCTTACTTAGATAAAATGTAGGTATCTTGATTATATCCCCCGACGCCGATAAATTCCGCTTTTCCATTCAAAATCATTTCATATGGCCTGCATGCGGCACATCCGTCTTTTTCTTTACAGACGAACCGCCCCAGTTTTCGTGCCAGTGAAACAGTCCGTGCAATTTCCAAGAGTCGCTTCATCGCATCTTCCTCAGTCGGTAAATCCACATCTACAGGCTCAGTGTCACGATTCAAATACCAATACTGCGCACCGTATACCCGTTTTGTCTGACAGTTATTCGCAAGTAAGGTATAAATAGGAAGCTGTAACGAATCAGCATCTTCGTCAAATTTTCCTGTCTTAAAATCAATAATCCGCACGCTGTCGACATCCTCCATATATTCAAGCCAATCCAGTTTCCCGCATAGAATAATATTCTGTTCTTCTGACAGCCAAAAATATGGGAGTTCCTGTCGGATCTTAATAGCTTTTTTGAGAATCGGTCCGGGGTTTGCCATAATCCGCTCCATCATTTCTATTCCCCGTTGTTTATACTTTTCCTCTTCCTCTTGGCTCATAAATCCACCCTTTTTTCCGGTGACAGATCCCCAGGCTTTTTCAAATTTTTCAATTAATGACACTTTTAATCGTTCTTCCACTGGAAGTGTCGACAATGATTCAACAACACTGTGTACTATTTGACCTAACGCAAGTGCTGGCTGCATGATCGCAATCTTATGATTATTTTTCGGGTCTCTGTACATGTTTTTCAGATAATATGCACGGGGACATTTGAGATAATCAGTGATGGAAGAATGGGATAACCACGTTGCTGAATATTTATCTTTCATACTGATTCGAATTATATCATGCTACAATAAACACCATGAAAAACACCTTCATGAGTTTCACGTTCGGATGCCGAGTGAATGAAGCGGAAAAACAGCGGTTGGATCAGGAGCTTCTTGATGCCGGATTTTCTTGGAATAAAAAGCACCCTGATTTTTATATCATCAATTCCTGCGCGATTACGGGGAAAGCAGAACGCGAAGTGAGACAGCATATCTATCAGATACGAAAAAAATACCCGCTAGCAAAAATCATTGCTACGGGATGCTCCGCTACGCTATGGATGAAAAACAACACGCTTCCGACCGGCGCTGATCATTGGATAAATAATACAGATAAATCTTCAATTCCGTCATTTCTTTCATCCCTTGCTGAAACCGACACTATGCCGAGCGATACAAAAACGCCCGATAAATTTTTATCGACCGGTCGCGTGATGATAAAAATTCAAGACGGGTGCAACAGATTCTGCTCTTACTGTATTGTTCCTTTTACCCGTGGAAGTGCAACTTCAAGAACAATTAAAGAAATTATTGATGAAATACAACACATTAAAACACCTGTCAAAGAAATCATTCTCACGGCAATCAATACAGAATATTTTGGTCTGGATACAGGAGAAACATTATCACATCTGGTTGATGCAATACTTACGCAAACAAAAATTGACCTGATAAGTTTTGGATCCATTCACCCTTGGAGCATAACCGATGAGTTTCTTTCATGGTACAAACTGAACAAAGATAATCCCAGATTTGTTCATTTTTTCCATATACCCATTCAATCAGGTTCCACTGCAATACTTGAAGCGATGCACAGACCATATAAAAAAGAAACATTATTAAAAAACCTGACTACAATTCATTCCATAAATCCGACAGCGCTCATTGCAACAGACGTTATTGTGGGATTCCCCGGAGAAGGAGAAAAAGAATTTGAGGAAACATATCAGTTCTTAGAAAGTAGTCCGATTACCAAATTCCATGTGTTTCGCTATTCCCCACGACCCGGAACAGTTGCCTCCACAATGAAAGATACAGTATCATCCCAAATCAAACGCGACCGTTCTTGGAAATTAATAGAACTTGGAAAAAAGAAAATGAAGCTTACCACTTAAAATGCGCGAATGCTCTATTTGCCTCAGCAGCACGGAGCATGGTATCCCGTTTCTTGATTGCTTCTCCAACGCCTTTTGATGCATCCATAAGTTCAGCTGCAAGTTTCTCGCCAAATGTGTGGAATTCTTTGTTTGATCGTTTTCCAGCAAATTGGACAATCCATCGAATAGCAAGTGCAACTCGTCGGTCTCCTCGGACTTCCATAGGAACCTGATAAGAAGCTCCGCCAACACGTCGTGCTTTCACTTCAAGTTTTGGTCCCACAGTGTTTAATGCATTTTCAAACACTTTCATTGGATCTTCGCCTTTTTCTTTAATAATTTCGAGTGCACCGTACACTTGTCGTTCTGCTGTTCTTTTTTTACCGCTGACCATTACCCTGTTGATGAAACGGGTAAGCATCCGATTTTGGTAAATCGGGTCTGCCGGTAATACTTTTTTGTAGTTTTTTGCTGATCTCATAGATGTTTAAATAATATTAGTTTGCTTTTGCTGCTGCCGGACCTGTGACAGTCTTTTTTGTACCATATCGGCTTCGTCCTTTTTTACGATTCGCAACCCCTGTGGAATCATATTTACCACGAACGATATGATATTTGACTCCTGGTAGATCGGGAACTCTGCCACCCCTGATCATAACGATTGCGTGCTCTGTAAGTTCATGACCGATTCCCCCGATATATGCTGTCACTTCTTGTTTATTAGATAGTCGTACACGAGCAACTTTACGAAGTGCCGAATTTGGTTTCTTTGGCGTCATCGTTTTAACCAATGTTACCACTCCCCGTTTAAATGGAGACGGTGTCTGGTGCATCTGTCTTGTCTTTGTGTTAAAAAACTTACGGAGTGCCGTAGCTTTTACTTTTTTTGACTTTCTGTGTCGTCCAAATTTGATAAGTTGATTAATTGTTGGCATAGTTATATTTTTTTCATTTGTGCCCGTTCCGCATCAACCGGAATAAGACGACCAATTATAACGTTTTCTTTGAGTCCAAGCAACTTATCTTCTTTTCCTGCCAACGCTGCATCAGTCAACACATTGGTTGTTTCTTGGAATGATGCTGCAGATAACCAAGATTCTGTATACAGTGATGCCCGTGTGATACCTAAAAGAACGATGTTTGCTGTCGCCGGTTCTCCACCTGCCGCAAGTACTCTGGCGTTTTCTGCGGTAAACGTAGCCCTGTCAACTAATTCTCCCGGCAACATGATGGTGTCCCCTGGTGAATCAATACGTACTTTATCACTCATTTTTCGTACGATGACTTCAAAATGTTTGTCATGAATACCAATTCCTTGAGATTCATATACGCGTTGTACTTCTGCGATCAAATATTTTTGCGCTCCACGAAGTCCCCGAATTTCCAAAACTTCTTTTACATCCAAATATCCACCTGAAAGCTGATCTCCTGCACCCACCAAATCTCCGTCTTTCACTTTGAGTTCGCTCGTTAGTGGAATCATGTATTCCCGTTCTTCCACTGGTTTCAAGGATGCATTTCTGACAACGATTTTGTATCCTTGATCTGTTTCTGTCACTTCTACTTTTCCTGCAATTTCTGAAATTGGTGACAATACACGTGGTGTTCTGCATTCAAAGAGCTCCTCAACACGTGGCAATCCTTGGGTAACGTCGAGTCCTACGATACCTCCGGCATGGCGAACACGCATGGTAAGTTGTGTTCCCGGCTCTCCGATGGATTGTGCTGCCACAACTCCAGCTGGAGTTCCGATTTCAATTAACTGTGTCGTTGAGAAATCACGTCCGTAGCATTTTGCACACATACCCACCTGTGCTTTACAAGTAATTGGTGACCTGACTACGATTGTTTCGACTTTGTGTTCGTCGAGCAATTTTACATTGGATTCATCAATCATTTCATCTTTTGCAATTAATACTTTCTTTGAACCGGGCGCTGTGATATCAGAAGCCGCGTATCGTCCGATTGCTCTCAGGGTAAATGCGGTTTGTCGGTCTTCCGTCCGAGAAATTTCTAGTCCCTCATCTGTTCCGCAGTCATCCATCCGAATAATAACGTCGTGTGCCACATCAACCAAACGCCTGGTTAGGTATCCTGCATCAGCGGTTTTGAGAGCTGAATCAGTTA
Source organism: Microgenomates group bacterium (assembly GCA_049287205.1). Taxonomy (GTDB): domain Bacteria; phylum Patescibacteriota; class Microgenomatia; order UBA10105; family UBA927; genus CAIJMI01. The sequence continues at coordinate 742,047 of JBAQFJ010000001.1, forward strand.
ATCCTTTTCGTGATCCTCTTGTGGATGTTACGTATTCAAAAATGGATAATCCCTGACGATAATTGCTTTTTGTCGGCATCTCGACGATTTTTCCCATAGGATCAACGACAAGTCCTTTGATAGCGGCAAGTTGTTTCAATTGGTCTTTAGATGCACGGGCTCCTCCTGAGTCGATAATCATTTTTACCGGATTATCTGCTTTCATGTTATCCCATGTCAGATTTGCCAATCGTTCCGTCACTTCAATCCAGATATCATTGGAAAGTCTTCGTTTTTCTTCGATCGTGATAAGTCCCTGTTGATAATTCTGTTCTACCTGTTTGATTTGTTCTTCTGTCGCATTGATAATTTCTGCTTTATTTGACACCATTTCGTTATCAAATACAGATGCGGATAATCCTCCGCAGTATGTTGCACCTTGGAAACCAATGGATTTGATTGCATCAATGAGAACAACAACTTCTTCCTTGGAATATTGTCGCAAAGCCTGTGTGATAAGTGTTTTCACTGTTGCTGCTTTCACCGGTGAATTCACAAATCGTAATTTCTCCGGCAATATTTCATTAAATAGCACTTTTCCAACAGTCGTCACTAATACTTCGTCTTTAATTTTTACCCGAACCGGTTCCCGAAGCGTCACGTGTTCTGTCTGAAATGCTAAGATAGCTTCCTGTTCATCAGCAAACGTCGGCATATCTTCTTCTTTTTTACCGGCAAATGTTGTGTCAACGGTTGTGTAGTAATAGCATCCGATAACCATTTCTTTGTTTGGCACGGTAATCGGAGATCCGTCAGCGGGTTTAAGCAAGTTGAATGTTGGAAGCATCAAATGCGCCGCCTCATATTGGCTCTCTTTGGAAAGCGGCAAATGCACAGCCATTTGATCTCCGTCAAAGTCAGCGTTAAATCCTGCACAAACGCATGGATGCAGTTGGATAGCTGATCCTTCGATCAATACCGGATAAAATGCTTGAATACCTAATTTATGGAGGGTTGGCGCACGATTTAACAACACCGGATGATTTTTGGTAATTTCTTCCAAAATATCAAACACTTCTGCGGTTCTCTTGTCGAGTACATTCTTTGCATTCTTCACATTTGGAGCAATACCACGGGCAATAAGTTCTCGAAGCACGAATGGCTTAAACATTTCAAGTGCCATTTCTTTTGGAATACCGCACTGGGTAAGTTTGAGTTCCGGTCCAACCACGATGACGGATCGTCCTGAATAATCAACACGTTTTCCAAGAAGGTTCTGCCGGAAACGACCCTGTTTTCCACGAAGCATGTCTGACAGTGATCTAAGTGGTTGGATAACAGCACGGGATGATGGCCGCTGTGTTGCATCAATTAAAGAATCGACAGCTTCCTGCAACATCCGTTTTTCATTACGCAAGATAATTTCAGGTGCTCCCAAATCCATCAAATGTTTCAACCGATTATTTCTGTTAATCACACGTCGGTACAAATCATTCAAATCGGATGTGGCAAATCGTCCACCCGTAAGCTGCACCATAGGTCTCAAATCTGGTGGAATAACCGGCAAGATGGAAAGAACCATCCATTGCGGTTTGATTCCCGCCTTATGCATGCCGTCAACAACGCGAAGTCGTTTCGTTGCTTTGATATGGCGTTGTCCTGATGTGTTACGGATTTCTTCATGCAGGTCAGCTGCGAGCTTATCAAGATTAACTTGTTTGACAACTTCCAAAACCGCTTCCGCTCCCATTCCGACAGTAAAACATTCAACTGCGTCATATTCGAGAAGCTTCAGATATTCATCTTCTGTAATAGTTGAGAATGGTTTAATGCTTTTGACGATGGAAACGAGTTGATCGACAACTTCCTGCACTTTTCCGGATTCCTTATTCATTTGCTCTTCCAAAAGTGTCAATTCTTGTCGTTCTTTGAGTCCCATTTCGGCAATTGCCAAATCCTGTGTTTCTTTTCCTTTGATTTTTTCCTTGAGTGATCCCTTTTCTTCAGAAAGTTCTTTTTGTTTCTTTGCTTTTTCTTCCTTGAATCGCTTTTCGATTTCATCCGTCCGGCCTTTTCCAGTTTCAGCAAGTTGTTTTAACACTGCTTTTTTCTTGTCATCATCAACGCGAATCACTAAGTATTGTGCAAAATAAATAACACTTTCAAGAGCGCGTGGAGACATGTCGAGAAGTAATGACAATTTTGACGGCGCACCTTTAAAAAACCACACGTGCGCTACCGGCGCAGCTAAGGTAATGTGTCCCATTCGTTCACGACGAACTTTGCTTTGTGTCACTTCAACACCGCATTTATCGCAGATAATACCGCGATACCGTATTCTCTTGTATTTTCCGCAGTAACATTCCCAATCTTTGGTCGGTCCAAAAATCCGCTCATCAAATAATCCGTCTTTTTCAGGTTTCAGTGTTCGGTAATTGATGGTTTCCGGCTTTGTCACTTCGCCGTATGACCATGACTTAATATCCTCACTTGATGCAAGACGCACTTCCAGTCCGGTAAAATCGACGATATTGGAAAATGTTGATTTATTATCCATAATTACTCCGTTTTACTTTCTTCTACTGATTCTTCAATTTTTTCTTCTTTTTCTTTTTCTTCCTCTGCTTCATCGACGAGTTCAGCGCCTGCAACATCTACAAGTTCTTTTGGATCAACGATGATATCAGTTTTTGGCTCTTCAACAGGTGCCGGTTTTGCCGCCACAGCACCGGTCGGTTTCACAGAAAGTCCAAGCGCCTGCAGTTCTTTCACCAATACTTTGAATGATTCAGGAACATTGGATGCCGGAATATCAATGCCTTTGACAATGGATTCGAATGCTTTCGCTCGACCAACGACATCATCTGATTTAATCGTTAACATTTCCTGCAATACGTGGGCTGCTCTATGTGATTCCAAAGCCCAGACTTCCATTTCTCCAAGACGTTGTCCTCCCATTTGTGCTTTTCCTCCAAGTGGCTGTTGTGTCACGAGTGAGTATGGTCCGGTTGAACGGGCATGTGTTTTATCTTCAACCATGTGAATCAGTTTCATCATGAATCCGATTCCGACAACGATTTCTTCTGAGAATGCGCGTCCTGTTCTTCCGTCAAACAATTTGGTTTTTCCTGACAATGGAAGACCTGCTTCTTTAATTTTGTCGGTAAGCCGTTGTTCTTTGACTTGTTCAAACACAGGCACTGCAATTTTTACGTTCAATTTCTTTGCGGCAAGTCCAAGATGAGTTTCCAACAGTTGTCCTAAATTCATACGGGACAATACGGAAAGTGGAGAGATTAACAAATCAACCACTGTTCCATCTGCCATATATGGCATGTCTGCTGCAGGAAGGATCTTTGAAATAACACCCTTGTTTCCGTGTCGTCCTGCAAGTTTGTCTCCAACGACAACTTTACGCATTTGTGCGACTTTTACAATAATTTTTCTGTTTGTGCCCGGTTCAAGTTCATCACCCTGTTCTTTATCAAGTACCCGTACGTCAATAACAGTTCCCCGTTCGCCGTGTGGAACCCGAAGTGATGTATCACGGACTTCCCGTGCTTTTTCTCCGAAGATTGCCCGAAGCAGCCGCTCTTCTGCAGTAAGTTCTGTTTCGCCTTTTGGTGCGATTTTTCCAACCAAAATATCATTTGGAGAAACTTCTGCGCCGACAACGACAATTCCGTCCTTATCAAGATTTCGGAGGGCTTCTTCTCCGACATTTGGAATATCTCGTGTGGTTTCTTCCGGTCCGAGTTTTGTATCAACAACAGATGCTTCATATTCTTCGATGTTGATTGAAGTTAAGACATCATCTTTCACCAGTCTGTCTGAAATAACGATAGCGTCTTCGTACCCAAGTCCGTCAAAAGACATGTATGCGACAACGACATTTGATCCAAGTGCCAATTCTCCATCTTCTGTTGCCGGTCCCTCAATCAAGACATCACCTTTTTTCAGTTTTTGCCCTGTTGCAACAACGACGTGCTGGTTATAGCAGGTAGATTGTGCTGACCTTTTAAATTTCTCAAGTCCATACGTATCTTCATCGCCGTTTTTGTATTTCACTTTCACTACCGTTGCGTCTGCATAAGACACGACACCTTCATCTTTTGCTTCAATCATTCGTCCCATAGAAGCGGCAATTGTATGTTCCATACCGGTTCCTATAATTGGTGATTGTGGCTGCAGAAGTGGCACTGCTTGGCACTGCATGTGCGTTCCCATAAGTGCACGGTTTGCTTCATCATGTGCCAAAAATGGAATCATAGAAGCAGGGGCGCCCACAACTTGTCTTGCAACGATGTCTAAATACTCAATAACATCACTGCTTGATTCCAAGAATTCACCCTTATACCGGACAGGAACACGATCCGGAACGATATTTCCCTGATCGTCAATTTCAATGTCGGCATGTGTGATGTAATGATATTGTTCATCATTTGCATCCAAATATTCCATTTCATCCGTCACATGCATTTTTGATTTTCCTGCGACAGTGATTTTTTCAACTTTTCTGTATGGAGTTTCCAAAAATCCGTATTCATTGACCCGCGCATACATTGCCATGTAGGTTACGAGTCCGATATTTGGTCCTTCTGGACTCCTGACCGGACAAATACGACCATATTGTGATGCGTTAATGTCACGGATAGAGAAGGATGCGCGTTCTCTGGAAATTCCACCGATACCCATAACGGTAAACCGACGAAGGTTATCAACTTCTGCAAGAGGATTTGTCTGATCAAGAATGGTTGACAACTGGCTGGTGCGGAAGAAATCGTTCACCGCTGCGATGATTGGTCTTGCATTTACAAGTTGGGTTGGAAGCAAATCCACCGCCTGCGGTCCTGCCAAGCTCATCTTTTCCCGGATTGACCGTTCCAAACGAAGCATTCCGACACGGAATGCGTTTGTTGCAACCAGCTCGCCGACTCTTCGGACACGACGGTTTCCAAGATGGTCAATATCATCCACATCACCTTTGCCGTTTGCGACATTGATAAGATAATTAATTCCGCCAAGAATATCTTCCCGTGTTAATATCCAATTTTCTTTTGTATTTGGAACATCGATCTGCAATTTTTTATTCATCTTATACCGACCGACGCGTTCCAGAGAATATCTTCGTTGATCAAAAAACATAGATTGGAACAGTTCTTTCGCGTTATCAAGAACGATTGGTTCTCCTGGACGAAGCTTTCGGTACATTTCAAGGATTGCTTCGTTTTGATTTGTTGTCGGATCTTTTGCAAGTGTGGCTTCAATATACCGATGATCAGGATTCACATCTACGGCTGCGAACGCCTGTTTAATCTCTTCATTTGTGGAAAGTCCAAGTGCCCGAAAGAAGGTGCTGGCGACAAATTTTCGTCTTCGATCAATACGAACCATCAAAACATCATTTCGGGTAATAAACATTTCAAGCCAAGAACCGTGCATTGGCCGAATTTCAGCACTATATAATGTACGTCCTGTGGTTGGATCGACTTCTCCTGTGAAATAAATTCCAGGAGATCTGACAAGCTGATTGACGACACATCGTTCGGTTCCATTAATAATGAAGGTTCCGTTTTGTGTCATGGCAGGAATATCACCCAAAAACACTTCCTGTGTCACATGATGCCCTGTCTGTTTGTTTGTGAGAGAAGCGATGACCTTGAGCTGCATGTCATAGGTTAATCCTTTTTCGATTGCTGTAGCTGGAGTTAGTCGTGGTTTTCCAAAAAAGTAATCACCAAATGAAAGTTCCCAATTTTTTCCGGTAAAATCATGCACAGGAGAAATTTCTGCAAGAAGAGATTTAACGCCTTCTTCTAAAAACCATTGATAGGATTCACGTTGCACGAGCGTAAGATCTAATTCAGGAAGGTCTGTATATTCCTTGCCCCAATATAATCGATGACTGTGTGTATCAATAGACATTGTGAATAAATTCTGCAAAAAACGCAAAAGAAAGAAGCGAACAATGAGCGTTCGCCTCTTTAAGGCTATTCAATTAGTGTCAATTATACCTGATTTTCTTTTTCTGTCAACTAGGAGAATGGTGTATAGTATGTATATAATGATAATGTATCTGAAAACACACGAAAAAACGATTGCTAATTTGCTTCAGGAAACAGAATCCAAAACTGACTGGAAAACCATTTCCAAGATTCACGAACGGAAACTGCAGTATTTTCAACAGGAACGTCTGATTCATCTTTTCGTGATGCTTACAACTAGCCTTGCGGCACTTCTCTCTTTTTTCTTTACGATTATGCTTGATATCCCCGCCTTTTTTATCCTCACATCGGTTCTTGTGATCTTATCCATCGCGTATGTCATCCATTATTTTCGACTGGAAAACGGGGTGCAACGGTTATACCGTCTCGGCGACAAAATTGAAGAAAAACAACAATAGACTTATTTGAGATATACTTCAATATTTTCTTTATGTTCTTCGTACGTTACCGCACAGTGAATCTGTCCGTTGGGGTCGTGCAGATAAAAAAGACAATCCGTTTCTTCCGGAGTAAGCACCGCTTTGATTGATGCAATACTCGGACTGCAAATTGGCGTCGGCGGCAATCCTTTGACCATATATGAATTGTACGGCGAATCACTTTTTTTCTCTGACAGATTAATTGATCCCCACCAACTCCCGTCCTCATTTTTTCCATGCGTATATTGGAGTGTCGCATCAATTTGCAACAACATTTTTTTATCCAGCCTGTTCCAGATGATACCGGAGATGAGTGGCATATCAGAAATTCCCCCTGCTTCCCGTTCAATAAGCGATGCAATTTTGAGCGCAGTCACCCACCGAATATTTGCATCCTGAAACTGCTCGGCATAGGGCGCAAACATCTCATTAAAATGACTGATAAAACGAAGAGCCACCTGTGCACCCGACTCTTTGACGGGTATCAGATAGGTATCCGGATAATACACACCTTCCACATATTCCGGTTGCAGATTTTTATACGCGTTATTCCAATCATCAAGTTTCTCCTGATTCCATCCTAATTTTTTTCCGATCATTTCTCCTATTTGTTCCCTCCTGAGACAACCGTTTATTGTCACCCATTGCAAATCCGGTATACCTGTTGCCTTATCGGCCGTCTGCCACATCCACATGGAGCTTGTAAAATAATAGCCGCCCGACTCTATCGTTTTACCTGCAACAAATAACCGGAATAACCAGGGATGTTTTATGAGGTGCTCATCTTCAAGCGCACGCGTTATATCAAAATTTTCTGCGTTCTGAGGAACCGTGATGAGGATACTGTCACGGCTTTTTCCAACGGGTCCAAATAAAAAATACATTGAGACGCAGATTATTCCAATCGAAAAAATAATCAACAATAGTGTCGAGATGAATTTCTTCATATGTTATTTATAACATGCATTCCATAATCCTGTTGCATTTGTTTTTGCTAACTCTTGAGCACTACGAAATTCCTTTTGATACTGATAGGGAACTTTATATGTGTATTCCCTTGCATATCCTTTTTCAATGAGTTCAAAGTTTAGATTTGTGCCGTCATCAAGCAAAATATATCGCAGTAATCGTTCATATTTATCTTTATTTTCCTGCGTTTCATCGGCAACGAGCGATATGCTTTCCCCCTCGATTCTGTTTTTTACATATTGGAAGGATTCTTCAGAAAAACATTCTGATTTTTTTCCCTGATATGTTTCCGGCGCATTGACGCCGATAAATCGGATAACTGTTTTTTCTCCGTTTACAAGCACCTGAATTGTGTCGCCATCAATGACATGAGATACGTAAAATAATTGACCCGATGCAGTGGCAGACAATTGTTTTTCCTCTTGCTTAACCGTCAAAGCAGGCTGCAAAAAAGACACTGTTTGTACGGTAAGCGGATGTTGAGAAAAATATACAAAAAAACTTATACAGGCTATGGCAATGAGCACGAAGATAATAAAACCCGGATTTCCATGTATTTCTTTTTTCACGATATTAGTATAGCAAGAATTATTTTTTATTTACTAATATCTCGCCTTCAACAAGAGATGCTGAAGCCGGAATATAGGAAAACGTTGTTTCGCAATGCTCACAAGTCAGCAAAATGAAGGAATAGGGTGACAATGCAAGTATATCCATTTCCCACTGAGGAATATCGGTATGTATTGGTTTTGTACAAGTAGTGCACGGAACAGATACAATAGTTTCATTACGTCGTGGCGGGACAAGTTCAGGAATGGTCATCTTGTTTTTCGAAATCAACCTGAGCGGGATATTTGATTTCATTTTTCTTCATTTTCCGTTCAAATGCGTCAACAATATCTATATGCATTGTATTTGCCATCAAGAGTACTCCATGAAGGACATCCATTAATTCATCTTCTATGTCCTCTCTGTGCGCTGCAACATATTCCTCCAGCTCTTCTCCGTTTCTCCATTGAAAATGTTCAAGCAGTTCAGCTGCCTCTTCGATAATATCGATAGCAACATCTTTTGGTTGATGATATTTATCAAATTTCCGTTCCGCACCGAATATTTTGACCCGTTCTTGAAGAGATTTCAGATCGCTCATATAGGGTTGAGTATATCAAATATCCTATAAAACTACAAAGCCTATACATTCCCGGCTAATTGACCGCAAGCAGCCGCAATATCGTCACCCATAGTCACGCGAATAGTATGCTGAATATGCTGTTTCTCCAAAACTTGAGCAAATGCGTAAATAGCGGCAGGCGATGAACGTCTATAAGGGGCATCTGCAACAGGATTATAAGGAATAAGATTAATATGACTTAATTTTGGATCCATAATCGATGCAAGCTGTGTTGCACATGCAATTGTGTCATTGACACCATCAATCAGGATGTATTCATAGCTTACCCGTTTATTGGTATCTGTGGCGAATGTTGCACATACGTCTAACACCTGCTGTAACGGGTATTTTTTTGCAATCGGCATAATCTGTTCACGAATTTTTTGATTTGGTGCGTGCAGACTTAATGCAAGTCTACCTTTATACCCTTGTCGCAATAATTCCTGCAGTTTATCCGTTATTCCGGATGTGGATATAGTTATTCTGCGTTCACTCATACCCATTTTTTCTGGATCTGTAAAAATAGAAATAGCCTCTTCTACCGCAGACAAATTTAACAACGGCTCTCCCATACCCATAAATACAATATTTGTCACTGTTTGGTTTTTTTGCTTCAATAGTCGCGCAAAATACAACACCTGATCAACAATTTCGTTTGTCGTTACATTTCCTAAGTAGCCCATTTTTCCTGTCGCGCAAAATGTACATCCAACCGGACAACCGATCATAGAGCTGACACATACAGTATTTCTGCCATCTGTGTGTTTCATGAGCACTGTTTCAAAACATTTTTTATCTGCGCGGGAAAATACTACTTTTTCTGTATCTTTTGATGCAGACTGCAACTGTTTCACAGGAACAATAGAAGAAAATGGAATCTCTTCACATACTGCTTTTCGCTCTTCTTTTGACCATGTTGACAACGCATCAAATGATGAAATGAATTCTTTATAATATGCCTGATAAAACTGTGTAATGCGATAGGAAGGAATTGTGTGACGGGTTAAAAATGCGGTTAACATACACAAATCATATCACGAATATATTGTCTCTATACAAGAAAAGCAGCCCATTATGGGCTGCTTTTCTAATTTTACTATTGTTTTTACAATATTATTTTGTAGGTTCTACAACTGGCGGTGTGATCACCGGACAAGCATAAGAAGGTTTTGGCAGATACGGTTTCCCGTGCATAACCCACTCACCTTTATCACAAATCCATGAATCTTCTCCGCTGACCGATTTAATTGCAACAACAAATAAACCGATTGCAAGAAATGCTCCAAGAATTAATAACACTGCGCGTTGCATATGATCCTACGTATTTACTTACCAATCACGTCCACCACGGTCATCGCGTCCACCGCGATCTCCGCCTCGGCCGCCATGTCCGCCACCGAATCCACCTGGGCGTCCACCACCGAATCCACCTGGGCGTCCACCACCGAATCCACCACCTGGACGTTGTTCTCGAGGAACCATTGGTCGTGCTTCGTTAACGATAAGGGCACGGCCTTCAAAATCTTTTCCATTGAACATTTCAATCGCTTTTTTTGCTTCTTCATCAGAACTCATTTCGACAAATCCAAATCCCTTGGATCGTCCTGAAAATTTGTCCATGATCACTGTTGCGGAAACGACTGTTCCTGCCTGTGCGAAAAGGTCTTTCAATGCCTGATCATTTGTACTATAAGGTAAACTTCCGATAAACAATTTCATACTAATGTATTCTTTCTATAAAATTTTATTAATTACTTACACGAACAATCTTTGCACTCGCAGTCGCCTGTTTCATCGCTGCACCCCCCGCACACCTCCTTCCGCGATTCATCATCGCTATAGATATATACTTTATCTTTTTCTTCTGTTTGTGTTTTTAAATGAGACCCATCGCAAAAAGGTTGATTCTTTGAAAGTCCACACATGCAAATGGCAACAGGTTTATCTGAAGACTTGACTGTATAGGGCCCTTGGGCTGTTTTAAGAACAATACGTGACATACTTATCCAAACAATTGTCTATTATACGATATTTCCTGTTCAAACGCGACTACCAACTTCCGCCACCCCCTCCGCCACCCCCTCCGCCGGAGAATCCTCCCCCTCCGGAAAACCCGGATGAGAACCCTGAAGATGACCGTGTGGGAGTAGCTGATGACACGACAGTCGATGAAAATCCGTGACCAAAATGATTCATAAAAAGGACTGTGTTAAAGGCTCTATTATCATACGTATCATACCAATTTGGCTTCATAAGCCCTACGTCTTTAAACCGTTCCGCCCAAATCTTTTCCACGCCGAATATAATTGCGTAAGGTAAAAACTTCTCAAAAAGCAGTTGTTTTTTTGCCTGAAAAGCATACTGACGATCTTGTGACAAAATGAAGCCTTTTAACGCAAGTGCGACATTTGCTGTATTTACACCAGTGATTGTTTTTTTCGGCATACTCCTGCCAAAAAAGAATGCGATGATTGCAAGTCCAATATTGCCGGTAAACAGGGCAAATCCGGCGATCACCATATACAACGTCCGCGTTTTTTGAGGATTTTTTGGAAACAACCCTTCAGCTACCACTGCTTCGTATAACTGTTCTTTTATTTTTGCCACAGTTCCTGACAGATCCTCATCTTTTATACGAATTTGTGTTTTGCTGCCTGCAAATACTTTTGTAAGAAATGTTCGTTCAAACACTTCAAGCGTCTCTCCACGGACAGATTGCTTTATTTGTTCCAAATAAAAATCGTTTTTCTTTTTTTCAATAATTTTGATATATCCCCGACGCGCAAGATCAACCAATGTTGCGATAATATCTTTTACGTCAGCCGTTTCATCTACAAGCGTTCCTGTTTCAGCAGGAGTCAATTCTCTCCCCTGAACAGTTTTCGGGACAGCAAACCACACATGGGCTTTTCCAATGGTTCCCTTTGGATCCCGTCCGGTTTTGAACCACTTTACAATAATAAAAATTGGCAGCCCGATGTACCAAGTAATCGCCAGAAGTATGCCAACAACCGCAGCGATTATTGCCATGAAGTCAGCAAACCACGTATTTACTTTTTTTGCTTCTGTAATCGTCATGAGTCCTTTCGGAAATCCGACAACAACAGTCAACCCTTCTCCTTGATACAGCTGACTGGTTGTGGATGCGGATACTATCCCATTTTCATAGGTGATAGAGCATTCTTGCGCGGTACTTTTCAGTGCGCCTGAAAAACAAGTAAGCTGCATTTGATCACTTGCAACAGTAAACGGAAGTATAACGGTTGCATCAACCTGACCAATTGGCACTTCCCAATCATTCCCGGTTATATTCCAATATAATTCATCATGATCGGAGTACGGAACAAATGCTCCCTGCACACGATATCCGATACGATACATGTGTGTTCCCGTTATCGTTTTATTTGCATCTCCTACTTTTAGTTGAATTTCTTTATCTGTGGTTTCTTGTTTCGTTGTATACGGAACGCCTTTTCCATCGCGTACAGAAATAGCATCTATGGTCATAGTATACAATTCATTATTTTCATTCGTTTTTGTATAGGGCAAATTCCTGAAAATTCCATGACGATCAACGGATCCAAAATCATAAAGAATTTGCTCTTCAACAACCATAGAACTATCGCTTGCGACAGTAATTTCAGACTGAAACGAAGAAATAGATTCCGCGCGCACCGATGGAAGACCAACACATAAACTGAAGAAAATACTAATAAAAAAGAAAACAACCCGTTTCATGAAACTTACCGTAAATAATCAGCGATATTTTTCTCATGTTCTTCAATTGTCGTTGCGTAATGCGCCACCCCGTCTGCCCCATGCAAGTAAAACATATACTCTGTTTTTGTCGGATAAATTACCGCCGTAATTGCGTCAATACCGGGATTTGCAATCGGTGCAGGAGGAAGCCCCGGATACATATAAGTATTGAATGGTGAATCGATCTTTTTATCAGCATCCGTTAACTCTTTTTTCCACCATGTCTTATCGCCTGATTGATATCCCAATATATATTGTAGAGTTGCATCCACCTGCAGCGGCCAATCTTGGTTTAACCGGTTTAACAGTATTCCCGCAATCATCGGTCTGTCCTGGTTTGTTTTTCCTTCCCGTTCTACAAGCGATGCAAGTGTTATAACAGATGCGAGAGATAATCCTTCTTTTTTTGCGTCAGCGACCATCTGTGGAGTTACTTTTTCGGCGAATGTATCCGCGAGTATTTTAACAACCGCTCCGGCTGTTGCATCCTGCGGAATCGAATAGGTATCAGGAAACATATAGCCTTCACGTGCCGCAGATAAAAACTCTTTTTCCGGTATGTTTAATTCTTTTGCTATATTCGTGGCAATTTCTTCCACTCGCCATCCTTCAGGAATCGTCACCCAAACATCCATCGTGCCGAGCGTTAATTCTTTTGCAATGGTTTTTGTATCCATGGTTTTATTTAACCGAAATTCACCCGCCTGAATCTGCCCGTCGGTATTAAAAAACCGCACTAATAAATAGAATCCTATTTGACTTCGGATAAGTCCAGCTGATGCAAGTCTCCGTGCAATTTCTTTTGATCCTTGTCCTGCAGGGACTACAAACGTAACAAGTGCTGTATCTTTTTCATCAACCGGACTCATGGCGTTTTTCCACCAGACAAATCCGATAATGCTAACAACCAAAACAACGGCGAATAAACTGAAGACGCGGGTGATAACAGTATTATTTGATTTCATCGAGTGTTGCTCTCCTATATTTATTTGCAGCAGCATCGTACATATAAATACGGCCGCATTCGCACGTTATTTGAATTAATCCTGTTCCTTGAGATTTTGGAAGTTCCTTTCCACACCCGACGCATTTCCCTTGAGACAATAACCACGCCTGTACTGGAGCGATGATATTTTTAAACATATTATTCGACTGTATAGATCGGAATATTTTTTACTGTTTCTATTGCTTCGCGCATCCGATATGCATCCTGACTATACAATGTGCATAGTATATCACCTTTATCCACATGCTCTTCAAGTTTTCTGTTTAAAAACATTCCCGCCTTCTTATCTGTGGGACATCCTAGAATCCGACAGATCATGCTGATTTCCTTATTATCGATTCTTATTACTCTTCCGCCGTTTCCTGCAGCCAGTTCATATTTTTCTTTTCCGGCTATAAGCATTTCACTTGTTATATCAGGATTTCCCCCTTGTGCTTTAATAATTTCACGCATTTTTTGAAGGGCTTTCCCTGATGTTAACAGTTCCCGTGCCAGCTCTTCACCGTTGACGCCCTGCATACTCGGAGTGTCGGCAATACAGATATTCAACAATTTACCGGCAAGTCGGAGGGCTTTATTTTCAAGAGTAATTGAGCGGCATGCTTTTTGTTCCAACACTTCAAACACATCATGTGCCTCGAGTACCGGCCCAACACCAAATCCAGCATTCTGTGTTGTCTCATTAATGTCGATCGTAATTTTTATATTAAATTTCTCAGCTAAGTACGAAAATTTCTTTGCAATAATTTCCGCGTCAGCAAAATGCTGTACTTTCATTGTCGGGCCGACGGGAATATCGATTACCAAATGTGTTGCACCAACGGCAATTTTTTTTGCCATGATGGCAATAATGAATTTATCGTATGATTCAAACCCGAGGGGTTGACCGATTTCGATAATCACATCATCGGCGGGCGCAAGCCCTAGATGTCCTCCCCACACAATGCATCCACCGACATCATGAATAATTTTTTTAATTTGTTCTGCTTCAAATGTAACAGGCGCGACTACTTCCATTGTGTCTGCAGTCCCTGCAGGGCTGGTAATTGCACGTGTTGAATTTTTTGGTATTTGAAATCCGGCCGCTGCAACAATCGGTACAAGAATCATCGTTGTTCTGGTGCCGGCCACCCCTCCGGTGCTGTGTTTATCTGCAACTATGCCGTCAAACTGCAATCGCTTTCCGGTTTCCACCATTGCTTTTGTCATGAAAACCATTTCTTCTATGGAAAATCCTTCTTTAAATCCCGCTGCGGTAAAATATGTTGTAAGCACCGGTCCTAACCGTTCATGCGCTATTTCATCCATCACGGAAAATATTTCCCGATACGTTAATTTTTTCCCTAAAAGCTTTTTTTTAATCGCCTCAAGCGCAACATCTTCCTGTTTCATATATTTTTGACGAGTCGCATTTTCACATTTAACCGTTTCCAATAGGTACCGGGCGGAACACACGTAACCAGTGTCATATAGGAATCATCAAACTTTTGTTCCAACGGCGAAAGGTCAGTCGGTTCAACAACAATTTTGTCAAATACTTTGTATACATACTCAACACTGTCATAGTGCACTGTCACAGTGTCCCCGATTTCTACGGTCGGAAGCAAAGAAAATATAGTTTTATAACTCGTCGGATTATAAAATTGCGGCAATGACGAATGACCGAACACCACCGCATTTCCATACTGACCCGGAAGTGGCGTTCCTCCGTAATGCACCAGACTTACCCCGAGATCATCACCGGAAACAATAACTTTTGCATTCTCAATACGCAATTTTGGAATAGATAACGAATACATATTTACTGTGGCAGTTACTTTTTTTTGCGGACGAGTCGGATACCATGAACTTGGATTTTCATACTCTGCGGCTTGTGCACTGGCGGCAAGATACCTTCCCGCCGCATATGCGGAATCCGCAACGGGAGAAATCGTTTTTGCAAGCAGTTCTTGCGTTATCAGACTGAATGAAAGAATAGGCCATAGCGTCCACACAAGCAGAATAATACCGAATCCCATAAATAAAAACGACAGGATGATAGACCGTTTTACCGGACGCTTAGGAACTTGTTTTACATAACGATACAGCGGCATAATTATTGAACAACGACAACGTCAACTGTGATGTTTGCAGGGTTGAAAGGAAGTCTTTTTTTATTGACAGCTTTCGAAAAGAAAAATTCTACGCTGCCGACCCCTTGCAGTTTTTTAATAATTTCTTGTGATGCGACAATAGTCTTTCCAACTAATTCTTTTTTGACCATTTCCACATCAACAGTTGGCAACGACACTAAAGATATAGAAGAAATAGCTGTGATCGTTCCGTCTTTTTTTATTGTTGGTGTATCAATCGTTACCGTTGTTCTTCCTTCATTCATCCCATATCCGCTGGGAATTTCGCTGGAAGCGAGCGGTACAAGTACGGATTTACTATCTTTTTCGTTATATGAAATTCCTGAAATAGTTAAGGTCACTTTGCCATGTAATTCTGTTGTTTCCTGATCCAGTTCCTCACGGAATGTTTTGCTGGTAACTGTAGTTTTAATTGTAGAATCGATTAATTTTTCTTCCCCTGCCACTCCTGCAAGCAAATCCGTCTTTGCCTTTGTCACCAATTCATCAGATAACGCTTTTACCATCGCGTCGTAATCAGATCGTGATACCACAGTTGTTTCACGACTTGTACCTCCGGAAAATGCCTGATCATTCCGAGCTATTGCGATGCCGGAAGACAAATCTTTAAACGTAAAGTCAGATCCTGCAGCAAGATTTCCTTCTTCTCCAATCGAGGCGGCTGTTACCGCTGCAATTGTTTTTCCAAATGTTATGGAACCAATTGATTCACTTGCGGATGCAATCGTTATCTCACTATCCAATGTAAACTGTAAAGAATTACCGCTCACTAACACTGTTCCTTTTTTCAGCACCCGTGAAGATACTGCCTTGTTGTAAATGACAACTGTTCCTTTTGCCGGATCACCGATGCGCTTCTTTCCGGTGACTGCCGCTGTTTTTTCTCCTGTTACTGATTGCTCCAATTTTTTCCCTGGAATTATAAATTTCTCCTGATCAACAACGGTGGCGGTTGTTGAAATAGTAAGTGTTTTTGATTTTTGGATACTATGCGGAATAACACCAATAGTGACTGTTGCCTTTGGAATAAAATAATAAAGAAGCGAAAAAACACCGAGTGAGAGAAAGAACACAAGTGCGATCGGAATAACAGGAAATTTAGTTGACACCCGTGTAGATGGCGTACGTATTGCCGCAAACAGGGAAACGATCTTTTCTTTTACAGCGACAAAAAATGATTGTTTTGGTTCATCAGTCTCATCAGATTCTTTTATTTCATGGTGCATTTGCTGTTGTATAACCGGTTGCTCAAGCACATCTGTTTCCTGATGAAACCCGAGAGATTCCGGCGCGACAGGAACAACATTCGCATCTTCCGGATGTACCTCAGGCAATTCTTCATTCTCGTCCAACATATCGCTTTCCTCTTTTATCTCTTCTTTGTCTTCCACATATTGTTTTGCGGGTGCTGCAATTTGTTCTTCCTGTATCACCTCTTCAATAGTTTTTTCATCTGTGTTCTCGATATCCTGTTGTGCAACAACAGTTTCCGCGATTGTTTCTTCACCAATAGCCTTTTCTGTTTCTTTTTCTTCAATTTTTTCCTCCACATAACTTGCGGTCAATTCACTGGCACCGGCAAGCGCTACCGCCCGCGCAACTTGCTCCGACTCAAATACATCAATGGTCGGATAATGCAGAAAATTCGCTCGTGTTGTCCATTGATGTGTCAATAACTGTGATTTAATCGTCTCTAATTCTTCCTTGTCTTCCCCAAAAAGAATCATCCGTGACGGCAACACTTCAACATCAGAAAAACTTTTAATGGCTTTTTCTACATCCTCAACAACAAATTCACTGATGTGAACACTGCGTTCTCCAACCAAATTTCCGACCCTATACAAAGAAACGGTCATTTCACCGCCCGCAACATGAATGAGAATGATACTCGGAGGTACACCTTCTTCATGTTTTATCTGAAATACAATCGCTGTTTCGATATTTACAAAACCGACGGGCTGCAAATCCAACAAAGTGGTCATCCGCTTAATATCCGCTCGAATTGCCTTATTTATATTTCCTTCTCCAGTTAAAAATTCAGGAGCAAAGCCAAGTACTGTTTTATGCAGTTCTCCCACTCCGCTTTTTTCCTCAAGCAAACTCACCACTTCATCTACCGCTTCAATGCGTTTTTCCCACGAAACATCTTGGCTCTTGGTATGTGCACAATTGATAATATCTAATACCGCTTCCTGTCCGATTGTCCATACACATCCTGATATCTGCTGATGGAACAACGTTAATGAAAGATATACGTCTTTTGTAGGCTCACTTTTGTGGAATAGGTGTTGTAGTTGATCCCGTATCTTCATGATTGAGATGGCCATAGATCCGGCGAATACCGGCACTGGCTGACTCCTCTTTATCTATTGTAAAGTGACCTAACTCCCCTGTAAAGGAAACGTGTGGTCCGCCGCAAAATTCCGCGGAGTAATATTCACCCTTTTGCACAGTTTCTGGTGTCGTTCCTTTTTTTAAACCGACAAAATACACACTGACGTTATCTGGATATTTATGACCAAATTCCATCTGCGCACCCGTATTTTCTGCAATATCCCGAGGCATTTCTAAACGCGTCACTGATAAATTTTCACTAATTTTTTTATTTACCAAATTTTCCACTTCTTTCAGTTCCTCAGGTGTTACTTTCCGCGCGAAATTGAAGTCCATACGCAAACGCTCCACTGTAATATTACTTCCCCGCTGTTTAATCGTTGGATCAATTACTTCTTGGAGTGCTCTAAGAAGTAGATGATGTGTAGTATGAAGCCGTGTGGTTTCTACACTGTGATCTGCAAGACCACCTTTAAACATTCCAGCGCTGGCGGTGCGAGACAACAGTTGATGTTGTTTAAATGCATCTTCAAATTGCTGTCTATTTACTGTCTGCCCTCTCGAGGTAACAATTTCTTCTGTCAGTTCCCATGGAAATCCATATGTTTCATAGAGTGTAAACGCCTCTTTACCGTCAACTGTATCCATCTTTTCTAATTCTTTCAAACCTTTTTCAATTGTTTTTCCAAACCGTTTTCCTTCGTCAAGAATAGTTGTTAATGTTGTTTGTTGCTGCACTCCGACTTCTGGATACGCAAGGGCAAACATCTCAGCAATTGGCGCAACAAGTGTCGGTATAAAATCCTCACTTTTCTCAATTCCTAGTCTCTTTGCATGCAACATCGAACGTCTGATTAATTTTCGTAGGATGTATCCCTGTTGCTTGTTACTTGGCACAACACCATCAGTAATCATCATGACAGCACCCCGCATATGATCTGCGATAATCCGCATGGATCGGGTTGTTTCAGCATTTGTTCCGTATTTTTTGCTTGAAACTTTTTCAATTTCAGAAATAATTGAGGAAAATGAATCCGTCAAAAAACTATCCGGCTTGTCATTTGCTGCAGCATTAAGCCGTTCCAATCCGCCACCGAAATCAACGTTCTTTTGCGGTAGTTCTTCTAGTGTTCCATCCGCCATTTTTTTGTACTGCATGAACACGGAGTTGCCGATTTCCAAAAACCGTCCACAATCACAATT
Source organism: Microgenomates group bacterium (assembly GCA_049287205.1). Lineage (GTDB taxonomy): Bacteria > Patescibacteriota > Microgenomatia > UBA10105 > UBA927 > CAIJMI01. The sequence continues at coordinate 761,024 of JBAQFJ010000001.1, forward strand.
TGGATGACATGTATCATTTTTGTACTGTGAATTTTCATGCAGTTGCAGCTCAGCGCCGAAGTCATAAAACATTTCACTGTCCGGTCCTCCAAGTTCTCCTGCAGGCATTTTTTCCGGCGTTCCCGATCTACTCCACCAGTTTTTTTCCACGTCATATGAAAAAATATGATCATCGGAAATTCCCAAACTTTTCCAGATCAAAGTTGATTCGTCATCTTTGGCAACCGAATCACCTCCTGCAAACACAGAAACATAAATCCGATTTGGATCTAACCCTAATTCTTTTGTAACAAATTCAAAAAACCAGTGTAATTGTTCACTCTTGAAGTAGTCACCGAGCGACCAATTCCCAAGCATTTCAAAAAATGTCATGTGACGATTGTCTCCGATTTCATCAATGTCCTGTGATCGGAAAGATTTCTGGCTGTTTACTAATCGTTTCCCTTGTGGATGCGGTTGACCTAATAGATATGGGATGAGTGGCTGCATACCGGCACTATTAAACAATGTTGTTGGATCGTTTTCCGGAACGAGAGGCGCCGACGGAATCACCGAGTGATTTCGTGGAGCAGAGGAAAAAAACTTTAGATATTTTTCTCGGATTTCATTTGCCGTCATGATCTAGATTATAACATTAACTAGCTTCCATAAGTAACTAAAAGAGAAGTATAATGCGATTATGTCCTATCAAGACAAGCTTAAACGAAATATCGTTTTATTTCGCATATCAAGGTTTTTTATATCCCTTCTTTTTTTCATGCCAGTCTGGTATGCATTTGAACGGACTTTTGCATCAGCTGAAACGCTCGCATTTATCTATGGCGCGACGCATCTCGTTTCTGTGTTTCTTGAACTCCCAACCGGCGCACTCGCCGATCTTATTGGAAGAAAACGCGTCGTCATTTTAGGATTGCTTATTCACGGCGGAAGTTTCATTCTCCTTTCACAATCACAAAACGTTTCATGGATTTGGATTGGATATATTCTTTGCCAAATCGGTAATACGTTTATTTCGGGTGCTGATTCTGCGCTTTTCTATGACACACTCAAAGAACTCAAAAAAGAAAACCAATTCACACTGATTGCAAACCAAAATGAACTTATCTATCGGGTAGGTCTTACACTTGCATCCATTGCCGGAGGATATATATTTCTTGTATATTTCCGTCTCCCATATTTTTTAGTCGGTATTGTCAATATCATCGCTGCACTTGTCACACTCTATATGGTTGAACCGCATATTGATTCAGAAAAATTCACACTGGTTAATTACATCAGGCAAACAAAACTCGGATTTGCCCAACTTTGGAAAACACCGTTTATCAGAGACTTGTCGCTGTACTATATTTCTATCAGCGGCGTCACGTGGTATTACCTATATTACCTGTTAAACGCATTTACGACGGACGTAGGATTTTTACCAATAGAACGCGGATGGCTTTCAGCAATCAACAGTTTACTTGTTGCAGGACTTGGTATACTCATTGCGAAATACAAATTATTTTCCAGAAAAACAACATTCTTATTTTTTCCAATTGCGCTCTTGCTCGGATTTTTCGCTGCGCCGTTTATTCCGAAACCCTATGCGGCCATTCCCATCTTTATCATCTACCTCGCATCCATTTTTCGTTGGACATATTTGGATAAATATACAAACGAGGAGTTTGAATCAAAATACCGGGCAACTGCAATTTCAGCACTCAGCATGAGCACAAGCATCATTTACTTCATACTGTCCTTCGCACTCATCCCGATACTAGTCCGTCACGGAAATGCATGGGTAATGTTCAGTCTCGGCATCATCGTCCTTCTCACTGCAGTGCCGACTACAATTGTACTTCTAAAAAAACACAAAGAGCAGTAAATTTTATTCTGCAAACTCTTTCCAAACAGCGTCATCAATTTCAAAAAATTCATCCTTTATTATTTTTTGCTTATATTCTTCTGATTGTTTCCCAGGAATACGAACCGGTGATTTACTATCCCGAGATGGACTTTTTAAAATATCATTCACTAATTGAGTTGCCTGTTTTTTAAATTCGTCAATATCTCCAAATACTGTAGGGTCAATCGCAATAAATAAACTCCCTAAATCTTTTTCATTTTGTACCGCGAGTCCGCTTTTCGCACGGACGAATATACCTGTTAATACTTCTAAGAGAAGATTAATTGCGTATCCTTTATACCCACCAAATGGGATAAGTCCAATCGCTTTTTCAGGATCTGTTGTAAATGCTCCTTTTTTATCCACATACACAAAATCTTCCAGTTTTTTCTTCTGCGCTTTTGCCAGATGGATTGTTCCATACGCATATTGTGCCGTCGCTCCATCAAACACAATTGGTGTTGTTTGCGTTGGAATAGCATAAGAGATTGGATTTGTTCCAAAAATTGGCTCAAGACCGCCAAATGGAACAACTCCTGCAGGACCTCCGTTTGCACAAACAATACCGATCAAATTATGTTCAGCGATATGCCGGCTATAGACACTCATCATGTCGTGATAAGTTGAGTTATACATACCCACCATACCAATCCCCTGAGTTTTTGCCATTTCAGAAACCATACCTGCCATTTTCATACCAACAAGCAATGCGAATTTCCCCTGTGCATCTATTAATTTAATTGAGGGTCTATCAACAACAATTTTTTCCTGAATATCTTTTGACTCTCGCAAATGTTTATTTATATTTTCAATTGTTGCAGAGGAAAACGGAGAAAATTTATTATTATATAAGGCTTGTTCCATAAGTATGGAAATAATCGTTTCAATATCTTCGTGAGAAGCATTTGATGCAGTAAGTAAATCACGAAAAGTGGATTCAACCTGAGAAATAGGAATCTTCATACAGTGTCCTCCTTAAAGAATAACCTAAGCACTACCATAGGACAGGAGGCTTAATTTTGCAAGAAGAAATAATCGTTCATCTCTTCGGCACGTTCTTGAACAGTCGCTTCCGAAGATTGGTTGTTGTCGTCAATCCTTTTTCCTGTGCTTCAACAACACTGGCAAGCGCATTATCAAGTCGTTTGGATGCTTCTTCTGTCAAATCCTCTTTTTTGTCTTCAATCTGTTCCAACACTTGTTCTTTGATTGCTTCACCTTTTTTCAGAAGCTCTTCGCCTTTTTCCTTCAGTTCATCCACTTTATCTTCTAGATCATCAAGTGTTTCTTTCCCTTTTCGGACAAGCATCTTTTCGACTTTTTTTCCTTCTTTTGTCCCCATCAAAAACATCACACCGGCGCCGATAAGACCTCCGATGAAAAAACCAATCATAAATTTATTATCTCGACCAGAATCATTATTCATTTGATTCTCCTTTCTTACGAAACATAGAAAACACATTCATTCCTGTTTTGATGCCGCCAATCACTCCAGCAATACTGGTTGCCGAGTCGCTCACGATGCCGGTTACTTTTCCACCGTCATCAAGCATCTTATTTATCTTCTGTACAGTGAGTTTAAATTCTTTCATGATTCCAATAGTCTGAATCGTAAGAATGACGATGAGGGTAGTCAAAATGAAGCTAATAACGATGATAGTAAGTTGTACTGGATCCATAGGCAGGAATCAAACGTACAACAACAATAAAACAAAAAAAGTTTTGTGTCAATAAGATCCTATTGCTGCAGTCCAACTTTCAACACTTCTGTTTTTGTTTTGCCAAATCTCGATGTTGCGATGACCGTAATGGTGTTCACTCCTGACTCAAGCGTCACTTGGGTAAAAAACTTCCCGTCACCCCGCACAGAGACACTCAAGCCGTTGACTGTGACGGTGGTATCGCTATTGGTGTCCCCCATAACATCCAATTTCTTTTCTCCGACAATACTTTCATGCACGGGTTTTGTAATAGTCAATTCCGGCGGACGCTGAAGTTTTTGATATTGAATAAAAAAGTACGATAAAAAAATGATAGATAGTCCAATAAGCAAAATAGTAATAAATCTCCCAGGAGTAAGTCGTAATCCTTTTGCCTCTATCTCCTGCGCTTTTTTCGGCAAGATCACCGTCCGTTTTACATCATCACTTTGGCGTCTGAAAAACGCCATGATCGTTGCACTTTCAAGGCCTAAAAATTCACTGTAATTTTTAACAAATCCTTTTGCGTAGACAGGCGACGGTAATAATTGATATGCATCTGCTTCTATCGCCTCTAAAAACTTTAACCGAATTTTTGTCTGTCTCTCAACTTCCATGAGGGTAATACCTTTGGCAACTCTTGCTTCTTTTAACATGGTGCCGACGGTGTTCATATGAAGATGTGTAAGAATTACTGTTGTCCTTGCTGCATGGATTGCTGATTCGCGTAGTAATCATCAGGATTTTTGATCAGGACATCCCGCGGTTTTGACCCTTCTCCTGCGCCGATGATTCCTTCGGCTTCCAATTGATCCAAAATTCTCGCGGCTCTTGCGTATCCGACAGACAGTCTTCGTTGTAACAGCGATGCGGATGCTTTGTCATGCTGACAAATTAAACGAAATGCTTCATCAAACAACGGATCTTTCCCGTCAGCGGTTGTATTGACCATGCCTCCACCACTGCCTCTATGCATAGCTGACACCGGTGTGTTTACCACTTCATCGGTATATTGCACCGGAGAATTTTTCGATTTCAAATATTCCACCACTTTATTTACTTCCGGTTCTGATACAAACGTTCCTTGAATACGCGTTGGCTTACTTTGGTCGGGAGGAATAAACAACATGTCTCCCCGACCCAAGAGTTTTTCTGCTCCCGGCATATCAAGAACCACACGAGAATCAATCATGGAAGACACGTTAAATGCGATACGTGCAGGGATGTTCGCTTTGATGAGTCCCGTAATGACGTCGACGCTCGGCCGTTGCGTGGCAAGCACTAAGTGAATGCCGACTGCACGGGACATCTGCGCAATTTTACAAATCGTATCCTCAGCATCAACAGGCGCATATGCCATGAGTGTTGCAAGCTCATCAATAAAGATAATGATGTATGGCATCGCCTGCATGCCGGCAAGTTCATTGAAACTGTCAATATTTTTTACACCCACTTCTGCAAGTTGTTTGTATCTGTTTTCCATTTCTTTCACTGCATAGTGGAGGGCTGACAGTGCTTTGTCTGCATCCACGATAACAGGTGCCAACAAATGCGGGATGCCGTTATATCCAGTAAGCTCCACTCGTTTTGGATCGATCATGATGAGTTTTACTTCTTGTGGCGTTGTTCTAAATAAAAGTGATGTAATAAATGCGTTCACAAGCACAGACTTTCCGGAACCGGTCGTTCCTGCAATTAACATGTGTGGCATTTTTCCAACATCAACCGTCACAGGATTTCCTGCAACATCCAATCCCAAGGCCACGGTCAATTTACTTTTTGCCTTCCCAAGTGCATCAGATTCCAACATGTGTTTGAGCGTGACAAACTCAAGTCCACGATTAGGAATTTCAATACCAACCAAGTTTCGACCCGGAATTGGGGTTTGAATACGGACTTGCCCCGTTGGCGCTGCAAGAGCAAGAGCCAAGTCGCTTGATAAGGATTGGATTTTGGAAACTTTTGTACCAAGGGCAATTTCAAGCGCATATTCGGTAATTGCTGGCCCTTTATTTACTTCAACAACATTGGCCATAATGCCGAAACTTCCCAGCGTTTTTTTAATCGTGTCCGCGTTGTATTTGACGTCTCCGCGATCTGCCCGTTGATTTGGCCCATCAGAAAGAAGCGTAAGCGGCGGATATTCCCACACGCGTTGTTCCTGTATGTTGGAACTATTTATTTTGAAATCAGCTCCGAGTTCCATTGCCTTGTTCGTTCCTGCTGCAGTGGGTGCGTGTTTCGGAGCAAGGGGCTGGGTACCTGCAGGTGGAGTACCGCCTTTGATCGTCATTGGTTTATCCATAAATTCTTCCCCTTTGATTTTCATCTGCTTTACACCGCCCACAAATTTATCTTGTGGAGATACCATATTCTTGAAAAAATCGCCGATCCATTCAAGGATTTTTTGTACTCCCATGAGTAGCACATTAATGAATGAATCAAGAGATGTATTAAATTCAATAATCAGTCCAACGATAAACACACCGATAAACAGAAGATACGCAACTTCAATGGTGAGGACGTCAGATAACGCCCGCATCATCCACTCGCCTATCATACCTGCCTGTGTCAATCCAATAAGGGACAAAAGAAATAGAAAAAATCCCGTCGGTACATTTGGTTTTGCAAGGTCGGATTTCACTTTAAAAAATAACAAACTCAAAGAAACTAAAAATACAGGAAACGGATACATCACCCAACCAATTTTGGTGTACAAGCCGTCCCGAAGTCGCATGAGGGCAGTGCCTTCACTAAAAAATGAGAAGATAATAATGAATGAAAAAATCCACAGCCAGATTGCAGCAACAGTATAAATCGTCTGCTTCTTCAGCTTCAAATTAAACGGTCCCCGTTTTTTGTATTTTCGTTTCCGTTGCATACTGTATCAGTATAGAAAGAAATGCCTATAAGTTCAACAAGAGGGAATTTTTCGAAACATGCAAAAACCTTAAAAAGATGATATAATATACAGGTTCTCCCCGCTACGAGATTCATTTTCGTTTGGGCGGGGATTTTTAGTTTGGTAAAGCTATGGATATTCGAAATGTCGCCATCATCGCTCACGTTGACCACGGGAAAACCACACTTGTCGATGGTATGCTTAAACAGACCCACACATTTCGCGATAATGAAGCTGAAATGACCCAAACCACAATTCTTGATTCAAACACCCTCGAACGAGAAAAAGGAATCACAATTCTCGCAAAAAACACAAGCGTCATGTACAAAGGGACAAAGATTAACATCATCGACACTCCGGGGCATGCAGACTTCTCAGGAGAGGTCGAACGCACCATTAATATGGCTGACGGTGCAGTCTTAGTCGTCGATGCAGCAGAAGGTCCACTTCCTCAGACACAATTTGTTCTCAAAAAAGCCCTTGAACTCCATCTCAAACTCATCGTTGTTGTCAACAAAATTGACAGAAAAGATGCACGAGTTGAAGAAGTTGTCCATGAAATTGAAGAATTATTCCTTCACCTTGCAAATCATGAAGATGATTTGATGTATCCGGTGATCTATGCAGTCGGCCGTGAAGGAAAAGCATGGGATCCGTATCCAGAAGACATGACAGCGGAAGCTGACCTCACACCGGTATTTGAATCCATTCTTGAAATCGTTCCTCCACCAAAAGCAAATGCGGACATGCCGACAAAAATGTTGGTCTCAACACTTGATTTTGATGATTATAAAGGAACATACGCAATCGGAAAACTGACTCAAGGAACGATCAAGCCGGGACAATCCATTCTTCTTCTCAATGAAAACGAAAAAGTCGGACAATACAAAATTGATCAGGTATTTACGAGCGTCGGTTTGAAACGCGTGGAATCAACTATCGCAAAAACTGGAGATATCATCGCTGTGACCGGAATTCCTGATGTTGCCATTGGGCAAACCATCACTGACCCGTCCGACCCGACAGGATATCCGACCATTAAACTGGAAGACCCGACACTCAAAATTTCTTTATCTGCAAACACTTCCCCATTTGCGGGACGTGAAGGAAAATTCTGTACAGCGAGGCAGATTCACGCAAGACTCCTCAAAGAAAAACAGACAAACATCGGCATCAACATCACAGATAATCCTCAAGGAAATGGATTTATCGTTGCAGGTCGCGGAGAACTGCATCTGGCAATTCTTCTTGAAAATTTGCGCCGTGAAGGATATGAAATGCAGGTCGGAAAACCGGAAGTAATCTTAAAAGAAGTTGATGGAAAAACACATGAACCATACGAAGAAATAACTATAGAAATTGACAGTGCGTATGTCGGTGTCATCACAGAAGAACTGGGAAAACGAAAAGCGGAAATGCTTGATACATTTACCTCAGATCGCGGTGTTACCAGAATGGTCTACAAAGTTTCCAGCCGAAACTTGCTCGGATTTAGAGGTGACATCATGACAAAAACCCGTGGAAACGGAATTTTCTCAACTCGGTTTGTTGGATACTTCCCACTTGGTGCACACGTACCAAAACTTCGAAATGGAGTACTCATCGCATTTGAATCAGGCAAATCCACAGGGTACGCACTGCAGACAGTACAAGAACGAGGTAAAGCATTCGTTGGTCCCGGAGTCCCTGTCTATGCAGGAATGATCATTGGTTTAAACACCAGACAGGATGATATCGAAATCAATATCTGCAAAATCAAAAAACTAACAAACATCCACTCTGCAAATGCTGACATCGCAATTCAACTCGATCCACCAACAGAGTTCTCACTCGAACAATGTTTGGATTTTGTCGAAGAAGATGAGTTATTGGAAATCACACCATTAAACTTAAGACTTCGAAAGAAATTCCTCACATCTACAGAACGAAGTAGAGTTGGTCGCGGACTTGAACCAAAAGTCTAAACAAGTGTTTGAAGATATTTGGTCATTCCGTCTTCTTTTACAGAACCTACCACCATATCTGCTGCGTCTTTCAAAATTTGTGTCGCATTCCCCATCGCAACTTTCTTCCCAACCGCATTAAATAAATGGATATCATTATGTCCGTCACCGATACCAATGGTATTTTCTTTTTTAACATCAAGCAATTTTAATAATTCTCCAATCGCATGTTCTTTCGTGGCATCGCGATTGATTACATGAAGATCCCGTGTTCCCGGCTTCTGTGCAATCACCATAACGCAAGTGATTCCTTCAATTGTCAAAAGCTTCTCACGAATTTCTTCTGCAATTGTATCCGGCACAAACACAACTTCAAAAAAATACACCGGCTCTGTTGTATGAAAATCTTTTGAATATACCCCACCATAAAAATAATCATCTTCTGTTCCGTCATTAAACAAAACTTTATATTCTGGATAATTTTTCAGCACTTCAATAACTTTGGCTAACGCTGTTTCAGGAATAGTTTTTTGCCATAGAATTTCTCCCGTCTCAGGATTACAAATTTGCGTACCTGCTGAAATGACACACGGATCAGTTAGATGCATTGCTTTAAGAACTGCTTTTCCGTATGACCACACACGACCAGTTGCAGCACAAAGATGATATTGGTCTTTCAATGCATCCATCGCCGCGACAAGCTCAGGTGTTGGTACTTTTTTCTCGGGAGAATCAACAGCAGTTCCATCGATGTCAAAAATAATCGCTTTATCTTTCATAATTAAAATTGATTATAGTCTAATCTCTTCCCCTGTTCCAACAAAGGTTACTTCATCATCCTGCACTAATAACCCTTGCGTGTCCGTGATAATCCGAACAGGATATTTCGTTTTAGCAATTCCTTGTTTCATGATTTCTTTTTCACCATCAACATAATGAACAACTGTAAGAAACGGCACGAGTCCCATCGCCGGTTCATCAATATTCATTCCATGTCTGTCACGATCCGGTTTTCTCCATAATCCCTGCTCCATTGTCGGCCCTGCAAGATATGAACCTGCACTGACGCCAACATATAACATGCCTTGGTTCACCAACTCTTTGACCACTTCCATAAATCCGCTTTCTTTTGCATATTTTAAAAGATAATATGGATCCCCACCTTGTACATAGATAACATCCATATCTTTAAAAAGTTCCTGCAATTCATTTTTTGTTTTTCCTTTTACATCAATTTCCATTACCTGAATACCCATGTCACGTAATGCTTTTGTGTCATCATCTCGCCATGGATGAGGAATTTGTTCATTAGACGCGGTGATAATATGCGCAAGATGAATATCTTTTGGATCTTTTGGAAGAATACGTAAAAATGTATCCTTCACACTTTTCCCGCCTGTTGAAGTAAGTAAAATTGTTCGTTTCATTGTATTATTATACTTTTTTCCAATAAAAATCTCCTGTCGGTGTGTTGTGTGTTTCTCCGACAGGAGATAGTAAAACTTATATTGCACGGACGCTACCACTTATTAACTTGCTAATAATTTCCGAAAAACAATTCGGAGGATAATCATTAATAGGCCGACACCAATAAACCAATACCAATTGATATCGAACGTAATTAATTTGAATATCCCAATCCCGACACAAGCGCTTCCACCATATACTAATAGTGGGCGTAATACAGAATATTTCCAGTTCATTTTTTCCTCGATTCTATAATTCTGAATTGGATATTATTTGGTGCCAACATGCAAAAAACAGCTTTAATAGATAACAAATCTGTCACAAAATATTGTGAAATTTATTACATACAAGCGGTTGCAATGATACCAAAAAAGAGACAAAATGTCAATACTATGGGCTATATTTGAACCTTCCTGCCTGCGAGGCGGGGCTAAAAATGGCGTTTATACCTCAAGAATGACAGGAACGATGAGGGGCTGTCTGCCTGTTTCTTTTTTCAAAAACTTTTGCAGATTGTCTTCAATCAGTTCCCGCATGTAATGCCAGTCCATGGATCTTCCGTTTTTCACTCTGAGTGAATCGCTCACGATTTTCCGTGCACGGTTTAGAAGGTCTCCGGATTCTTTTATGTATACAAATCCTCTTGAGATAATATCTGGTGCACTTGTCACTCGTCCTGATGATTTCTCAACTGGAACAACGACAACAACAATTCCCTCATTGGCAATTGTTTGCCTGTCTCGGAGCACGACACTGCCGACATCCCCAATACCCAGTCCGTCGACCATGATATTTTCCAGTGCAATGTGCTGAGCAACTTTTGGTACCTGCCCTTTTCTAAATTCCAAAATATCCCCTTCATTTGGCATGAGGATCTGATGTTTTTTCCATCCGCAGTCCATAGCAATCGTCCGGTAATTCATGATGTGCCGATACGTTCCTCCAATAGGAAGAACAAATGACGGGCCAAGTGCGGTGAGCATCAACATATGATCCCCCTGCGATCCGTGACCTGACACGTGCAAATCTTCCATGATGTTCGTATACGATACGCGTGCACCGTCCCGATACAGTTGATCAATGATCGTACCCACACTGTTTTCATTTCCCGGTATTGGATCTGCACTAAACATGACGGTATCCCCGTCTGCAATCGAAACAAATGTATGATTATCATTTGCCATTCTGGTGAGTGCTGATTCCGGTTGCCCTTGAGCTCCCGCCACAATCAAAAACATTTTGTTTGGCGGCATCTTTTTCAAATCCTTGTCGCGTACCACCATATCCCGAGGAAATTTCATGTACCCGAGATTGAATGCTTCCTCCACATTTTTGTCGATGCTCCTGCCAAAAAATGAAATCTTCCGACCTGCGGCAATTGCAATGTCTATTGCAAGTTGGATACGGGATATGTTTGATGATTGTGTCGTAAACAAAAACTTTCCCTGACACATCGCAAGTTCTTTTTCAATACTCTCACGAATTTTTTGTTCTGATGGCGTAAACCCTGCACGTTCACTGCCTAAGGAATCTGTCATAAGACACAGAACACCTCGATCTCCCACCGCATTAATTTTATCGAGTTCTGATTTCTTTCCATCTAATGGATCAAAATCGAATTTGAAATCACTGCCGTGGTAAAAAATTCCAATCGGTGTTTCGATAATGAGATTTGATGTGTCTGGCACTGAGTGTGTCATCCGAACAAACGACACGGTAAACGGACCAATGTGTAACACTTCCGTAAATTCGACTGGTTTTACGCGTGTCGCGATTTTTGTTTCTTTTAACTTAAGGTTCGCAAACGCTGCAGTGAGCGGTGTTCCCCACATAGGGATATTGCCCAATTTCGGATAGATGTATGGAATTGCGCCGATATGATCATCATGTCCGTGAGTAAACACGAGCCCTCGGATATACTGTTTTTTATCTTCCAAATACCGGACATCCGGAATGACGACATCCACGCCGTACATATCTGCATCAGGAAATCCGATGCCGCAGTCGACGAGTAAGATGTCTGTAATTTTTCCGTCATAGCGGAGCTCATACGCGAACATATTTTTTGTCACGTTGCCGCTTCCACCAATGGGAATAAACCGAATGGATTCCTTACCAGAAGGAGTACCTCGATATTCACTCTTTCCAACTCCTACGAATTGTTTTGTACTTTTGCCCTCTTCATTTTTTTGCTGTGGCCCAACTGGGGGTTTTCTGAACCAAGATGGCCTACTGCCATGATGCTTAAATTTATTTTGCATGTAACTTCACTTTCTTTAATACGTTTCTATATATTCTTTGATATTACTCTCTGTTATATGAAACGTTTTTCCTTTACCTTCTACTATTGCTCGTGCTACTTTTCGACAGACACCGTTCATCGTTCGTTCAATCGAACGGATTCCTGCATCATATCCTAACGGCCGGACGAGTTTCGGCCATACTGCATCATCAATGGTTAAATTTTCTTTTGTAAGCCCTGATGCTTTAAGGAGCTCCGGCATAACGTAGTCTCTTGCAATCGTAATTTTCTCCTCATCAGAATACGACGGCATTTGAATAACTTCTAACCGATCCAACACTGCTGTTGAAATATTTGTTGTATTGTTTGCAGTTGCGATAAACAAGACATCAGACAAATCAAATGGCACATCCAGATAATGATCCGTGAATGCTTTGTTTTGCTCCGGATCTAACAACTCAACCAAAACACCCATGATGTCGCCACGTGCATGTTCTGCAACGCGGTCCACTTCATCAAGAAGCATGACGGGATTTTTTGTCCCTGCGTACCTGAGCCCCTTTAAAATCAGTCCGATTTCTGCATCAGGCCTGACTCTTGATTGACCCCTGAGATCCAAAGAATCGGATAATCCTCCAAATGGGATACGGATAAATTTCCGTCCCATTGCTTCAGCGACAGACTTGGCAAGTGTCGTTTTTCCGGTTCCAACAAGCCCAATAAGACAAAGAATTGGAGCGCGCCTGGCAAGCATTCCGTGTACCAGTCCTGCATCGCCAACTTTCAGTTCGTTTTCTTCGATGCCTTTTTCTTGCTGCAACTTCAATACCGCCAAATATTCAATAATCTTGTCTTTTACGGACTGCATGCCGTAATGATTTCTATTTAACATTTCTTGTGCTTTGACGATGTCAATTGCGTCAATGGAACGTTTGTTCCAAGGAAGATTCACAATCCAATCAATGTAATCCAAGAGTTGTTCAATATGCACTTGTGCCGCGATATCAGTTTGGATTCGTTCAATTTCCTCAAAATATCCGTTGATACGAGACACGAGTTCTGGAGGAACTTGCATATCCGTTAAGGTTCTTCGAAGGACACTCACTCTATCAGACAGGGATGACATATATTCATCATACCCTAAAACCTGTGAGTAAGAAACTCTAAAAAAGTTTAATATCTTCGTGGGCCGCGGCCATACGATGGACGTGGACGATCTCCACCTTCTCTTCGTTCCCGTGGTGGTGCTTTTGCGGCATCATCACCGAACAACATCGAGAGGTTTACCCGTCCCTGATCATCGATTTCGATGACCCGTACTTTTACTTTTTGTCCTAATTCAACGACAGTTGAAGGATCCTGCACAAAGTCTGTAGACATTTGTGACACATGGACTAATCCTTCTTTTCCTGGAAGAATTTCCACGAATGCACCAAATGCCATCAGTCGTTTGACTTCTCCTTCATATTCTTCGCCTGCTTTCACTTCATGCGTCAATCCTTCAATCCATGCGGCTGCTTTTTCTACAGCATCTTTTTTCACGGATGTGATGAATACGGATCCGTCATCTTTGACGTCAAGAATTGCACCGGTAATGGTCTGGATTTGGCGAATCATTTTTCCACCCGGTCCAATCACTGTTCCAATGCTTTCGACCGGAATCTTCACCATCTGCACTTTTGGTGCGTACTGGGAAAGATTTGGTCGGGTCACTGCAATGAGTGCGTGCATTTTTTCCAAAATCATCATACGTGCAACATGCGCTCGATCCAGTGCGCCTTTGACGATTTCGTCCGTAATTCCATCAACTTTCATATCCAGTTGAATGGCGGTGATACCGTTTTTGGTACCTGCCACTTTGAAATCCATGTCGCCACTGAAATCTTCGACACCGACGATGTCTGTGAGTAAAACGAATTCTTTTTTGTCTTTCGGATTCGTCATCAAACCAACGGAAATTCCAGCAACAGGTTCTTTGATTGGAACTCCTGCATCCATAAGTGCGAGTGTTGATCCGCAGGTTGATGCCATGGATGTTGATCCATTGGATGACATAATTTCAGATACCAATCGAATGGTATATGGAAATTCTGTTTCATCAGGAATCACTGCAATAAGTGCGCGTTCTGCAAGTGCTCCATGTCCAATTTCTCTTCGTGATGGTGTTCCCACACGACCTGTTTCTCCAACAGAATATGGAGGCATGGTGTAGTGATGAATATATCTCCGTGATTCTTCTCCAGTTGGGCTCTCAATGAGCTGCGCCATATCAGGAGAACCGAGTGTTGCAACGGTTAAGACCTGAGTCTGACCTCGTTTGAACATTGCGCTCCCGTGTGTACGTGGAAGTAAACTCAAATCCATTGTGATTTCACGAACTTCATCAATCTTTCGTCCATCTACACGAGTGCTTCTTTCAAGCACATCTTCACGAATTCTATTTTTGAAAATATGGTCGATTGCGGCCATAATTTGTGGAATGGTGTGTGCCTGTTCATACTTTTCTGCAATTGCTTTGGCAAGTTCACCCATTCCGGTATCTCCGCCTTCTTTTTGGGTTGTTTTCTTGAACTGTTCATCGAGTTCTTTTTTGTAATCTTTTTTCAATTTTGCTTCCAACTCTTCAGTAGATGCTGGTTCGGCAATAACTGCTTTTGTTTTTCCCACTTCTTTCACAAGCTCATTGATACAATCAATAATTGCTTTGTTTGCAATTTTTGCTTGTTCTACTGCTTCAAACACCACATCTTCTGGTGTTTCACAAAATCCTCCCTCAAGCATCATGACACGTTCTGCATTTGAGGAAATGATGAAATCAAATTCACTTGATTCCTGTTGTGGGGCTGTTGGATTGATAAGAATAGTGCCTTTGTCAGACCCATCTTCTTTCACATAGCCGACACGAACGCCTCCAACTGGTCCATTCCATGGAACTTCGGAAATGGCAATGGCAGCTGATGCGGCGACAAGTGCCAACACATCCGGATCATTCTCACCATCAACAGATAGTGTGGTGATGATCACTTGAACATCGTGTTTGTATGTTTTTGGAAATAATGGTCTGATGGAACGATCAATCACACGACCTGCAAGTACTGCATCATCTGTTGGCCTTCCTTCTCGTTTGACCCAACGTGATCCTTTAATACGTCCACCGGCGTAGAGCCGTTCAACGTATTCGACAGACAATGGGAAATAATCGAGTGTTGTTTCTTTGCTTGATGCCGTCACTGCTGCAAGCACCATGGTATCGCCATATTGGGCAACGACTGCTGCGCTTGCCTGTTCTGCATAGCGACCAACTTCGAGTGATAACGTGCGTCCACCGACTTCAACGGATTTTTTTACTATCTTCATAAATCTTCTCGCCTACCAAAAGGGAGGATGGAGAAAGGGGGAAGTGAGACAATTCGAATCGTCGATACTGAGCGTTGTCGAAGTATCAAAAATTCAAGACATCGCACTTCCTATCTGTCTCCTCTCACATTAGTATGCGGAGGGAAAAATTATTTTGTTAAACCTAACTTTTTTGATATTTCTTTAAATCGTGGTTTTTCTTTGGTTTCAAGGTAATTCAACAGTCTTCGACGTTTTGAAATGATTCCCAAAAGTCCTCGACGTGAATGATTATCTTTGTTGTTTGTCTTCAAGTGAGATGCAAGCTTTTCAATACGTGCGGTAAGAAGAGCAATTTGCACTTCCGGGCTTCCTGTATCGCCTGCTTTTACTTGATATTCAGCAATGATTTGTGCCTTTTCTTCGCTTGGAACGGGTTCTTCGACTTTTGAAGCTGCTTTTTCCACTTTTGCGGTCTTTTTGACTGCTTTCTTTTCCACTTTTTCAGCCTTAACGACGGCCTTTTTAACTGCTTTTACTTCTGTTTTTGCGACTTTTTTAACTTTTGTTGCCATAATTATTTAATAAAAAGGGAGCGGCTCTTTCCTGCTCCAGTAGGGGTATTTTACACTAAATGGGCTTCAATTACAAGGGACGTGGTTTGAAGCAGTTTTAATGGAAACTGATTACTTAATAAATATCAAAAATTTTATAAAATCATTAAATTTGATATAGTATGATATAATTAATACTCATGAACAACTTCAAAGAGTCAGCGAGACAAATTATTTCAAAAATGACTCCTTCACCTCCTAATGATAGAAATACTGAATCTCCAGGTGAAGCACTCATAAGACAACAACAAGAACTACTAAATTCCACAGGAATAATGCAACTATTTCAACTTATAAGAACTTCTCTTAAAGAACAAAAAGTCGCTTATTCCATCGAAGAATATAATACTGCATTTTGGGAACGATCATTAGAAAGATGTTTCTTACCTCAATTAGATGGCACTACGTGGCATTCAGACAAAACACAAAATCTTTTTTTACAAGCTCAACAAGCAAAAGATAATTTACAGAAAAAAGAACGTGTTTTTTGGCATACGAAAGTCAGCTGGAAAATGCAAGAAACTACCACTTTTGGTAGTGGTAGCCAACACTTTAGCTATGTAGATAATTATATTCAAGCACTCGTTGATACTGATAATTCCGACGTCATTCTCTGCGGTGAAACTTCAACATTAATCCCATTTAAAGAATGGAATCAAACCTCCCGTATTTCATCCGTATTGTTAGAAAAACTCGCTAAGCCACGCACAATTGGCATGGATGGCAGATATAGCCCAGACCGCGCTGAGCCCTCAAATGAATATTCTAGTGAGATATTTTCCGATGGAAGATAACTTCTTAAGACTCATTTTTAATGATTGAAGTTAATTTAACTCTTTTCTAAGAATAGAGTAATTAGCTTTGAAAATATCGTCAACGCAGAAAGAATACCTGGAGAATGAAACACCATTGGGATTTGTATGTTTGTTGCTCCTTGGATTGTAAGTGTGTCATCAGGTACCAATTCGTCAAAAATCGGATGGATAGTCATGATCTTCACTCGATCTTTTGCGGTAAACGACTTTTCTGCTTCCTCCGCCATTTTAATTGACTGGGCAAATGCAGGACTAGAGCTCGTTCGATTTTCAAATGATCGAAACCCTTTAGTAGTCCCCGTCCGTACTCTCCCACAGATATTGATGACCCGATGAATGACGTCTTTTCGCGCTGCAAAAATATTTAGGACTGCACTTCCTCCTGCACTGTTGCCAATGAGTGACACTGTATGTCCGTCTTTCACAAATCCGTCGACGAGTTTCAGCAAACGATTGAGTTTCGGCATGAATTGTTTTTCTTCATCAAACCACCCAACTGGATATACCACTGTATCCAACCCAAATCTTTTCCAATGCCGAGTAATCAAACGTAAATGTATTGATTCATCTCCAAGACCGGGAATAATTATTATTTTATGCATATTAGTTCATTGCAGGTGCATCATGTGGTATAGCACGTTTCAAAATTGCATCATACTCCCCGACCATTACCCAAAGTGATGAAACAGGAAGCTGTTCAATTTCTAATAAGTACGTCACCATCGTTCGTGCGCGTGTATAATATTTTTCTCCTTTGTTTTCCGGTGTATGCAGATATTTATCGAGCACCGTTTCATAATTTTGAGACCCATGTGCGACATATTCACAATACCCTTCCAATACCCAGTTTGTTTTAAACGGATATTTGTATCGCGGCATAGACTGATATTCCAGTGTGTGCGTCATTTCATGGGTCATGTAATAATCGAGTGTTCTGTCGCCTCCAGATATTTTTCCCGACGGGCCATACAACCTGTTATTTTTTACATCGACTTTCCGAAGAAAAATGCTGTGATTGAGCGGAACGTAATTGATGCCGCCCGTTTTGTAATTAATGTTTGTAAAATACCGCCACCTAATCGGATTGTTTGCGATAAAAATCCTCTGATGTGTGGAAGGTTTATACAACACTGATTTTTGCAGTCTGCTTTCCGCAGTCTCTAAAATTACAGTCATTTCGGCAACAGGAATTTCTTCATCTGAATAGACCGCGACAAACCCGACCGTCATTTTATTTTTGAATGCAAACTCAGGAAAACAAAGAGTGAGTGCATATACAAAACCAACTCCCAGAATTACAAGAATACTTTTTCCGATTATTTTTCCTATCTTTTTTGCCATAGCTCCAGTGTAAACCAAAATACTTCTTCCTTCATAGTATAATCAAACTAATGCAGGTTACCATCCAAAAACACACACTCACAGAAGAAGAAATTACCGACCTCATTTCCTCAATAAAAACCGCTCCTGACCTCGCCTTTGTTGACAGAAAAAACTGGAAACGATATCCAAATCCGTATTGCGTCTTTGCGGACAACGAATTTGCAGGGGTCTGCTGCACCAGTGAAACCGAGCGCTGGGTAAAAATCGGACCACTTGTCACACTTCCAAAGTTTCAAGGAAAAGGGTTGGGAAAACTGCTATTCAATACCGTTGTTACAAAACAAACAAAATCACTCTGCGTCATGTCCTCATGTCCAATCCTTCAACATCTGACAAACGCCGCAGGATTCACAGAAGTACCGAATGTATTTGCA
The DNA here is from genome assembly GCA_049287205.1 of Microgenomates group bacterium. Lineage (GTDB taxonomy): Bacteria > Patescibacteriota > Microgenomatia > UBA10105 > UBA927 > CAIJMI01. The sequence continues at coordinate 779,685 of JBAQFJ010000001.1, forward strand.
TTACCAATGGAAGTACGGAAACTTCTTATTAAACAACTCATGAATTATCTGAGTATTCCCTATCTTCTTGAAGCACTCAGAAAAAAGCTATTTCTCAAACGTGGAAAAGTGAGCGTGTTTACGAAATTATTACTTTAATTATTTTTCGCTTTAAGTAATTGTGTAACTAATTCTTTTCGATCCCAAAGTTCAACGTTCAGTTTATTTGCAGCGAATCTCGCATTCTTTGTAAAAGTACTATTCGTAACGATCAATGCATTGTCGCAATTCGTAATTTTTTTTCCAGCGTCAAGCTTTTCAACCGCCGTGTTATCAACATGTTCTCTTCGCTTAAATCGTTTTGCCTGCACAGCTGTTCTGATACCATCTTTTTCGATAATAATATCAACTCCATATTCATTACCTCGATGGTGTTTAGAGTAATGTTCAACTGAATAACCTAATTGACTAAAAAGAATACACAATTTCTCTTCAAATAAGTCTCCACCTTTCATCGCATCTATTTCATAGATACCAGCTTTTTTAAGAAGATACATTTGGTAGAACTGATAGATAATCAAAACGACAAAAATTTCAACAATAAGCGTAAATATAGCCCAAAAAAGAGGAGTCAAAGAAAAATTGTCGTGTATTGATTCAGACACAACAACAGTTTGAACATAACGATTTAATGCAATATAACCAATAAATAATATAAGAATTTTTGTTATGAGACGTGTAAAAGAAACATTTCGATATCGTCTACTCATACCTTTCAGTATACCTGTGCTCATTTAGTAAATTCAACATAAGATCATATCTTGGAGTACTATATCCATATGGAAGCAAATCAACATCTTACGTTAGCCATGCTTTTGACAGGAACTGCAATTCTGACTGTTTTGTTTTCAAAAGGGTATCTCAACACCTTAATCTCAAACATATTAAGGATTATTAAGTCTGCGATTATCATTCCGATATCATCTTTTATCTCTTTCATTCATACCTTTTTCATTAAACCAATCATAAAAATCATTCGTCGCATTCATCTCCCTCTCGGCATAAAAATAGTTCTGTATTTTCTCATTGGTATCGGTATACTGACACTTGATCATTTTTATGGCACGACACTCTTTGAGGCAGACGAAACAACTTTTTATCACTTCATTTTTCAGGGAACAACCTATTGGGTAACACAGGAAGCATTAATCATCGGAGGATTTTTTCTCGGTATCGGAGTATTTCTTCTATTGATGGAAATTTTGGAGGGAATAAATAAAATCCTCAGTACACCAATTCACATTTCTATCATCATTAAAAAATAAAAATTCCTGTACTGCACTTGAAGCGATCAAAAAATTACTCTGAAACAAATACAAATATTTTCTTAATAAGACTTAACATCTTTGCTATTATAGCCCTTAATGTTAGTATAAGCTTAGTCATTAAATATCATGACCAAACACATTAATAATACCGAATCGCTCCTAAATAGTGAAGAATATAACCGCGAGTTATCGTCTACTCTAATTTCTATCTTAAAGAAAACAAACAGTGCTGTTACTGAAGCAACTGTTGCATCAATTTTTGAAAATGAGTTATATCATTTCTTAAAATCTTTTTTTAACAAAGATATCATTTTTGAAAAAGAGATTGGTGAATCTGCTTTTCGACATAAATTTAACGGTCGATTAGATGCCATATCTAACTCGTTGATTATTGAATATAAACGGAAATCTAAATTAGATAAATCAATCGACCAAGAAAAAGCAACAACCCAAGTTATAAATTATTTACAACAATTAAAAACGGAGCAAAATAATCAATTTTATGCCATTCTGACTGATGGAGTAAAAATTCGTTATTTTTACTATCAGAATGGTATTTTACACTTTACACCATTCAAAACTATTGACACTAACGATTTAGATAGACTCATTAAATCTTTACTTATAGTTGATTATAAACAATTTGTTCCGGAAAATATCATTAAAGATTTTAAATTTAATTCCTTGAATTCATGCACACATAAACTTGCTAACTGTCTTTTTCGTTTTCTTGAAACTAATATGACTGAAAAAACGAATATGCTTTTTCAAGAATGGGAAGTACTTTTTCATTTATCCGAAAGTGATCAAGGGCAAAATTCTGATATTGTTAAAAGAAGATTAGTTTTAAATAAAATTTTTAATACCAAAATCCTAGATAATAATAAAGATTATAAAGCCTTATTTGCTTTGCAGACAACCTATGCGATTATTGTTAAATTAATTGCATGTAAAGTTATCTCTAAGCTAACCTTCAATAATGAAATTATGTATTTTTCTGATTTAACTACAATTGATTCAGAAAAATTAAGAGCATTTTTTGAAAAAGTTGAAGATGGTTATGATTTTGCAACTGGAGGTATTAGAAATCTATTAGAAGGAGATTTTTTTTCATGGTATTGTACTTTCGAACAATGGAATGAAGAGGAAGCAAAAATTTTTATTGAAATAATTAATATTCTAGAAGGGTATGCAAATACATCGTTTAAATACGGGTATGCTACAATCGACATTTTTAAAGATCTATATATGGAAATTATGCCAAACGAGGTAAGACACAGTCTAGGTGAATATTTTACTCCCGCGTGGTTAGCAGATTACGTAGTTAAAGAAAGCATCAACAGCATTCAGAAAAAAGAATGGAGAGCTATTGATCCATGTTGTGGAAGCGGAATTTTTATTATTTCTTTAATAAAATCAATAATTGGAAATACTGACATCATCAGTCTTGATAATAATCAAAAAAAAACTTTGTTAAAAAAAATTTTAACGCGGGTTGAAGGAATTGATATAAATCCATTATCTGTTTTAACTGCTAGAGTAAGTTACCTTTTTGCAATCGCACCTCTAATTGAAAATACAAAATTTGAAATACCTATCTATTTAGGAGATTCTGCAAATATTCCAAAAATAATTTCACTTGATGGAGTTGAATGTTATGAATACAAAATAAATACAAAACAAGGTGATATTGACTCCATCTTACCATGTTCTTTTGTGCATAATTCAAACTTCATTGAAAAAATGAGTCTTCTTCAAACAACAATTAAAATAAAAGATCCAAATATTGTATACGATAAAATCGTAAGTAATTTTCCTAAATCAGATTGTAATAAGTCTGTTTCTCAGGCTATTAATAGATTTTCTAAGCAGCTGGTTTCACTGAGTATAAACAATTGGGATGGCATTTGGATAAGAATTGTTATGAATTTTATGCTGATAGCTAGAATTCACAACATCGATATTATTGTTGGGAATCCTCCTTGGGTAAAATGGGAGTTTTTACCTCAATCTTATGCAGAAAATATCAAAGCCCTTTGCATTAGTCGACATCTATTTTCTGGACAAACCTATATGGGAGCTATTAGCTTAAACATATGCGCGCTAATAGCAAACGTAACAGCTTCCACTTGGCTTAATGAAGAAGGTATATTAGCTTTTCTTATGCCTAAAACTCTAATGACGCAAGATTCTTATGCAGGATTTAGAAATTTTTACTTGGATTTAGATAAACACAGAATGTATCTACAAAAAGTCGATGATTGGTCTTGGTCAGGAAATCCTTTCATTTATACGACAGAAAAATTTCTAACTTATTATTATAAAAAAACAGCAATTGATTATTTTAATGGCATACCGGTAAAAAATATTATTAAAAATAAGAGCGTCGATATAAAAAATATCAATAGATTAAATGACTTTGACTCAGTAAAAAAATACTTTCAACTTTCATTTGGGAATGCCTATCAATTAGACAGTCAAAGAACTGGTTTTACATTATTTAAAGAAAATAATGTTAATTTACTAAAACAATTCATTAAGATTATCGGTGAGTGCGCTTACAAAGCTCGAAGTGGAGTAGAATTTACTCCAGCTGAAGTGTATTTCATTGAACCACAAAAAGAAAGCTCAGAAGCTGGATTGTATATATTTAATAATTCGGTCTTTAAAAACTCAAAATATAAAGCAGATAAAAATAATGGAATAAAATTAGAAACGAACTATATACGACCGGTTATTAAAAGTCCTTATATCACTTCATACAAGATTTTATCTTCAAATAATTATTGTATTTTCCCATATAATGATAATTCTTGTACTTCAGTTAATCTAACCGAATTAAATGCTAATAATGAATATTTAGCTGATTATTTTATTAAACAAAAAAATATTATTCAAAAACAGTCAAAAAGAAGCTTAACAATATCCAAAGGAACTGACTTCTACTCTCTCTCAAAAGTAGGACAATATACTTTTGCTAACCATCTTGTAACATTTCGAGATAATACCAAACTTGTCGCGGCTGTTGTTTCTAAAATTAAAACACCATGGGGTGAGACTAAAATGCCAATATGTGCCAAACATTCACCTTACATAAGTATGGATAAGAACAATAGATACATAACGGAAGATGAAGCTCATTATATTTGCGGTATTCTTAATACCGCACTAGTACAAGAATATTTTAAATGCACTTTCAGCACAAGATCTTACAGCATTGATTTTAATATAAAAATTCCACTATTCGATCCTAAAAATGCTTTACAACAAAAAATTAGTTCACTTGCTAAACAAGCTATCAACACAAAAACTAATATTTTAAGCCTTAATTTAGAAATTGAAAATCTATATATTCAACTTTGTGAACACACCAATAAATAAAATCTTTATTATTTTAACGGCGTCATCAATCACTTCCAAAGTTCACTAATTTTTTTTGCGGAAAGTAATTTTTTGAGAGTTATATAGCGGGGACCCTGAGGAGCAACACCTCTTCTATATGGGACATCTAACTTAATTGGTTGAATATTCTTTTTATTTTTTAAATATACAATATATTTACCTGAATCTTTATATGGTTCAATTTTATCTATTTCTGCATAATGATTTACTGCTCCAACTGGCCATTTTTCATAAATAGCAATATATTTTAGCTTTTCGCGCGCTTCTTGAGAAAGGCGAATCGCCCACCATGCATTATTTTGTATATATGCATGCTTAAATCCATCTTCAAATGCAGCGCAAACCACGGTATCATATTGGTATTCAATTTTTTTATCTTGACCATTAAAATCAACGATTTCATCATGTAATGGCTCATACACGTAAGTTAAACTTCCGTCTTTATCCGTGTAACGTTGCAATGTAACTATATCGGGAGGATCACGAAAAATACGTAGCGCTTGATTAAGGTCATTAGTAGTTTCATCAATGCATAGAATTATCTTTATGTTATTTTGCATTGTCAAAAAATTCATCAAGTCATCAAAATTTCTAAATGATGCTTTTGCTCTATGTAATTCAATTTCCTCAAATATTTGCTTATTTTTTGTAACATATTCTATTAACGACTGCCGAATGTTATTAGTACTTACTGCAGTAGCGGTCGAGAATCGAGCTAATTGTTCAGTTATGTGGCTATAGATATCGTGGGAAACAAGCTCATTTTCGATAAAATACAGCTGCGGATGATTAACATCAATAAAATCAATAAGATAACCGTCTGGTATTCCACGAGCGTGCGCATTATCTTGTCCTTGAAGTTTTTTAACATCTATATATATCGCTTCTGATCCAAACAAAGAAATTTTGTTATCAATTACTGTCTTTTCAAATTCTTGTTCTGAATCAAAAGTTAATAACGAATATTTTTTTGAATTTGAAAGAATATTTGCCATACTAAAATTATACCTTTATTCTGAACCATTCTAATAATTACGCAATCGACGAACTCTTGAATATCTTTGGCTTGAGCCAATCTTCTGGAGGATTTTGAGGTGTAGTCAGCCCGCCTACTGGCGAGGTAGATGCTTTTTTCTCTTCAGATTCAGGAGCTGTAACTACTTCTGTAGGTGCGGGTGTTTCTACTTCAGCCAAAGGCTGATCAGCCGCTGCTGCAGGCTGAGGTGCTGTAACTTCCTGAGATTTTTCCTCTGTTACAGGATGAGAAAGCTCTTTGATAAACTCCGGTGCCAATGGCAACTCGGTCGGGAAGCGTTTCCCCCCTGCCTTCACACATGCTCCTGCAACTTCAAATGTCCGTGCAGTAATTTCTTGGAAATTATTTGACGCACTGTAGATTGCATTCAGTAAATTTGTCGCGATATCTTCTGTGAGTGGTGTCCCAATTTCTGACATCACAGTTGCTACCAACTCAGCTGTCGTTGCCGCATGGTCAATGATATTCACTGCACCATATTTTGCATTTTCAATATGTTTGTCGATATTGATAATCGGTCGTGTTGCAAACAATTCTTTCTCCCCTTCATACAATTCGCCTAGTTCTCCAAGATGCATCGTATCGATGATGAAAATGACATCAGCGGCAGTTCCTTTGTGATGAAAACTCACATGCTCTTCATTAAAGTTTTCAAAGCCCGGGCGTGGTTCGATGATGAGATTAAATTTTTGGCCCTCAATGTTGTACGTCACCTTGTCGATGGATCCGTCTTCGTAATCAAGAGAAATCACAAAATTTTTCTTGGAAAATTTTGTTTCGACTTTGTTTGCGCCCACGAAACTGGAAAATTCCACAATCATCGGTGTCGGACACCCAATAACTACATGCTTCCCTGCGTTCTTCATGGCAACATAGAGTGCAAGTGCGCTTCCTATACTATCTGCTGTGGGGTTTGCGTGCGTGAGGATTAAAACGTCTTTTGCCTGTGTTACGAGGTCTTTCGTTCGAAGAATATCTGTTTGTGTTGCTTCATCCATAACACTAATACTTTGGCAGTGCTTAGTGATTCGTAAACGCAATTATATCATCGCCGATTGCAAAATCAACGATTTTATCCAGTTGTAATCCGCATTCATCGCCTACATCCATACGTGTTGCTTCTTCTTTGCCGTGCCGAACAGACTTAATCTTTGCTCGTCCGATTTCTTCTTCTCCACGTTTAATTTTAATCTGATCCCCTTTTGCAATACGTCCTGTTGCCACTTTAATTCCAGCAATTCTGACCCCTGAGAATGGGAATTCTGCAAGAATCCGTGCAGTTCCTAATTCCCGTTCTTTGGTAATCACTTCCATAGCGCCTTCAATGACATCATGGAGTTCATCTAAGAGTTCGTAAATAATGGTGTAGCTTCTGCAGATCACGCCTTCAATTTGTGCAAGTTTTGCAATTTCTTGCTTCAATTTCACATTAAATCCGATGACAAATGCTCCCGTGGACTTGGCCATCAAGACATCTGCATCACTAATCTCTCCAACCCCTGCTGTCACGATATCCACATCATCACCCAGTGCTTCCAAAATTGCTTCAAGTGATCCGTAGACATCTGCTTTTACGATGATTGCCAATTTTTTCTTGCCATTCATGTTGGCCAAGAAATCAGCAACACTTTGTGCAGCATCTACTGTTTTTTCCTGTTCTACTACAACTTTTGGAACTGCAACGGTTGTGAGGACTGCGCCAACCTGCGGAAGTGTGGTAAATCCTAACACTTCGACTGGTTTTGATGGCCCTGCTGCTGCAACACCCACGCCATTCTCATCAAACATGGCACGAAGTTTTGCAACCTGTTTTTCTCCATCAAATAATGTATTTCCAAATTTGAGTGTTCCTTTTTTGACAACGATGGTTGCAACCATGCCTTTGCCTTTATCAATTCTGTTTTCGATAACCACTGCTTCCATTGGCACATCTGGTTCATTTTTGAGTTCTTTCATTTCTGCAGCAACTTTAATCGTATCCAAGAGTTCTTTAACCCCGGTTCCTGCTTTGGCTGATACCGGAACACACAGAATGTCTCCGCCAAATCCTTCTACCTGTACACCATTTCGTGCAAGATCTTGTTTCACTTTGTCGACGTTTGCCGCTTCCATATCAATTTTGTTGATGGCAACGATCATCGTAACCCCTGCTTCTTGAATCATGCGGATAGATTCTTTGGTCTGTGGCATCACGCCATCATCTGCAGCGACAACGAGAATTGCGATATCAGACACAGCCGCCCCACGGGAACGCATTTTTGCAAATGCTTCGTGGCCTGGGGTGTCGATAAATGTAATTCCTGGGATTTGATACGCTCCGATTGCTTGTGTGATACCGCCATGTTCACCTGCAGCAACATGTGCTTTTCTGATGTAATCTAACAAAGAAGTTTTTCCGTGATCAACGTGGCCTAAAACCGCAACGATTGGTGGTCGAAATTCAGTACTCTCTGGTGCTTTATCTTTTTTTGCCATACTTTGCTATGTCCGATGTGTCCGCTCATACGTTTATTCCGTCGTATTTGCTGGAACCTCATCTTTAGGTTCTTCTGTTTTTTCTTCTTTAGGTTCTTCCTTCAGCTCGACGGAGCTTTCAGCGGAGGCGGCGACTTTTTCCCCGCCTGCATCGCTTTGCGAAGCATTGCGGGCAGGTTCTTTCACTTCGACTGTTTCAGTTTCTGGTGTCACGACTTCAGCAACTGGTTTTGTGCCTGCTTTTCCTTGGATATCAATTTTCCAACCTGTCAGTTTTGCAGCAAGTCTGACATTTTGTCCGTCACGGCCAATGGCAAGAGATAACTGATCCTCAGGAACTTTAACCGTTGCTGTCTTTGTAGCCTCATCAAGGCTAACATCAATATCTTTTGCAGGAGCAAGTGCTGCAGTGATAAATGCTTTTGGCTCATCACTCCATTGAATAATATCAACTTTTTCATTCCCACCTAATTCATTGATAACTGCAGTGACGCGCACACCTTTTTGTCCAACACAAGATCCAACGGGATCAACACCTGACTGTTTGGAAAATACTGCAACTTTTGTGCGTCCACCCGCTTCTCGAACCACTATCCGAAGTTCAACTGCTGCTTGTGCAACTTCCGGAACTTCTCTGGCAAACAATCCTTCGACAAGTCCTTTACTTGCGCGGGATACGATGATTTCGTTGCCACGTGGAGTTTCTCTGATTCCATCAATGTAAAACGTCAGTCTCTGATTTAAATGATAGCGTTCACCCTGATTTTGTTCAGAAACAGGCATGATTGCCTGTGTTCTACCGATGTCTACAACAACATTTGGTCCGTCAAATCGGAGTATCATTCCCGGAACGATGTTGCCGACTTTTGTCTGATAATCTGCAAGCACCGCCTGTTTTTCTGCTTCTCGGATTCTTTGAAGAATGACTTGTTTTGCAGTTTGCGCGGCAATTCGTCCAAATCCTGGAGGTGTGACGTCTTTGCCTTCTTTGAGGACTTTTGCTTCTCCTGTGTCGCCATCAACTTCAACGGTAAACAAATCGAGTTCATCAGAACCAAAATCTTTACGGAATGCCGCAAGAATTGCAGCACGAATCGTTTCAAGGACGATCTTTGGATCGAGTCCCCGCTCTGTTGCTACTTGGTTTAATGCTAATGAAAATTCACTTCTGACTGTTGCTGGCATATGTTTTTTCCTTATTTATAAAAAAAGGCGGGATTCATTCCCACCTCGCGTAACTTCAACTATTTAGTATTATAGCACGCCTACAAAAATATCGTCAATTATTCGTGCATTGTCTTATCTAGCTCGTCCAACAGCTCTTTTTGCGTTCGTGACAATTTGGTCGGCACTTTTAGCTGAATTTTGACGTATTCATCCCCACGTCCTCCGCCTCTGACGTGTTGTACGCCTTGTCCGCGAAGCCTGATGAGTGTGCCTGCCTGTGTGCCTGCAGGAATCCTAATTTTTACGGGTTTATCTATGGTTTTCACTTCTTCTATACCACCTAACGCAGCCTTGGTAAACGGAATTTCGTGCGTCACGACGATATCATCGCCTTCTCTCGTAAATTCATGACTTTTAGCAACGGCAATGACGATATCAAACTCATCAAATCGAATGCGTGATCCTGAATCAACTCCCGCAGGAATTTTGATTGTTTTTTTGATGGATCCTTCACCTGCCTGCCCTTTGGGTACCATGACTTCTTTCGTCACGCCGTGCACAGCTTCCATGAACGAAATGGAGATTTCATAGGCGTTTCTGCGTTGCCTGCCGCCACCTCGTTGTCCCCCGAATCCGCCGCCAAAAAATTGTTCAAATATCTCAAACGGATCAACAAAATCATTCCCAAATGGATTGCCGCCAGAGGAAGAATAGGAATATTGAAACGGACCCTGTCCGCCAAATCCACCAAATGGCCCCTGCCCAGCGCCTCCGCCCATACCAGATCCCGGTGCAAATGCATCTGAACCGAATTGATCATAGGTTTGACGTTTCTTTGTATCAGACAACACCGCGTATGCTTCGTTTATTTCTTTAAACTTATCATTTGCATTTGCTGCCTTGTTTCTATCTGGATGCCACTCCAAAGCAAGCTTCCGGTACGCTTTTTTGAGTTCCTCTGCGCTTGCAGTTTTAGAAACTCCTAATACTTCGTAAAAATCTTTTTTGCTTGCCATAACCACCAATTATATATAAACCGGAAGCATCCCGCATGAACAAATCCGCGGGATGCTTCCAAAATACTATTTTTTTCTTTTTAGCTTACAACTTCACCCTCTTCTACTTTTTTGTCGTCTTTCGCTGCACCCGCTTCTTCTGCCGGTTTTTCTTCCCCTGTTGGTTGCCCTTCCGGTGTTCCTTCCGGTTTTTGATACATGGATGCCCCAACTTTTTGCATGATTTCAGCAAGTTCATTGGTTTTTGCTTCCAAATCCTCTTTGCTACCGGTTTCAAGGATGTCTTTTAAGGCTTTAATCTTTTCCTCAACAGCAGTTTTGTCTTCCGGTTTTGCTTTGTCGCCCGCGTCCTTGACTGTTTTTTCTGCAACATAGATGGTATTTTCTGCACGATTCTTTACCTCAATCTTTTCTTTCTTCTCCGTATCTTCTGCAGCATGTTCCTCTGCTTCTTTTTTCATCTTCTCCACTTCATCTTTGGAAAGTCCTGTAGAACCCGTAATCTTGATCGTGCTGACTTTTCCTGTTGCTTTGTCTTTGGCCGTCACATCCAAAATACCTGATGCATCGATATCAAATGTCACCTCAACCTGCGGGACACCGCGTGGTGCAGGTGGAATACCTGACAAGATAAACCGACCCAATGACTTATTGTCTGACGCCATCGATCGCTCCCCCTGCAAGACATTGATTTCCACTGATGTCTGATTGTCGGCAGCAGTTGAGAAAATCTCTGTTTTACTGGTTGGCACCGTTGTATTTCTTGTAATGAGTGGTGTGGAAACCGCACCAAGTGTCTCCAGTCCAAGTGTGAGTGGTGTAACGTCCAACAGCACCACGTCTTTCACATCTCCTGCCAACACTCCTGCCTGTACAGCTGCTCCGATTGCTACCACTTCGTCAGGATTGACGGATTGATTTGGTTGTTTGCCGAAGAATTCTTTGACCACTTCCACTACTTTTGGCATTCTGGTCATTCCTCCCACCAAAACCACTTCATCAATTTTTTTGATGTCAATCTTTGCATCAGCCAAACATTTTTTGACCGGTTCAATGGTTTTTTTGATGAGATCATCAACCAATGATTCCATTTTTGCCCGTGACAGTTTGGTAACCAAATGCACCGGACCATCTTTTCCTTGGGTGATAAACGGCAAATTGATTTCTGTCTCCATAGATGTAGACAGTTCAATTTTTGCTTTCTCTGCGGCATCTCTTAGTCGTTGGAGTGCCTGTGGATCTTTCCTGAGATCTACTCCGTGTTCTTTCTTAAATTCATCTGCAAGAAAATCCAAAATATGTTTGTCAAAATCGTCTCCTCCAAGATGGGTGTCTCCATTGGTTGCTTTCACTTCGTACACGCCCTCACCCAACTCAAGAATGGAAATATCAAATGTACCACCGCCTAAATCATAGACTGCGATGGTGTGTGCATTTTTCTTGTCGAGTCCGTAGGCAAGTGCTGCAGCAGTCGGTTCGTTAAGAATTCTTAAAACTTCAAGCCCTGCAATTTCCCCTGCTTGTTTTGTGGCCTGTCTCTGGCTGTCATCAAAATATGCGGGCACGGTGATAACTGCTTGTGTGACAGAACTCCCAAGATATTTTTCTGCATCCTTTTTGATTTTTGACAAAATCATTGCAGAAATTTCCTGTGGGGTGAATTGTTTTCCACCAACTTCCACCACAGCCATATCGTTTTTCCCTGCTTTGATCGTGTACGGTAACCATTTTTTATCCGTCTCAACACTTTTATCACTGAACTTTCGTCCCACAAGCCGTTTCACAGAAAATACGGTTGATTCCGGATGAATAACAACTTGTCGTTTGGCAACATCGCCAACGATGTTTTTGATCGGATCAACAACGGAAGGGATCGTGTTTCTTCCTTCTTCTGAATGGATCACTTTCGGTGCTCCACCTTCCATAATGGCAACACATGAATTTGTGGTACCTAGATCAATTCCTATAATTTTAGCCATATAAAACCCTCCTAATAAAAATTGTTAATACTTTTTATACCTTTTCTGACACTCCTCCACCAACTTTTACTTTAGCTTCCCTGAGTAGTTTGCCGTGCATGACGTATCCGGAACTCGTCACTTCGACAACGTTGTTTTTTTCTCCTTCGACAAGCTCAATACATTCCATTTTGTATGGATCAAATGTTTCCCCTGACACATTCATTTTTTCAACGCCGAATTTTGAAAGGAGCGCATGCATTTCTTTCATCGCGATACTAAGTCCCTCATCGTTGATATGTGCGTCCGCCATTTCCAAGTTATCAATGACCGGCAGCAGTTTTTCCAAAAATAACTTTACCGCGTACGCTCTCACTTCCTGTTTTTCTTCCTCTGTCCTTTTTTCTAAATTCTGATAATCTGCAAGCACCCTAATATATTTGTTTTTCCAAACTTCAATTTCTTCAACTGCTTTTGAAAATTCAGGATTTATTGTTTGTTGTTCCCCGCCTGCATCGCTTTGCGAAGCATTGCGGGCAGGTTTTTTTTGCTCATCAATAATAGTTTTCGGTTGTTTCATAGTTGTTTACCAATTTGTTGATAGTTCTTTAATGAGTCCACCCATATACCGAACAACAGGAACAAGTCGCGGATAATTAAGCCTAGACGGCCCCACGACCCCGATCATTCCTGATACATGTGGTGTTTCAAATTTGTTAAATACAAATCCGCATTCTCCGAGTGCACCACGACCACCAAATTCATCGCCCAAGAGAATATCAACATTTTCCGGTTGTTTATCCACAAGCTCCCACCAAAAATCAACGCGGTCGAGTGCAGAAAACAATGCGTGCGTCAAATCATAGTCATAAAATTCCGGCATATCCAAAATGTTGGCGGTACCTGAGATATACATATCGCCGTCTTTGGTGGCTGCAATGGCGAGCGTTTTTGTATACGTTGCAAGCGTGCGTGTTGCTTCTCTCAAGAGCTTATCCACTTCCTGACGATAGTCCCAGATCTTTTCCTTGACGGAAATTTCCTCGGCAACAGACATGTCTTTTGCTTTCATCAAATGTTCCACATAAAACTTCAATGCCTCAGGAGTCGGACTGCGCCCTGCTGACGTATGCGGCTGTTTTAACAGCTTCATGTCGGTGAGCCTCACCATCTCATTTCTGATGGTCGCAGGTGACACCCCGAGATTATATTTTTTATCCAGTGTTTCTGATCCGACTGATTCTGCAGTTTGAATATATTCTTCAATAATCGCTTTCAAAATAAGAACCTGTCGTGGTGTAAGATCAAATGATGTTTCCATAATTAGCACTAATATATAACGAGTGCTAATATCTGTCAATACCCTATTGTCTTCCCCTATTCGTTTACGGCATACTGAATATAGGATGAAAAAAATCGTCTTTCTTGTTGTTGGTTTGCTTCTTCTTATTGCAGTCCCTGCAACAGTCTATTTTGTGGGAGAGCAGCAAGATATCAGGAGTCGCGCCGCTCCAGCAACCTCTCTTTCCTTTAATCCAACGACCGTCACAAAGCCACAAGATGAACAATTTACTGTGAACGTAGACATTAATACAGGTACCAATAATGTCACCGCGGTAAAAGTCGTTGTCACATTTGATTCCACGAAGCTGGAAGCAACAAGTATTACCAATGGTGCATTTGCACCGAAAATCACCGCTTCAGGAATCGTCGCATCAGGAAATGCATCAATTACTGTCGCCGCCAACAGCACAACTTCCCCTATGAACGGAACAGGCACCATCGCCATTATTCGTTTTAAGGGGAAAACCGGAACAACCACACCGGTGCAGCTGAAGTTTGACACCAACACATTTGCTTCAGGACTGACTGAATCAACAAATGTGATTACTACTATGGGAACTGCGTCTGTAAATATTAGCGGGTCCTCGGCAAGTGCGGCCGCTACAACAACGATCGCACCGACACCGACGCAGACAACGCTCCTTTCTTCTGTCTTACCCACAGACACAATCGCACCGACACCCACACAAACACCAGAGGCAACGGACAGCGCTCTTGTTACCACAGATGGCGTGGGAGGAAGCGATGAGGTTCCTATAACAGGATCAACAGAAACGACCGTTGCATTACTACTAGCAGGAATAGGCTGTATCGTTTTTAGCGGGTTACTCTACTCAAAAGCAAAACAAACTGTATGACATCTTTTCTTGAAAAAACCGCGCCATCAAAATTTACAACGTTCACCTCTATAATCGCGCTTCTTGTTTTTATTCCGCTCCTGATTGCCGTCGTGTATAAAACAACACAACTTGTTTCTAAAGCATCGGGTACAAAAGCAAACATAGTCATTGATACACAAACAAAACTGGAAGAAATCAACACCGACTATTTTCATGCGTTTGCGCAAGGCGGCGAAGAAGCCGGTGACATGATTGCGCCGATACTTGCAGAAACAAAAGCGCTTACACCTAAAGTCATCAGACTTGATCACATTTTTGATCATTATGACGTTGTTTCAAAAAATGGCGGCACGCTCACTTTTGATTTTTCCAAACTTGATGTTGCTGTTAACACCATTCTTGCGACAGGCGCAAAACCGTTTTTATCTCTTTCCTTTATGCCACAAGCCATTGCCAAAGACGGTGTTGTTATTAATCCGCCAAATGACTGGAATGATTGGACTACTGTCGTGCAAAAAACAATCGAGCACTATAGCGGGAAAGCAGGAAAAAATATCAGTGGCATGTACTATGAAGTATGGAATGAACCGGATCTTGATCAGTTCGGATCTTGGAAACTGAGCGGAGAAAATAATTATCTGACGTTATACAAAACCGCGGCAGCCGGCGCAAATCAGGCTACCAACGTCAATGCGTTTATGTTTGGCGGACCCAGCACCACCGGGCTCTACAAAAACTGGATTCTTGGCGTCATAGGCACCGGCGCACGATTGGACTTTTTTTCCTGGCATTCGTACCTCGCAAATCCAAAACAATTTACCACGGATCAACATAATTTAAGCAGTTGGCTTATGGCGTACCCCGCATATACCACCAAACCGACCATTATCACGGAATTCGGATTTACCGGCGCAAAGAGTACAGCGTATGGCACAGCATTCGGCACCGCGCACACCGCCGCAGTGTTACGCGAACTTATTTCCGGCGGGCCGACCTATATTTTTTCATTTGAACTTATTGATGGACCAAATCAAGAAAATGGAAACGGTTGGGGCTTAATTACCCACCCGACAAACGGAAAAAAAATTAAACCGCGCTATTATGTGTATGCATTGTTTGATTCCATGAAAGGAACACGGCTGCAACTATCCGGTGAAGGATCATGGGTCACCGGTTTTGCATCAACAAAAAATAACGCTATTAACGTCCTCTTGGTTAATTTTGATGCAAGCGGCTCTCATACCGAAACAGTCCCCGTCACATTTGAACGACTTGCTAACGGTACCTATATATATAAGGAAACAGTCCTAGCGGGAAAAACAACACAAACGCAAGAAACTGTGACCAACGGGACATTAAAAAAAACTGTTGTTGCAGCCGCCCAAAGCGTCATCAAACTGGAATTGCAACGGTCGAAATAATTTTATTAGGTTATCGGAGTATTTTGACTTCCATTCCCCACCACTTCGTTTGCAGGTTCCAAAATAATTTGCTTTGGATGTCTAAATTTCGTCAGTAGTGCAATGAATGATTTTGCTTCAGTTACACCAAACATCCACACTAAAAACAGATACACGGCAAGACCAATCACACTGCTCACGCCGGCAAGGAGCAATAACCCAAATGTTCTGGTTGTGTCAAAGATTAATTGATCAAATAATTTCAGCGGAATATACAACGCGACTCCTGTTACTAATGAGGCGATAATAATTTTTGCCGGTGTTGTGAGCAATTTCACCAAGACCTTGCTCCCTAATCGACGCTCCAAATAAATAAAGAGGAGTATTACATTAAAAAAACTGGCAATGGTTGTAGAAAGTCCAAGTGACCAAACCGGATAATGCAACACCTGCACAAAAATAATGCTTAACACCGTATTCATCACAATCGTAATGACAGCGATAATCATTGGTGTCATTGTGTCAAACAACGCATAAAATCCGCGGGTCAACAATTGTGATACCGCCTGTGCCGACAAGGAAATGCTAAATGCGGATAATGTCATGCCGGTTAACACTGTTGCCTGCCAGTCAAACCGTGATGCTCCAAACACTAAACGAACAATTGGAATACGAAGCACTATAAATAATACGGAGATCGGCATGATAAAAAACATAATCTGATTGAGTGCGGAGGTAATCGTTTTCATGTATTGTTCTTTATCATCGCTTGCGGATGCCTGTGACAACAGTGGAAATGCCGCCTGCGCAACCGTCGCTCCAAACAGACCAATCGGCAGCTGCTGCAGTTGTTGGGCAAAACTGAATACCGTCACCATACGTGCACCTAAAAGTGAAGACAGCATCAGATCAACCGTTGTATCAATCTGTGATACCGCAAGTCCGGCAGTGCGGGGCAGCATCAGTTTTCCGATTTCCCGTACCCCTTCATTTTTTAGATCCATTGTTAATTTTTGTTTATATCCCAGTTTGATGAGCGGCGGTATTTGAATAATCGTAAACAAAAATGCGCCGATACCGACACCAATCACCGGCCCCCATAACCCGACGCTTCCGCTGAAAAACACTATTCCTAAAATAATTCCTACGTTATAGACAACAGGGGCAAGAGCCGGAAGAAAAAACATGCTGTGTGACTGCAAAATTCCGGTAAAAAAATTACCGATTAAAAGCGGGAATACCTGCAAGACCACCATAAATCGCGTAAACTGCACCATTTTCTCGATTTCCACAGGGGAAAATCCCGGAGCGATCAACCGGGAAATCTCACTTGTCCAAATAAGGAGCGGAATAGCGATAACAAGAAGAATACTGATAGAGACGTTAATCAGTGTATTGGAAATCCGCCATGCCTCATCTTGTTTTCCTTTGGCAATATATTTCGTATAGACAGGGATAAACGCAGAGGTTAACGCTCCCATAACCAACAGTTCAAACAAAAAATTCGGCATACGAAATGCCGCCAAATACACACCCAGTTCATCCGGAGAAAATCGTGCCGCCAAAAGTCGATCCCGTACCAATCCTAATATACGGGAAACAAACACCATTGCCATTAAAACAATGGCAGCCGACCTGACAGAAGATTGTTTTTTTGTTAGCAGTTCCAAAAAAGATTTCATTTCTATTCTCTATTATAACGCACTCTAACCTTGACCCGATAGATACCTCTCTGCTATACTTTCACCTATGCCAATAACAGCACAAGCATTAAAGAAGCTACGACATGACAAAAAACGCTCTGTTGCAACCGCAACAAAACGCGCGTATGTTCGCAGTGTCGTAAAAGATATGCGAAAAACGCCAAACGTTAAACAGCTTTCTACAGTGTTTGCGACGCTTGATAAAGCAGTAAAAATGCATGTTATCCACGCAAACAAAGCTGCAAGACTCAAGTCTCGCCTTTCCAAACTCATCGCAGCTAAGTAAAAGCAACTCACGTCATTGAGGATTCTTGTTTTTCCCCTTATAATGAATGCATGCCTGCCACATCCACCATTGATATAAACCTTCTTGGTACGTCAAAGCAAGAACTCTCCCCTATCGGTCGTATGGTCGCGTGGATCACCACATACGGAAGATATATTATGATCACAACGGAAATGATTGTTCTTATTGCGTTCATTTCCCGTTTTAGCCTGGATCGGCAGCTCACGGACTTGAAAGATGAAATCTCACAAAAACAAGATGTCATCACCTACAATCAGGATTTGGAAATAACATTTCGAAGAACTCAGGATGCGTTGAATAAAATAAAAGTGCTGCTCGACCGTCAGAGCAAACCAACGGATGCAATTCAAACACTCCACACACTCCTTCCATCCGGCACCTATTTTCAAACGCTTTCCATTACGAATGGCAAAGTTACCGCACAAATCACTTCACTTACTGTACAAAGTTTTTCACAGCTTTTACTAAACCTCAACGCAACAAAATCATTAAAAAATATTGAAATCGGAACGATAGATAAAGCAACAAGCATAGGAATCCAATATACGTTGGAAGCTGAACTTGTTGGGGTCAACATCGCCGCAAAGAAAAAATAATATCCCTATGTCAAATAAATTTAATTTACCAGAACAGTACCGAAAATATTATCATTCCCTCGAACCAATTTTGGCAAAACCAAAAACACGAATGTATTCAACGGTCATATTTATTTTCTTGGTTGTTGCACTATTTGGATGGTATGCTGTCAAACCAACAGTACAAACAATTCTTTACCTGAGGCGGGAAATCGTAGATAAAAAAGCGGTGAACCAAAAAATGGACGAAAAAATAGAAGCGCTTATTGAGGCGCAAGCTGTTATTGAATCAATAGGACAACGTGCAACCTATATTGAAGATGCGACGCCAATCAATCCGAATGCCATTGATGTCGTCAGACAACTTCGTGACATTGCGACAACCGCTGGTGCATCTATATCTGCAATTCAAGTTGCATCCGTTCCTGTTCTGCCGTCGGCAACCGCAAGTGCATCAAAATCCTATACAGTCAAACAGATTGATTTTGCCGTCTCCATGTCTATTGAAGGCAATTATGAAAACCTATCAGCTTTTTTACGTAATTGTATTGCCATGCGCAGAATTATCACCATTGAATCCATCTCATTTACGCCAAACAAAAAACTGGCAACGACCATTTCATCTTCCCCGTCGATCCAATTAGTATTAAAAATGAATACGTACTATGCAACACAATAACACCATATGAAATCAGACCGCGATTTATTCCTTATCTCATTATTTACCTTTATCACCGTATTATCGTGGATATTTTTTGAGTTGGTAAAAACAACAAAGACTTCCACTGTCTCCGCGACGGTCAATCAAGTCATCACACCCTTAACACCGAAGCTCGATACTGATACACTGGATATATTAGAACAAAAAACGAAGTTCTAATGGTTTATTATGCAAGGACCAAGAAAAATACCTACGATTATCGGCATTATTCTTGTCATTCTGTTAATGACAGGTATTAGCTTCCTTTTCCAATTTCTCTCTAAGACACAAACACGCGCCAGCACTTCTATTGAGCCGCAGCAAGTGACGGTTACCAATATAACTGATGCGAGTTTTACCGTTATTTGGACGACAGAAGAAGAAGCAAGCGGCACTGTGTTAGCAGTTGATACAAACGGAAAAAAATATTCAGGATTTGATGAACGGGATGCTTCGGGAAAATTAGGAAAATATGTTACCCACAGCGTTTCCATACGATCCCTCACTCCTGCAACCCCTTTTAGTTTTACTATTCTCTCTAATGGAAAAAAATACCCAACAGATAAAAAAAACTATCAGGTAACCACATTTGCTTCGCTTATTGAAACGCCGCCGAATATTGATCCTGCGTACGGGAAAGTCACACTCAGTGACACAACGCCGGCGGAAGGAGCGATTGTTTTTCTTACGCTCACTGACAGTCAGACACTTTCAACACTCGTAAGAAATTCAGGATCCTGGATTATTCCTCTTTCCACAATACGAACAATAGACGGCAGCTCGTATGTGCCGACAAGCGATCGATACACGGAAACGCTTGTTATTCAAAAAGGAACGACGGAATCAAAAGTGCTAACTGACACACTAAATGATTCTCCTGTTCCTGATATTATCCTAGGACAACAATTCGATTTCAGAAATCGCGATGCAAAAAAGCCTGTTAGTTCAACGCTCGCCGCGTCAAACGCGGCTTCGCCACAATCAAACACAACAAAAACAGCAGTGTTGGGGGCAACAACAGGAACCATATCACTGACGGCACCAATGGAAGGTGCTACAGTATCGACATTTCGACCGCAAATAAAAGGAACCGGTGTAGCCGGTAAAAAGGTTACAATTTCTCTGGGACTCACAAATCCGACAACAGGGACAACGACAGTCGGTAAAGACGGATTATGGAAATATACATCAACAAAATCCCTTTCTCCGGGAAAGCAACGTGTCACCATCAGCAGCGTGGATGCAAAAAATAAACCAATTGTCATCACACACACGTTTATTGTGATGAAAAGCGGTACACAAGTCTTAGGAGATGCAACAGCATCAGCAGAACTGGAAACCCCGACACCAACACCGGAAGAAGTTGCAACAGAAGGAGCGGAGCTTGCATCTGAACCGATGCCAACCAGCGGATCATATATACCAACAATACTTCTTCTTATACTCGGAACGGCGTTGTTTATCGGAGGCGGATCATTTTTATTTATCAAATAATTTGCCCGACTCTACCGACATGGTACACTAACAATACACTATTCTATGCCAACAACAGATACTTTCATTATTCCACCAATGCAGCCAGAGGCAGCACCGACGAAGGAAAAACCAGCAAAGAAAAAAGTTAGCGGAGGAAAAACAATCTTGTTAGTTGGACTTGTTCTTTTAATCATTACACTTCCTGTAGCGATTTATTACATTACTCAACAACAACAACTCGCGGATACCAGAAGCAGGGCATCGGGCGCAACAGGAAATCAATGCTCAAAAGGAGACACGCGATGTCAGACAAATGCCAATGGAACGAATACTGGATATATATGCAAATGCGTCAACGTCACTGATTCAACAGGAGCGGATGTTATGCAATGGGGATGTGGTTCTCGAAGTGACAGTTGCCCGACAGGAACCTCCAACACATCAGGATCAACAGCCGGTACACGGACAACACCATATGGATATGCCGGCGGATGCGGCTACATACAAAAACCGCCACTTTCAGGAAATAAACCGTGTAATGAAGAAACATGCGGCATGAACTGCGGTGTATTTACGGGAGATTGTGGAAATCTCTGCTTTGATCAGTCATGTGCGGCTGCAGGATGTGCTTCAGGTGGCGGTGTAGGAGCAAAAGAAGAAACTGCAACTGCAGAGGCAACTGCAACACCTGAACCAACTGCAACACAAACACCTGCACCAACATCAGCGCCAAATTCCGCCACCTGTGACGCTTCTTGTTCGAGCGACAACAATTGTGCATCAGGGCTTACTTGTTCATCAGTTGATGGAATAAATAGATGTAGAAATGCCAGTTGTCCAGCAGAATCCACATGCAATTGCCCAGAAGCAACAAGTGCACCAGTACAAGACAGCACTGATACAACAGGAGAAGCCATGCCAATATCAGGCGTTGGTCCAGGAGTCATCGGATCAATCACTGCAATCGGCAGTATTTTACTACTCATTGCAGGTCTTGCATTATAAAAACTACTGTTAATTAGTTGTTTTTACTCAGTATGTTATACACTAAATACAGCACTGTTTTTTATTGGCATTTTTCATGGCAAACGATACCCTTTCCCCACAACAACTCATTGATGATGCTGCAAAAGCATTAGATAAAACTCCTGCTGTTAAAATACCAGAAACGGAACAAAATAGCGAATCAACACAACAACTCACGCCACCCGCTGAACCACCACGCCTGAAAGAAGTTGAAAATCTACCATCAGAAGTTGAAACAAACAGTGCCCCATCAACTACATCTATTCCTCCTTCAGATATTATTAGTTCTCCACCACCTCCTGAAACAATGCCTAAAACAGATCAATCATCAATCATTGTCCCAACAAAAGAAAAAGCGGAAGCAAAAAACGAAGAACTAAATAAACCGCCAATACCAGAAAAGAAAAAGAGCGGCAAAGGATTTTTTATTGCATTACTGCTTTTTTTTATTTTAACTCTCCCGATTGCCATCTATTACGTAACGCAGTCACCGCAGTTTGCTGAAATCAGAAGTAGAGCAACAACCGTCTACCCTACACCGACAACATTACCCGGGGCAAAAACCTGCACCACATCAGCCAGATCAGGAGCCTGTGGACCGGGAGGTGCATATTATCTCAGTGATTGGTTACCAAATCATGTCATCTGCGGAACGTGTGATCGAGCAGATAATTTTAATACGTGTGGCACTTGGCAAGGTGAAGCGGGAATTAATAAATCTGAATGTTGCGGATCTGCTTGTTTCGGAGATTTCCCTTGGACATTTGAAAATCAATGTCTCAGTACAAAAACCTCAAACAGAGAAGCGTGTTTTCATGTAGAAGCAGACTGTAATCGGGTACAACCATGTAAAGCACCAACGGCGACAATAGGACCGACCAGTCCCCCAGGACCAACAGATACACCTGGGCCAACGGAAACACCAACAGAAACGCCCATACCAACAAGCACACCAACAAATACACCTGGGCCAACGGAAACACCAACAGAAACGCCCATACCAACAAGCACACCTGCGCCAGGAATGTGTGACGCTTCATGCGATATTGACAGCAATTGCAATTCCGGATTATCTTGTGTCACAACAACAGGGGTAAAACGCTGTCGGACAGCATCGTGTCCGGATAATGCTGATTGTTCATGCTCACAAATAACACCAACAACGTACTCTGTAAATGGTATACCTGTTCCAACACGCGTAAGTCTCATTACTGTGAATACGACAATAACGCCAACAAATCAACCTACTCCAAAAATTCCCGTTGCAGGCGTTGGTCCCGGATTGATCGGATCTATCACTGCAATAGGCAGTGTTTTACTTCTCCTCATAGGGCTTGCTTTGTAGGAGAAAAAATCTTTCTTATTGAAGTTCAATCTTAGATAGTTTACTCTAATATATAGCACTAATTTTTATAGGTATTTTTCATGGCTGACGAACCGATATCTCCACAGCAATTAATAGACGATGCTGCAAAAGCGTTAGGTGAAACACCGCTTGCGGTCGATAAGGAAACAATAAAAAACGACTCATCTGAACAATCAATGCCACCCGTTGAACCACTCAAAGAAGAAGCTGTATTACCTGAACCGTTGATGCAAAAAACCGATATACCAACTCCTCCATTGGTTCCATCTGCAGTGGCGCCAGTTGCTCCACTTACGTCCGAATCCACGGATACAAGTGTCTCAAGTCAAGAACCAACTGAAACTATTCCCACAATTCCTCCACCTCCGCTCCCAATTCCAGAGCCAATTACTCAAACAGCGGCAGATTCAGTCATTATACCGTCAGAAGAAGTAAAACCAAACGATACACAAGGAAACAAGCCACCAAAACAAAAAAAGAAAAAGTCTGAAAAAGGCATTCTAATAGCTACACTTTTATTTCTTGTTTTTACACTTCCTATTGCTATTTATTACATAACGCAGTCACCACAATTTGCTGAAATCAGAAGCAGAGCAGTCTACCCCACAGCAACACCGACACCTATAGGCGGAGGAGGAACAGGTTCATGCACCCTTGGTAGAGTGTTATACACAACAGGGTCATGTGCAAGTAAAGGGACGGTAACCAGTAGTTTTTGTCCACTTGACTGCGGTAATTTATGCTGTAACAGAAATGACTCAGTTTGTTGTTGTATGGGGTGTTATCCAAAAGGAACTGACTGTTCTGTTGCACCATATAACTGTCAGGGTGGTGGAGGCGGAACAGGCTGTCCACAAACTGAATGTTATAGCGGCTATCCAACAACAAAGGTGCCGCATGAAAATTGTCTTGTCTGCAATCCAGACAGAAGCAAACTCAATACAGTTACCTTCTCTTCTGATGGCACAATACGTATACATCTAGATAATGTTCATGCAAGTACAACTGTCGCACTAACAAAAGATGGATCCTCAGCATCCATGACAAAAATCAGCGATGGAAATTTTGAGGCAGTGGTTACTGCGGGAACGTATACAATCGCAGTTCAACTTGGAAATGAGGACACTACCGCCCTTGGATTTATTTTGCCAGATAGCAACAATAAATGCGGTCGGTATCCAGGGGCTACACGTGATATCAGCTCTTCTATTTCTTCATTATCAAGCTATGGGATAACTACTACTTCTGGAGTAGATAGACCGTATCAATGTTGGGCTGACGCAATTCAAGGAAAAGATACTGACCAACGTGGACAACTTGATGCAAACTGGGATTTCGAGGATTTTGATGCTATTATCGGATACACAGCTACAATCACGAATACTCCGACACCAACAGAAACACCAACGCCTACACCAACGCCAACACCATACATTACCGACGCTACACCAACAGTGGTGTATATTTATCCGACTGCAACACCTACAATCTATAAAACACCGACACCAACAACTGTACGACTCATCGCGGGAATAACATCAACGCCAACACCAACAGGCCAACCGACTCCAAAAATTCCCGTTGCAGGAGTTGGCCCTGGAGTTGTTGGAGCAATCAGTGTGGCGGGAAGCATTCTACTTCTTATCTTAGGACTGATCCTCTAAAAGAATAGAGATACATCCGAGAAAGTGTACACTCTGTTGTGTTGTAGTTATTTCAGAAGCTCTTGTTGTATATATGCATGCACTGTATCGTAATCTGACCCAGGAACAAGAACATATCGTCCATACATCCATGTAGGCGGAACAATCAGTAAATGTTCAATGGATATTTTTTGGATTGATCCGGATATCTGCAGCGCTTTTTTCCCTATTGTTAATTGCTCTCCAAGTGTCATATCCGTATTTGTCGCAGTATCAGCAGCTTGCAGCATTTTTGTTGCAACAGACGGATGAAACCAAGGCTGCAACTTCATCATCTTCTCTTTGAGCGCAAGAATAATATCCTGTTGTCTCCTCCCTCTGGCAAAATCAGTTCCTTCATCCCCTTCCGCGTGTCTGCTTCGTACATATTTTAATGCTGTCGCCCCGTCCATATGCTGCACACCAATTGCAAACTGAATTGTTTCATACCGACATGTGTAGGTGAGATCCCCATCACATTCATCATTTTCCTTTCCTGCAATAGGAAACTCTGTATCTGTAAATGCCGTAGTTACATTGACATCTATTCCCCCTAGAACATCAATGAGATTTTCAAATTGTGTAAAATCAAGAGTGACAACATAATGCATCGGCAAACCCGTCACATCTTCCATAATCGCACGGGCAAGAATAATGCCACCGCCTGCTTTTTTTACTTCGCCGTAATGGTATGCACTGTTAATTTTGTCTTTCAGCGCATCTGACCAAATATCCCGAGGGAGTGACAGAAGTGATACGGTATGTTTTTTTGTATCAAATGAAACAATGATGATGGTGTCTGTCAAGTCAGGACCGTCATGAATACCTCCCGCCATCCCAAGTAAAAGAATATTTACCTTATCATCCGTTGTTTTAAGCGGTGCGCCGCCGTCAACAAGAAGTTTTCCGATAGTGACCAAACTCAATCCCGTATTTTTAGAAAAATCCGTATTCAATTTTACCAATTTCACAATTCCAAACACAAAAAGAATGGATAATAACAGTACAATAACAATGCTTGCGATGGAAAATGATCTTCGTCTCATACGACAATAGTGTTATATTTTTCTCCAATAGCTGAAAACTTCTCGGGATCCAAACTCGCTCCGCCCACCAAGAGACCGTCAACAGCATTTGTTTTTACGATACGTGTGAGTGTTTCATCTGTAACGCTTCCTCCATACATAACGGGTTTTCCTGATAATTTCCTGAAATTTGAACATACTGATTGTATTGTTTCCGCATTCTCCGGCACTCCCGTTCCGATTGCTTCAACCGGTTCATATGCAACCAGATCAATCGCCTTCGGTAACACCTCTGCCACATCGCTCGTACAATAAATAACATTGAGTCCCGCGGCTTTTGCCTGCAATGACTGAAATGCGAGTTCTTCTGTTGATTCATTAAAATATTGTCTCCGTTCAGAATGCCCGACCAACACATATGCGGCGAATTCCTTAATCATGTCCGCGCTTATTTCCCCTGTATACGGCCCGTTACCAAAGGGAGAAACATCCTGTGCGCCTAAAAAAACAGGTAATTTTTTTTCCCCAATCACCCCCGCAGCGGATGCCAACAAAGTAAAGGGAACACAGAGAACAGTGGTTATTTGGGGAGTGGGACGATAGAATGAAAACCATTCTTGCATTGCAGCTACCGTCATATTACTTTTCCAATTTCCTATCAAAAACCGAGGAGTCATTATGATAAGATTATACTCTATGGGAACAGGTCTCCTCAATGAATTAAACAAAGATCAACAAAAAGCAGTGCTAGCAACAGACGGACCGATTCTCATTTTAGCAGGAGCCGGAAGCGGAAAAACACGTGTCCTCACGTTTAAAGTAGCGTATCTTATAAAGGAAAAACACATTGACCCGACTTCTATTCTTATGGTCACCTTCACCAATAAGGCGGCAGGTGAAATGAAGGAGCGTATAGCAAAACTCCTAGGTACAAAAACTGATCTGCCGTTTGCAGGAACATTCCATTCGTTTTGCGCGAAAGTGCTCAGAACAAAAGGATCGGCCATCGGCATCCCAATCAATTTCACCATTTACGACAGTCAAGATCAGCTGGACGCAGTGAAAGATATCATGAAGGAAGCAAATATTTCCGTCAAAGAAGTAAATCCACATGCTGCGCTTGCCACAATCTCACAGGCAAAAAATGAACTGATCGGACCATTGGAATATCCGCAGTATGCACGGGGGTTTTTTCAGGAAACTGTTGCGCGAATATATCTTTTGTATCAAAAAAAACTCATGGAAAACTACGCGCTTGATTTCGATGACCTCTTAATGAAAACCGTTGAGCTGTTTGAAAAACATCCGGAAATACTGGGGAGCTATCAAGAACAGTATCGCTATATGCTCATCGATGAGTACCAAGATACGAATCGCGCACAATATACGATAACAAAACAGCTTGCTAAACGATACAGAAACATCACAATTGTCGGAGATGCATCACAAAGCATCTATAAATTCAGGGGTGCTGATTTTACCAACATTACCAATTTTAAAAAAGATTATAAGGAGACAAAAGAGTTTCACTTGGAACAAAATTACAGGTCAACACAAAATATTTTGGATGCGGCGACAAACGTCATTTCCAAAAATACATCCCATCCCATCCTTAAACTTTGGACAGAAAAATCAGCGGGAGAATCTATTATTCTTTACGAGGCAAGAACCGAACATGACGAGGCATTATTTCTTGTCACCACTATCCTTCAATCACACAGGCCTTTTACTGACTTCGCTGTTCTCTATCGCACAAATGCACAGTCAAGAACAATTGAAGAGGCATTCCTGCATGGTGGTGTGCCCTATGTACTGGTCGGCGGCACAAAATTTTATGAGCGAAAGGAAGTTAAAGATGTACTGGCATATTTAAAACTGCTTGCAAATCCAAAAGATACAGTTGCATACAAGCGAGTTGAGAAACTCGGAAAAGGAAGACTGGCCAAATTTCTTACGTATGCTACAGACGTTGCAGCTGATGAAAAACTTATTAAAGATTCAACGCTACAACTCATGGATCAGACTCTGGATAAAACAGACTATCTCTCTTTATATGACCAAAATGTTGAAGAGGAAGCCAACAGACTTGAAAACATAAAAGAACTCCGGTCAGTTGCCGCAGAATATCCGACGCTTCAGAATTTTTTGGAAGTAGTTGCCCTCCTTGAGGATCAACCGACAAAAAGAGGTGCAAAAAAGAATGATGAAAACAGAAATGCCGTCACGCTTATGACCATGCACGCGGCAAAAGGCTTGGAATTCCCCATTGTGTTCATTGTCGGGATGGAAGAAGGCTTATTTCCTCACAGCCGCTCACTTATGGATAGAGATGAACTAGAAGAAGAACGCAGACTTTGCTATGTGGGTGTAACAAGAGCAAAAGAACGGTTGTATCTTACCTATGCAGACCGCAGATTATTCTTTGGAACAAGAACGCAAAACATGATTTCCCGATTTATCGCTGACATTCCCGAAACACTCATAGAACGACATGTGTCTATTGATGCATCCTGGGGATTCCGAGAAGACGATATGCTTCTTTAACCGGCAATTGCGGTAAGAATAATAATTGCACACGAACCGATCACAACTAAGAGTGCGAGAACGATTTCTATCTGCAAAAAAAGGCGCAATGGGCCTCTTACATAACGAAATGAAATAATATCCGGAAATATTCTGTGATCAATGAACGAGGTAAACGATATATCGTTTTTTGCAGGCTTTCGTCGTGGGAGCGAACGTTTTTGCATACTGTATTACTATTGTAACACATACTAAAAAACGCGATAATACCAGTATGAGATCTCCAGTGCATCCGTTACAGACAGCCGCATGGGCTAATTTTCGTGAATCGATGGGAATCAGCATTGAAAAAATATCCTCCGGATATATTTCCTTCCACCGTGTTCCCCATACTCCCTGGACCATCGGCTATATGCCCAAAGGTCCGATATTAACAACTTCAATGATACATGAGTCTATAGAAGCAGGGAAAAAACATAAAGCAATATATATTCAATTTGAACCAAATGTCACAACTGAATCACAAGAAAAACTTCCTAAAAACAACGCACTTGTTTCCTCACATCACCCGTTATTTACCAAATATACGTTTGTCATGGATCTGACAAAGTCGGAAAGTGAACTGCTTGAAGCAATGCATCCAAAAACCAGATACAACATACGGCTTGCTGAAAAACACGGAGTAAAAATTCAAGAAGACAATAGCGATACCGCGTTTGCCGAGTATTTGCGGCTTGAGAAAGAAACGACTGAACGACAAAAATTTTATGCGCACAGCCCTCTCTACCACAAAACAATGTGGCGCATTATGCGCGATGCCGGAATTGCCCATCTTTTCACAGCTGTTTATCAGGGGGAAACGCTTGCCGCATGGATACTCTTTATTCACGACGGTGTTATGTACTATCCATATGGAGCATCATCAAGAAATCATCGGGAAGTTATGGCACCAAACCTGCTGCTCTGGGAACTTGTAAAATGGGGAAAACAAAAACACTATACTGCATTTGATCTGTGGGGAGCGATGGGGCCAAAACCAGACGAAAAAGATCCTTGGTATGGATTTCACAGATTTAAAACCGGATACAATCCAAAATATGTAACGTTCATCGGATCATACGATCTTATCCTTAAACCATTCCTCTACTCACTCTACCGAATCGCAGACACCATACGGTGGACGCTATTAAAGCTTCTTAAATAATCATGGAAGTACAACAAAGCACTTTGTATCAGCAATATATTCTTGCTTTAGGTTGGTCTGTAGACACCCTTGACGGGTCGGCGATTTTTTACCGAAAATTACCTTTTATTGGCGTCATGGCAAAAATACAGCGACCAATGACTCTTCCATATATACCAAAACTTATTCCATTATTACAAAAACTCCATGTCCGCACACTTCTTGTTGAACCAAAAGCAAATGAAGATCCTGAAGTCTTCAAAAACTATATCCATTCACTTTCAAAATTTTTTAAGATTATTTTAAGTCCGTTTTTACCGACAAAGACAATACTTGTTAATGTAACTCCAACTGAAGAAAAAATCTTTTCTTCTTTGGAACCGGCCAAACGAAGAGCGGTGAGGCGTGCTGAAAAATATGGGATTTCCATATCATCATCAAATGATATTGACGATCTCATTGCAATAAAAAGTAAAGCTGCTGGGACATTTGGCAGTATGACGACATATGGCATAGACAAACTATGGAATATTTTTTACAAAAAACAGCAATCACATATTCTGCTTGCCAAAACTAGTGAAAAAAAAGTTGTCGGCGGCGTCCTTCTTTTATTGTCGGGTAGCACCTGTTACTACTGGATTGCAGGGGCTACAAAAAAAGGAAAGCATATGTTTGCTCCGACGCTTCTCGTTTGGGAGGCGTTAAAATTTGCGCACGGGAAAAAATGTACGTATTTTGATTTTGTGGGTGTTTGGGACGAACGTAAACCAAAACAATACACAGAATGGAAAGGGTTTACAAAATTTAAAGAAGGTTTTGGCGGCAAAGAACTATATTATCCTCTCGCCAAGTAATAGTCATCACTTCCATGCTTCACACAAAAGCCGAAATTCACAAAACGCACAATACATTCCTGGAGTTGGTAAAAACGCACTTTTATTAATTTCATTTGCGGCAGTAATAATTTCCTCTTTCACACTCACCAGCTGTTCACTCGTTCGCGTTCCCGATACCCGTTCTTGACCTTCAAAAAAATAAAACGATACGAGCATTTTTTCCGCGGCGGTATCATACACACCTTTATCAGTGGCCGCGAGCGCATAGATAGATAATTGAAAATCTTCCTGCGGGTCACGTTTTTTCGGTGCTGCTCCTGTTTTGTAATCAATGATTTCGAGTGTCCCATCTGCTCTTCGGTCTACCCTGTCAATTTTTCCGCCGAGTGTAATATCGGGAGTTATTTTAATTTTAAACGCCTGCTCTACAGCAATCGTTTTTGTTTTTTGGTCATACCCTTTTTGAAAATATTCTGACAATAATACTTCCCCATGTTTCTTCATTTCATCTTCATAGGATTTACTCATAAATCCCTTTGATCGCCACTGTTCATCATAGATCGCAAGCAATGTGCTTTCTAAAACTTTTTCTCCCGCAATAACATGCTTATAAAATTCCTGCATGGAACGATGCATAATGTCACCAAACCCGAGTGCGGCTGATGTGGGGACTGGAATTTTTATCACGTATCGGAATTTATACTGCAAGGGACACCGCCTAAACGATTCAATATGGGTATACCATACATATGAAACCGGTTTAACCGTCATTTTTTCATTCGGTACTTCTGCTTTGTCATGTTTTGCCCAATCAATTAAAAACAACTGATCAGCATCGCCATCTGATGTTTTTGTGACAGTACGAATTTCCTGATTTCCCAAACATTCGGAGATAAACGGTGATAATTTTTTCTCCCGTTTCCCGTCTCCATAATATTTTGCGGCTGTTAAATACAGATAATCCCTTGCACGCGTGACTGCCACATAAAACAACCGCCGCTCTTCTTCCGTATGATAATCACCAACGGGCAGTATCTCTTTTACCAATGCGTCGGGAATCGGAATCTGTTCGTGCCGTTCGTTTGTAGGAAACCGGGCGCCTACAAGATTAATGATAAACACAACGGGAAATTCCAAACCTTTTGCGGAATGTACTGTCAGAATATTAACGGCATTCACTTCTCCCCAATCACTGTTTGTTGCAAGCGGTGATTCACCTAAGTCCATTGCAAGATCAAGCCACTCAACAACAGCAAATATGCTTGCGTCTTCATAGTCCACTTCATATGTTTTGATCTTATCAAAAAATTTTGCGATGTTTTCTGCTTTATGTTCCTCTTTTACGTTTTCGATTTTTGTATAGGATTTCAACAGCCCTGAATCTTGCAAAAAATAGTATGCAATCTGCCCTGCGGTTTCTTTTTTAACGAGCTCCAGATGTCTCGTAATCATCCCGGTTATGACGGAAACTTTTTGTTTACCGTCTGCAGACAGGAGCTCAGAAAATTTCTCACAGGATGCAAACA
Source organism: Microgenomates group bacterium (assembly GCA_049287205.1). GTDB lineage: Bacteria > Patescibacteriota > Microgenomatia > UBA10105 > UBA927 > CAIJMI01. The sequence goes on from JBAQFJ010000001.1 coordinate 811,557, forward strand.
ATGATATGTTATTTTGTTTTGCCTGAGAAACAAGTTCCGCAACGTCCCGCGCTGAAACACTAAACACATCCATTACAAGCAGCCTGTACATAGAAACGCTGTCATGAATATTGGAAAGCAATTTCAGATATGCGATAACGTCCTTGACTTCAGGCTGTCTGAATAATTGCCCGGGGCCTAAGAATTGAAATGGAATACCAAGTCTTCCGAATGCACGAACAAACGGTTCTGCATGGCTGTTTGCACGAACAAGAATTGCGACGTCTTTCCACGCGATGTGTTTTTTTTCATCGTTCACCAATTCAGTAATTTCTTTCGCGACAAGTTCCGCTTCATCTTCCACACGATCCGCGTACAACAGTTGCACAGGATTCCCGTTTATCCGCCGCACGCACTCAAGCTGTTTATTTATTTTTTCTACTACTTCCAAACGGTCAGGATTATTATATTGAATGAGCGCATAGGAACGATTCAGTATTTCCTGCGTTGAACGGTAATTTTTAGTAAGCACTACAATCTTCGCTTTTTTGAAACGTTTCCTGAATTGAATAATATTGGAGATAGCGGCCCCCCGCCACCTATAAATTGCCTGATCATCATCTCCAACCACAGTGATATTCTGCCTAACGCCTGCAAGAAGAACAGCAAGTTCATTCTGTGCAAAATTTGTATCCTGAAATTCATCAATAAGAATATACTTAAATTGTTTTTGATACTGAGACAAAATCTTTTTTCTTGTCCTAAAAACCATCAGCGTATTGGCAATCAAATCCCCATAATCAGCAAACCCTTCTTTTATTTTCAGTTCTTCATATGTTCTATATGCATCTGCGAGTTCTTTGTATTTTTTTCCTTCTTCTATTTCCTCCTCCAATGTCGCTTTTTTCTGAAATTTCTCCACCCATTCGCTGTAGCCCCTTGGGGATACATCTTCATCTTTAAGTCTTGAAAAATGCTGCAGCATACCGGAAACAAATTTTGTCGGATTACCAAGCGGCCTAAAATATTCAAGTTTGAACGCAAATAAATTTTTGATAAAAAATTGAATGCTTTCCGCTTCGCCCATGAGTGTAAAATTTGGATTAAGCCCTACAGACAAACTTTCGCTTTTTAACACCCTGTCACAGAATGCATGAAATGTTGAAATCCATAGTTTTGTTGTTCCATAGGGAAGTTTTTGATCAACACGATCTTCCATCTCCCGCGCCGCTTTTTCTGTGAATGTAAGCGCAAGAATTTCTTCGAGCTTCGCTTTCCCTGAAGATAATAAGTACTGAATGCGCTCTGTAATAACCGTGGTTTTACCGGTTCCAGCACCTGCGATGATTAACAGCGGACCGCTACCGAATCGAACGGCTTTTTTTTGCTCGGCATTTAATATTCGTTTATCGGAAGATGGTAATTTGGTCACAGTGAGACGATTATAACACTCAAAGAATTATTTCAAATATGCAGCTTGATCTAATCTGGTTTTTGCAATCTCAAGCAACAATGATGCATAAATTGGATTGCTTACATGACCAGCGTTCATCACTGGAACAATTGCGCTCTCAAGCAAACGAGCGAATTTCAAAGGAAATTTTTGATCAACATACGGGTCACCTTCCGAATAGACTACATACGAAACAGGGATACGTTTTTTTAAATCAGAAAAATCGAAATCCGTTTTATAAAAACTATCGTTTACATGATCAAATTGCCAAAATTCTTTCGAGTGCAATGATTCCATAAACGGACTGACAAAAATTGCGCTATCTAGCTGCAGTTGGAACTATTCTACTGCATGCAATATAAACACAGGACCTAATGAATGACCAATACAACAAATTTTCTCATCTGCGGCACATTGTTTTGCTATCGGCTCAAACGCCGTAAGCCAATTTTTGAGATACTGATTCTTTTGTGGAACAGTCGGGCCTTTTTGTGTCACTTCATCCCAATCGTCAACGGGAAATTTTTGAATAATAACTTCTTGTCCAACAGCTTCAAGTTTTTCTTTCAATGCCGGAAACCAATTCCCATCAGGACTTCCAAATGCGCCATGAAACAAAACAAATTTCATATCGTTATTTTATACCATCGTTGCAATTTTTTCCTGAAACTTCCCTTTCATGAGAAGCATCAGTATAGAAAAGATTATCGCAATGCCGATTGCACATAGAGTCACAATCATCTGCGGACCAATAACACTCACCAGTGCACTCGCAAGGAGTGCTCCAAACGGCATAAATCCAATAAACACAAATGTATAAATACTGGAAATCCTCCCCCGTAACTCATCCGGTATTGCAATAATCATAAGCGTGCCGCAGATTGCATAGACCGTTGATATTGCCCAACCACCTATTGCCTGCATAACAAGCGCGAACCAAAACCAAGGCGCCCACGCATACCCGATCATCGTAATAACAGCAATACCGACTGCAACAAACAACAAACGGTGTTTATGCTGCAATTTTTCAAATATTTTAGAAAATGTTATTCCTCCGATCATTGCACCTATTCCAAACATACTCTGAATCAACCCAAAGCCTACTTCACCTTTTTTAAAAATATCGTGAGCAAAGACCGGCTGCAGTGTGGATGCGGGCCAAGAAAAAAACGTCATCGTTCCGACAATTGCGAGAATCCCGATATATATCTTATGATTTTTTATATAGACTAGCCCCTCTTTCATTCCCGCAAAAAATGGCGCCGTCGGTTTCGTTTCAACACTTCGCGGCGGAAATTTCATAATTAATAAACTCGTGATCACGGCAAAAAAACTTAGGCTGTTAAATAAATACGCAGGTCCAATTCCAAATGCCGCAATGACAAGACCTGCAATAGCAGGTCCTATTGCGCGTGCGCTGTTAAACAATGCGGAAGATAGTGACATGGCAGACGGCAAATATTTTTTCTCGACGAGTTCCATCATAAATGTTTGCCTCGTCGGATTTTCAAACGCAAAAATAATACCACCTATAATGGCAGCAACAAAAATATGCCACAGCTGAATGTGTTTTGTAACGATCAACAGATATAACGCAAACGCAATAGCTGCATACACGATCTGAAACGCAATAAACATTTTTCGCTTGTTCATACGATCTACCAGTACCCCTGCAAACACCACAAAAATAAGTGTCGGAATCATATTGACCGCACTGATAATTCCTAAGAGTGATTTATTGGTTGTTAAGACAGGATATACAAGCCATTGTTCAGCAACTGATTGCATCCATGAACCGATGAGTGATATGCCTTGTCCCACGAAAAATAACCGGTAATTTGGTGACCGAAGTGCCGGCAAAAAACTTGCTATTTTGTGCCTTACAGAATGAAGCATACCTCGAAGTATAGCACTACTTTTCTTCTCCCTCTATTTCTTTGGTTCTCGTAAGTTTTTGCCCGAGAGAGGCCACACCCATCGATACGGTACTCATACTGTTATATGCGTTTGTGACATGCTTACCGAGTGTTCCAATTTGTTCATCAATTTTTTCATAGTCTTTTTGCACTGCGCGGAGCAATCGGAATACTTCTTTTGTGCGCGATTCCAAGTCTTTCCCTTGAAAAGATAATAATAATACCTGTAAGTGTGCATACAGTGTATTCGGAGAAACACAATATACGCGCGAACGCCGAGCAATATTCATAAGCGAATCATTATTGACGATATCGTAATACACGGATTCCGAAGGGATATACATCAATGCAAAATCCATAGTTCCCTCTTCGGGAAGAATATATTTCTTCGCAATATCCGTAATATGTTTTTTTACATCATCAACAAATGCTTTTTCGGCGTCTTTTCTTATTTTTTCAGTCTCTCCGTTGTGCATGGCGGTAAAATTTTCCATGGGAAATTTTGAATCGATACAAAGTAGCCCCGCTTCCGTTTTTAACACCGCATCGACTTTCATCCCTGACTTGAAACTGTATTGCAGATGAAATGCATTTTTAGGGAATGTTTGTCCTATCATGTCAGATAACACCTGTTCACCAATGTTTCCCCTAAGTTTTGGAGACTGAAGAAATTCCTGCAGACTCCGAATCCCTTTGCCCACTTCTGACATTTCCCCTAAATTCCTTTTTAAATCTCCAATGACTCGCGTTGCACTATCTAATCGCTCATTCAGTTCTCTGGAATTTGCAGCGAGAAGTCGTGATACATCCCCAGTCTGTCCTCGCATGGATTCATTGAGTGTTTTATTTGTATGTTCAATGGTTGCCTGCATCGACCGGAGCCACTCTGTAAGCGCTGCATTCTCTGTTGGTTTTTGGAACTTCCCTAGCTCAGTTTTGAGAATATACACAATGAAGATAATGCCAAGAATGAGGACAATAATAACAATCGGCAGAGTATCCATATTTGTAACGCTATTCTAACATCGCCTCATTCACGTTACAATACGAGTATGAACAGATTCCTTACGAGAAAAAGAAATATCAATTTTCTTATTCTCACTGTTGTCCTACTCTCTTTGTTTTCTTGGTTTGTCATCTCAATTCCTGCAAGCTCTCTCCTTAACCATATATTTTTTTATAGCATCCTGTTTGGCATAAATTTTTCATTCTTCATGTTCCTATTTGCAAAATATGAAACAGCAGTAGTGTTTTCCGGAGGGATAGTCCTCTATTTTATACTTCGTTTTCTCCATCTACGACATCCACTCTATGGAATACTTCTCTTTATCTGCTGCATCGCAATACTTCGACTCACCACAAAGAAGGAACGGGAGACAAAAAACGAGTAGCTACTTTTTCCGGTATTTTATTATCTGATACACAATGATTCCTGTTGTAATAATACCAAGTCCCTGCCCTAAGATAACCACCCAATCATTCTGCATGATGCCGTGCAGTGTCCATGATATATACGTAATGAATGACAAAACATAAAACCACGTAGATAAGCCTTCTGTGGATTTCCGTTTGTAGTTTTTCTTTATCTGGTCAGGAAACCCGACAACTTTAATGAGAATAGTTAACGCGGTTGTCAAAAAGCCGATAATAACAGCAAGTGTAAGCATACATAAATTATACCACCTAAAAAACGCCTTCTCTTTTTAAAACGAACAAAGGCTGTATAATATGGCTATGGCAAACAAGTTTTATATCACAACAGCAATTCCATACGTTAATGCCGCGCCACATGTCGGACATGCACTGGAATTCGTGCAGGCAGATACCATTGCACGAATACACAGGCTTCTTGGTGAAGATACACGGCTTCTATCAGGCGGTGATGAAAACGCGCTCAAAAATGTACAGGCAGCCGAAAAAGCAGGTGTGCCGCTTCAGGAATTCATTGATAAAAATTCCAAGCTTTTTGAAAATCTCGCAAAAAAATTACATGTGCAGTTTGATATATTTCAAAAAGGAAGCGACAAAAAACAGCATTATCCCGCAAGCCAGAAGCTTTGGAAATTATGTGAACACGATATCTATAAAAAATCCTATGAGGGATTATATTGCGTCGGCTGCGAACAGTATTACACGAAAGACGAACTGAATGAACAAGGTGAATGTTTTGAACATCCAGGGAAAAAACTGGAACTCGTCAAAGAGGAAAATTATTTCTTCAAGCTTTCTTTGTATCAACAGCAAATTATTGATCTCATTACAACTGATGCAGTAAAAATCGTTCCTGAGACTAAAAAGAATGAAATGTTAGCATTTCTCAAACAACCACTACTTGATATCAGCATTTCCAGAAGCAACGAACGTGCAAAAAATTGGGGCGTCCCAGTCCCTGACGATGACACGCAACGCATGTATGTATGGTTTGATGCGTTAAACATCTATCAATCTGGAGTTGGGTTTGGATGGGATGATGCATCATATAAAAAATGGTGGCCGGCGGACGTTCATGTCATCGGCAAAGGAATTACGAGATTCCATGCAATTTATTGGCCGGCATTTTTATTATCAGCTGATTTACCGCTTCCAAAAACAATTCTTGTTCACGGATATTTTACAGTTGACGGTCAAAAAATGAGCAAAACCGTCGGAAACATTGTTGATCCCATAACGCTTATTGAAAAATACGGCGCAGAAAGTTTGCGCTATTATTTTCTGCGGGAACTTCCGACGTTCGCAGACGGAGATTTTTCAGAACGAAGGTTCAAGGAACTCTATAATTCCGATCTTGCAAATGGACTCGGAAATCTCACATCGAGAGTAGCCAAACTTTCAGGGTCTATCACCTACGATAAACAGCACGTGTCATACAAGATAGTTTTTACCGGTGAATACAAAAAGGCAATAGATGAATTCAGGTTACATGATGCAGTAAACTTCATATGGGAAAAAATTAAAATAACTGATAAATTAATCAATGATAAAGAACCGTGGAGACTCACAGAGATTGAACGAACACCCGTAATTAAAGAAGCTGTTTCACAAATTATTATCATTGCAACAATGCTTGCCCCGTTTCTTCCTGAAACATCGGAAAAAATTCTAAAGCAGTTTCAAGAATCAACAATCACATCCGAGCCACCAATGTTTCCTCGTATTATATAATTTTAATCGGTATTTATTGGATTATTGGTACTTATTGGTATTTATTGGTATTATTCCTGTATGTATATCGATACCCATTGTCACCTGAATTTTTCCAACTTCGATGAAGACCGTGCAATGGTGATAGGAAACGCAAAAAAAGCTGGGGTCAAAAAATTTATCAATCCGGGAGATGACATCAAAACATCTGTCAGTGCGGCAGCACTTGCTCTTGAGCATCCAGGAGTTATCTATGCATCTGTCGGAATCCACCCATACAATGCAGGAGAAAAAAATGTGGAGCGGGATCTGCTTCGCGTGATGACGAAGGCAACCGTCGCTATTGGAGAATGCGGATTGGATTATCATCCGTATAAAGGCTTTGACGCCGTCGGAAAAAAAGATGAACAGATGGGGCTATTTGATATGCAGCTTCGCATTGCACTCGAATATGATTTGCCTGTGATCATCCACAGTAGAGATGCGTTTTCTGACATCTTCAATGTACTCGATAGTCTACCCAAATTACCACGCGGAGTATTTCATTGTTTTAGCGGAGGACTTGAGGATATCCGAAATATCACAGATCGCGGGTTTTATATTGGCTTGGACGGAAACGCAACCTATTCAAAACAATTGGGTTTGGTCATTCCTTCCATACCGCTTGACCGATTACTTCTTGAAACAGATTCCCCTTACCTTCCACCTGAAGGCCATCGCGGAGAACGTTCTGAACCGAAATATGTTCCACTCATTGCCCACACAGTCGCTCGATTACAAAACGTCGAAGTCAAACTGATTGAAGAACAGACAACAAAAAATGCACTCACACTATTTCATCTCGAATAGAAATTACGGAGACTGCCAAGATGATTCTTTTTTATAGTAAATCGTTGTCTTCGGAGGTGTCAGTGAATTAAGCGCTCTGGAAATCATAAATCCATACAGTCCGGTTTCCGTTTTCAGCTCCACGTGACCGGATGGACCGCCAACTGTTAGCATAACAGTAGTGTCTTTATTATTCGGAAATTTATTTTTTGCACCAGTCATTATCCGCTCAAGCATTGTTTCCCCTTTGGTATTTTCATCCGTTATTCCATTTACAAACGTTCGGTCTTCCTGCGATATAAATTCCTCAGGTGGAACCGCTCCATCTTGCATACCCAACACCATGATTATTTTTTTATCATGAATCTCTGACCTCGCTGCACTTGATGTGTCTTTGGGAATCAAGCTTCGGTCATGTACATAATCTGCGTTTTCCACTGGAATATGCGGTCTTGCATCTCCCCACATGCCGGTAAAATGCTGCCAAAATCGGGGAAACTTTCGTCCGAGTTTAAATCCTAATTCAAAAATAAAATCTTTAATCCGAAGACTTTTTGCGGGCATATTTTTATCCAGCTCCTCCCAATATCCTTCTCTTGTCTTTGGCACATGACGAACCACCATTACAGGTTCTTTATCAACTGTTTTTTCCGGATTTTTTAATTTATTTTGAAGTGGTTTTACATAATTGTCCATCAGTTCATTCCATGCGCTGTATAAAAATTTACCAACCGGCGATGTCGGCATTTTCTGTTGCTTCTCTTTTGATAAATATGTATCCGGTTGTTTTATTCGTTCCCAACTTCGTTTTATCTTTGGCTCAAAAAATCTTCCCATATATTCCGCGCCACCCGTTGTAACACCGGCACTCATTTGTGCTTCTGTTCGATTCGTCATGCCGGCTGGAGCTACAAGCACCAGATCCCCGACTAGTTTGGGATTTAATGCTGCAAGTTCCGTGAGCACCGCGGTCCCTGTTGATAATCCAATTGCCACTTGCCCTTCGGTAATTTGTTTATTCGCAAGTAGCTGTTCTAATGCTTGTGATACCACCTCAGCACTGTTTTGAAATGAATCATCATTCAATGGGATTCCCTGTTTTTCGTGCCGCACAGTCGGGGCTGAAGATGGATGATCAAGCAGTGTCACCTGTTTTAATGACGGATTATTTAAAAATATGTCTTCCGCTTCCCGTAGCCAATCTGCTCCTTCTGTTGCAAATCCGGACATAAGCAGTGCCTGTTCAACTCCGCCGTCAACAGGCGTTTCACCTGTTTGCAAATGCGGATTGTTTTCTCTTTTAATGATATGCACGGGATAATCCACCATACCGACTTTGTCTGTCTTTATATGAAACAGATGTCGTTGCATGGTAAATTCACCTTCCGTACCAAACCGTTCCCCCTGCAGTTTTACTGCTTGGGAAATAAGTCCTGATATTGGAGAAAGTTCTGCCATATTTGTCTTCATTATACCTTCCCACCCTTTCTTTTGTCACTTTTTTGATGGTATGATAAGAAAATGAACATATCCGTTGTCATTCCCGCCTTAAACGAAGAAAAACTGCTTCCCGATACCCTTGCATCTCTCAATGCGCTTGACAGAAAACCGGATGAAATTCTTGTTATTGACGCATCTTCTACTGATAAAACAGTTGAGGTTGCAAAAAATGCGGGGGCAACCGTTATCACTGTTCCAAAAGGAACAATCGGATTTTCCAGACAACAGGGAATTGAACACGCGACAGGCGACGTCATTGCTTTTACTGACGCAGATGCGGTACTTCCCCATGATTGGCTGGATCGCATTGAGCGTGCACTCACCAAACCCGGCGTTGTCGGCTATTTTGGCGGATTTCGTGTATTTGATGGTCCTCCGTTCTACAAATTCTATATCAATGCCATACAACCCATCGTCAATCGCATTATGTTTTTTCTCTTCAACATGCCAATGGCCACAGGGCAAAATATGGGATTCTATAAAAAAACAGCACTTGCTGTTGGCGGAATCCCAACAAATTACCGTATGGCTGAAGATATTGAAATCGCACGCAGACTGATGACATCCGGAAAAATTGTTTTTACACAAAGCGAATATGTTACAGCCTCCGGAAGGCGAGGATTTGAAAAAGGACTGTTTTTACGGGTTTTTAAAGTGTTCATCCTGTATTTTCTCTTTCACAAAGCGGACACCATCGGCTTCCCTGAAGTTCGTTAAAAAGGGTGTACCGTGGTACAATACAAAGGTTATTCGTATGCGCCAATTGTTTCTTCTCTATCCGAATAAAACACAGCGCTTGCTGGAGATCATGATCCCTTTGACTTCTTGGGCATTTATTACCATGCCTCTATGGCTTTCATTCTGGCACCCTGCACTCGTTGCCTACCTTATTATCACGTTTGATGTGTATTGGTTTTATAAATCATTTACGCTCGGATATTCAGCAATCAAATCCTATCTTACACTCCAAGCGCATATTAAAGTGGATTGGATGAAAAAAGCGCAATCTCTCAAAACATTCGCCAAATGTAAGCACATTATTATCATTCCGGAATACAAAGAACCTTTACATATCCTTAGACGGACACTTGATAATTTATGTCTGCAGGATATAGATAAAAACAAACTCATTGTTGTCCTTGCAACAGAAGCAAAAGATCCTGAATCTGACGAAATAGCAGCCTTAATGAAAAAAGAATATGGAAAAAAATTCGGTATTTTCCTCGTAACAAAACATTTATTAACACCCGGTGAAGTTATGGGAAAATCTTCCAATATGGCATGGGCGGCAAAAGAAGTTGTAAGACAAACAAAAGACATTGTTACGCCAGAATATACAACCATTACCTCGTGTGATGCGGATGCTATGATTCACCCGAAATATTTTTCCTATCTTTCCTATAAATTTTTGACTGATGACAAGAATACATTCCATTTTTATCAGGGTGCAATTCTTTTTTATTCAAACATATGGCGAATACCGATGCCGAATAAGCTGTTTAACACCATCAACAGTATCTGGAATTTGGCGCAACTTTCCCAACAGTCTAAATTCATCAATTTTTCCACCTATTCACTTTCACTTGCCACGATCATTGAGGTGGGATATTGGGATGTCGACGTCATTCCAGAAGACTATCATCTCTTCTTCAAAGTATATTTTACCAAAGGCCACCAAACACATACGGAAGGAATTTTTCTTCCTATTCTTGTTGATGCAGCTGAAAGCCGCGGATTTTTCAAAACTATCGTCAATCAATATGAACAATCCAAACGGTGGGCGTGGGGGGTATCTGATGTTCCGTTCATTATCAGAAATGCAATTCTCCACACAGAAATCCCATTCCTCGACCGTCTCAGGCGGGTGACGATGATATTAGAACATCATATTTTTTGGCCAGCGAATTGGTTTTTGCTTACCATCGGCAGCACCATTCCACCACTTGTAAACCCTGCATTTGGAAGAACAGTTCTCGGACACAACCTTGCACAAATTTCATCCGGAATACTCACACTCTCAACAATTTTTTTGGTTATCGTTTTTGTTATTGACTGGCGCATCAGACCGCCAAAACCAAAAGACTATGCAAATTGGAAATTGCCATTTTTATATTTACAATGGTTTACACTCCCCATTATTTCCTTCTTTCTTTCAGCACTCCCCGGACTTGACGCACATACGAGACTGATGCTTGGAAAACGGTTAGAATACCGTGTAACAGAAAAGGTATAATATACACACATGTTCACTTTTATTCTTGAGCATTCACCAATTTTTTACTTCATGCAGAGTTTTTGGAGGGACGAGGCGTTTTCTGCACTTTTTGCAGCCAAGCCGCTCGTATGGATTATCCAAAACTCATCATTTGATCCGCCGTTATATTACATATTGCTCCACTTCTGGGAACTCCTATTCGGACAAAGTGAAATAGCAGTCCGTTCACTTTCATTGTTCGGATTTATTCTCTCCACCTATCTTGTCATGCTCATTGCGGAAAAATTGTTTATAAAAAAATGGCATCAATGGTTTGTTACGCTGTTATTTTTCTTCAACCCTATGCTTCTCTACTACGCATTTGAAGCACGTGCGTATGGGTGGTATATATTTTTTGCAACTCTCACAATCTACGGATATATAAAAAAGGATTGGAAATTGTTTATCATCGGGGGCATTCTCGGTTTCTATAACCATCTCTATTCACTGCTTGTCCCGGCAATTTGCACATTACATTACATAACACTCGAAACAAAAAACTTTTTTGATAAAAAAACCATTCTTAAAAATCCGATCACACGATCAGTATTGATTATCGCCGCCGCTATATTGCCATGGTTTATCCGCTTCTTGTTTGTTGCGGATAAATTTGCGTACTCTTGGTATTTTGCAGTTGATTTCCATCTCATTCAGTCGGTGCTCGGAAATATGTACACGGGGTATGAAGGAACGCCATGGTATCTATGGAGCGTAACAAAATGGATATCCGTTGCAGTTCTTTTGCTTTCCACTTTCGCGATGATTCCAAAAACACACCGTAAACATGCAGCTTTATTTCTCGGATTCGTCTATATTCCGCTTATTTCTATCATCGGCATCTCGTTTATCAAACCGCTGTTTGTTAACCGATACGTCATTCCCGTCACCATTGCAGAAATTTTTATTATCGGGTATGCGATTACCTCTTTTAAACGCGAGGGTGTGCAACGGATCGCCGCTCTTTGTATTTTTATTATGACCCTGGGTTTTACTTTCTGGTACTCCGATCAACACAGCAAAATGGATCTCAAAACCCCGCTCAACGAAATTAATACCTTGGCAAATGAACAGGATCGTATCTTCGCCGATGACCCTCTCATATTTCTTGAAACGCTGTATTACGCAAAAAATCGTTCACACGTGTATTTTTACAACCCATCAGGAGCCGTGTTTCCATGGTTTATTGGCGACGCTCTGTTAGAGCCAAATCACATTGTTACGGAATTCCCCCCCTATCCATCACGAACCTTTGTCGTCCACAGAGACGGAACGTATTCCATTATGTATACACTCCCGCTCACATATAATAAAAAAAGGGCATTATGATATTTACGGCAGTCAAAACTACTATTACAAATCGTTGGCATGTACTACGTTTAGGTTGGAAAAGTCTTTCTGCAAATAAAATTATTTCTCTCGCAACTTATTGTGCGGTCGTCTGTTCACTCATAGGCTTTATTAGTATTGTTTTTTCATGGAATACACTTCCCCCATTCGTTCCATTATGGTATTCAAAGATTTGGGGCGCTGAACGACTGGCGGCGACTCCTTGGCTTTTTCTTCTTCCTTCCTCAACACTTATTATTACTGTAATAAACGCATATATCGCAACATTTTTAACGAATGAATACCTTGTGTTTTCACAAATTATGTCTCTTGGATCATTTGTCATCAGTTTATTATCAACAATCACATTAATAAAAATTATTTTTTTGGTTTTGTAACCTATGTGGCTTGAACATATTCTTATTCCATTTTTTCTTACTGTTGCAATTACCATGGGGGTTACACCGCTTGTCATATGGTTTGCCAAAAAATACGGACTGGTCGATGATCCAAAAAAACGGTTTCATCCTGCTCATACCCATAAAGGAATCATCCCGCGAGCCGGAGGACTTGCCGTCTATATCGGCATTATGGCGGTAGCAATGATTTTTCTTCCCATCAATAAACTCTTTATCGGCGTTGCCCTATCCTGTCTTATTTTTACTGTCGTCGGACTTTTGGATGATAAAAATGACGTCAGTCCGTACATCCGAATACTCACAAACTCTCTTGCAATCGGTATTGCAATACTCGCGGGTGCAGGTGTTCCGTACATTACTAATCCTTTTACCGGCGGCCTTTTGCATCTTGATACATGGCGAATCACCATCGATTTTTTTGGAGTCCATTCCCTGCTTGTCTGGTCGGCGCTTACCGCATTTATCTGGCTTATGTGGACGACCAACATTGTCGGATGGTCAGCGGGCGTAGAAGGACAAATGCCGGGGTTTGTATCCATAAGTGCCGCCATTATTGGCATTCTCTCACTTCGATACAGTTTTGCCGATCCGTCGCAGCTTCCCATAACAATACTGGCATTTATTGTTTCCGGTGCATACGCGGGATTTTTACCATGGAATTTTTATCCTCAAAAAATTATGCCGGGGTACAGCGGAAAAACACTCGCCGGATTTCTTTTGGGACTCCTTGCGATTCTCTCGTACGGAAAACTTGGCACAGCACTTCTTGTATTAGGTATACCAACTATTGATGCTATCTTCACATTGGTGCGAAGAGTATTAAAAGGAAAATCTCCGGTATGGGCTGACAGAAAACATTTGCATCATGTACTTATGGACGCGGGATGGGGCAAAAGAAGAATTGCATTGTTTTACTGGGGGGTCTCAGCTATACTTGGAATAATTGCGCTCGTCATTAACAGCCGACAAAAAATATTTACCTTATTTTTAGTTGCTGTTGCAATTGGAGGATTTTTCTTATGGGTCAACTTCTTTTCGCAATTTTCAAAACCACAAGACCACGACAATGGCTAAAAAACGTTGCTGTATTTGTTCCGATTCTTTTTACCGGTACATTTTTCCAGCCAGAATTTTTTCTGCCAACGCTCTGGGCTTTTATTGCATTCTGCTGTTTTTCATCAAGTAGTTATATCGTCAATGACATTCTTGACGCACCACATGACAGAAAACACCCGTTTAAAAAATTCAGACCTATTGCAAGCGGCAAACTTCCCGTATCCACTGCCGTTATTATTGCAATACTCTTATTTACCATTGGTATAGGAATCGCAGCGTCGCTTGGAACAACATTTTTATTATTATCCATCGGTTTTACAGCACTACAATACGGATATTCATTTGTTCTCAAACATATTGTCGTCATTGATATTCTGGCTATTACCGCAGCATATTTTATCCGGGTATATGCGGGAGAAGCGGCAACAGGATATCATATTTCTATCTGGCTCGCGCTTGCCGCTCTTTCTCTCGCATTGTTTTTGGCAACAGGAAAGCGTCGGGCGGAACTGACCCTTCTTCAGGGATATGAAGAAATACTGCCTAAAGATACGCGTGCAAGCCTCTCACATTATTCAGAAAAATTATTGGATACATATACGGCGATGTTTGCAAATTCCACCTTCATCACCTACGCCTACTATACATTTTTGGAAAAACCATCCAATGTCGGCCTTTTTTTCAAAAGCTATGCTGACTTCACAACAGCTCTTCCTGACCGTAAATGGATGATGATAACTATACCATTTGTTTTATATGGCATTATGCGATATATGCAACTTATTTATGAAGGAAAAGGGGAGTCACCGGAAAAAATTTTAACATCAGACATTCCCCTTTTAACAACGGTTGTCTTGTGGGTAGGATCTTTAATTTTCGTAATCTACGGAATCGGAGGATAAACCGAATTATTCAACATTTTTGACGTACTGGCCGGACACCCATCCCAATATTGTTCCGTCTTTTTTCAGCTCATACCATGTTGTTCCCGCACTATCTTCCTCAGTTTTCTCATAGGCATATTTCTCCCCCGGCTTCACCTCAGCTGATTTGGTCGCAGTTTTTACCGGTCCGGTTCTGACATTCAAAAACCCAGTCGGGGTATCAAGAATTAATGCGTATGGCTTCTCTGGTTCATCAATAAGCCCCGCTGTCCCTGTCGGGGTAACTTTTCCTGTGGTTTTTGGAGTTGGCTTCAGAGTTCCCGATATACTTGCAACTGCACTTGTCGTCGCTGTTGGCGTTTCTTGTACTTGAGAAATAGAAGTCAATGCAAGTTTCAGCGCCGCAACGAGGCGGTACCCTGGTGTTAACTGCACTTTCATTGTCCGAGTTAAAAAGCCTTGTGATGTGATGGTAATGGTGTGACTCCCCGGAGTAATATCGGGAATTATAATTGGCGTCATCCCTTTTGTCTCATCATCTAAAAGTACGGTCGCGCTGTCAGGCATGGTTGTCACAGATATTTCTGACTTTTTTCCGCTGATTTTTTCGAGCCATAACACGTCAACTGCTGTAGAAAGCTCAGACTCAGACATATCTGCTTTCACATATGTAAGAAGGTTTGGTCCGATAACAATTTTTCCCTGCCAACTGGCATACTGCGTGCTCCCAGATTCAGGTACAATTTTTAATGTATATTCCCCTGCATCCACTTTATATGAACTCTCGCCGATTGGTGTTCTTCCTATATGTTTGTTATCCAAGAATACACTTGAAGTCGGATTGCTCTCAACCCGCAGATCTCCCTGCTTTGATGACTTTCCCGAAACCATTTTAATAACCGTAATGATGATTGCGACAAAAAGAAGTGTTCCGATGAGAAAGAAGATTTTTTGCTTCATGGCATCATCGATACTAGCACAGGAAGACGCGACAATCAATAAATTTCTTTATAACGTCTTTATCCATGAACAGATTGTGACAGCCAAATCTTGTTCATATCCTTCAAAACCATGCAGCGCACCAGACATAATCAAGCTTTTATATTTGGAAGAATTCGTTTTTCCGTCAAAGACTTTGATAACATCAGCAACCGATCTGTCTACATGTTCATCTTTTTCTCCAAGGATTACAAACAACGGTTTCTTAATTTGAGAAAATATTTTCATCTCAGGTTTTTCATCACCATAATCAAATACATCTTCCTTCGATCCTTTTTCAAACAGACTTATATACCGTTTCGGTGTCATCGGAAAAAAACTGTATCCTGTGAACAATTCATTTTCTTTCCCCTCAGTAATCATTTTTTTCATGAACACGAGCTCCCGTTCAACCTGTTCTTTTGGTTTTGTTAACCGATCGCTTGTTGAGGAATTCAGTACCACGCCAAGCACACGTGGATCATCAACCGTGCCTGCGTAAAAACACACCTTGTTTGCTCCGGTTGACCGCCCCACTAACACAACATTCTTGTATCCAAAATTTCCCAAAAATGTAATCCCTGCATCAATATCTAAGACACATTCTTCAAATACTTCCTGTCCGGCACCTCCTGGAACATGATTAATGCCAGTAAGTGCTGTCGGATCTTTTTTTTGAATTCCTGAGATAAGATTAAATCCTCGATTATTAAACGATGCAAATCCTATTCCCGTTTGCTCTCCAATTTCCGCAAATGCATCACAGGTTCCCATGTGACCATGAAATACACTAGAAAGTCCATGTACATACAATATGGCGGTACCGAGTTTTTCCTTCGGCTCAAAATAAAGACCCTGATGAAGTAAATCATCTGTTGTTTGACACTGCGCTATATAATATTTGTTCATACTTTTTTTGCAAAACAATCAATCCATTCTTTGGAGTGTTTCCCATTAGCATACGCCTTGGTCAATCCCACATCAATCACTTCAATGTCCCCAAATCCCGCATCTTCACAATATTTTTTTAAAAGGGGAGCCGTAAAAAATGAATAAAATCGTTTTTTCCCCGACATACTCGGTTCCTCAATATATGCTTCCCCTTCGCCTTTTTTTGCATGGATATACAATACCCCACCTGGTTTCAAAAGAGAATAAAAACTCGTAAATACAACAGGCAACTCTTTGTGTTTTATATGGAGGATTGATGCACATGACCAGATACCGTCAAACATATTATCTTCAAACGACAGATGACGCATGTCGGCGCTATAGAATTTTGCTTTCGGTGCAGCGATGCGTGCAATTTCTAATAGTTTTTCTGCAATATCCAACCCAATAACCTTAAACCCCTGTTCACTAAAAAATGCGCTATCTCTCCCCGACCCACAACCCACATCAAGGATTTTTCCACCTTTGGTAATAAGTGATGCAAACAGTTTTCGCTGCATCACCGGCCCGTGATCAAGAGCCTGCACAGCATAGCTGTCGGCAAGCGAATTATAAAGATCGATCGTTTCATTCAGATAATCGGCCATATGTTACGTTAAAATCGTCTTCAAAAATGTTTTCGGATATTTATCAGCAAGTAGACTCATTGCCTCATTTTTAGATACCCATCTATATTCAGTATGTTCTTTATTTAGAATAATTTCCTCTTTTTTTATAAGTGCTCCTGCATACACAGCAAGTAATAATTTATTGCCGGTAAATTTATTGGCAAAATTTGATACTGTCACTCCAAGTAATGCGTTTATCTTATACATGGTAATTCCAATTTCTTCTTCTATTTCTCTTGTAAGTGTTTTGTCCATTGCCTCTCCTTTATTCACTCTTCCCCCTGGAATATCCCAATGCACTTTTACCTTATCTCGTACACATTCATTTTTATCTTTTAACAGTACAAGATACTTACCTTGTTTATTTTTCAGTAACAACTTCACTCCAACATTAAACACCTCATGTTCCCTCATTGTTTCTACATCTTCTAACGTGTGATACTTTTTAATATCTATCTGCGTGATGATAGACAATGGTTTGGGAAGATCATCCAGCGCAAACCATCCAATTGCATCACATTTTGTTGGCTCCATGATTTTTGGAACTTTATTATTCTTAATTCGACAAATGAATGACGTTGGAACCCAATGTTGGTGATCATCAGGAATGATATGATCTGCTGCAGGAAGTTGTTTTTGAATTTCCAGTTCAATACCCAGTTCTTCCTTCATCTCACGGATAATGGCATGTTCTAATGTCTCACCAAATTCAACTGCTCCCCCTGGCGCTTCCCAACATCCTCGTTCATTTTTCGCCTGCTGACTCCGTTTACACAATAATATTTTCCCCTCTTTGTTAAAGATGAGTGCACCAACGGAAATGCCAATATAATCAATTCCTGCTTTCATATCCGTATTCTAACAAAAACCCCCCAATGGGGGGCTTTTGAATTTATAATTCAATATGAGTTTATCCCACTTCGCCAAGGCTACGCGGGACTTCCGCCTCTCGGGCTTCAGTAATCCATTCCACCCATGCCGCCCATACCTCCCGGCATGCCACCTGCTCCTGTTTCTTTTTTCTCAGGAATATCAGTGATGAGTGCTTCTGTTGTCAGAATCATCATACCGATGGATGCAGCATTCTGTACTGCCGACCGTGTCACTTTTGCCGGATCCAGGATTCCAGCAGCGATCATTGGCTCAAATACGAGTGTCATTGCATTGAATCCAAAATCAGCAACTTTTGACGCTTCGATCGTTTTTAACACCCAACCGTCATCAGCTCCTGCGTTTTTGGCAATCCATCTGACCGGTTCGCCCAGTGCTGTGTAAAGAATATCGAGTCCTGTTTTTTCATCCTCTACCATCAACGTTTCTTTTAACTTCAACAGGGCTGCTCGGGCACGAAGGAGTGTCACTCCACCTCCTGCGACAATTCCTTCTTCAATTGCTGCTTTTGTTGCAGCAACTGCATCGAGCACGCGCTCTTTTTTATCCTTCATTTCCACTTCTGTTGCGGCTCCGACGTTGATGACAGCTACACCACCGCCAAGTTTTGCAAGTCGTTCCTGCAACTTTTCTTTATCAAAATCACTTGTTGTGGTATCAAGTTCGCGTCTGATTTGTGCCATACGAGCTTTGAGTGCTGCAGCCGGTCCTTTACCACCAATGATGCGACAGTTATCTTTATCTGCCCACACTTTGTCTGCACGTCCACAGTCTTCCACAAGTACTGTGTCAAGTTTCCGTCCGGTATCTTCGGAGATCACTGTTCCACCAGTTAACACCGAGATGTCTTCGAGCATTGCCTTTCTTCGATCGCCAAATCCCGGCGCTTTGATTGCAAGGACATTAAATGTTCCTCGCATCTTATTCACAACCAAGGTTGCAAGTGCTTCTGCATCAATCTCATCTGCGATGATAACCAGATTCTTTGACACTTTGATAAACTTCTCCAAGAACGGAAGAAGATCAGCGATAGCGGAAATTTTCTTGTCGGTGATAAGGACATACGCATCAGCAATTTCTGCTTCCATCTTGTCAGCATTGGTCACAAAGTATGGACTTGCATACCCTTTATCAAATTCCATTCCTTCTTTGTATTCAATTTCCATCGTGAGTCCTTTTCCTTCTTCCACTGTCACGACGCCATTTTTCCCGACTTTTTGTAATGCTTCTGCAATGAGCCCTCCAATTTTTTCGTCCTGTGCAGAAATCATGGCAACTTTTGCAACATCTGCTTCTTTGACAGGCTTTGCCATTTTCTTAATCTCGCCAACGACCGCTTCAACACCTTTTTCCAAACCAACTTTTAAAATCATCGGATTGGCACCTGCTGTCACATTTTTAAATCCTGCATTGACGATCGATTGTGCAAGAAGGGTTGCTGTCGTTGTTCCATCTCCTGCTACATCATTGGTTTTGGATGCTGCTTCTTTCACGAGCTGTGCACCCATATTTTCAAATGGATCTTGAAGTTCAATTTCTTTTGCAACCGTCACTCCATCATGAATCACATTTGGTGCTCCCCATTTCCGGTCGATTGCGACATTCCGGCCTTTTGGCCCCAAGGTTGTCACAACGGCCTTTGCTAAAATATTTACTCCACCAACGAGCTTTGTACGTGCATCATCTGAAAACAGTATTTGTTTTGCCATAGTTCCTCCTTATTTAACAATTGCTAATATATCTTTTTGTTCTACAATCATCCATTCTTCCCCGTTTACCTTCACTTCATTGCCGCCCCATTTTTTATACAT
Source organism: Microgenomates group bacterium (assembly GCA_049287205.1). Classification (GTDB taxonomy): domain Bacteria; phylum Patescibacteriota; class Microgenomatia; order UBA10105; family UBA927; genus CAIJMI01. The sequence continues at coordinate 831,552 of JBAQFJ010000001.1, forward strand.
AACTTTGTCGCCGACTTTGACGACCATTTCCACTTTGTTTCCTTTTTCATCTTTTGACCCCGGTCCGACTGCCATAATTTCTCCGACTTGTGGTTTTTCCTTTGCGCTGTCCGGAAGTACGATTCCAGAAGGAAGCTTCGTTTCGGCTTCGAGTGGTTTGACAAGTACATTGTCAAACAATGGTGTTATATTTGTCATATTTTTCCTCCTACATCAAAAACGGTTTATACGAATACTGCCTGAAATGATCAAAAAAAGGATTCTTCCTTTGGCACTCTTTATAAGTGACTGCTATTTTAGATTCACTTCTCGTTGTTGTCAAGAGGAATCTTATATGATTTACATGCCAATTGATAGGTATCAATTACTTTATGTCGGATATTTGTCGGATGAAACTGAATCTGATCCGATTGTATAACCTCTGTTGTTCGTTTGTTGTTCATATAGATAAGCTGCAGCCACCTGACAGGCTTTTCGAACATGCTCCATAGCCTTTCTGTTTGTGTATGCTGAGGCAAACGACAGACAACACTTTTCATTTTTTCTTCGTATGCGTGCAGGTATTGCCGCCGCACCCATGCGTTAACACGAAGCAGTTTTTTCGTAATACCCTTCCTTTCCCATAAAGGAATCATCTGTAAAAGCTCATGCGCGATATATATATCCTTATGCTGTGCGTCCATAGCAAGCGCATGTTCAGATAAAAACATATTAAGACAGATTGTATCTTTTACTGTTGTTGTATTTGGGTGCCTGCGATGACCAAATAATTCAACTATGAGCGTTGTTGTCAAACGGGTAATCCACACTGTTTTTTTTGCGGTGATAACACATAGATCGATATCATCATTTTCATCCGTATTATTCACTGCAAGACTACCGGTCACACCTACAAATAGAATGGTCGGGATAACACGCAATATTTTTGCTATCTTATAGGCCAATTTCCATTTTTTTTGGCTCAACATAAGCCGGCTGGCGTGAACACCAAGATATTTTTTATGTTTTGGAAGCACAACAAAAGGAGCTATAACCATGAGTTTTTTTTGACGCACCAATTTTTTTAATTCAACAGTAAAAACTTTTTTGGAAATTGCCACTTGCGTGGGAATCCATCGCCAAACCTCACGCTCCGTCATCGGATGCTGAAAAATATCTGCATATAACACAGATTGGAGAATTCGCTCTGATATCGTCATTATTTCGTTGTAGTGGTTGAGGCAGAATTTGTTATTAACCCGTATGTTGATAATACCTGACGAAATCCGGAAGACATTGTTTCCAACCGTTCTGCTTCTGATGAACCATTCGCTTTTCCGTTAATTGCATCTTGGAGATATACAATCATTTTATCGTTTAATCCATTATCAAATGTGCGGGAAGCAAGCGGAAATGATTTAGCGGTTGTTGCCTGACTGATATATGCGCCCACATACGGATCACTTTTTAACGTGTCTCCAAGCTCCATACGTGCGTACGGTTCGCCAAATAATTTTCTTGCCTTTTGTGCTTCACTGTACATAATTGTTGCACCCTCTTTACTCGTCAAATAATTCACAAATTCCCATGCTTGGCTCGAATATTTACTTTTGCTGGATACGCCTTCCACCCAATATGAGGCCCAATTTATTGTATTTCCTGGCAGCTGCGGAATCGGCGCTATTTTAAACCGCAAATTAGGATTAATTCCATAAATATCAAACGCCCTCCACGAGGGGGCAAGAATCATGGCAACTTTTCCGATGGCAAATGCATAAATGGAATTATCCATTGTTTCATTCCACGTATAAACCGGATCCTGAGGTGTTGCAAATTTCTCATAAAACGCAAGTGCTTCAGCCGCTTCTGTTGTGGTAGGCTTTGTCAAATCAGCGCCGTTTTGCATCAGCATCGTCGCCATGATATCTGAATAATTTTCAACATTATTTGTTGTTCCTAGCGCAATCGCAGCAACGGCAAATGAATTGTTTTCCAGTTTCGCAATTTTCGGAACCATTGTGAGCAACTCTTCCCATGTAGACGGAGGAGTTGTAATACCGGCTTTTGCAAATAAATCTTCGTTATAATAGAGTCCCAATCCATCAATCATAAGCGGCACTCCATATATCGTTTCTCCTGCAATTAAATCTCCGCTCGCGACAGGGTAAAACGTATTTTTAAACTCACTTGCCGTCATGATGGTTTCAGGAACTGTTGAAAGCTGTGTGTATAACATCGGCACCCATGTGTTATGAAAACGAAAAACATCCGGCCCCTCTCCGCGGTCAATTGCAGCTTGGAGTCGCTCACGGTATTGTTTTTGCGATTGTTTTGCGTATTGCACCTTAATCTTCGGGTTTTTTGCCTCAAACGCCGCGATAACCGGTTTTATAATTGCATCATTTTCCCATAATCCCCAATAGGTAATTGTCACTTCTTTTGTGGCTGTAAAAAGAGAAAAAAGATACTTTCCACCAAACAACGCGCCGATGCCCAATACGACAATCAGTGCAATAGCCAAAAACCGTTTTGGCCATGGATTTGACGGTGGTGTACTCGTGCCACTTGTCGGAACAACAGGCGTCACAGGTAGTGTATCAGGCAAACTTGGAGGAGTGGGAATATGCACGCTCTCAGGGGTTGGCGCGGGATCAATTTTTCCAAACGTAATGGTGCCTTCGGGAGGCGTAGAACTTGATGGTGGTGTAATCATAAATCCTGTACAATAATCATACCATGGGACGTAAAAACAACAAGACGGTACTCTCTATCATAGCATTTATTCTTCTTGCCCTTATTATTCTTATGAGCGGCGCAATTGTTGGCATATGGTCATATTTTGAAAAAAAATATACAGGGCTAGCCTATCCGAATGTATCCATTAACTCAATCCCCTTTGGGGGCAAAACACAGCAGGAAATTGAGCAGTACTGGACAGAAAAAAATACCACTATTTCAAATATTCAATTTGAATTTCAATTTGCACAAACAATTGCAACAATCTCGGCGATGGATGTTCACGCGGGCTACAACGCAACACTTTCTGCAACACAAGCCTTGCTTATTGGCAGGTCTCCAAATTTCTTAAGCAATATTCGAGAGCGGTATGGAGGAGGAAAAATAAATCTCCCCCCAGCATTTACTTGGGATACTGACGCACTCGATCAAACTATAGCTTCACTTTCAGCGAGTATAAATATTCCTGTAGAGAACGGTCTTTTTCAGTTTTCAAACGGAAAAGTATCTGCATTCAAGCCATCTCGTACCGGACGGACGCTCAACGAAACCTTATTACGAGATTTATTCTCCAAAGAGGTGATCAAGGCCATAGAAACAGATACACAACGAGTTGTTATTCATGTTCCCGTCGACAGTATCGAACCGGTCGTTTCCACAAAACAAACAAATTCGTTTGGCATTAAGGAACGGATCAGCGTCGGATATTCTGAATTCCCCGGATCCATTCCGGGAAGAATCCATAATGTTGCGCTTGCAGCCGCCAAACTCAACGGTGTTCTCATTCCTCCAGGTGAAACATTCTCATTCAACAAAACCGTCGGTGACATTTCAGCTGCAACAGGGTATCAATCTGCATATATTATCAAAGACGGACGAACGGTCATGGGAGACGGCGGAGGTGTATGTCAGGTGTCGACAACACTGTTTCGATCGGCGCTTCACGCGGGACTTCCTATTATTGAACGGCATGAGCATTCTTACCGCGTTCATTATTATGAAGATGATGGATCAAAAGCAGGACTTGATGCAACAGTATTCAATCCAACAGAGGATTTTCGTTTTATAAATGACACAACTTCTTATATTTTAATTCAATCAAAAACGGATACCACAAATTTAACGCTCACCATAGAATTTTATGGTGCTACAGACGGAAGAAAAACAGAAATTCTCAATCACACAGTAAGCGGCATTATCCCACCGCCTGCACCACTCTATCAAGATGATCCGACGCTTGCAGTCGGTGTCACCAAACAAGTAGATTTTGCCGCATGGGGAGCGAAAGCGGCATTTGAATATAAGGTTACAAAAAATGGAACCACAATAATTGACCAATGGTTTACATCCAACTACCGTCCTTGGCAAGCTGTGTTTTTGAAAGGAACAAAACAATGAAAACAGTACTCGTCGGCGGATGTTTTGATTTTATTCACTTTGGCCACATTGCTTTTTTAAACGAAGCAAAAAAGCACGGAGATAAACTTATAGTCATGCTTGAACCGGATGAAACAATCAAAAAACTCAAGGGTGAAGGGCGTCCCTTTCATACTCAGGAACAACGGAAAAAAATGCTTGAAGCGCTCCGTATGGTTGATGAGGTAATCATTCTTCCTCCGCACATGAAAGATGCAGACTATTTTGAAACAGTCAAAAAAATTAATCCAAGCAGTATTGCGCTCACTGAAGGTGATCCGATCCTCGAAAAAAAGATGAAACAAACAGAACTTGTTGGAGCAAGTGTCGTCATTATTCCTAAAATACTGACACACTCCACCTCCGCACTCGCGAAACTCCTTAAACTCGAGTAAAATACTAGTTGTATGTCGCGTAATATCAAGCTTTTAGCAATATTTAATTTCTTCACGGATTTCAACTTTTATAGCGCAATCCTTATCCTGTATTTTGCCAAAGTAACAGGATCATATACTCTTGCGATGAGTCTTTTTAGTGTAACCATGTTTTCAAGCGCTCTCTTTGAAGTCCCAACGGGAATACTTTCCGATAAAATCGGCCGGAGGAAAACTGTCATTCTTGGCGCGGTTGCAGCTGTCGGGAGTGTTGTGTGTTATGCCATCGGGGGAAATTATGCATTTCTTGCGGTAGGCGCTTTATTTGAAGGAATCAGTCGGGCTTTTTATAGCGGAAATAACGATGCGCTTCTCCACGATTCACTCCGTGACTTAAAAAAGACAGAATTTTATGACCATTATCTTGGAAAAGTAAGCGCCATGTTTCAGGCGGCGCTTACTATTGGTACTGTCGTAGGCGGCGTTATTGCATATTTTTCATTTGCGTGGGTTATGTGGCTTTCTGTTATTCCGCAAATCATTTGTCTCTTTGTCGCTTTCTCAATTACAGAACCTACAAAACATAAAAATAAAACAACAAATATCTACGCGCATCTTTTCAATTCTATTCATCACATTATGCAAAATAAGAAACTGCGTCTTTTAAGCATCTATCAGATTATCGGATTCGGCGTCGGTGAGTCATCGTTCCAATTTAAATCAGCATTTGTCGCGACACTCTGGCCAACCTGGGCAATAGGCATTTCCAAAGCCATATCATTCGCCGGTGGCGGCGTCAGCTTTTGGTTCGCGGGAACGCTTATGAAAAAGTTCGGCGGATTAAATCTTATGCTTTTTGATACGTGCATCAACCGAGTTATTAATATTCTTTCGCTTCTTTTTCCAACTGTTGCATCACCGGTTATTATGTCATCGACATCTTTTCTTTACGGCGTCACAGAAGTTGCAACCAATTCCATGATGCAAAAAGAATTCACGGAACATGAACGGGCGACATTGGCATCCATCATTTCATTTGGCAGTAATGTAGCGTTTGGAATTTTTTCCATTATACTTGGATACTTAGCTGACCTGACAACACCCGCAATCGCCATGTTGATTGGGCAGATTTTTTATATTCCGACAATTGCATCTCTTATACTATTAAAGAAACAAAAATAATATGAACATTCTTGCTATTGAATCCAGTTGTGATGAAACCAGTGCAGCGGTCATACAGGATGGCACAAAAATTTTAAGCAACATTATTGCAACGTCCTCCGCTATGCATCAAAAATACGGCGGCATTGTCCCTGAAGTTGCCTCCCGTGAACAACTGAGATGTATTCTGCCGGTCATCCAAGAAGCTCTTGGCACGGCAAACTGTTCACTTGATACGATTGACGCAATCGGCGTTACCATTGGTCCAGGACTCATTGGATCACTCTTAATCGGTGTTGAAGCGGCAAAGACCATCGCGTATGTCACGGGAAAACCGATTATACCCGTCAATCATGTCCTTGCGCACATCTACGCAAATTTCCTCAAATCACCGGACAAAAAAGAAATTTTATTCCCTGCCATAGCGCTTGTTGTATCCGGCGGACACACGGAGTTATTCCTCATGAAAAATCATAAAGAACTCACATGGCTCGGCGGCACGATCGATGACGCGGCAGGTGAAGCGTTTGATAAAGCGGCAAGACTTTTGGGATTCGGGTCCGAGGGCGGTCTTGCCATTCAAAAAAATGCCACAAAAAAATCATCTATTTCATTGCCTCGCCCGCTCATGCATGACGAAACGCTTCATTTTTCTTTCTCGGGACTAAAAACCGCTATTATGCGCGAAGTGACAAAACAAAAAGATAACCCGGGATTTACTGAAAAAATCATTGGAGAACTTGCATATGAAGTTCAGGAAGCCATCACTGATGTCTTAGTGAAAAAAACGTTGCGTGCTGCGGAAGAACAGGGGGCGAGGTCTATCCTTATCGGTGGTGGAGTCGCTTCCAACATACGGCTCAGGGAAAAATTTACGGCTTCCGACATACCGTTTTATTGCCCACCCGTTTCTCTTTGCACCGACAACGCAGCGTATATAGGAAGCTATGCATACTATCGGGGAAAGCCAGTTGACTGGCAGACTATCGAAGCAATTCCGGATTTGTCCGTTGAAGTATAACTGCTTCTTCTTCACTCCAAGGAGAATATGATCCGGAATGATTTTTAATTGTTTCCAAAAATTCTTTCCAATCAATCCATTGATATTCCGAAGCTTCACTTTTCTCAAGCGTTGGATTCTCATTAGTGAGTCCGATAAAAATCGGGCAGATTTCATTTTCAACAATTCCATTTGTATCTACAAATCGATATCTGTATGGTGCAACTTCATGAATATCCAAAACCCGAATCTGCAGCTCCTCATGCACTCTGCGTTTCACAGCGTCTATTGTTTCTTCTTCAGGAGACACATGACCACATACACTGTTTGTCCAAAGACCGGCAAACGTTTTTTTTGTTACAGCACGTTTCGTCACGAGTAATTGTTTTTTTTCATTAAAAAGGAACAGAGAAAAAGCACGGTGAAGCGGCGTGTGATTGGTGTGCACCGTTTCTTTATCGGCTACGCCGATTGGGTTATTTTGTTCATCAACGAGTATAACCTGTTCCATATATGTTTATGCATCAACAACAAGTGCGCCTGCCTGGTGTCGAGCCAGGCACCCCCACTTTATAAGAGTGGTGCTCTACCGCTGAGCTACAGGCGCTATATTCTATTCTTTAAAAATTTTCTTCCAAAACCAGTTTTTAAATATTTTTCTCTTTTAACTGCCTTTTTTTCATCTAGACATGCTTCATAATACAGCAACATTAATGGTCTTCTTGATTTTGTAGATTCAACTTCTCCATTAATATGTTCTTTTACTCTTCGTTTTAAATCATTACAAAAACCAATATATAGCTTACTATCCTTTTCACTTTTCAACACATATGTATAATACATGTTTCTACCGCTGACCTGCCCGCAACGCCTGAAGCAAGCTTTTGGCTTGCGATGGCAGGCGGGGCTACAGGCGCCGCGTCAAACGCGGCTGGCACGTTCGACGTGCCGCCTATTTGGAATTATACCAAAATTACAGAAGAATTACGCTACTTTCAGGAAAGAAGTTCCTTCATTTTTGTTTCTATTTCAAGTGCCCGCTTTTCATTTGTACCAAAAATCACATATGCCAATCGGTGCTGTCTGATAAGATTTGCCGATGCAATAACCATTCCCTCTTTTGTTTGTTTATCAAAAAGCACAGGAGTTAATGTTTGATACACCTTTTCAAATGTTGATAACCGATCAGGTAACACTACCGCATTATCAGATAAAATATATGTTTCCTTCATAAACTCTTTTCCTACCAAAAGTTTTCCTGCTTTGTATGCATGTGTTCCTCCGGTCCTTCTCGTATTTGATTCCGTCACATAAATCTCGCCGTTCTTTGCGGCTATAAAATCAACATCAAAATATCCCCTGTATCCTGCAGCGGCATATTGTTCTGCAACAAAAAATCCGGTATCAATCATGCGCGCAGCGACCCTGTCATTCACGACGTCCTGATTAATTTCAATTCCCTGAAACACCCCCTCTTTGGTCACCCGCATACCGCAGTAATACAAAAATTCAATTTTTCCGTTTTTTTGAATTTTAAACTCAACGTTTGGAAATCCTCCGGCAACTGTCGAATTTACATTAACAAGACTCTCGACAACAATTGGAAATTGCTCCCAATACGCATCTTTTCCTAAAATTGCGTGGATTGCTTTTTCACATTCCGTATATTCATTTGGCAGATCACTCTCCCGAAAAATAAGAACTCCGGAACCGGAATGCCCTTTATTTGTTTTTATAACCACTCCATTTTCCTTCACAAATTTATTTGCCGCGATTTTCGCCGCATCAATAATACCTGTAACAACAACTCCTTCGGGCATTTTCAAATCCGGTTCTTTTGCGCCGCTCATTTGTACGAGTTGTCTGATTCCGGATTTACTGCCGTAAAAATTTACGGTCCACGCACAATTTATTTCCGGCGATTCCGGTGTATACACCGAAATTCCTTTTGACCTGAGGGTTTCCACCAAATTTAAAAATTGTGGTGATGTGCTGTAACTTGTGAGTGTAAGTTTTTTTACGGAGTTTGCGGCTTCGATAAGCCGATTCATGATTTTTTCATCATGACGGATATCATCTGAGATAACTCCAGTATGAATTTCCGGAACCAGAATTTCGAGCGATTTAATATTAAATAATTCTTTCACGTACGCAACATACGCATCATCAACTTTTTTAGGAGAGATATATATCAGTCCGTCTTCATCCGCGTTAGAAAATAATTCGCCGCGATCCGAAAGATCCGCATTGTCATCGATTTCCCATTGGTGAAATTTTCTGTTGCTGATCGCGTTAATAAACGACCACACGTCTTCCGACATGTTAAAAATGTACACAACTTTTTCAGGATGTTTAACAATGAGAGCACCTGAAGTTTCTTCGATTTGATCCATATATTATTTCTTCAATACTTAAAAAGTGTATCGCACCTGCATGTAATGTAAAGAGGGTATTTTTATAAATGGGAGCGTTCAGTAATTTCTGCTTCTACTAATTCTTTTGATCTGCCATATTTAAGACGGGATAACTGAATGATGGCATTAGCAATTTGCGGATTTCGTTCAGCAACCACCTGATTCATATCCTTCGTTAAGTCGATGGAAAATGGCTTCATTGGCTCGTTCTTCACAATCGTTTTAATGTAGGAATTATATTTATCAATGTTAATCAAATCAGATTCATTAAACGTTGGCTGAAATTCATGCTGCAGATAATTTGCGTCTGTTACACCGACGCGGAATGCAACGAGTGTTCCTACGTTTCCGAACACGGCGTTTTTCACCTCTTCTTCCATTTGCCCAATAAATTGATTGGCGACAACAAGGTTTAATCTATATTTACGAGCTTCTGATAAAATTTGCGCGAAATCAGGTGTGGCAAAATTTTGAAATTCGTCGACATAGAGATAAAAATCCCGACGTTTTTCTTCCGGAATTTCTTGTCTGCTCATGGCGGCAACCAGTATTCTTGGAACTAAGATGAGTCCCAAGAAATTACTATTTTCTTCTCCAAGTTTTCCTTTTGCAAGATTCACAAGCAATATTTTTCCGTCATCCATAACTTTTCTAAAATCAAAAGAAGATTCAGATTGACCAATAATATTCCGCATGAGTTTATTTGTGACAAAACGACCGAATTTTGAAACGATATAATCCAATACTTCTGATTTATGAAAGTCCGCGGTCTGTGCAATCTGATCCGTCCAATACCGTCTGATCATGGGGTCATTCACTTTTGGCAATAATTCCTGCACAAATGACGGATCCGTTAAAATACGGACAACTTCCACAAATGTATTTCCCGGTTCTGCCATAACGGTAAGCATGGCGTTTCTAATTGCATGTTCAAATCGAGGTCCGATAATTCCTGTCTTCATCGGATCATAGAGCTTATACATAAGACCGACGATAGACGTTACAACAAAATGCTTTTGTTCTTCCGTCTGTGCTTCAAGCATGTTGAGTCCCATCGGACGCTCAGTATCAGACGGATCAAAATAAATAACATCTTCAGCGCGCGATACTGGCATACGATTCAATATCCCGGAGATAAGATCTCCATGCGGATCAATAACGGCTACCCCTCGACCGGCATTTATATCCTGCATGACCAACTCTTCCAAAAGCTGAGATTTTCCTGTACCGGTTTTTCCAATGACGTACATATGTCTTCGTCTATCGTCTTCACCAAGATAAATGGGCCGCTCAATACCGCGATATTTTGACATACCTAAAAACATTCCACTTTCAGGGATAGACATAGGCGCCGGTGCGCGTTTTGCATTCAACCAGAAAATATATGGTGTTTCAATGGTCTTATTCGGTAAATGATACAGACTGGCAAGCTCATCGCTGTTGAGCACACTGTATTGTTTTAAAAGCGGCAAATTCATAACCGGAAAATACCGGTAAATAAAATCAGTTAAAAATAAATGCCTGATAGGAAATTTTACTTCCCAAAATGAATTATTATCCGATGAAAACTGCTCGAACGAGGCGAGAATATTTTTTAAATGCACTTCCGCTCTGTCTTTTGTCTCCGACGATACCACTATGCGGATAACGCTATTAAATCCCGGTTTTTGAATTTTTGTTTCAATTGCCTCCAATGATTTTGAATTTACCTTAAAATTCGCTTTTTCCGGATTTGCCTCATCTTTTTTTACTTTTGAAATATATGATCGTCCGATATTCTTCCACTTATCTCCTGTTGGCTGAACCAACACCTGAATCACCGCGCCTTCCCCTTCACTCATTTTGGCAAGATTTGACGTAATGAGCGACAATGCATCCGTCGGCAAATCGCGATAGGTTCTAATTGGATAATGATTTGCATACCGAAGTCGTAATGCGGTAAATGCAACTTTTCCTTTTTCAGAAAATATTGAATATTCTTCAACTTCTTTAATATCAGCGCCCGGATATGCTCCGTGAATCTGTTTTTCCACAAGATCCTTGATATTTTTAGGAACTGAAACATAAAAACGGATATCTTCGCGTTTTGCCACCAATTCAAATGAAATATGATCCTGCGGTTTGATAAATGCCCACCACTTATTGTTATAAATACCGTATAAACTGGAAAACATCTGCTCAGCTGCGTCAATTTTAATTTCATTTTCCCGGGGAACGGCGATTTGGAGAAGCACGTAAGATAATGACCTAGCTTCCCGATCACGATATTTCCAAAGTAAAAAAGCTATATAAACAAATCCAATAAACGCCGCGCCAAAAAATAACAGCAACAATACACTTGTGCCAAATACTTCCGCCTGTCCGATAATTTCTGTAAATTGTTCCGGCATACTCTTATTGTATCAATCCTAGCTTTTTAAGTTTATAGCGACACCATTCTGCGAGCCAACGGAATGAATTTGTGATATTGGTATGTAATCCTTCAGCAATCTGCACATCTGAAAGCGGCAGCACAACGGTTGTTGCAGAATGTATGGGGCTCTGTACTCCGGTAACCTTGACTCCCAAGTTCTGCACAGGAGGAGGAATAGTAACTGTGGTCGGTCTCGCTCTTACGCCAGCGGCGACAACTTCTTTGGGAAGATCCATCTCTTTTCCCAAATCTTTTACCTGTGATTCCGCGGCGCCTATAGGACTATGTTCCTGTTCCTTCCCAAATGAACCAATCGAAGGGGTTATCGTAGTTTTTTGAGTGGAACTATCCCCGTTATTAGGCAGGTTATTCATACGTTTTATCATACCACACTATGCGCTTCATTATGGGAATTTCGATGATGTATTAACTCACCATCGCATACATATGTCTCCGCATATGCTTTCTCTCCAACAAAGATAAATAGTATTCAATCTCCTCAAGATTTTCTTCCCGCACGTCTGTTTGTATAACCTGCATCTGCCTATGTAGGATGGTATCTGTTCCAAACTGTTGTTTAATAACTTTTCTTAAAAAGTGCAACAGATTATGTATCCGCTGATTTTGATCTTTTGGCATTTCAACCTCAAACATTTCCGGCCGTTCGGTTGCCTCTGTAAGCGGCAAAATCCAACATAGTTTTCTAACTTTTTTTGCATCTTTTGGAGCTTTCTCCTGCGTCTGTACCTCTTCTTTCACTGGGTTGGCAAATAACTGATACACTTCAGCGGGTTCAATTTCTACAACAGATTCTTGTACGCCTGCTAAGAAATACTCTTCAAGTGTTTTCTGCACAACAATATTTTCCTCACTATCTTCGTATTGCACTGCTTCAATGTGCTCCGATTGTATTTCCTTCATATAGGGTGGCACATCCGTCACTAATTGTGATACTTCAGATTGAAATTCTTGGACACTTGGCCGCCAGTCTCCCACATACTCTTCCTGTAGTTTCATGTCTGCGTTTTGCACTTCCTGCATAATCACGGCATCATAGACAATCTCCGCTTTTGTTGATTCACTAGGTACACTATCATATAGTGGTTGTAGCATTGTTGGCTCTATTTGATCGGATTGCTCATGTGTTTCTTTGTACTGAAATAACACCGTTACCACAGAAGTCTTTTCTTGTTGCGATACGTGCGTGTCCTCCACTTCAACTATTTTCAGTACTTGCGGTTCTTCTTCCTCAATTTTTGTATTTTTTATCATTTCTTCATTCACCGCTACTTGTTGATGTGTTTCTCCCTGACCAACAATGAAAGGAACACTGTATGGTTCTGAACCAGTATTTTCAACAACCACATCTCTCACATCTGTTGCTGTGAAAGATACAAATGGCAAAGGAATATATGCCCTATCCCGTTCTTGTTCAATGCGGTATTTTTGCTGATTTGATTGTACAAATTGTTTTTTTGGAGCTGTAACAATATCTTTTAAAACAGGTCGGACAATTTCGTTCGCACGAGATACGGACAGTTCTTTGTCTGAAAAAATAAATACGTTATTTGTCACAAAAACAGATGCAAGTACAGGAAAATATTCCTGCATAAACGCTTGTATAGTTTTCCCCTGCGCTTCTTGCGTCACAGCGGTATTTATCATTGTTGTTTTTCCAACTTTTGTTATCGGGTCATACTCCATGATCACGATATCGCGACCGCCATAGCTTGTTGTAACTATCGTTGCACCCTCCTGAAATTGGTTTTGGATTAACAGAGATGTCGCGTGTTCTTCCGGAGAATATTTTTCAGGCATTAACCGTTTTTGCCGCTCACTTAAATCCACTAATCCCACTCCCATACCATATTTCGGATACCACACTAATCCGGCATCGTCTACAGTAAACGCGGCTTCCGGAACTTCATATATCTGCAATCCTCTATTCTCCCGTTTTACAGTTACCTGCTCCGCTAAAAATTTCGGAAGTAAATCTTGTGCAGTATGCACACGAAGTTCATGCGGTTCCCATTCTGGATGGTCTTGTTGAAATGAAGCAAATTTGTCTTTATATGCTGCGAGTGAATTTTCTTTTTCCGGTATACAGTACATACCTGCCTCCTGCTCGGGAATATATAAAGGGGAGTATCGGACTTTTCCCACTTCGCTAAAGCTTCGCGGGATTACACCGTTGCGGCACAGTGACTGAATTCCTCGCCCCGCGTAGCTTGTACTCGCGAAGTGGGGGCACAGTCTTCCTCATCCTTTATATTAGTTTTTAATGACCGACTTGACGCGTAGCATATTTTTTTCTGAAGGATTCCACAAGGGCAAATCCGCCAAAAAATACACCTGAATACATCAAATCGCCAACCAGTGTGTTTCTAAAAAATGGAATCGCCATTGCGTAACATTCCATGAGTCCTGAAAATGTTTTTGCATACATATAATTTGGAGCGAGCCATACTGCAAAATTTGTAACAACAAAAAACACAATAGACGATACCACTGTTGACCCAATAATCCACCCCGCACTATTCTTTGAAGCGATATATTTCCCGATAAATATTCCCACAATCAATGCACCATATGTCGCCCACATGACAGAATGCAGTCCTTTTATACTGTCAGCAATCAGCATGGTGGAAAGAAGGACAATAAGACTTTTTTTCACTCCATATTTTGCACCCATAAATAATGATACTGCCCCCACCGCCGTCAAATTTGGTGCATGTGGAGCGAGTCTTGAAACAACACCTAAAAGCGTAAAAATAAATAATTCCATAGTTTTAAAAAATTGATTTTTCAAATTTCCACTCAACCTGATCCCCTGTTTTTAATTCATACACATCTGCCGCAACGTTTCCTGATACAGTATTCACATAATAAATCCAACCATACTCTGCATTTGAAATAACATCATTAATTCCTGTAACAAATTTCCCAAAATCATATTGTTTTGTTAGCACCGTTTGTTTGTTTTGCTCCGCACCAATAATCAGTGCTTCGTATGGCGTGGTGGCGGAAACGGAAGCGGTAAACAGTTCTGTCGCCTTACCGGTGTCAATAGTGATAGAAACAGATGGTTTAGATACAGGCTTGGCAACGGCAATTTTCTCTGCATACTTTGTTTCTAATCCGTTTTTCACAAACAACACTCCGAGCACCACACACATAATAATGAGAAGAATTGTTCTGAAGTTTATTGTTTTTTTCATAGTTTTTACATTTCCCCATTAAAAAACCTTCTCGTTTTTATACATAAAACCCGAGAAGGCAGTACTCTCTATTTTTTCCTGCTCGGGATAGTCTCACAATAAAGAAAAAGTTCCGGACTTTCCTTCGACAATGCTCAGGATTACCGTTGCGGCACAGTGGTTGAATTCCTCGCTCACGTAGCTTGACGCGAAGTGGGGGCACAACCTTCCTTATTCCTTATATTCGTGTCCGCTCCACACAACATCTGGGACACCAACTGTTTTATTTATACCTCGCGCAATAATAAATAACAAGTCGGATAATCTGTTTACATACATCACCATAAGTGACATATGTTCTTTCGACACTGTACCGTTCATTTTTTTTGACCTGCTGTATGCAACCATCTGTCTTTCCACCCGCCTGGTAATACTCCGTACAATGTGAACAGTTGCCGACTCTTTTGTTCCGCCCGGCAAAACAAAATGAGAAAGAGGAGGGAGTTTTGTTTCAATCTCATCTATCCTTTTTTCCATTTCCCTAACCCGATGATTCAAAGATGACACATCCCCTTTCCACCCCGCAAGTGTGCTACCGATAAGAAATAAGTCGTGCTGTACACAAACAAGCAGGTGTTTATTTTTCCCAATATGCGAAGTGTTGATTAATAATCCGATCCAACTATTTACCTCATCGATGGAACCGTATACTTCAACCAGACTATCGCATTTTACGACCCGTTTTCCACCAAAAAGCGCTGTAGTTCCATCGTCACCGGTCCGAGTATATACTGGCATACTTAACACTCACTGTATCCGCAGTTGTAGCATTTTTTACATGATTCTTCAAAAACAAGCGTGCCTTCACCGCACTTCGGACACAAATCAACCGTCACCATGCGATGCTCTTTTTCTTCAAGAGCTACCACTTTCGGTGTCGCTCCCATTTTTGCTAAAAGCGCCTGAATATCTTCTCCGGTTTTCTTTTCTTCATTGTTATTTCCTTTTTCCACCGTTACCCGATCTGGTTCTGTAACCGATGCATCAAGTCTGTGTTTTGCAAAAAATCCAAAATGCCGGTCGATAACTTTTGCAACCGCATCAGGCAAACTCCTCACACGATTTTCTCCAAATCCGAGTGACCTAGCTCCACCAATGCCGATGAGTTCAGCGGCAACTTTTCGTGCCCTCTCCATTGGTGCAATTGGAGATGCCATACGGAGTATCAAAGAAATCAATCGTCCCATTGCCTCTGCCATTGCAGTAACATCACTTCCCGCTTTGCCAACATTGATGAATACCTCAATCGGTTGATTTCCGCCATTCGTATTTACCGTTACATATGCCTGCCCAACCGGCGTTTCCGCCCGATATGTTGACCCGTGCACTATATCCGGTCGCGGTTTCACTTCAGCGGCTTGTACAACCACTTCCTTTACCTCTTCTTTCTTTGGCTCTTCTTTTCTTGTTAAGACTCCCTGTCTGCTTCCTTCCCGCATATATGCAATTCCTTTGCATCCGAGATCATATGCGAGTGTATAAATCCGTTTTACATCCTCTACCGTGTGTACATTCGGTGCGTTTACCGTTTTACTGATAGATGCATCGACATATTTTTGAATTGCCGCCTGTACTTCAACATGATTTTCCGGTGTCAAATCATTTGCTGATGCAAAATAGTCTGGTCTGTCTTCTTTAGTTGGTTCTCTCCCGTTTTCTGCCTTAAATTGTTCAAACCATGCGTCATACAGTTCATGCCGGATCACATGATCACCTAACCTATCATGTCGCATGTATTCAAACTCATATACTGGTTCAATTCCACTGGAAACTCCAGACAACATAGATGTTGAACCAGTCGGGGCTTGCTGCAATAATAATGAATTTCTCACCCCGTATCTCCTCATTTTCTTTTTCAATTCATCAGGCAATTGGCTGGGAAAGTATCCTTCAACATGCTTCTTCTTATCAATTTTTGGGAACGGTCCTTTTTCTTTCGCAATCATGATGGATGACTCATAGGCCGCATCTCTGATTGTTTTATAAATTTTATCAATCACTGCCAAGCTTTCTTTTGATCCATAACGGATTTTCATCTTGATAAGTGCGTCACCCAAGCCCATGGTGCCAAGACCAATACGCCGTTCTCCTTCCAGTTGCACTTTTTTGATTTCATCAAATATATACACGTCAGCATCAACCACATTGTCCTGAAACCGAACACCGATTTTAGCAACTTCCGCAAGACGCTCATAATTCATCGTGCCATCAACACCCACAAGTGCAGCCAAATTGATGGAGCATAAATTACAAACGCCCCAATACGGCAAACCTTCCTCACCACACGGATTCACACAATTCACAAATTCATAATAATAATTATTAAACTGTTTATTGTATCTCTCCATAAATACAACACCCGGCTCGGCACTTGTCCAAGCTGCTTTTGCAACCAAATCCCATAATTCCCGCGCTTTTACCGTTTTAATTATTTTTGGCGTTTTCCCAAGTGCTAACCAGTTTGGCATATATCCATCCCATTTCGTGTCATAGTCAGGATCTTGCGTGTCAGGGAAAATCAGATTCCAATCTTCATCGTTTTTAACAGCGGTCATAAATGCATCAGATACACACACGGAAAGATTTGCACCGTTAATTTTTGTTAAATCTTGTTTCACTGTAATGAATTCTTCTATATCCGGATGCCAATCCCAAAGCATTAACATTAAAGCTCCACGGCGCGTTCCACCCTGCTGAATAATATCTTTTGTTGCCACAGAAAACAATTCTGCCCAATTAATAGGACCGGAAGAAAAACCGTTCACTTTTTTTACTCGGGAGCCCCGAGGTCTCAATGTTGAAAGGTTAATTCCCACTCCTCCACCCCGCGCCATAATTTCCACCATGTTAGACAAGGTTGAAAGAATACCGCCTCTGGAGTCTTTTGGTGATGGGATGACAAAACAGTTATAGAAGGTTACCTTATATCCGGTTCCAGCTCCTGAAAGAATTCTGCCACCTGGGACAAACACAAAGTCTTGCATGACATCGTAGAATTTTTCTTCCCAGTGTAATCGGGTTTCTGGTTTTTCGATTTTTGCCACCGCGTGAGCAACACGGTGCCACATATCCTCAGGAGTTTTTTCTATTGGAGCTCCCATCTCGTCTTTGAGTGCATATCGGTCCAAAAAGACCTTGCTACGAATTCCAGTAAGTTCCATATAGAAACACCTCCTTTAAAGGTTACGAAATTTTTTTTACTTCTTTTGCTAAATCTTCAATATCAACAAATTGCTTAAATACACTCGAAAATCGAATATATGCAATCTTATCTAGTTTTTTTAATCGTTTTGCAACGAACATACCAATCGTATTACTTGTCACTTCATTGGTGTCTCCGCTAATAATCTCTTTCTCCACTTCATCAACAATTCTTGCTACATCAGGAGCTGTAATCGTTGTTTTCCCGCTTGCCCGCCAAATACCTCTGCTTAATTTTTCCCGATCAAATGTTTCCCGTCTATTGTCTTTTTTGATAACTGTTATCGGTACATGCTCAACGCGTTCATATGTTGTAAACCTTTTCTCACACTTTTGGCAAGCCCTTCTTCTTCGAGTAACCGTCAAATCCTCGCTGTCTCGCGTTTCAAGTACATCAGTATCTTTATTGTCGCAATAGGGACATTTCATAGTATTTTTATTAATTTTTTCTTTTTAATCGTGAACGTGTGTGAAAAGTAAAACGCTATATGTGGTGACATCAATGATAGTAAAACACTAATTATAGGGGGTCAATAGAGTTCTTCTATATCAAAACCAGTCAATATTTCACTACAGCTTCAATTCAGTTTTTTTGAAGAAATACTACGGAAATAGTAGTACACGCGGTACACTTTTGTGTTCATTCATTGAAACTCGTCTGATTATTGCAACTCTTTTGCTCGTTCGATCAATTGCGTGACCCGTGTTAAAGACTCTGTCAGTCCATTTTTTTGTTCTTCGCTCGCCGCAAGCAACATTTCAGAAAGGATCTCTTCATGCTTTGCAAGCGATACATGAAGATGATCGATAACATACACCGGAATAGTTGCTCCGGTTTTTTGATACTCGAGCAATGTACTTACCGCCTTTTCCATATATTTTTCCGCTTTACTCGTTGTTGTTTCCGCAAGCTCATGCTTTCCCGATGTAATAAGTAGCACACTCATCTGTAACCGTTTATCTCCCTGCAAAATATAAAACTCTCCTTTTTTCACGGGCTCCGCGATAATCTGTTCCAAAATAAAATCTCTCAAGCGTTTCAGTATATATAATGGATGGTCTGGCAGTACTCCTGGATATGGCAATGCATATTCAATTTTTGTTTTTGTATTTTCAACAGTTTTTGTGTTTAATTCAGGATTTACAGCAAGCACCGTATGCCAAACGCCGGCGACAAGAAATAATATAATGGCGAAGATAAAAAGTATTCTTTGTTTCATATTGCCTCCCTACTCTTGTTGTAGTATAGCGTTTTTACAAGTTTTTATCATTTCTTCTGTATCCATCCCCATCAAAGAACATAATTCCGCCTCTATCTGCTTTGCTTTTGGATACGCTGCGCGCAATACTTTTTGTTCTTTAGGAGTTATGTGCTCTGCTTCCCACAAATGAAACCGTTCATCTACAGAGATCACTTCATATTTAGTCATTTTATCCGCAAGATACACTATTTTTTCCTCAAGTGATTTTGGAGCAATGTTGGAATCAAGAATTGCGTGTAATGGATGTGTACGAACGATACCCGCAACTTCATCATATCCAAGCTCAGTGAGTATCCTGACTCCACAATCAGGATGCGTTTCACCTGGAAGTCCCGATATGTTTTTATCTATGTCGTGCAACAGTCCCGCAACATATACCAGCTCTTTTGATATACAAATACCTTTTTTCTGTTCTATCTGCGTTGCTATCCACCTGGCAACGCGGGCAACTAAAAGGGAATGTTTTTGCTTCTGTTCTGGCAACGCATACGTTTGCCACAAAGCGATCGCTTGATCAGATGTTGGAATCATTGCTGTTTATTCCTCTTTTGGTTGACCATTTGCCTGAAAATACCCAAGTGCTTGAAGAACAAGGTTCAGTGTTTCTTTTGGACCGTGTGAATATGTATTAATGATTAAATCGTAATGTTTTGGATCCCAAAAGTCAGTTACCCCATACATCCGTTCCCATTTTCCAATATTTGCTTCTTCTCGTTCGCGTAAATGTTTCTTTGCTTCTTCGACTGATAAGCTATCACGATTGACCACTCGGTCAATACGAAGTGAATCATCGGTCATCAACAAGACCTTTAATACATGTGGCAACCCCCGCATATTCCATCCGGCAATCCATGATTCGACTGCCACGTGGGTCTCAGGATCAGAAAGTTTTTCTCGCATGGCAGCATCAATTTGATGATCAATTTCATCACTATAATCTGTTGCTTTATGATGGGTCACATCATTTACATCATGTTTCCCGTTTTCAATTGCAAATTTTCTTGCCCAGTCGCCGCCGGAAAATATTTCCCACCCTAACGGCTCAACGATTTCTTTTAAATTTTTTAGAAGCGTCGACCTTCCCGCTCCCGGCCTGCCGGAAATTGCGACACTTGAATATTTTAGTTTAGCCGTTAAAGTGTTCATGTTCCTATTATAGAACGGGAGTTGCAATCGTCAAGTAATTGCTAGATACTAGGGTATGGATATACAATATCTACCAATTACTTGGAATCGATATCACGATCTTGCACGGAAAATTGCGGCAACCATTCTTCAACACCACGCGGAAGTCAATCAGATTGTTTCTATTTCCAGAGGCGGTCTAACGCTTGGACATTTACTCTCTGACTTTTTACGCATTCCTGTCGCAACATTTACGATTCAAAGCTATACCGATATTCAATCACAGGGAGAACTTGTGATTACAGAGCCATTAAAAACTCGCATTAACGATAAGCATGTCCTCTTGGTTGATGATGTTGCTGATTCCGGAAAAACACTGGTCCGCGCAACAAAATATTTATCACGATTTAAGCCGGCAAGTATTCGGGTTGTTACCATGTTTTATAAACCACACTCTGTGTTCCGTCCGGATTTCTTTGCCGAAAGCACAACAAAATGGATACTCTTCCCATATGAGCCGACAGAAATGATTTTAAATATTACCAAAACACTTACCTCACAGGGAAAATCGAAAAAAGACATTCAGGAACTTCTTAATTCTTTGGGGTACACAGCGGAAGAAATTCGATACGTCCGGAAATATTTTTTACCCTAACCTCTTATCCGTTAAATGCATGCATAAAGAGCGCAAGTTCAATAAGCCGACAGGAATACCCGTATTCATTATCATACCAAGCGCCGATGGAAATCATGTCGTCAGAGATCACTTTTGTCATACGGGAATCAATAATGCATGACGCATTGTCCCCAATAATGTCTGACGACACTAATGGATCATAAGAAATCTTCATTTTTCCAACCAATGCTTTTGAAACACATGCATCTTCAATAATAGAATTCACTTCATCAATCGTTGTATTTCTCTTCATTTTAAATGTAAGGTCAGAATAAGAACCACAGATGACCGGCACTCTGATTGCAGACCCAGCAAATCTCCCTTTTGCCGGCGGGTATGCCGCAATCACCGCTTCCGCTGCGCCTGTTGCAGTTGGAACAATATTTACTGCACCAGCTCTCGCACGTCGTGGATCTTTTCCTGTTCCATCAACCATATTTTGATTGGTCGTATATGCATGGATCGTCGTCAGCACTCCTTCTTGGAAACCAATTTTTTCGTCAATAAGTTTGACGATCGGCGCCACACAATTTGTGGTACAGGAACCGTTTGAAACCAGTGTTTCCCCATGATATGCTTCTTCATTCACTCCTAAAATATATGTTGGAATATGTGTATCTTTGGCTGGAGCAGAAATAATAACTTTTTTTGCCCCTCCTTGTGTGTGTCCTGATGCTTTACTGTCTGTAAACTTTCCCGTGCACTCAAGGACAATATCAACACCATATTCCCCCCAAGGGATTTTCGTCGGATCATCAATTCCTAGAAGTGGAATCGATGACGTTCCGATTTCCAGTTTACCAATTTCAGCTGCTTTTTCGGGTTCAGCAAATCCAATATGCACAGGCATGCGACCATACACAGAATCGTATTTGAATTGGAGAGCAATGCTTTCCGCTGTTGACTTCCCCCGGGTATTTATTGCCACTACCTCCGCATCATATTTTTCTTTGATAAGCGCACGGAGAACAACAGTGCCAATTCTTCCAAATCCGTTGATGCCGATGTGCAATGTATTCCTCATACTTTTATTGTATACTTCATGAGATTTTCTTGCCAAGCTATTCCCACGCAGGCAGTGATTTTTTCGTTAACAGCTCAAGCATCATGCCGCCGCCTGAGGCAATAACAGTAATCTTTTCTTCTTCTCCTAGTCCAGAAACTGACGCTTCTGTATCCCCGCCTGCCAGAATTGTATATGCGCCACTTGCAACAACTGCTCGCGCTATCTTTTCTGTCCCCTCTCGATATTGTGGATTTTCAAAAAACCCCATTGCCCCCGCCCAGATAATAGTTTTCGATTCCTTTATGATGGAAGTAAATATTTCAATGTCATGTTTGTTTAAATCAAATCCGTCATCCGAAAGCGCGGCAATACAAAATTTATCTGTAATAATAGTGTCGCTTGATATAAGGTGCGGTAACTTCCCGCCAATTAATACATGATCTGCAATCGCCGCTAACCCCGCCACATACGTTAGCTTGTCTTTTTTTGCTCCACCCAAAATTACTGTCACTGGGTGGGTGGGATTTTCCACAACATGCATCAATTCCTGCACTTCCCGTATAAATGCAATGCCATAGCTTGTGGGTAAGTCATGGTGTAACTGCACAGAACGATGACGACGATGGGAAACGGCAAGTGCGTCATTCACATACCAGTCTGCGTTATGAATCAACGCCTGCAGAAACTGCGGATCATTCTGTTCTTCCCCTTCCCAAAAACGCACATTTTCAAAACACAAAACAGAATACGTCTGACATGCAGCATGAATAGCTGCATCATCATGTACGTCTTCAATAAAAATATCAGAAACAGTCGTTGCTGTGGACTCACGGATCAGCGGCAATAAAGCGCGATATATCGGACCTAACGAATATTGCGGATCTTTTCCTTTTGGCCTGCCAACATGACCGAGAAGCAAGAGGACACACTGTTTTTCAAGAAGCTCTTTTATTGTCGGAATGGATTTTTTTAACCGGTCGTCATCTGTAACACTACCATCTTTCATCGGCTCATCCATATCTATACGCACGATCACATGTGCTTTTGGAGGGATATCGTGAATCGAACGCAAGACAGGTGTACGTATCATATATTCTTCTCCTATTTACTATAGCATCCATTTTGCAGCAACAACACACTTCCTGTTGTCGATGGGAGTACTGCTTTTTTTGACTCGTTCAGAAAAGACACAATTTCTTCCCGCGGGAGTGACGCGAGCGAGCCAACGGCAAACAGCAATGTGTCACCACTTGTAAAGGGGAAGGTCGCTGAAGCAAATGTCAGTGCATATCTGTCACTTCCTAATTTTGGCATCGCTTCATATTCCATATCTGCAACAATTCCCATGAGCCGTTGTTCCTGATTTTTTCGAATTTCAACAACACTTGCATCACCAAAACATCCGATCCACGCAGTTTTTTGCCCAATGATACAACAGACACCATCAACAACCAATCCTTTGCTATATATTTTTTCCTTCCGTTTTTGCCATAGAGAAATGTTTGTCGTCCTGATAATTCTTGTTAGCAACGCTTTCTTGTCTATCCAATAACAGTGTCTTTTTCTGATTTCCTTATATCCCCAAACGGCAGTATCCGCGGCAAGTGCAGCCGCGACATATCCGTAGGAAAGAGATGCTCCATGCATAATACAGGCAAACTCTGATTGAAAATCGGATACCGCATTTGTCGGATGCTCACCAACATTTGGAAAAATTCTTGTGATCGTGATTGTTTGGGTACTTTCCATAGGTTTTCTTTGCTTCTTCTATTATAATAGATAGACATGAACACCGAGACAAAAGAAAAAATTGGAAAGCTACGCACCACGCTATGGAAACACCGCGCGTATAGCTTTTGGCTCATTCCTCTCTTTCTCACCCTTTTTGTCTATTTCACCCTACTCAAAGATCTTCCGTCACCAACCAAGCTTGGCGTCTATGATATACCGCTTGCAACCAAAATATATGACAGAAAAGGTGTTCTCTTGTTTGATATTTTCACTGACCAAAACAGGTCTCTTGTGCCATTGTCAGATATTCCAAAATATGTCCAGCAGGCAACGCTATCCATTGAGGACAAAGACTTCTATCATCATGGCGGTATTAATCCTATTGGGGGAATTCTTAGGGCTATTTCAGCAACTATTCTTGGCAAACAACTGCAGGGTGGTTCAACGATTACGCAACAACTGGTAAAATCAGCGCTCCTCACCCCGCAGCAAACCATTATCCGCAAACTAAAGGAAATGATCCTCGCCTATTGGGTGGAGGCTTTATATTCCAAGGACAAAATTCTTGAAATGTATCTCAATCAAGTGCCGTATGGCGGAACCGCTTGGGGAATTGGCACAGCGGCAGAAAAATATTTCGGCAAATCTGTTAAAGACCTGAATCTTGCCGAGGCAGCGCTTCTTGCCGGACTTCCCCAGGCACCGACACTCTATTCCCCTTTTGGCAACAATCCGGAGCTTGCTGTTGCAAGACAGAAAGAGGTGCTTCGTCGAATGGAGGAAGATGGATACATTACTAAAGCACAAGAAGAAGAGGCAAAAAACACAACACTCACCTTTAAAAAACCAACAAATATCAAAGCGCCGCATTTTGTTATGTTCGTAAAAGAACAACTCGTCAATCAATTTGGTGAACATACTGTGGAACGGGGCGGCCTGAAAGTGTACACAACACTTGATGCGGATCTGCAAGAATACGCACAAGCGACAGTGAGTGCAGAGGTGGCAAAACTGCAAGCCACCAATGTAACAAATGGAGCAGCGCTTATTACAAATCCTCCAACAGGAGAAATACTTGCCATGGTTGGATCAGTC
This sequence comes from Microgenomates group bacterium, assembly GCA_049287205.1. Taxonomy (GTDB): domain Bacteria; phylum Patescibacteriota; class Microgenomatia; order UBA10105; family UBA927; genus CAIJMI01. Next base: position 856,398 of record JBAQFJ010000001.1, read on the forward strand.
GATTATTTTGCGACACCCTCCGGAGGATTTAATGTCACAACAGCCCTTCGTCAGCCAGGATCATCAATCAAACCTATTAACTACGCAATTGGCATTGACAAAAAACTTGTCACAGCGGCAACCACATTCTTAGATATTCCAACTTGTTTTGGCGTTGTAGGGCAACCTTCATATTGCCCAAAAAATTATGACGGAAAATTTCGCGGTCCGGTCCAGCTCCGCTTTGCACTTGGCAATTCTTTGAATATTCCTGCGGTTAAAATGCTGTATATCAATACTGTTTCTGATATGGTCGCATCAGCTTCCGCTTTTGGACTAACCACTATTCAAAATCCTGATAATTATGGCCTTTCTCTCACACTTGGCGGTGGTGAAGTACGAATGATTGATATGGCGGAAGCGTTCGGAGTACTTGCAAACGGCGGTATTCGAAAAAATCTAGTGGCAATTAAAAAAGTAGTTGACCGCGACGGAAAAACACTGAGCGAATATACTGATCCAAACATGGATAAAGAAGTTCCTTCACAATTGCTTTTAAAAGGTGACAGGGTTCTTTCCAATGAAACAACGTTTATTGTTTCTCATATACTTTTAGACAACAACGCAAGACAGGATGCATTCGGATCAAGCTCATCTCTTGTCATTCCAAATCACGCGGTTTCAGTCAAAACAGGAACAACGGATGATCTTCGGGACAACTGGACTATCGGGTATACACCCAGCATGCTTGTGGCAACATGGGTTGGCAATAACGACAATTCACCAATGAATCGCTATCTTGTATCAGGTGTCACAGGAGCAGCACCCATTTGGAATAAACTCATGACAAAAGCACTCGCTGGAAAACCTGATATTTGGCCAAAGCAGCCTGAAAATGTCGTTGGTGCGCAAATCTGCACCATCTCAGGACTCCTCCCACCAAATCCTGACGCAGGAGACAAAGGGTGCGCTACTCGATTTGAATATTTTATTAAAGGAACCGTACCGACAGAAAAAGAAAATCTAAAGCAATCGGTGGTTATTGATAAATCGACCGGTGACTTGGCGGCACCAGGTGTCACTGATAATACGGAGGTGACAGAAAAACAAATTGTAAAAGATCCGATATCAAAATATTGTCTTGACTGTCAACATCCTGAGAATAAACCGACATTCATTCAATAAACCGTTGTTTTCCTCCTTGTTTTTTTTACGCAGGCGAGATATAAATCAACTATTGGTTATTACAAAATATGGCACGTCCGCACGCTCCCAAAAAAACTTCTCTCTCACAAATCTTCTGTTCTGTTTGGCAATCTTTATATACAGTTCATACCAAATATAAAGAACATCTTACACAAATCAACAACCGAAACACGACTGGTAAGAAAAAATTCCATATGCAATCATTTTTGTTTGGCATACTCGCAGCCATTTTCTGCATCTTTATCCCATATACCATCAATGAATGGTTACATAATCTTCCGAACCCCTCTATGCTTTCCCGAAGAGATTTAGCTGTGTCAACACAAATCTTAGATCGGAATGGCGCACTATTATATGAAATTTATGCTGACCAAAACAGAACACCTATTCCCCTGACTGCCATGCCAAAGCATTTAAAGCAGGCAACACTCGCCATTGAAGATAGGGATTTTTATAAACATAACGGATTCTCCATAAAAGGAATTACAAGAGCTGCAACAGAAATTCTGTTTAATCACCAAATTCAAGGTGGGTCAACCATCACGCAACAACTGATTAAATCTGCGCTCCTGACACCTGAAGTCTCAATCACCCGAAAAATTAAAGAGATCATCCTCGCGTTTTGGGCGGAACGAATGTACACCAAAGATGAAATACTCGAAATGTATCTCAATCAAGTGCCGTATGGAGGCACGTCATGGGGTATTGAATCAGCCAGCAAAACATATTTCAATAAAGAACTGTCCGAATTAACCCTTGCTGAAACCGCGCTGCTTGCGGGACTTCCGGCAGCTCCCACTAATTACTCTCCATTTGGCAGCTCTCCTGAAAAAGCATTTGATCGGCAGGCAGAGGTTTTAAGGCGAATGGTTGAAGACGGATATATAACAAAAGAAGAAGCTGAAACCGCATATGCAGAAAAAATCCGCTTTGCAACTCCCGATATTTCTATTCGCGCTCCGCATTTTGTCATGTATATAAAAGACATATTAGAAAAAAGGTATGGAGCAAGAAAAGTTGAACAGGGAGGGTTACGGGTTGTTACATCACTTGATGTTACCATGCAAGAAAAAGTGCAAAACATTGTCACTTCTAATATTGAAGGGCTTACAAATCTCAACGTCGGCAACGGTGCCGCGTTGGTAACAAATCCAAAAACCGGAGAGATTCTTGCAATGATCGGAAGTAAAAATTACTTTGACAATGAACACGATGGAAATGTAAATGTAACCACAGCACTCAGACAACCCGGTTCCTCCATAAAAGTTGTCACCTACGCCTTAGCACTGGAAAATGGATTTACTGCCGCTTCTATTTTGGATGATTCCCCTGTTTCTTATACCATTCCCAATAACCCGGCATATACTCCGGTAAATTATGACGGAAAATTTCATGGAGCAACACCACTTCGCTATGCGCTCGCCAATTCATATAATATCCCGGCAGTAAAACTTGCTTCCCGTCTTGGTGTAAACGCAATCGTTTCTAAAGGGAAGCAAATGGGTATCACTTCATGGAACGACGCATCCAATTATGGATTATCTATCACGCTTGGCGGTGGAGAGGTAACAATGCTTGATATGGCAAAAGTTTTTGGAACGCTCGCTAATAAAGGAATACGACAAAATCTCCTACCGATTCTTGAAGTCACTGATTACACAGGAAAAGTGTATGAACGAAATACAGTTGATAATGGAACACTTGCTGTTAAAGAGGACGCTGCCTGGATTATGAGCAATATATTAAGCGATAACACAGCAAGAACCAACGCGTTTGGACCAAACTCAGCACTCGTTATTCAGGGAAAAACTGTTTCCGTAAAAACAGGAACAAGTAATGATAAACGAGATAATTGGACGGTTGGATATACACCTTCTCTCGTTACTACGGTGTGGGTTGGGAACAACGACAATACACCGATGAATCCTTATCTTTCCTCAGGTATTACCGGGGCAGCACCAATTTGGCATGATATCATGACAGAAATTCTAAAAGATAAACCGGAAGAAATCGCACCGAGAAGTGCAAATATCGTTTCACTCCCCTGTTATTTTGGACGAGCTGAATATTTTATTCGGGGATCAGAACCGGCAGGTGGAAGATGTCAAACAATTCCAACGCCGACACCAACAAATACTCCCTAAACCAATTTAGAGTTGTTTTGGGGTGCGTGCCACGTTTACTACTAATGGCCTTCCCTCAACAATAGTTCCATTAAAAAGTTCTATTGCTTTCTTGGCATCCTCCTCTGAACTCATTTCAACAAAACCAAATCCTCGGGATTTTCCGGAATATTTATCTGTCACAACTTGTGCTGATACAACAGTTCCTGCCTGTGCAAACGTGCTTTTTAATGAAGCGTCATCAATAGTAAATGAAAGATTTCCAATAAATAAATTCATATCATATCCCTTTCTCTAGAACGAGTATACCATAGAGGTTATTCCAGCACTTCTTCTTCATCATACTGACTACTATCATCTGTGCCAGTCTGAACATCCATATCTGATGTGGTTTCGGCAGCTGTAAATACAAATGTCTGTGTGATTCCTGAATGTATTTCAGTCCAATATGCTTCATCTGTTTGCATGTCTGCTTCGACAGTGATCAACACATCGACATCAATTGCTCCAGTAATCATTTTTTTGGTTACTCCGGATAGTATGATTTTTTTAGCTTCTTTTCCACCAAGTGTTGTGTCAACTGATGGTGCCTTCTTCACTGTACTATCCCCTTTTACCCACGCATCTATTGTCTGATACGTTGTATCTTTTGCCCAAATAATAATGTTTCCTGCATGCCCAGCACTTGTCAGTTCAACATGCGCATAATTCTCTGTGTCTTCATCGTGTTTATTGACAGTCAAGTCGGCAGGATAGGTAAATGAAAAGCCTGCAGGATCTTCCCACAGTACCAATGCTTTCGGAGCAACAGTTACTGCAGGCTCTGTATTCTGCACACTACGTATAAATTTTGTTCTGTATACAAAAATACCGGCAACAATAATACATCCTGCAAAAACGATACTTCCTATTACAATAGGCTTTTTCATATACCACTATTCTATCAAATTTCTCTCCTTATGGTATATAATAGACTCAAATCTATGAAAACCTTTTTGACTCTTTGTATTTGTATTGGTCTATTTTGTTCCACAGTGACTCCTGTGTTTGCCGCAAAAACACGGGTAAAAAAAACTACAACCTCTACAAAATCATTTTCCTATTCAACAGCGAAACTCTCACGTTCAACAAACAGTGTTATTGTGACATTTCAAAATCTTGGATCCGTTAAAAAAATTGGATACGAACTCAACTATACTGCGGGGGGTGTTTCGCAGGGTGCAATGGGCACGGTACAGACAGCAGGACTCGTCTCTGACTCAAGAGATCTTTACTTTGGTACATGCAGCCATGGTGTTTGTACACCACATCGCACTATTCAAAATGCCACACTCACCATCACTACCTATTTAACGAGTGGTGCTACAAACGTAAAACGGTATCGCATAAAAATATAAGGAGAAATTTTATGAATGTACATGTACAACAAGACAAATGTTTATCCTGTGGTATGTGTTCCTCTATTGCACCGGAACTCTTTTCCCTCGACACAGGACTGGTTACGATAAAAAAACAACCAGACACCTATATAGAAGAAGATAAAAAACTGGCGCGCGAAGCAGCAGCTGCTTGTCCTAATGACGTCATTACTGTAACGGAATAATTCCTTTTTTATGAATCTTTTCCACGCTTTTATTCTTGGAATTATTGAAGGCATTACGGAATTTCTCCCTGTTTCTTCTACAGGACACATGATCCTCGCAGACACCCTTTTGTCTATTCCACAAACGGATTTTCTCACATCTTTTGAAATCATCATTCAACTGGGCGCAATTGCAGCTGTCGCCATTCTCTACGCGGACACACTTTTAAAAAAACGGTTTTTGATAAAACCACTTATTTATGCGTTTATTCCAACAGTCACTGTCGGGTTTATTTTTTATACAATCGTGAAACGCTATCTTTTGGGGGACGCATTCATCGTCGTCTGTTCACTTGCAATTGGCGGATTAGCGTTTCTCATAATTGAACAGTATGTTAAAAAAAGAAAAACACCCACAACATCACTTGAATCGATCACGCCAAAACAGGCAGTGTACATCGGACTTGGACAAACGTTATCCATGATTCCAGGCGTTTCCCGTTCAGCAGCTTCCATTTTTTCCGGTCTTCTTTCAGGGCTTTCAAAAGAAGCCGCGGTTGAATTTTCATTTCTTCTCGCCATTCCTACGATGCTGGCAGCCACCGGATATGACATCCTCAAAACACCTTTTCAAATTACTCCAACAACATTCCAACTCTTAAGTGTCGGTCTTATCACATCATTTGTAACTGCGCTCCTTGCAGTAAAATTATTTCTTCAGTTTGTAAAAAAACATTCTTTTTTACCGTTTGCCATCTATAGGATTCTTCTTGCGGGGCTCTTCTATTTCTATATTTTAAAATAAACATATTTACATTCTTGCTATACTGTATATATGACAAATAAAAAAAGAATTGGATTGGCACTTGGCAGCGGCGGCCCTCGAGGACTTGCTCATATCGGCGTTATCAAAGCACTTTTAGAACATCATATCCCCATTGATATTATCACCGGCTCAAGCGCCGGCGCGCTGATAGGTGGATTGTACGCATCACTTGGAAATATCGGGGAAGTTGAAAAAATTGCCACTTCACTTACAAAAAAAGATTTATTATGGGTTTTTTCGGATGTGGGATTGCCATCAGGAATACTCCATGGAAATAATGTTACTGAATTCATTCAAAATTTCCTCCACCATATTCTCATAGAATCGCTTCCTCTACCATTCGCAGCAATTGCGACTGACCTTTCGTCTGGTGATCCTGTGGTGTTAACAACCGGTAATTTAGCAACAGCCATTCATGCAAGTTTTGCAATTCCTGTTGTATTTGAACCGGTATTTTTAAACAATACCTACATGATTGACGGCGGTTGTTCATCTCCGGTACCGGTGCGCCAAGCAAAACAACTTGGTGCTGATATCGTTATTGCAGTTAACCTTGATTTATATCCGTTACTTGACCGAGAGCAGGGAAAAGAAACAAAAAAACCAAGCGTTAAAGATGCGGGATTTGCCACAGTAAATTTTTTCCGATACAACCTTTCCAAAGAACTCTGCAAATCTGCAGATGTCACTATTATCCCCGATGTCGCTACTGTATCATCACTTAATTTATTGCAGGTTTTTCAGGGGAGCAAGGTTATTCAAAAAGGGTATGATGCAACAATCACCCAACTGCCAGCAATAAAACGTTGCATTGGAATTTTAAAATAATCCGATTTGCGGATTTTCTTTCTTCTTAGGATACGAAAAATCAATATCAATTGTTGTACTGTTGTTCCATTTATCAATATATTTTAACAAATTATTTTTTCTCCCAAAATCATACAGATCTCTTGTCAACGCAACATCTGCTTCACAATATGTCTGCAGTTTTTGAAGACTTACCGGATCCCCTTTTGCCCAATAAATAACCGCATTTGTTCCCACATCTGTTTTGTCATCTCCAATGGTTTCTTTTGCAAGTGCACTGAGTCCGATTCTTCTTCCCGTCTTTTGCCTGACAAGTTCCATGATGTCAAAATGATTTAATGAAAGAAAATTTATTTTGGTATACGGTTGAAGTGCCGGCACATCAAATTTTAAAGAATTGAACCCAATGATTCTATCTGCAGATTCAAAGAGTGGCCACATGTTGTCAAAGTCTTTTTCCCAAAAACTTTGCATCTCTCCGCTCAATTCATCAAACACATCATTCAGTTTTCTGCTATACACCGAGACGATAGACACTCCAAGATCTCCAGGATCATCAGTTGTGATATCGCTGAATAATTTTTTTGTCTCAACATCAAAGATAAGCTCGGAAATCATATAGGTAATTTTAAAAAGGTATGTTTTCTATCCTATCACACGAGTCACACGACTGTCGACGGAAATAATTTTCCTCCATACATTTTTTTAAATATCCATGCTATAGTATGACAATATGAATACACAATCAAATGCAACCGGGTCTGAAGAGGTATGTCCAAAATGCGGAAGTAAACTCGGCGAAGTTGTTGTCACAAGTAGCGGCAAAAAACTTAAACGCTGCAGTGCGGGCATGTGGAACGCCGAAACAAAAAAAATTGACGGATGCGACTATGTGCTGTGGCTTCCATTTGAACCGGAAACGCTTGATGAAAAATGCCCCAAGTGCGGTGCACCACTTGTGCTTACCATGACTCGATTTGGCAAAAAGATGAAAAAATGTTCCACGGGCGGATGGGATGCGACAAAAAAAGAGGCAACGGGATGTGACTTCGTCGAATGGATCAACGGAACAACCGAAGCACTTGAGGAAGAATGCCCGGATTGTGGTGCAAAACTCGTCCTTTACACGACTTCCTCTGGAAAAAAGATGAAAAAATGTTCCACCGCAGGATGGGATAGAGAAAAAAAACAAGCAACAGGATGCACCTATGTCCAGTGGCTCTAACCCAACATCACCGATTAACAGCCCTTCAGTCATCGTAAAAGAGTCTGAATATAAAGGACGCGGAGTATTTGCAGTCCAAACATTTGCAGCCGGCGAAATCATTGAAGCCTGCCCAGTGGTGTATATTGCACCAAAAGAACGAACGCATTTAGAAAAAACGATTCTTGCCTATTACATCTATCCTTGGACAAGCACGCGGTGTGGTGTCATGGTGCTCGGATATGGTTCCATCTACAACCATTCCTTCACTCCTAATACCGAGTGGGTACAGGATTTCAAGGAAAAAACTATGATATATCGTGCGACGAAATCAATACAGATAGGAGAGGAAATTCTGGTAAATTACAATGGCTATGAAGATAAAGATGCTCAAAAACCAATTGACTGGTTTAAGGAATTTGAAGAAAAATATCATTAATACTTACCATCCAAATTCAGAATAAAAAATAGATTTTGTATGATTCAGAATAGCTTCTCTGATATAGGGAATCGTATTTTTTGGTAACGTATCAATAGGAAACCATTGGAGTCGACTACATTTGTCCGATTCCATGTTTTTTGGCTCTCCCTTCCACGCCTCAATAAGAAAGAAGAAATCCATACGGATATCATTGCTTTTCCTGTGCATGACATGGACCAGTTGTAGATCTTCCACCTGCACAACAACCCCCACCTCTTCCTGAATTTCCCGTTTGGTTCCATATGTAATGGTTTCTCCGTCTTCTATATGTCCTGCGGGAAGACTAAACCAACCATCCATATATCCGGTATTTTTCCTCTCGGAGAGTAAAATTTTATTTTTTTGATAAAAAATCCATATCCTGAAGCAATCATTCGAAATCGTTCCATATGGGAGAAAGTATAGCATATCGATACTGATTTCCTTTTTTTACGTTATTCGATTCCATCACGAATATTCGTCAAAGACTGAAGATTGGATATGGTAATGTGTTTATAAGCAGATGAAACCAATCCCCGCTTCTGCAGATTATTCATTTCTATACTTATGGTTTCTCTTGCAACCCCAACAAAATTTGCAATGTCCTGATGTGAAATTGGCAGTTCAATATGAACCTTATTTTCTTTCAGCTGTCCAAATCTACCAGCTAACATAACAAGCGTCGCGATGGTTCGCTGGGTAACGGTACCAAATAACTGATACTGAAGATTTTCTAATATTCCCTGCATACCTCTGCTTGTACGCCTGGTAAAATCAAGCAAAACTTCTTGATTATGATTCACAAAACCAAGTACATCATCAACTGGAACTTGTTTCACAATGCTCTCTGTAAATGACTCAAAATAATAGGTGTTCGCACCAGCGTCTATTGCCAAAAATAATGGAAAAAATGATCTAGGTTTAAATATGGTAATTGTCAGCTCCTTGCCGCTTGCAAGAAGTTTATACATCCGGACATACCCGTTAACAAGATAAAAAATATGAGAGATATACAAATCCGGCTGCAAAATAAGTTCACCCTTTTTTACTTTTACCATCGGGTACGGATCAAAAAATGCCGTCAATTCATTTTGTACTGTCATACCTATATTTGTGAGATTTCTTACAGATAGTGCACCTTATTATAGTTACTATTTATTTAGAGTCAAAAGTATACATACATTTTTTTCAATAGATACTATGAATAAAACAACAAGTATTATTATCGCATTTATCGTTATTATCGGTGGTATTTGGTATATATCTACTAGAAAGGCGTCCGTGACAAACAACATAGTAAAACAGGAAGTTCAACCAGTTGTTGTGACGCAAGCTACTTCTTTGCCAATGGCAACTAACGTAAGGGCATTTACCGTTGAAGGAGGAAATTTCAAATTTACCCCGAATACGATTTCAGTAAATCAGGGAGATACTGTAAAAATAACGTTTAAAAATACGGAAGGGTTTCATGACTTCGTCTTAGACGAATATCAACTACGTACCAAACAAATTCCCGCCGGACAAGAAGAGACAATGGAGTTTGTTGCCGACAAAGTCGGAACATTTGAATTCTATTGTTCAGTAGGAACGCATAGAAAAATGGGTATGGTAGGCACATTGGAGGTGAAGTAATATGTCATGTCCAACATAAACTATATTAGTGTATCTACGAATAGCGGGTTGTTGACTCCATATCAATAACCCAAAGAACTTATTAACAATTATACAAAAGGAGGTGAAGTGTACATGAGCTATAAAGAACAACAAAAAATTCTGCAACCAAAAGGTCGACGACCGATTCTTGCAATTTGGAGAAAACTTCAACATATTCAACAAGACAAGTAAATAACCTCCCAACCGCTGCTTTTCTGTTTCCCCTTTTCCCCCCTCTTTCTTTTGTCGGGGAAGATTGTAAGGATTCTTACGGAATCAGTGGAGCACATACACTAGACTATATATGGATACGTAAAATGAAGTTTTTCTATCCATAGTACCTATGTTTCAATTACCAAAACTGGCATATTCATTTGACGCACTCGAACCTTCCATTGACCATACCACAATGGAGATACATTACAAAAAACACCATCAAGCGTATGTCGATAATCTCAATACTGTATTGGAACGCTATCCAAACTTATCAACGCTTCCCATCCAAACACTCCTGTCCACAATATTCAACGAAGAAATGCCAGAAACAGATAAAATAAAAATAAGAAATTTTGGTGGCGGACACGCAAATCATACATTCTTCTGGTCAATTATGGGAAATAAAAAAACTCCTGATACAGATGTAGTGAAACGAATTCTTGATTCATATGGGTCACTGGAACACTTCAAGGAACAGTTCACCAAGTCTGCGCTTGGGCTGTTTGGAAGCGGATGGGTGTGGCTCGTAGAAAACAATGAGAAATCTCTTGAGCTATATACGTTGCCAAATCAGGATTCTCCATATCTCCTTGGACATACACCAATTCTTGGATTAGACCTCTGGGAACACGCCTATTACCTAAAATACCAGAACAAAAAAGCGGACTACATCAACAACTGGTGGAGTATCGTAACACTGTTACCTTAACAGGACTTACAACTGCAGGTAAGTCAACAACTTAAACATAAGGATTGCCGGCCAAAAGATTGACTTCCCAATGCCAATCATCACCGCTCCAAATGTCGTTGCATTCTGGAGAAAATAAAACAAAGCTCCGATAACACCAAGTCCATAGATCGAACATGGTTGTCCGCCCAGATGGTGACAACGAGGTTTACAAACTGACTTTTCCTGACAACATGTTTCTTGCGTTTCTTCTTTTTTCATATAGTTCTATTTTACATTACTCAATTATGACGTGCAAACCACAAGTAAAAAGTGATATACTACCCATTGGATGTATCATTCAAATGCTTCACATAAGGATTTTGTCTTCGTCAGACATCTTTCAGGTGTCTGACTTGTCATGCCATCATTTCCAATACTTCCATAGGAACCAAACACCGTAATCATTGTCCTTTGTGTCTCTGGTCGAAGCATGTTGATCAACATATTCCTGGAGACAGAAAGTCATCTTGCGGCGCAAAGATGAAACCTATCGGACTCACATATAAATCTAATGATGAATTGATGATGGTACACCTATGTCTCAATTGTGGAAAAATCTCAATAAACAGAATTGCAGGTGATGATAATCCATATACTATTACGTGTTTACTTGATGCATCTCGCGATATCGAGAAGTCTATTGCTTCTCGATTTGCTCATCGTGGAATAACGTTATTAACTCAAGAGGATCGACATGATGTTCTCACTGTTCTTTATGGCAATACCCAATGAAGACTATATGCAAACAAATGACTGTAAATTATAATTCGTTGCTCCCCCCAGAAAACGGATAAGGATTGCTATTTAAGAACTGCATTGAGCAATTCAGGAAATTTTGTTGTTTTCATGTCTTCAAAACAGAAGTGACCGAAATTGTGAAACTCCTTATATTCAATTCCTTGTATTTGTTGTTTGATAATATCAACTGTTTTCAAAACACTTTTCTGATCGTCATCTGAATAGAAAACAGTTATTCCAGCGGTTCTTGATACGATATTTGGATCAATTTTAAAGTCGTCAAAAAAGTTTTTGGTATGTTCATGATCCGGATCAAGCCATGGAGCAACTAATATGACTTTTCCTACTTTTAGATCCGGATGAATACTTACATATTTAATCCAAAATCCTGCACCGGTACTATGACCTACAAGAATTGTTTCTGATGTAATCTCAAATCGTTCAACTTCTCTATTCCAAACAGGCCAATTTCTATCAAATGCATGTGGAACCTCAGGAGTAGCAGCAGATATTTCGTTTTTCAGAAGTTGCCCTTGTAACCATGGAATCCAATGTGCATTGCTCATACTTGGCGCTTCCGGATCATAATACTCTTCTTTGGATGGGCCACCATGAAGGATGATTGCATTTTTCATATGGACATTATATCAAAAGTTCAAGCATCCTCAATGAGGTTTTAGATTAATATACTCGAGAATCGTAACTCTAATATAACCTCGCAATTAGCCTGTATTATCAAGACTTTCTTTAACTTTAGGCTTGTAGCTCACATTAGAGAGGAAATAAAAAAATGAACCTATTTATTGCTGTTGATAATTAGTTGCAGTTGTTTATGTAAATTTGGAGCGGCAGCGCAAAAAGTAAAGTTCTGCTTTTCTTTTCCTAAAGGGTTTGAGTAATCGATCGGTTTTCCAAAAAAATCGGTGTATATTCCACCCGCTTCTTCTATGATTAATTGCGGTGCTACATTATCCCAAATTTTACTAGTTCGATTTAAATACGCACCATATTTCCCCTTTGCTACCATCATATAGTCAAAAACACTATTGCTTGCTCTAAGATTGCGAATGTTTAAAACTACTTCAGATAGTAAATCACATTCATCTTTTGTTATATTAGGATTTTCTTGGTGCCCATCAATCCCATAAGCGACAAGAGTATTTATTAATTTGTTTTCTGTAGAAATATGTAGTGCTTCTTCGTTACAAAAAGCGCCTTTACCCTTCTCGGCAAAATATATTTCGGAATATTCAGGCATACTAACACCACCAATAAGAGGTGTATCACCGTCTAACAAACCAACTAATATACCGTATGTAGGTATTCCGTTAGCAAAATTACTTGTACCATCTATTGGATCAACAACCCAAGTATATTGGGATTTATTGTCAATAATCCCTGCTTCTTCATCAATAATATTGTGATTGGGATATTTTTTATATAGAGAGGATACAATTAATTTTCCGATTTCTATATCAGTTTTGGTTAATACTTGGTTTGAGTCATTTGATTTCGAAGTGCCCGACACTTTTCCAAAGTTATTTTTAGCAATATCAGAAGCCTTTTTTAAAATTTCAATAACAAAATTTTTATAGTCGGTCATGCTGATTATTATAGTATATTAAGTGCCAACTCTGCTCCCCCGCGAGGATTCGAACCTCGAACCTTCTTCTTAACAGGAAGCCGCTCTACCATTGAGCTACAGGGGAATGTTAAGAATACTTTGGTATTATACCACGGCTATTTTGATTTTGGCAGTGAAAAAGTATACCCTTACTATATAAGGAGGACACCCCTATGAACGGTTGTCTTACAATTGGCGGTATTATTTTTTTACTCCCCTTCATTGCGTTTATCGCATTTATCATTAAACTCATTGTCAAAGGAAAAAATGAGGCGTGGAAAGGAACGATTACTGATAAATCTCACAATACAAAACGAGGCAGTTTTGAGGATAGTCATAAAACCGAAAGTTTCTACTCCTTAAAAGTAAAAATGACTGACGGTAAAGAACGCAATATTGCTGTCTCCAGTAAATTTTGGACGGAATGTAAGGTTGGAGATACAATCGAAAAACCAAAAGGTGCGATGTATCCAACTAAATTAGTTGGATAACTTCCTTTACAGCTTAAAACGAAAGTAAATACTCCGCTGCACGAACCAATAAATGCGGGGAGGAAACTTTATTTTGTTGGAATTCCTCTTTCCATGCTCCATTTTTCCATACTGTAAGCGCTTTTGTGATACGTTTTATTTTTTCTTTATTCATATGAAATCCTAATGGAAAAAACAAAATATCACGAGTAGTTGACCATTTGCTGTCTGGAAATTTTGACCAAACAACAATATTTTTACGTTTAAGATAGGAAAGTAACGTTCCATCCATTTTTTTCTTCAACCCAACCGGATATACGTGTAATTTGCCATAATTACTTCGCTTCATCATGATTCGATAAAAAGGTGAGGATTTTGTATAGAGTGGCTTGAACATATGTTCGTAAATCTTTGTCTGCTCCCTCTTCACCCGCTCTACCGCTTCCCGATTAAGCCATTGCGAAACCCATGCGATCCCCCATATTCCGCGATGCGCCACAGTGTCGCCCATAATGTCGTCATGATTCTTCAAGATTTTTTTATGTGCAAACACTGCTATTGATGGTTTATTTAACACATATGACGCGACTAATACCATCCTGAATAACATATATAAAAGCGTTGTATGTATTGTATACATAGACCAAAAACGTTTTGTCTGTGAAAATTGCATGCCCTTTTTTGTTCCATACAGAAAACTTCCATATAACGGGGTCACTTTTCGGAGACTATCCATCAAAAAATGCTTTTCGTTTACAGGTTTCACTGTTTGCGGATCCAATAATTGTTGAACACAGTCTTCAATAAGGAGCGCCTTTTTTGTTATTTTTTGTATAACAGACAACGTACCAATTACAGTGCTCGCGATTCCTGCCGCATGAAAAATAATGACAACTGCGGGGTGGTGACGCTGTACACTTCGAAGTAGCGCTTGTTTTTTAATCTGGAAATGCTTATCCAGCTTATAAAATGCCACGATATATCCATGTGAGCGCATATTATTAATCACGTCCGTACAATAAAAATCAGGAAGCAAGATAGTGCTCCCCTTTTCTATTTGTTTTTTTTGAAGCAAATCCCATAACCCGTCTTCCCAAGACCAGTAATAATATCGTTTTGTGAAGACATTCGGAAGACTCACGCGAGAGCTTAAAAAAGGAAATAAAAACGGTTGATAATGTTCAATCATACGTTTTGAAAATAATAAGAAAGCACTATTCGAGGTAGTCTTTCAACTTCTTACTCCGTGACGGATGGCGAAGTTTTCGTAAGGCTTTTGCCTCAATTTGTCTGATACGTTCACGGGTGACTCCAAACATGGCTCCCACTTCTTCCAATGTTCTCGGTTTTCCATCCTCCAGCCCGAAACGCAAAATAAGTACTTTTTTTTCTCTATCTGAAAGTGTTGTCAGTACTTCTTCCATGTGCTCTTTCAACAGTTGTTTGCTGGTCTGATCATACGGGGTTGGCCCCGGGTCGGAAATAAAATCTCCTAAATGACTGTCTTCCTCATCGCCTACCGGTGTTTCCAGACTGGTTGGTTCCTGAGAGACTTTCATAATCTCCCGTACTTTTGTCACGTCGACTTCCATTGCTTTTGCAATTTCCTCTGGAAACGGTTCACGGCCAAGATCCTGCATGAGACGCCTTGAAATTCTTGCAAACCTGTTAATCGTTTCCACCATGTGCACAGGAATACGAATGGTACGCGCCTGATCTGCAATTGCTCTCGTTATTGCCTGTCTAATCCACCACGTTGCGTATGTGGAAAATTTATATCCCTTTCGCCAATCATATTTTTCAACTGCTCGTATTAGCCCCTGATTTCCCTCTTGAATAAGATCCAAAAGACTCATACCACGCCCGATATATTTCTTTGCGATAGACACAACAAGCCGAAGATTCGATTCTGTTAACTTACGTTTTGCTTTTTTATCCCCTTTTTCATACCGTTTTGCAAGATATATTTCATCTTCAAATTTAAGAAGCGGAATACGTCCAATTTCTTTTAAATACATGCGAACCGGATCTGATACGGGCTCAACACTGGAAGTTGCGAGTGATTCAATTTCCTTTTCGAGCTCTTCAATACTTTTTCCTGCTTCTTTTTCCACATCAGCTGACGTTGTTTCAAACACGTCAACACCCGCGCGAATCAATTTATCGTATAAACTATCTATCTCAATGATGTGTTCTTCCGGTTTTGGATAAAGGAACAGGATATCTTCCTGAGAAATGAAGCCGTTTTCTTTTCCTTCTTTTAAGAGGTCTTCTGCACTAGAAACATTTTTTGCTTTTGCCATAATTGTACCGTGAGTCCCTGCAGGCAAATGAGTACTCATTTGCAAACAATGAACTTCGCTTGGATTAGTAGGATTATAACAGAACTACGAGCTTTTTTCCAGCATGGTAAACTCTGTGGTAAGCCGAGCAAGATCTTCTTGAATGGTAGCCTCATCTTCAACGCTCGCTGTTTTCATACGGTCAGTAACATCCCGCATCTTCCTTTTTAGAATCGCTTTCTGTACTTCCTTGAGTGTTTTTAGCCATTCTTTTTTAAACAGGTCGCTTTTATCCGAATGTACAGCCAAATCCCAAAGATACGCCTCATCTAACACCGGCAAGAGTTCCTTTGGCAATGTTTTTGCAAATTCAATAACTGAAAAATCATCGTCTGGTACACCATAGTTCTTTATCTGTTCCATGATTCTCCGAACCCCCATATGTTTAAGCTCCGTAGGAGTAATCACTGAAAAAAATTCATTTGCCAACGTCTTTGTATCCCCTTGTAGTAGTAATCCAAGGCAATACAACTCCAATCGTTCCGGACCAGAAATAGCAAAGCTTTCTTTTTTACCTTCCGGCTCTTTTGATACCCGAAACGATTCAAGTGCCGGTTTTACCTTTTTCATTCCATCAATGATTGTTTCTTCTGAAACGCTTAGCTCTGTGGCAACTTTTTTAATGTAATGCCCCTGTACAATACTATTTTCAATTTTGGAAAGTATCGGCAATAATTCTTCGCTCGCTTTCTTTTTTCCGAAGGCTGTGGTCGTGTCAAATCTTTTTTTGGATGAACTGATAAAATAATCGTAAATTGGAACAGCGTTTTTCATTGCTTTTTTCAGCCCCACAGGATCTTCTCTTGCTGCTTCATCCGGATCTTTCCCCATTGGCATCACCGCTACCTTCATATCCATCCCTTCACGTTCCGCAATATCAATGCCGCGCCTCGCAGCCGCATCTCCCGCCACATCACTATCAAGCGCAAAAATAAGCCGTTCTGTATACCGTTTTAATAAATGGACGTGTCCTTCTGTAAGCGCCGCACCTTTAATTGCAACAACATTCGCAACACCTGATTGAAAAGAAGAGATAACATCAATTTCTCCTTCCATAAGAATCGCTTCATTGGCTTTTACAATTGCGTCCTGTGTAACATCCAGCCCAAAAAGCACATTACTTTTACTGTACACGGGGGTTTCTGAGGTATTGATATATTTTGCCTCTTTTATAGTAGGGTCTAACACCCGACCGGAAAATCCGACGACTTTCCCCCGATGATCACGAAGTGTAAACATCAGTCTTCCGCGAAAGCGATCATACAGTCCGCGATTACCGCGAAGCGCAAGTCCCGCTTTTTCAATAAGCGCATCACTATACTGTTTCTTTTTTAAGAATTGATACAATGCCTCCCAACTGTTTGGACTGTATCCTAACCCAAATGTTTTAATTGATTTATCAGTTATCCCGCGGTTTTTCACATACAAAAGCGCTTTTTCTCCAAGCGGATGCTTGGTTAAAAGATATGTAAAATATGAACTTGCAAGTTCATTTATCTCATACATCGATTCTTTTAATTTTTTATCCGGAGAATCATTTTTTCTTTCCTGCAGTGCTACTCCCGCACGATTTGCCAGCTCCTCTAGCGCCTCGGGAAATTCCATATGTGTATACTCCATGACAAAATCAATGACTGATCCTCCTTTACCGCATCCGAAACAATGGAACACTTGACGGTCAGGAGACACCATAAATGACGGGGTTTTTTCGTTATGAAAGGGACACAGTCCTTTGAAGTTTCGGCCGGATTTTTTCAGTGTTACTTTTTCACCAATAACATCAATAATATTTAATCTTGATTTAACTTCATCTGCATCGCCCATATGTGACACTCCTCAAATTTATTGATACACAGCTCTTGGTTTAGAGAATACCACAAAACATAAAAATGGCAACTATCTAAAGAAGAATTGGCAAAAGAAATGGAGTTTTCCGGTATTCGAGATATTGTCTGATCGTTTCTCCGTGGTCGAATGCGAATTCATCAAACGGAAGAAGTTTTTCAATTGGAATCCATTCCACTTTGGAAGATTCCCAATCTTTTTCGCCAGTTTTTTTAAGCGGTTTAACAATAAATTCTATGGTAATATTTTGCCTGTCTTCATGAGGCCTATTTGGATTCGTATTAATTTTAAAAAGTCGCACAACTTCCCCTTCCCACCCTGTCTCCTCTTTGAGTTCCCGTATGGCACACTCCGCAGCTGTCTCATCACGCTCTAAAAATCCCGCAGGCAAACTCCATTTCCCTGTTTCAAGTATCGGCCCATCTCGTTTTTCCAAAAGTAAACATCCATCTTTCTCTACAACCATGTGCACGACAACATGACGAAGTGAAGCATTATTTCCGTTTTCAAAAGTACAAGTCAACATATACGTAGTATAGAACTATTTCTGTAGCTTTCCAGCAACCCACCCTGATGCCCACGCCCAAGACAAATTATATCCGCCAACATCGCCATCTACATCTAGCAGTTCACCTGCAATATACAAATGTGGAGCTTTTGTGGACGCAAGAGTGGATACATCAACTTCATCAGCAGATATACCCCCTGAAGTAAATTCCGCTTCATTCCATCCACGAGTCCCTGTAATGATTAATTCGTACCTTGTCAGTGTTTCAACTAGTCTCATTTTTTCTTCACTCGTTATAGTACTTGCTGTGGTTTCTTTTTGTATATTTGAGGCTGCGCATAGTGCATTTGCAACTTTTACGGTAAACAATCCCCATAAACTTCTTGCGATAGACTGGTTTGGATCTCTTAATAATCGCTTTTCCACGCGGTCACGAATTTCTTCTTTTCCAACACCGGGGAAAAATGACAAATACAGTGGAATGCTTTGTTCATGCTCTCTGTTTATTTGTATAGAAATATCCCGCGAAATATCAAAAACTGCAGAACCTGAAATACCATATTGTGTAAACAACACATCACCCACACACATATGTTCCTTTGTGGATATTTCCATCGTTACCCGTTCCCCCTGAAGAAAATGACATAATACATTTTTTGTAACCAAGGGCACTGCGCTTGGAACCGGCTCTATGATTGTGTGCCCGACACTACGCGCCAACACATATCCTGAACCATTTGACCCAAGGGACGGATATGTCATCCCGCCACAAGTAAGAATAATGCTCTGAGAAACAATGGTAGTGTTATCAGTACTAATGTTCCAACCATTATCTTTTTGAGAAATTCCAGTTACTTCTGTGGAAATACGTATATCAATCTTATTTTTCTGCAATTCATCGACTAGAATGTCGCGAACTGTTTTTGCGTTATCAATAACCGGAAATATTTTTCCTCTTCCTGTCTTTTGTTCCTCATAGAGCGGAATACCCATATCTACAAAAAAGGACTTAATTTTTTTTCCGTCATATTGAGAAAATACTTCTTTCATCAAAGCTGATTTTCCATGAAAATGAGCAAGGATGTTGTCATCTAAATTGGCGTTAGTGAGATTCCCTCTTCCGGCTCCCGCCACAAGTATTTTTCTCCCCAATTCAAACGTATGGTCAATAATACAAATTGTTGCTTCTTTATGATGCTGACGGGCTGAAAAGGCCGCCATCATACCGGCAGCTCCACCCCCAATAATACAAATAGTATAGGTATCCATTGCATTTGATTATAAATCAAATATAACTTCTATACACATAGGCGTTTCCTTTGTATAATCAAACTCTATGAATATCATCATGAATCTGGTCAATTTTATATTGCATATTGACACACATCTCGTTCAATTAGTTTCCACATATGGCGTCATCACCTATGCAATCATTTTCGGAATTATTTTTATAGAAACAGGTCTTGTGCTGACACCATTTTTACCGGGAGACTCACTTCTTTTTGCAACAGGTGCTCTTGCTGCACTCGGATCATTTAATGTTTGGCTTATTCTTCCTTTAATGATCCTTGCCGCAATATTAGGCGATACATCCAACTATTGGATTGGACATTTTTTTGGAGAAAAAATGATCGCGAATCCAAAAATCCCCATCAAAAAAGAACACATCGAAAAAACGAACGCATTCTTTGAAAAATACGGAGGCAAAACAATTATTCTTGCCAGATTTGTTCCTATTGTCAGAACATTTGCGCCGTTTGTTGCGGGTGTCGGAAAAATGCACTACGGAAAATTTATTTCCTATAACATTATCGGCGGCATTGCATGGGTTTCAATATTTATTCTTGCAGGATATTTCTTCGGCAATATGGAATCTATTAAGGAAAACTTTTCAATAGTTGTCATGGCAATTATCTTGATCTCTGTTATACCGATGGTGTTTGAAGCGGTGAAGCACAAGCTAAAAAAATAACGCTCGTTTTTATTTTTTCAACTTTCGATATATATCCTCATCAATCATTGACGCTTTACAAGGGGAAACCGCGATATGACCCCTTTGTATCACTTGAACATCCGTATCCGCATCACCCATGGTCAGCATATGATCGCCTGATACATAAGAAAACATACCTGTTTTTTTATTTAACTCCATCGGTGGCCACAATCCACGCATAATTTCAAGCGGTTTAGCAAATTCTACGATGGTCGTATGATGTGCAGGAATATTAATATTGGCAATACTTGCCCCCCAACACTTTGTACGAAATGCTTCATCTAAAATATTCTTTGCTGACATTCCCGGATGTTTAATGAATGCTTCAATCCCGTCTGTTTTGGTATGCCGGGTAAAATGATGTTTGGAGGAAATATCCCAACTAATAGCGATAGCCCGCGGAGCAAGACCGAGATTTATTCCGTAAAACGCTGCCGAAAATGTTCCGGAGCTACATAAACTACCACCAACATTAATACCCCAATTCATGCCGGAGACAATATAGTCAAATGGATGTGTATACCATGATTTAGCCGCTTCGATTGCATCAACCGGCGTACCGTTCACCCATAATGCAGGAACTCCATCAACTTTTTCCACTCCCCATTCTCCCGTTCCTGTAATTGATTTATGTCCGCCAACCCCGCTTTGTTGTTTTTTTGTTCCTGCAATAGAAAGCTTATGTGAGTTTTTCAATATATGAATCAGGACACGAGTCCCTAAAGAATCATACCCATCATCACCGGTTAAAAGTATTGATTTTTTATTCATAAGCGGAGGAGACAGGATTCGAACCTGCGATGAGGTTGCCCCCAAACAGACTTTCCAGGTCTGCGCCATAAACCAACTAGGCGACTCCTCCAAATATTAAAATTGCGAAACTATCTTTTTCTTTTCTAAATATCCTTTTGGATGTTTTAAAAACCACTCCCTTGTATACGCCTCTTTTTTATTCTCAAAACTTTCTATATATTTCAAAACCCACGGTCTATACGGTTTCGTCGATTTTGATTTTCCTTTGTTATGTTCCTCCAACCTTCTCTCAATATTATCTGAAACACCAATATACCATCTCTTATAGATGTCGCTTTTCAAAAAATAAACAATCCAAGCCATAAACCAAAGCCGACGGCTGCCCTTCGGGCCTAGGCGACTCCTCCTTGGAAAAACTTATCGAATTATATCATTCTTGCGATATAATCGGAGTATGTCGAAAAAACATCTCGCGTTCCTCGCAATTTTTGTCGCCTCTCTTCTCTGGTCAACTTCAGGTGTTTCAGCAAAAATTCTTGTTGCCGATGTTAACCCGATTGTTATCAGCATGTATCGATTTTTTATCGCCTCGTTATGCATCCTACCGTTTTTTATCAGACAAAAACATAAACACTTTCCATGGAAACAACTGCTCATGCCGACAATTATTGGAGGACTGAGCGCTCCATTGTTTTTTCTTGGCATCAAAACAACGCTCGCTAATTCAGGAACACTCATCTATACCGCCACTCCTCTTGTCACCGCAATACTTGCATATTTCCTTATCCGTGAAAAAAATTCCTTGTCAAAATGGATAGGGATTCTTATCGGACTCATCGGAGTTATTCTCATAATCCTGCTCCCAACTTATGAAACAAAAACTGCTATGACGGGCAATCTTCAAGGCAATATGCTTATCACAGCGGGAATGCTTTGTTGGACTGTATATGCAATTTTATGCCGAAAACTCAGACTGAATAATCAGGTATCTTCAATTACAACGACATCAATATATTTTTTTGTATCCACCATTCTCTGTTTTCTATTTTTAACAGTCACAAACGAACCGTTATTCCCCGCCGCACTTTTTTCATCACCAACACATCTCGGGGTACTTATCTATTTAGCAATAGGATTAACGCTCATCACATTTTCTCTTTACCAGTGGGCTATCGGTTATCTTAGCGCCACCACTGCATCATTTAAACAATATATTGAGGTGGTGTTTGCCATTATCGTCAATGGAATATTTCTTGGAGAAAAAATGACCACCGGATTTCTCATTGGAGCCTCTCTTGTTGTTTTAGGTCTTATTGTCGCAACGGTCGGAAAAATGAACAGTTTAAGAAGAAATAAATAACTTGGCGCTCCTGTGCAGAGTCGAACTGCAATTACAGCCTCCGGAGGGCCGCGTTCTATCCATTGAACTACAGAAGCAAATTTTTACGCTATTTTTGTGATATCCCGATCAATAACCATCGGCTGCATGGAATACATCTCAATCGAATAATTCATATCAGGAACAGGATTCATCAAAAAAATCTTTTTTCCAAGTCCATAAGCATGCCCCATCTCTAAAAATGTATTCCCACCGATATAACCTTCAATGCCTTTTTTTTCGTAGTTAAGAACGAGGATTGCGTCCGACTCCTCAATCTTCCTGAAATGTTCCCGTATAAAATCGTACTCAATTTTTGCGCTTATCTTTACTTCATCTGCAATATCCGTTCTTGCCTCAATAGGCATTTCATCACTGAATGTATCAATTGGCACTAACACTTCATGTCCGAGAATTTCTAGTCCGTCTTTCACCGCACGCATTTCCATCCAAAATGACATACTTCCACAAATAGTAATTTTCATAATCACCTCTCTCCTTCGCGATCCGAATGCCGACTGCGTCCGCCGTAGTCCAGCTTAAGGCGAGCGAAGGCGGAGGATGCAGGATTCGAACCTGCGCCTCCCTTTCGGGAGAACAGTTTTCGAGACTGTCGCCGTAAACCACTTGGCTAATCCTCCTTGTAGCATGTGCGTCGCGTCAAACGCGACAGCCACGTTTGACGTGGCGCTCTCGCACAGAATCGAACTGTGATCAGAGCTTCCGCAAAGCCCTATTCTATCCGTTGAACTACGAGAGCTAATATGCGCATTTTACTACGAAACGAGACCTGAGGCTACACACCGGGTTTTTCCAGAGGAATTTTTTTAGAAAGCCAAGATGACGCATTCTCCACCCATGACCGTTCCGGATGTTCTCGGAATGGAATATACTTTTCCAACACTTCCTGCACGCTTTTTTTATCTTGTTCGCCCAATAGAATAATAATACGCGGCCCAATCATTGGTTGCAGCAACAACAACTGCTGATCCCACTGCGCCTCAAACCAAAATGCGGCTATCTCTTCCCACCGATAATAGTGTCCCGCGCTTTCAATTCCTAAACTTGTTACCCGATGCGCAACATCTTCCGGAGGGACAGTTGATAATACATAAATCAGAAACACAATGGAAAGCACTGCGGCAACCAACACAAATTCACGGGCAAAAATAAGAATAACAACGAGAAGAAAAACAATCGCGCCAATATTAGTAAAATACTCTTTATTCCGCCGTTTAAACAGCCTTGAGGGAGATGTCCAGCTTATATATACTTCTTCTTTTGGATTTTTGTTTTCGGAGGCAGACGATTGATCCATACAGTCAGTATATACTACAAAATAAAAAAGTAGAAGTAACGTGCGTCGCGTCAAACGCGACAGCCACGGCGGACGAAGGCGGAGGATACAGGGGTCGAACCTGTTAGGGATTGCTCCCACGAGTTTTCAAGACTCGCGCATTACCGTCCTGCCCACCCTCCAGTGGTTTTTCTTACATCTCTCTTTCACGATCTACAAGCGGAGGAGACAGGATTTGAACCTGCGCGAGCTATTACTAGCTCAAGGGTTTAGCAAACCCTCGCAATGGACCACTATGCGACTCCTCCAAAAAAATTCAGCTTACAATAACGCATTATATCAAGATTTGCCTTATTCTGGCGACTATTGTTTCTTTACCCTTCCCCTTCTGCTAGACTGTACTAAAGAAAGGAACAACCTTATATGCAACAACGTCATCAAATCTATCAATGTTCCGTCTGCAAAAATGTTGTAGAGATCTTGCGTCCAGGGAGTGAAATCACTGAAGTGTGTCATAAACCGCTCCTTGTCCCTACAAAAACAGATGACGTGGGACAAGAAAAACATATTCCCGTTGTAACAAAATCTGAATATGGCATTCATGTTGCAATCGGTTCTGTGCCTCATCCTATGGAAGAGACTCATTTTATTGAATGGATAGAAATCATCGCTGGTAAAAAAACCTATCGGGTATATTTATCGCCTGGCGAAAAACCGGAGGCAGATTTTCCAAAAATCGAAGAACCATTTATTGTCCGAGAGTTCTGTAATATTCACGGACTTTGGGAAACAACTGTTGAATAATTCATTTACTGCGCTATCGTCAACCCCCATACGGTGGGTATACCTTTTCGTTTTAATACGGAAGCCGCACTTCTCATTGTTGCACCCGTTGTAAACACATCATCAATCAATAAAACAACGGAATGATGAGATGATATATAAATGTTCGATACATCGAAAACATCCTTCATGTTGCCCAGTCTCTCACTTCGATTTTTCATATCGACTTGCGGCAGTGTTTTCTTCATGCGAAAAAGAGTGTGCCCTTCTACCTGTATATCTAATTGTTTTCCAATATAGTTAGCAACAATTTCGCTTTGATTAAATCCACGATAATAAAGACGTGATGCATGCAAAGGAATCGGAATAATGAGTATGTTTTTTCCCTCCATCTTCTGTTTCCAATCCGTTACACTATCTACATTTGCAGTGTCTAATACATCTTTTACTACACGAAAGGCAAAACGATATTTCATCTGCTTTATTGCACGCTGAATAATGCCTGTATATGGATACAGGCTCAGTAACCCATCAAGTCCGTACCTTTTTTTACATCTTGGATGTGTCTGCCCATCCATTGCAGGTTTTCCGCACTCTGGACAGGTAAGATGGTGAAGTTTTGGCATCTTTTGTACACATTGTCTGCAACAATAGATGCCAAATTTCCCACAGCCTAAACAAAACTTGGGATACAGATAATCGAAGATGGACATATTAAATTAAATGTTTATTACGAAATGCAAAACCAGCACTACTGTGGCCTGCCACGCGAAGCCCTGATGCAAAATCAAGGCGGAGTGTGGAGATGCCGGGGGTGAGCCCGGGTCCAAAAACGTAAATAACAAACGTCTACAAGCGTAGTCTATGTGATTTCCTACTTACCTTAGAACATAGACAAAAAAGTAAATAGGGTGTGACTGAAATAAACTCCGAAATCGAGCCAGTCGTCTCGATCTCTGACGCTCCAGCTATATTTTCACCCAAAAATTACTCGCTGGAAAACAGTAAAATCCGGATGATTCCTTATGCTCGTGCGAATGCAAAAGCAGGGGAATTCTTGAAAGCTAATGCCTGTTCAAGTTGAGCAAGTTTCGCTTCAAGCTTACTGAGGGTTGTATCAGCATGTATTTTTTGATACCTGATTAACGACAATGTATCCATGTCGGCTTGCTGTTTGTCAAAGTGCATTCCTGTCGAATCGTACATCCCCAAAAATGAGTATCCTCACTTCACCTTTCCCCGAAAATCAACCTCAAGTTCCCGTTTGATATCAGCGTTTTTCTTCAATTCCCGTTTTTCGTACTGTTTTTTCCCACGCGCAAGGCCAACTTCGAGCTTAATGTGAGGACCTTTAGTATACCAAGAAAGCGGTATGAGGGTCAATTTAGCGCTATCTAGCCTGCTTGCAAGAGAAACGAGCTCACGCTTATGCACAAGCAGCTTTCTTGTCCGTTGAGGCTCAAAACTGTCGGGATCGGCGTATGTATACGGAGAAATGGTCGCATTAATAAGATATGCTTCCCCGCCCATAATCTTGACGAATGCCCCCTCTAACTTTCCGTGTCCTAATCGAAGTGATTGCACCTCTGCACCCACAAGAGCAACTCCGGCTTCGATCCGGTCAACAATGGTATATTCAAATGAAGCTTTTTTGTTTTGTATCAACATATACCTACTTAATATCTAGGCTATACACTGTGTCATTGCCAAGAAGCAGTATTTTACCGTGTTTTTCAGAAACTGCCAAATGAGTGAATGGTATTTCACTCTCCCAGATATATTGCGACATATACATTCCATCTTTATCTAAGACAACAACCCGCTTATTATTGTTATCCAAAACATAGATATTATTCACTTCATCACTGGTGTATATTACCAGTTGTAAACCAAATGCAGGATCTACTCCTTTGGGATAAAATGAGTTCTCTTTTCCCTGCGTAAATCTCATAATCTTCCCGTCATTCGTACCAATCCAAACCGATCCGTCAATGACCATACTCGTACTTTTTGATAAATCAGGAAGTGTATCTGGATTTAAGTATTCTCGGATTTCAGAAAACCCTGTTTCTGTCGCAACATATTTCCAAATTCTGCTTTTCCCAGAATCAAGCAAATATATATTCCCTCCAAAAGAAACCATCGAAGAAATAACTCCCCAATCCTCACTTTTTTTTATAACATTTTGTTTTGTTTGCTTTTGATTTATAGCAATCGCATTCACTCCTTCAGAAAGAAGCGCATATCCGGTTGCTCCGTGTACTGCAACTAGCTGCACCGTTTCATATCCTGTACCACCACCAATAATTGATCCATTTTTCCCAGGAAGCGAAAGACTATATATTGCTTTTTGTTTTGCGTCTCCTAAAAGTACAGTATCATTTTCAATTGCTATCCCTGATACCGCTCCATCACTTTTTAGAAGTCCTGCGTCGTAAAACATCTGTGGTTCACCGCTATACGCATGCATTGCAGCAATAAGTGCATCATCAATTTGACTATATAGTTCAAGAACCCGCCGACCTTCTTTTGTTTTATTGGTCACTGCATCTTTTGCAGGTTGCAGTGTTGTTTTTGCACTCACTAATCGCTCTCTTCCTTTTACCGGATTGAGTTCCATCAGCGCCGTTCCCTCCTCAAACATCCGATTTGCCTCTGTCATAACGGAGGTAATCTGCTTATCTTGTTTTGTCGTCAACTCCTTTTGCACTCCAAATAATACGCTTATTCCGAAACAAATAAGAAGAATCATGGTAATACTTACTTTTGGATTTTTTAACCGGTGACGCCACAAGACAACGTGTCTATGCATTGTCGACAATTTATCCTTGGAATTAGCATGAATAAATCGATGAATCTTTCCCGCACCAGTATTCAGCTGAATCCTATCCACTAATACACCCAGTCTTGACGTTTGCTTTATTGGTGTTTGCGATACTGTGCTCATCTGTTCAGAAGCAATAATCGCGTCCACTTCCAGTAATATTGCTGCACACCCCGACGAATCTGACTCCTCATTGAGCACCATTGCCAGTTTTTCTGCCGATTCAATTGCAGACGTTTGCTCTACAAGAGCAATAAGTTTACTTTCCTCAATCACATGTCCAAATGCCCCTGAAATAAGAATAACAATGTCTCCTATAGATCCCTGCCCCGATATACTTCCTTCGTGGTCAAGAAGTTTTGCGTATTGCCCATTCCGTTTTAGAAAAACAGTTCCAGATCCGCGAACAACAATATAGAACACTGATCCGACCGGAACAACGAGCACAATAGACTGGATACCGTCATGGACTCCTTCATTTGCTATTAGTTCAACTTCATGTAGACCAACCGGCGCTCGCTCCAACGCTCTTGTTATTTTTCCAATAGCCTGCATACCGACGGTTTGGGCAATCCCCGCGTCATCTGTTACTTCCACAATTCCATAAGCGTTGGGAGTTTTAATTGTTTGCGCCCAATGAACAGAAGAATTCGTTCCTACTACCGACCCGATGGATGTTTGAATCTGCATACTTCTTCCATCGTATCACGTTCTTTGCTTACAGTAAGATAAGCGCAAGAATGATAACAAATACTGCTGCAACAAGGTGTATGATGGTGAGCAAACGCAGTACCGCTTCAGAAGTTTCAGCTAATACTTTTGACATCAACTGTTCTTGTCTCACCATAATCCATGCATAAATCGCATATAAAACCAAGCTGATTACGATAAAAACTTTCGCTATTAAAAACCCGATGCTGGTATAGTCTTGCGGTATCATACTTGCTTTTTATTTTTTGTTTTTGCCTCATCGCTGATGATGTCAACAACTTCACTCGGTTTTGGGACACGTTCAAACATAAAATTTGGCATTTCTCCTGCGGTCTGTATAGTCACATCTCCAAAATTAAACATGGTGGCAAGAATGCCGCTCGTCTTATATGAAATGTCCTGAACCCGTTCGAGTTGCGTTTCTGAAATATCTTTATGCAGTAAATTCACAAAATCAATATCCACGATGCGTTCGTTCGTCACGATAAAAATATTAAAAAACCAGAATAAAAATTTTGAAAGAACAAACCCAAACGCTAAGACGTACCAAAATACGGTACCGACAATCATATATCCGGTTGGTATACTCCATGACTGAGAGAAAAATCTGTATAACACCGGAAAAAGAATTGTCGGCGTGAAAAACAAAATAACTCCGATAATGAGCCATGGCACCAATACAATAAGATGTTGCCTAAGAAAAAGAATAATCACTTCTTGTTTTTCCTGCGTTTCAAAACGAAGATGTTTTGGGGTTTTGGCAAATGCAGTTAATAGATTCATGGGCGTATTAGTTTGGGCACTCTAGTAACAGTATTGTACTACTTCCGTTCAACATTGAACAATGGTCCGACTATTTGAATATTTGCAGGTGCCCGCAAGTTGAAATAGGTTTTAAATTCATCACCGGCAAATGAATTCGATTTTCCGTCCCCTGATACATTTACTGAGGTAACACGACCAATACCAAAATCTGCGCTGACAGAAATATTGGAAACTGAATTATATGGTGTTACACCCCGTGAACTTAATTCACTTCGAACCCGACCTGCATCCCACGTGTCGGTACCATCAGGATTCGTTTTATCCGTCTGTACCAAATGACTTTGTGTGCCGCCGTCAGCTTTTGCCAATAACATAACGTTAATTATGTCAGCAACCTCTTCAGGTCTAAGCCATGCAGTTCCACCAGCGCTACTTCGTCCTCCCCAATCACAGTAAAACCACGGACTATCTTTATCATACGCGGTATTTTTAAGATCAGAGAAGCTCGAAACAGACCCAGACGTCGTGTCTACCACGCGTTTTGTATATGGTGTTTGCGTCCACCCTGACAGATCACCAGTGTTAAATACATATCCTCCATGCGTTGAAGAAAAGAACGCTTTAATTGGGTTGCCTCCTTGAATCATTACCAATCCAGCTGTCGCATCAACGGCATTTATCCAAGCATTATTATTATCGGTTTTTGGCTCAGGTTTGAACACCTGACACTGTTGCGTGGTACATATGGAGCCCTGACCGTTATTCGTATAGGCAAGAGCATAAGATCTAATCGCAATAGCTTGAGCTTTGAGTGCGGCGGATTCGTGGTCTGTCCATGAAGCAGGAACTTCATAAACACGTTTGACATAATCATCAAGGGAATAACCTTGATATCCCTGAACATTAATCGTTGCATCTCGACGCTCTATAGAATCAAAACTATAATAGGCTTTAAGTATTGTGTCATAATCCTGATTTTGTTTTGCGCGTCCCCAAGCTCCATATTGGTTAAGCCCTACACGATTAGGCACTCCAAATGTAAAAAATCCAAATCCTCCGCTAAACCCAGGGTCTTTCCCATTCGTCAGATCACTCGAGCACCCGCCACCACTCATCGCATACAAAGGAATACCGAGACCTGCTAGTTTTGCGCCTAAAAAGGCCTGTTGCTTTGCGCTAAGTGATGCAATTGTACTTGAAAGTTGTGCCTCATATGCATTTGCATCGGCAACCAATTTACGCACAGATACAGCCCGTTTATCCACATCCTCTTTCATTGCTGCAAGTGTCGCTCGCTCACCTTCCAGTTTTTTCTTCTTATCTTCCAAATCTTTCACCATAACAGCAGTCTGTGTGATTACCCGTTTATCCTCGTTTGTAATTGCCTGCTGGTATCCATAATTTCGTAAGGTTGCGCCAATATCAGATGACGTCAAAAGTGATGCCAACAGGTTAATATTTGATGAACGTATATAGAATGACCGAATACGACGATTTGCAACAATTAGCAATGCGCCTAGTTCTTTTTCCCCTTCTGCAATTGCTTTACTTTTTATCACCATTTCAACTTCAATTGTCTTAATTCTATTTAAAAATGCGGCAATATCCGCTTCCATCTTTCTGAGGGCGTCAACATGCGGTTTTTTTGCCACCTCCATCTGATCCCACGCTTCCTGACATTTTGCCATTTTTAACTTGCATTCCTCAGTGCTTGAACAGGAAGAATCACATGATTGTGCATACACTGGTCGTGTCGACCATAATAATACGAAGGAAAAACAAAAGCTAATTACAATACGAAGAAATTTCATGCGTATTCCTATTCTATCATGCTCTTTTCTTTAAACTCACGCTTTGGTACACTTAAGAGGTGAAAAAAGCCATCTCTATTATCTTTTTCATTCTTGCAACGTTTCTTTTTGTGCCAAAATTCTCTCCTATATATGCGGAGTGCATCCAAACCGGATCATGTAAAATGGTCGGACAAGAATGTTGCAATGGCAAAGCTCCTATATCTGCTAATGAATGTTATCAAAAAATGAAATGTTCTGACGCAGGCGCCGTGTTGACACCTACACCAGTAGCAACAGCCAACACATGTTCGCTCCTGAGTGGTACAGCAAAAACAACCTGTGAAGGTTGTATGAATGACGACAAACATGTGTGGACTGCCATCGGATGTGTTGAGGCAACATCAACAGGACTCCTCAATAAATTCCTTCCATTTGCTATCGGTATTGCAGGAGGAATCGCATTCTTGCTCATTCTCTTTGGCGCACTCCAAATGATGATGTCTGCAGGAAATCCCGAGAAATTAAATGCCGGAAAAGAGCTAGTCACTGCAGCTATTACAGGGTTGCTGCTTATCATCTTTTCCATTTTCATTTTGCAGCTTGTCGGCGTAACAATATTAAAAATTCCTGGATTTTCATAATATGCACCTTTTAGCACAAAAATTAACATTGCCGGGAAGTGAAATAAATCCAACTCCAATCGTAGGGCCATTGGGAGATAAAACAATTACACTTGGAGGAATTGTTTCTTCACTCTTTACCATTGCGCTTCCTCTTGCAGGTATTGGATTGTTAATCATGATCTTAAGTGCAGGTTTTACTTTGCTTACCAGTGCAGGAGACGCAAAAAAAATGGAAAAAGGGAAACAAACACTTACCTATGGCATCGTCGGATTTTTAGTAATTTTTGTCGCGTATTGGATAACACAATTTTTTGGAACTGTATTTGGTATCACTGCGATTACCGAAATTTTCAAATAACAATTATTTTCCAAACCTTCGCTGTCTTGTTTGATACTCTTCAATCAGCTCATCCAATTTTTCGGGTGTGAAGTCCGGCATATACCACGTCGGAAATGCAAACTCCGCATATTCTATTTGCCAAAGTAAAAATCCCGAAAGACGCTGTTCTCCGCCGGTTCTGATGACAAATTCCGGATCTGGAATTCCTGCCGTATCCAACTTTTCTTCGAGCATTTTTTCAGTCACAACATCCACGTCCCGCAATATATTTATTGCTCGCACTATTTCATCCCGCCCTCCATAATTTAACGCAAAAATTGTTGTAATCTTTGTGTTATTTTTTGATTGTTCCACTACGTTTCTTAATGATTCCTGAATGTCCTCAGGAAACCGAGACAGATCACCAATTACCCGAATGCGCACTCCTTTTTCCTGCAGTCGTTGCCATCGTTTGTTAATAACGTGCCGAAATATTGACATGATTCCTTTTATTTCTGCTTCTGATCTATTCCAATTCTCTGTTGAGAATGCCCAAAATGTCATATACTTCACTCCTAATTTTGCGGCGTGTTCTATAAGAGGCTCCAGCGTCTCTTCCGCTACTTTTCTGTGCCCTTCAACAGATGGAAGCCCATGTTCATGAGCCCACCTGCGATTCCCATCCATGATAACGGCGATATGTTGCGGAACTGAAATTTTTTTATCCATATTAAAATAAATGTTGCTGTATACAATGTGTTCCACGAGCCGGAGCATTGACTATAACTGATTGTACACCAAACACATTTTTCAGTGCGCTATGTACAATTTCCTCATTTTTCTCTTCACACAGAATGTGCACATTTGGACCGGCATCCATTGTGTAATATGCGGGCGTTCCATTTTTCCGTAACTCATAAACCGCATCCATCACACGAAGTGTTGCGTCGTTCCAGTAAAACAGTGGCGGTTTCTGCGTCATCATGACACAGTGCATAGAAATTGCATCTTCCTCAATGAGTGCTCCAAACGCGTGTATATTTTTCGTTGTGAGTGCCTCTTGCATCGCAATAATTTTCTCAGGAATTTGCTGTACACGAGTGCGCCAATTTGGACTTGTCTTTATGGCATCCATCCCTTCGGTACTTGATATTTTTTTCGTCTCTTTTGAAACAACACAAACCATATCGCACATATTCCACCATGTAGAAGGGAACAAGGATTCAGCATATGAATCAGCAGATTTTTTTCCTGCATGCCACCAAACAAATCCATCAGGGATACTTCTTGCCGCAGAACCTGAACCGATTCGTGCGAGTATTGTCAATTCTTTTTCAGAAAGAGCTAATCCAATGGCACGAGAAGCAGCGAATGAAAGTGCTGCAAATCCAGATGCGGATGAAGCAATCCCCGTCCCTTTTGGAAATGAATTTTTTGTCACAACATGAGCGTATATTTTTTTTCGCGCGAGTCGTCGAAGCCGGTCAAGATGATTTTTAATCCGTTTACTTTCACTTTCAGAAATTGATTCGCCAACAAACGAAATATCGTCGCGGGTAAACGCCGAGGAAAATTCCACCGTTGTCATTGTCACTGCTCCGCTTAAATTCATAGAAATTGAATCGTTCAGCGGCAGACGAAATTTACCCGATCGTTTTCCCCAATATTTGATGAATGCGATATTTGCAGGAGCTACAGCAGTTATTTTCATACGAGTACCCCCGCCTGACGAAGTGATATGAGAGCGCCTTCCGTAAGTATCATTGCGCCTGATGCCACTTTAAACTTCAATTCTCTGGTGTCAAAAAAATCCACCTCCTCCACCTCATCTTTACTTATAATAAAGGGGCCTTCTGATTTTGCAGTATATAGACACGCCATTTCAGTTTCATTTGTTCCTTCAACAATAAATTTTTTAAAAAATATAATCGGCATATCAACACCAAGCTCTTCCAATAACTCACGATGCATCGCCTCTTCATTTGTCTGCCCTTTCGTCACATGACCCGCGGAAGAAATTCCCCATTTACCCGGTTCCATGTCTTTTGTATGACTTCGTTTCTGCAACAATAATTTCCCTTGTTTATTATAAATAAGTACTCCAACCGTTCGGTGCATCAATGATTTATCATGATGGCATACATACCGAGACGCATATCTGATAACAGTATCATCTGTATCCACAACAATGAACTGTTCTGACTGGTCATCCGTCGTATCGACACGAACTCCTTCTGTATTTACCGAAACTGATACAACTGTTCCAATTTGAGCGATTGCCTTTTCTACTGCTTCTTTTTTTTCTTTCGAAACCAGTGCAATCATACAATCTCCTCCACCCGCCCCTGATAATTTTGCTCCAAACGCACCTGCCTGTTTTGCCGCATAAATCATGCTTTCCAACTTCTCTGTGCTCACACCAAGATCACGCAAATATTCCTGATTAAAGTTCATTAATTTCCCGACTGTTTCCCAATCTTTTTTGTCCCCTGCAACTTTTGCCTGCAGCACCAATTTTCCTATTGCTTCAAAAATTCGGTTTACCAATTCCGGCTGCGCATCTTTTTTCTTAGCGATATCTTTCACAATCGACGGAGTGTCAGCTTTTATACCGCTATATCCGACTACGAGCGATACATCGTCGTTCATATCCCATGATAATTGCTGCAGTGTATCTCCGCCTTTGGTATACAGCAATGTACCCCCATGTGTTGCGGCGGCAACATCAAATCCGGAACCAACACCCTGTATTGTTAACACCGTCTTGTACGCTTGTTCAAACAAATTTTTTTTATCAATATTCTTATGAAACGTTGTTGCTAATGCCTCAAGTGTCGCAACTGTAACCGCAGAGGATGATCCGAATCCGTAACAATTGGAAAAATTGCTATGCGTTTTTATGTGCAAACCATGGTGGGTAATTCCAAACGCACGACACCCATCAAAAATAGCCTGATCAACAAACCGTGTGTCTTTCACTTGTGGTGCATCAATCGTGATTTTATTATCTTGTGTCTCTTCAATGGAAACAGCAAGTCGTTCAGACACTGCAGTCACAAGACACGGGTACCCATACACTACCGCGTGCTCTCCCATAAGCATAAGTTTTCCCGGTGCAGAAATTGTCATCATATTATTTTTTTTCGAGTTTTACCCCGTCTCCCCCCAACAATACCGGTTGTGTGGCATATCCGAACTTTTTCCCGATTTCTTCCACTACACTCTGTTCTTTATGATAGCAAAGCAGAAATCCTACGCCATCTCTTTTCCCTCCGCCACCTAAAATTTTTGTAGCACCTCCATTTTTTTCAACCGCTCGTATAAAAGGAATAACTTTTTTTCCGACTACACCCATTCGTTCAAGCGTCTCCTCACCCTTACTCATTGCGTTTAGTAATTGTTCTTCGTTTTGATCCTTAAGAGCTATTGTGATATTTTTTGCTTGTTCTTCGTTCTGAAAAAATACGTTTCTCATTTTTCTTCTATTTTTTTCAAACCGTTTTCTTACCAGCGCCACCATATCACCTGTTGTTTCTGTTGGCCTACCAGTATTTATCAGAAAAAAATGGTTGACTGATGATGGTATCTTTATATCCAATTGCCACATGCTCTTCAAAAATTCCAATTCCTTCCGAAACCACAATATCCCCCCCATTGTTACAATTGTATTATCGCCGCCGGATGGATTTCCATGTTGTTTTTTTTCCGCTTCATACGCTATCTGGTTAAACAATGTGGGATTCCAAATTTTTTTCAAAAAATATGTTACTGCGGCAACGGTTGCAACGGCTGTGGCGGCGGACGATCCCAAATGAAACCCCGCCGGAATATCTGAATCAACAGTAATTCGCATAGCGGGAATGGACGAGAGATGAAAATGTTCCTTCACTTTTTGCACTGCATACAATACATATTCAGGTGATTCAGTTGAAATAACTTCCATTTTCTCAGATGCTTCGACAGCAACCCGCATACGAAGATTTATTGCGGCAAGAAGCGCAGGTGTACCATATACAACTGCATGCTCTCCCATCAAATGGATTTTTCCCGGAACGGAAACAGTAATCATATTGGTTTTACTTTAATGCCGTATGGAATAACCCCATCTGCTGCCGCGTCAATAGTTCTGCGAACAACAGTGAATACTTTTTGGTTTGTCCTAAGTTGGTCTTTTTCCCAATCAACAACTTGCGCTGTTATTTGCATACCACCATCCAGACGCACCACTGCAAGTGGATATGGTGCCTGTTCACTAAACCCATCAGGCGGCACCCGAATCATCGTCCACGAAACAATGCGTCCCGTTTTACCGATCAGCTTTGTAAAATGTTTTTGATTACGCCAAATTTTAACAGGACTAATCATAAAATTATTTTTTTAAAATATGCACTACTGCTGTTGCACCGGACCCTCCAACATTATGAGCAAGTCCCAGCCTCGCATTTTTTACCTGCCGTTTTCCACACACTCCCCTGAGTTGATTTGTAATTTCCACAATTTGTTTTACACCTGTTGCACCAATCGGATGCCCACATCCTTTCAGGCCCCCTGAGGAATTAATAACAATATGCTCAGCAGTTCCAAGTGTGTATGCTCCTTTTTCCATGCGCATCCCCACATCACCTTTTTTTTCAAATCCCATATCTTCAATTGCTAAAATTTCCGCAATGGTAAAACAATCATGCACCTCTGCAAGATGTATATCTTTTTGTCCGACACCCGCTTGAGTAAACGCTTGGAAAGCTGCCTGTTTTGTAGCCTGAAGTTCCGTTAAATTTTTTCGTCCGGCAAGTCCCAATGTGTCTGTTGCGACGGCGGAAGCAATAATATATACGCCGGATTTTTTACTTTGGTGTTTTGTAAGAATAATTGCTGCGGCACCGTCTGTAACAGGAGAACAATCAAGAAGCTTTAAGGGATCAGCAACGCAGGAACTTTTCATTACTTGCTCTACCGTAATTGGATGCGTAAATTGTGCAAGAGCGTTTAAACTTGCATGAAAATGATTTTTAACTGCTACACTTGCGAGTTGTTGTTCTGTGGTTCCATATTTTTCCATATGACTTCTGGCAAGAATTGCATACAGCCCGGGAAATGTTGCGCCTGCCAACCGCTCTTCATTAGATCCTGCTCCCATAAGCGCGGAGCTGACAAGCTCTGGTTTATGATCTGTCATCTTCTCTACTCCTAATACACACACCGTGTCATATTGACCCGACAAAATACTCATGATACCCGCGTGCACTGCAAGACCACCGGACGCACATGCTCCTTCCACTGTATATGCAGGAATGCCAGATAAACCTAGCTCTTCTGCAAGAAGTGCACCTAAGTGCCCCTGCATACCAAGCATTCCCGATAACATGTTTGCAACAAATAATCCTTGAATTGATTTTTTCTCTATTCCACTGTCTTTTATCGCGGCTGCAACTGCAACACTTGCCAACCATCGTGGTGATGCCGCCCACAGCTCTCCAAATTTTGTCATTCCAATTCCTGCAACAGTTATGTTCATACTTTGTGTGTTTGTTTTAAATACCCAAGATAATCAACGTAGGTTTTATTTGCTATTTGTTGACTCACTAACCCCCGTAGGTTTTTTCGTTTTTTTTGAATCGTTACTAATGCATCTGTTGTCTTCCAAACAAAGGCGTCGCTTCCCGCCCCTGATCCATAGGAAACCATGCAGATTTTTTTATTTGGTTTTACCACATCAAGAACCGCTGAGAGACCCATCATAGAAGAAGCAGAATAGGGATTTCCAATATGATCAACGGTAAGTGAGGCGCTAAGTTGTTCACTGGTAAACCCCAACCGTTTTGCAACCTCCCGTGGAAATTTTCCATTTGGCATATGAAACACACAATAATCAAAATCTTTTGGCTGCAGTTTTGACTTTTGAAACAGTAGTGTCGCCGCGCCCATAACATGTGCAAAATACGCAGGTTCTCCTGTAAATCTTCCTGCATGTGATGGATATCTGATCCCGTCTCTTCGCCAAAAATCAGGTGTATCTGATGAATAAGATGTGTATGAAAGAAGTGAGGCAATTACATTTGTACTTCCCATCAACAAGGCAGATCCCGCTGACGCTGATGTATATTCAAGTGCATCATGCGGCTTACTCTGTGCAGTATCTGCACCAATCGCCATACCGTAGGTAATTTGTTTTGCAGACAATAACCCTGCAATCATTTGCACTCCGGCAGTGCCTGCTTTACATGCAAACTCAAGGTCTGCCGCAAGATATGACGTTCCGACTCCTAAAAGTTCACCGATAATAGTCGAGCTTGGGTTCACGGCATACGGATGACTTTCTGATCCGACAAATAACGCCTCTATTGCTGATGGTTTACCTTTAAAATACGACAGACTTTGAAGTGCGGCCTCAAGCGCAATCGTTACCGCGTCTTCATCAACACCCGGAACTGTTTTTTCGGTTACTCCCAAGGCTCCAATAATTTCCATGGGGTTTTTCTTCCACGCAGTGGCAATATCCTCTGTGTGCACCCGATATTTGGGAATATATGTTCCATATGACACAATGCCCATCATAGTTGTTTCCCCCGTGCTAATTTTTGATGTGCCCGAGCAAGTGACCCTTCTGAAAGACTTGCAAGAAGCGAAATCTCGCCTGCAAGTACGGAAGCGCCAAGAATTTCCACAAATTTATTTTTATTTTTTTCTCCGTAGCACCCAAGAATTTGCAACGCCTCTTTTTGCGCACCAAGCCCTGTTCCTCCACCCACAGTTCCCACCATAAGATCAGGCATATACACACTCATATACAACTCTTTTTTGCGTACTTCTGCCGTCGTGACTCCAATGCTACATTCTCCAACGTGTGCAATATCCTGACCTGTTGCCAAAAAAACTGCCGCAAGCACATTTGCAAATTGCGCATTATTTCCCATTGATCCGCTCATAACACTTCCCAACATGCATTTAGAAATCCAAACATCATAGAATTTTTGCGCTGTTGTTTTCAACGTTTCCTGTAATACTTCTTCAGTCAACACAACTTCTGCCCACACTTTTGCTCCTCGTCCTTCTATAAAATTCATCCATGATGGTTTTTTGTCCGTACAATAATTTCCGGAAAGTGCAACACATGAAATATGTGTCTGTTCTTGAATATACCGAGCGATTGCTTCTGTTGCGATAGTTACCATGTTGAGTCCCATTGCGTCTTTCGTATCATATTGAAACCGAACATACCGATATTGGCCAACGCCTCGGGAAAATATCTTAGTAAGTGTTATGTGATTGGAGGTAAACGCTGCAATTTTTTGCATTGCAGCCAAATGTGTATCCAAAAAGATACTTAACCTATCATTTTCAGCAAGACTTCCCACGTAAAATACCGGTCCGCGCGTTGCGCCGACACTATACGAATCAACAATTGCACCACCACTTTGTGCAATGGCTTTACATCCCCGATTCACTGATGCTACGAGCGCGCCCTCTGTGGTTGCAAGCGGAATATATGCGGAGTGTTTTTTTGAGGATTTAATCGTTTGATACACAATGGGACCCGCAATACCAAGCGGCACTTGTGTTACTCCAATCATATTTTCGCAATGTCTCGTTGATGCAACAAATTCATCTATTGCACCCTCACTTATAGCGGACAATGGAATCTGTAATTCATGTTCCAGTTTTCTTCGCCTAACTGCAACTGCATCGTTTTTATCAAGCGTCATATATTAAATAAATGGAATTTTAAATATTCCTAAGTGGTACATGCCAATGCTATAAAATAGCATACTTCCTCCGACAACACCAAATACAGCGATAATACGCCATAAATCTAATTTCATCCCAAACCGTATGGTCAAATACGTCAACATCGCTTTCCAAAAAAATAATACTGAGGAAAAAATTAAAAATATTGCGCTGAATACCATACCTAATGGCCTACCGGTTCTTGGTGGAGGAAACAACACATACAAAATTGATGTACCCAAAAACCATAAAAGCGTTGGAAGTAATGTGTACCCCCATGAAAGAGCAAGAACACGAAGACTTCCTTTTCCACCCATACATTTTCCAACAATGAAAAGAAGCGATACTATCACGGCATACGTCACCACCACAGAAAGCGCGATGAGGATAAATTGTTTGGTTAAGACAAAGGGTCTGAATGCAGCAGTTTTTACCAATGACGCAATCGCAAAATAACAGGAAAGCAACACCCCAAGCGGAACAAGTTCCCATAAAGAACCGTGGTGAACAATACGTCTATATGCTTCGTATGGTTTTGTCGCCAGTCCTACACTTGACCTGAAAAACGCAACACATCCGATAAGGAGTGAACCCGTCATACTGAATTAGTCGTACAAATTCGCTAAAACCCTCGCCCGCCTGCATCGCTTATGCGAAGCATTGCAGGCAGGCCCCGCCTGCTCTCGAGGCAAGTTGTAGATGGAGACTAAAAACCCTTTTGTAATAAGGTCACGATCGTTGTTATAGAAGGACCAAACCACAATACAAGCACAATGACCAACAATGCACTAATGATTACGAGTGCGGGAATAGGCATGATTTTCAGCTGATGGGTGATGCGTTTATACAATCCGGTAAACGGCCCCACTGTCTGTGGAGACAATTCCATTGTTTCTTTCCATCTGGATACCAGCTTATGATAATTAGCTTTGGACATGGTGTTTTACAAACGCTTTTTTTGCCCGAAACAGCATAGATTCAGCGCCTTTGAGAGTAATTGCTAATTTACGCGCAATTTCAGCAACCGGCATGTTTAAAATATATCTGGCGTATAAGACTGTTTTATATTGCGGAATGAGTTTATTCAACGTTTTATGCAACTCTTCCTTCAATACTCGCTCATCAAGCGCAGCTTCAGGATTTAACAGTGGAGACACTAATTCTTCAATCTCAGGCATTTGGGAAAATACAAGTTGTTTTATCTTCTTTTTCCGATAAAAATCAATAATCTTATGATTGCAGATGGATTGCAAAAATGTACGAAGGTTGCAATTCCCCCGAAAATCACGGAGCGCATCTAAAAATGCATACAGCGTTTCCTGCATGATGTCCTCAACATCATGCGGATTCTGCACTTTCATCTGAATAAACCGTTTTAACGGCGGGGTGTACGTATGGTAAAACTCATACAGCGCCCGTTCATCCCGAGCCAGAATTCGCTGCAATAACTCAGATTCTTCCATATATATGCTGTAACTATACCATGGAACGAAAAACCAAGGCAATAAAGCCAAGCCTTGTGTTTACCTGCAATATTTCGTACACTTTTCCTATGGAACGCATTTTCGCGCAAGATTCGGTCGACATAAAAGACATTTTTCAACCTGCAGGTTCATTTGCGACACTTGGAGATCTTGTTTCTGTCCTACTAAAGAATGCGTTCACTATTGCAGGGGTTATTTTTTTCGTTTTGTTGATTTTTGGCGGATTTACATTTATAGTATCAGCAGGTGGTGGCGATGCAAAAAAGGCAGAACAGAGCAAAAAGACCATTACAGCAGCTGCCACAGGGCTTGTTCTCATTTTTGCATCCTATTGGATCATTCAACTCATTGAAATTATTACAGGTGTACCAATTTTAAATTTGAACTAATATGCATTTTTTAGAAAAAGTTTTTGCTGAAGGTGCAACCGATATCATTGGGACGGTCACCAATCCTATTACTCCAAAATATGGAGGTCTTGAAACAGGACTTATCCCTTTTTTCAGCAATGTGCTTCGGTTAGTATTTGCGGTTGCAGGTGTGTATGCCTTCATTAACCTTATCCTTGCAGGATACGGCTACATGAGCGCAGGTGGAGACGCAAAAGCAGTTTCCAAAGCATGGGACAAAATCTGGCAAACACTTATTGGACTTGCCATCATCGCAGGATCATTTGTCATTGCCGCATTGTTTGGTTACCTCATCTTTGGTGATCCGATGTTTATGTTAAAACCAACAATTTATGGCCCAGGTGTAACACAATAATATGAAAACGCTTGCAGACGTACAATTACAACAAATAGGTGAAGGCGGCGGCGGTTTAGGAACTTTCGGCGGACAAACTTTTACAGCTGACAGTGCCCTCTCATCATTTACCCATACGATATCCGCAATCATCGGTCTTTTAACAGCTGTAGCTGCAGTGTGGTTTCTTGTACAAATTACCTTGGGTGGCATCAGCTGGATAACTGCTGCAGGAGAAAAATCAAAACTTACAGAGGCACGTGACAAAATCACTCATGCGTTTATTGGACTTATCATTGTCGTTGCAGGCTGGGGAATTCTCGCGCTTGCAGGACAATTCTTTGGATGGGACACCATATTATTACCGTCGTCTGTCGGAGAATTAATTAAATTCTAATTTCTATGAACCGCATACTTGCACAAATCACCAATCCGGTTCTTCCAGCCAGTCTTGGCACAGGAACTGTGGAACAAGGCGGAACAGTTATCGGCAAACTCATCAGCAACATCGTTGGACTGTTGTTTATGTTTTCTTTTCTTTTAACACTACTCTATTTAATCATGGGTGGTCTTCAGTGGATCACAGCAGGCGGAGACAAAACACACTTGGAATCAGCGCGTAATAAAATTACAAATGCAATCGTCGGACTTATTATAGTTGCCGCCGCGTATGCGATATTCACCCTTGTCGGAGAATTTTTGGGACTTGATGTTGCAAACCTGCAAATTCCTTCTTTTAAGTAAAAAGGCGGATTGATTGTAGATTTGCCACACGTACCGTATAATTAACATAGTATAAATTATCTTCCTCAGCCCATGAAGGTTGTTGGAAGATTCAAGAAATTGATTTACTCGTACTAACTCGTAAGCAATTTCTAGAGGAGGTGACGTATGTTAGAAAAACTATTCGCAGCAGATTTGACAATTGCACAACCAAGTAATGTTAAAATTACTGACGTTGGACAACTTATCAGTGCAGCAGTTGGCACAATCCTTATTCTTGCGGCACTTCTCGCATTTATATTTTTGATCTTAGGCGGTATTCAGTGGATTACTTCCGGTGGAGACAAAGCAGCTATGGAAGCGGCACGGAATAAGATTACACATGCAATCGTCGGACTTATTATTGTCGGAGCAGCATGGGCAATCATGATGTTGGTACAGAATTTCTTAGGCGTCAGCATCATTGGTTCACAAGGAGTTACACTCCCGAAACCATTCTAATTTTTTGAAAATATATTGTATATTCAAAAGCCCCCTTTGGGGGGTTTTTGATTTCTGGTATACTTATCAGTACACATATGCGTCTACTTGCAGCAACAAATTGGCAAAACCTTGAAAAAGCGAGTCCAACGGACAGCACTGCTGATGTTGCGACCATCGGATCACTCGTTACTGTATTTTCTAATGTCATTCAAGCGGTCACTGCGCTCGCGGGTATTGTGCTATTTATTATGCTTGTGACAGGCGGCTTCACGTTTCTTTTCTCAGGCGGCGATCAGAAAAAGTTGGAAAAGGCAAAAGGAACACTGACAAGCGCAATCATCGGACTTGTTGTTTTGATATGCAGCTATCTCATCCTTATGCTTATCCAAAAAGCGACAGGAACAACGGCAGATCTTACTAAATTTCAATTG
Source organism: Microgenomates group bacterium (assembly GCA_049287205.1). Taxonomy (GTDB): domain Bacteria; phylum Patescibacteriota; class Microgenomatia; order UBA10105; family UBA927; genus CAIJMI01. The sequence goes on from JBAQFJ010000001.1 coordinate 899,540, forward strand.
AATATCGGACAGTAGCTGTTGACGCATAACAAAAAGTAACGGATAATACCAGTATGAAACGGGTGTTTCTCTCATTATTTTTAAGCTTCGTTACCTCTTTTTGTTTCCTCTCGCCTATCCACGCTTCCTGGGTAGATGAAGGATATGACGAAGCCATGAAGGCTGCGGAAAACGGCGATGTAAATTCAGCAGCATATATCTCAAACGCTGACAATAACACAAAACTAAATCTTGTAAGACAAGTTTTTGGCGCAGTGGAAGGATTAACCGTCATGAAAGGCGACTTGAATGAACCCTACGCCAAGAAAATGAATAACCAAAGCGCAATATCAGGATTGTCTACATATATCGGCTACATGTACACCAATCCTCCAGCTTCCACATATGCATTCGTCCAAGATATGGGGCAAACACTCGGATTTATTCCAAAACAAGCCTATGCACAAGGTATAGGTTTTTCAGGTCTTTCTCCCCTGCTTCCAATTTGGAAAATGTTTCGCAATATTAGCTATGCCATTCTTGCTCTTGTTATGGTTGCTATTGGATTTATGGTCATGTTCCGAAAAAAAATTGACCCAAAAACTGTTGTGACTGTACAAAATGCACTTCCAAAAGTTGTGGTTACACTCATTCTTATCACTTTTTCTTATGCAATTGTGGGTCTTATGATTGATTTAATGTATATCGTTCTCTATGCAGCGCTACAATTAATCGTCACATCAGCTCCAAGTGGCATGTTTGATGCAGATCATGTTTCAGTATTTACGAGCAGTAGCTTTGGCGCAGTGTGGAAAGGAATGTTTGGAGGATTTGAAACCTTCCCAATAATGATTAACAGTATCATGCCGGGAGAAGCATCTTGGATTACTAAATTAACTCTTGCTACTATTTTCAGCGGCGGCGTGGCTGGGGTACTCAGTATTTTAGTTGCCCTTATTATGGCTATTGCATTTCTTTTTGGTGTTGTTCGATTATTTTTTATGCTGCTATCCGCATATATTCAAATTATTGTTGCAGTACTTATAGGACCCATTCAAATTTTGTTAGACGCAGTTCCTGGTGGACAAGGATTTTCAGGATGGATAAAAAACCTTCTATCCAATCTCGTCGTATTTCCTATAACATCTGTTATGCTAACTCTTGCATATTTTTTAATTAAATCAGCAGATAAAACCTGGACGCCACCACTACTTGGCTCAGGTTCAAGTGGTATCAGTTCACTCATAGGATTAGGATTTCTTTTTATCATTCCAAACACAGTCAAAGGGCTCCAAGAAGCACTCAAGGCAAAACCAATGGTTAATGCTGGACTTGGGGCAATTGCAGGACCAATGGGTTCAGGCGTAGGACAGGGCATGCAACTTGTTTACCAAGGGGCTATGATCAAAGAAGGACTATTTGCAAGAAAACCAAACACAAATACATTGCAAAGTACCATTGATTCAGCAAAAGCGGCTGAAAAAGGTTAACACTTCATTTCTTCTTCTTCTCATCATTTATGGACTCCATCGTTGCTAATGTAACGGTTGCTACTGGTATCACCCACCAGTATTTCCGAGGCAATCCATATAATACTCTCCATGGCATTGTCGAGTGCGTTTCCCTCCGTAACTTATTCAATAAATGAGGAGAATTGTCAAATAAACCAGCTCGTTGAATTTTATTCAGAAATGCTGCCATTTTAAATTCATCCCACGCATTGCCCTCTGGCCCCTGGAACCGAACAGAAAGTGAAACGAGCTCAGAAAGACTCAATGGGACGTCTTTAATTTTTCTTCCAAAAAGTTTATTTTTGTCCGCCCATTTTTCAAGAGCATTTACCCCACCCCTCTTCTTTTTCCCAATCTCGCCAAGTAAATGAAACGGCTGTAAATGATCGATTTCTACTTCACCAATATTTTTTAACAACGATGTCATACCCGGAATCCAACCAATAGGATTTAAAAATCTTGTGCCTCGATTTTCATTAAATAAGCAAATTACTTTTAATAAACTATAGGTGGCTTGTTCCGCTCCATCACGGGTTGAGTAATTGTTAATGGCTGATTTATATTCTTTCAATTTTTTAACCAGATCATCAAATTTTTCCGGGCCCAAAAGATCAGCATCAGTAATAATTTGAAGCATTGTGTCGCGAGCCTGTGCCATATTCATCATATCTCTCCCACGACGATCAAGCGCAGCAGTACCAAGTTTAGCAAAATTCGAATCTGACCAATCAATCCCTGACAAAGCCAACGATATTGGGAATTTACTTTTAGACCACTGAGGAATTACCTTTTTTGCCTCCGCTTGAACATCTAGGAGTACGGCTCGGAACAATTCCTTTTTCCCTGCGGTCACTGGACCTAATTTATCCATAAATGGAGCAATCACTTCATTAAAATCATCTACCTTACTCAAATTTATTGTTCTCTCAAGGTACTTCTTATCATGCCACAATTTCGTTTGTCCTTTTGCTAATAATTCTTGAAACAGTCGTTGATCTTTCACGCTTAGACCGTGACGTGCAAACACTTCATTCATTCGTTTTCCAGCCATCACTTCAATATAAGTAAGCGGCATACGATCAACCATTTTTTCTAAAATCCGCTGTCGAGCTGTCGCATTAGGTGCAATAAGTAGCTGTAACCCTAATGCAGCATTTTCCCAAGCCTCAGGCGAAAGCTTTGATTCAATCATTGCATGCTGAATTTGTGTAAGTAATCCTTCATCCAGTCGCCAAGCCGTCGCATCAAAATCTGCTCCTGTTCTCATAAAACCAGACCCAAGCATTTCACTAAAAGAAATACCCATATCCTGTTCCGCAACTTCCATAAATCGGCGCAGACGCAGCGCTTCTGGATTTTCCTCTCCTTCCCAAGCTGAGAACCAATCTTTCGTGGTTGTTAACTTGGTCCCCTCTGGATATTGCGATGTTCGCAACATCGAAAGGACACGTTCTCCCATCGCGCCTCCAGTTTTAAATCTATATGCAAACAGTTCTGGATTGATAATCCGTTGAATATCCTCCATAAAAGGAGATACCATAACATATTTTCCGGATTGGTTATCTGTATATTTATAGGATTTTAATTCCACATTTCTTGGACGAGTCACCATGAATGCTCCTCTGTCTACCATATATCCGGATCCAATTGTATGCAGACGAGCTGCCCATATTGCGTCTCTTAATTTCCAATGAATTTTTGCCAAATCATCTTCACTCATATTTTTCTGAACAGATAGATATTCTTCCATCATGTCAAACACTCGTGCCTCAAGTGGAGAAAACTCTTGATATCGCTCAACAGTAGACATTTTCGTCGGATCTTCTAATCGATCTCTTTCCTTAAGCCGGGTTTGTTGTTCAGCTTTTTTTGCGATAAAATCTGGAAGTCTTTCCAATTCCTGCAGCTGGTTAGGTGTCAACTTATCCAAAGGAATTGATTTCAACTCTTCGAGATGGTGCGTAGCTTCAATCCAAGAAATACGCGCTTCACTGTACACAAGCACATCGTCGTCGTATAATCCAACCCCAAAGCCCACTGTATCAATGCCATCTTTTACCGTAGAGTTCATTTTAGTTTTGAATGCGTCTAATTCTGCTTTTTGCCCGAGTGCAAGATTTATTATTTGATTCCCTTCAAGTTTTCCTGCAATCGTTGCCTCCATATATCGACAATATAACTCATCAAAATTTAACACTTCATTCTTTTTAATAAGCAATCGTTCTTGAAGCCACTCCGGAATTGTTTGAAGATCCACATTACTCAAAATAAATTGTAATCTTTCGTTATACACCCCTTGTTTATCTCCTAACAACATTGGCGTCGCTTCATTCATAAATCCAATTGCTAATGAGGAATATTCATTATAATTGGCGTATGAATCCAAATCTGCACCCAATAATTTTCGGTAGGCCAATAACTTATCTTTAATATCACCCGGTATATAAGCCAACGCTTTTAATGTATATTCTTGTTTTCCACGATCTGACCATGCCATTTCAAATGGAACTTTTATTACTTTTGCTTTTTCTCCAAATATCCATTCAAGCGCTGTTTTAAATCGATCATATTTTGTCTGATCAGGTAGTTCTGGATGTTTTTGCTCTCTTCCGACTCCATAAATGTCCGCAATAAAGTCAGAAAAAAACTCTTTTATTTTTTCTAAATCTCCAGACAGTAATAATTCTTGTTCTCTTGGATTAAATCCATATAAATTTAACGGTTCGCTGTCTGGATGCTGTGTAATTTTTTGCTGTTGCTCTTTAGATAATTGCGACCAAACAACATCTCTTCTCTCTTGTGACAAATTTTTGTCGTTTTGCAACTCTTTCACTCTTCTGTTTGTCCTGTCGATATATTTTTTCAACTCCTCTTTCTTAACCTTAAAAAATTTCCTTTTCCCCTCATCATCAATCTTTACTCCATCTCCTTTTGTCATTTCTTTTGCAATATCCTCAAGATATCTAATTTCTTGATCAAGCGTTATGTCTCCACGAAAATCAATTCTTTCCTGATATTCTTGTAAAAATCCATGTAAGTCTGAACTCATTCCACCACCATCTAACATTTCATCGTATAGACGGAATCCCCGAAGCGAATATGTTAAATCTTCATCATTCAAGGGGAATGCGACGTTTTTATTTGTTTCTTTCAAATCCCGTATGTGCAAAATTGCCTTATTTACTAAGTTGATTTCTTCGGCTCTTGCCTTTACGTTGTCGCTCATTGACGCAGAAAGCTCTGACGTCAAATGAAAAAGAACATTGGGATCTTTAGCAAGATCTTCTGGTAACAAAGAAACCTTCTCAACAAATTTCGCGGCAGCTGCGCTATTTTCTATTTCCGCGGGTGTAAATGTCGAACCTAACCAATCAGGTTTATCCTTTGCCAAATTCCAAGCCGTTTCACACCGTTTATGCATCGTTTCAAATGAAGATAAATTTTTATAACGCAACGTTTCATTCAATTCTTTCATCGCCATTGAAACATTGCCCTGATTAACATTAACTATTTCTGTGAGTTGCTTCGCTTTTAGCTGTTCTTGTTGAATGTATGTTTCATCACTTTCAATTGGAGTATGCTTTCTTTCAGCTAATTTCTGAATTTTCTCTTTCAGATATTCAGGCTTAACCTTCTCAATTTTTTTTGGTTCAGCGTCTGCGATTGCGGCGACCCATTTTGACACTATCTCCGGAAGTGGTTGTTGACTACGTTCTGACATAACTTTCGCTTTCTTACAAGAAGTATACTATACACAAGATGGCTTCAACAAGCATCATTCCTCAATTTTAAATGGAAGATGCTGTTTAAAATCAGTGTTGTCTTTTCTTTGTATTATCTTTTTTTCTTTCGCATCTGTTGCGTTTCCGTTTTCCAATACCTCATCTGCCTCACTATATGTAAACCCTAATTCATTTTCATCCGTCTGCTCCGGCCACAAATCTGCTGATGGTGGCTTTGTGATAATCACTTCAGGAATCAGTAGATATTTGGCGAGCTCAAACACTTGTGTTTTGTATAAATGCACAATCGGCTCTACATCACTTGCCTCATCGCCAAACCGGGTAAAATATCCAAGTTCATGTTCACTTTTGTTTTCCGTCCCCATGACGAGTGCATGGTGTTTTTTTGCATGATCAAATAGGTAAGTCATACGAACACGCGCCATGATGTTTCCTTTTCTTATACGATCCATAAATGGATCGATTCTGACAATTTGATCTACTGTAGGTTTAATATCAATCCGTACAATATGACTTATGGGAATTTTTATCTTCTCGACAAGCTCCATCGCGTCTATGACTCCTTTTGTATTTAATGGTCCATACGGCAACAGTATCGGGTAAACGTGTTCTAGCCCTAATGCGCGAACCGCAAGGACACAGGAAATAGCTGAGTCAACACCACCTGATAGACCGATCACAGCGTCTGTAAATCCGGCTGTTTGAAATGATTGTTTAATAAATGCGATGATGCGTTCGACTTCTTGCTCTGGATTAATCTGTTTCATACATATAATTTGTGTTCTTTAATATATTCACTGACACCTTTTGGCACAAAGTTTTCAATGGATAGCCCACGTTTTACCCGCTCCCTGATTTTTGTGGAAGAAAGATTGGAGGCAATGAGTGCCGTGTTTGACAACACACGCATATGTTCATAAACCGGTTCATTCGGATACCCATAGCGCGGGAAAATAATAAAAGGCAATTGTTTTAACAGTTCTTTATATTCTCCCCATAAATGAAACGTTGCGAGCTGATCAGAGCCAATAATGAATGTGTATTCATGTTCTTTTGGAAGGTGTGGTAACAAATGAATTGTTTTCCCATCTAGTTTATTATCAATTTCAATCGTGGATATCTTTGTGCGTGCAAGCGTCAAACACTGCGTCATCGCAAGTCTGTCTACAACAGACGCAACGGGTTCATGAAAACTCTGCCCATAATTTGGCACAAACCATATCTCGTCAAACCCGCCAAAATCCAAACACTGCTGGGCGATGAATATGTGTCCTATATGTGGCGGATTAAATTTTCCTCCGAAGAGTCCTATCTTCATAATGGCTAAGTATAGAGGATTACTTACGACTTCTCAATTGTTTTAGTATAGCGCTCACGGCTAGACCTGATCACCTTTTCCCTGCTTTGGTTGTGGCTTCTTGGAAGCGGTAGAGTTGTGGCCGAAAATGGGCTTGACGTGTGATTATCAATCGAAAGCTTTAACACGATCTGATAATTGCCAAGTTGCACCAATTCTTCTTCTTTATATTTGAGCCCGAACTCACGGGCAAGCGGTCTGGCATCCGTGGCTCCCACACAAAACGAAATGATAGATCCTGCATTTCCAAAAATAGCATTTTGCACATCCTCATCGATTTGCCCGATATATTGGTTGGCAAGTGTCAGATTCAACCGATATTTTCTTGCTTCAGAAAGAATTTTGATAAATGAACTCGTTGCAAAATTTTGGAATTCGTCCACGTACAGATAAAAATCTTTCCGCGTCTGTTCCTGTTCATACACCCTGTTCATTGCAGCAAGTTGAATTTTTGTGATAATCATAGCTCCAAGCAAAGCACTATTATCTTCTCCTAACTTTCCCTGTGACAAATTAACAAGAATAATTTTTCCGTTATTCATCATTTCTTCGAGATCTACTGTGGATTTCGGATTGCCGACAATATTTCTGATGGTTTGGGAAGACAAAAACTGTCCCACTTTGTTTAAGATTGGCATGATGGATTCACTCCGCATCTGTGGAGACATCTTATTAAATTCATTCAGCCAAAAATTCTTCAATACTTGGTCGGGAAGGCCTAAGACAATTTTTTCCCTGTACCTGTCGTTGGTTAAAATCTCGGGTATCTGCAACAGTGTTGAATTTGGCACGTAGAGAAGCGTTAAAATACAATTACGTAAAATGTACTCTAATCTCGGCCCCCAAGAATAGTGGTACAGTTTGTAAAAAATGGAAACGATACCTGACGCAACAAGCTCTCTGTGGGCGGTATTTTTTAGCTCCAATGGGTTTAAATGAAACGGATGCGCAACATCAGCGGGGTCCAGATAGGCAACATCATTAAGCCTGAATGACGGAATAAAATCGAGTAAGGCGTCCGTCAAATCTCCGTGCGGATCAATAACCGCCATGCCTTCCCCATTTCGCATGTCGTTAATTGCCATGTTTGCAATCATGGTTGATTTTCCTGTGCCTGTTTTCCCCACCACGTACAAATGCTTTCTCCGATCATCACTTTTAATGCCAAACGTTGTCGGTTTATTTTTAAACTCAGTCCGCGCAAAAAAATTAATTTTCTTTTTTTCCTCTTCGTTTTCTGTGGCAATTGGCAGATTTTCCGGCGCCTCTCCTGTCAATTTTGCCCCCCAGGAAATATTCCTGATTGCGGAAAGTAGAATTCCCGGCGGATGCCAAAGGGTCGCAAGTTCCGAAGATCCAAATACATGACTTTTTGGGGCAACATCACCCGACCGTTCAATCATCGCTTCGTCCAGTTTTTTCTTCTGCCAAAATGTCGGCTTTGCAACAACGAGTGCGTTTCCTTCTCCAAGTCCAAACACACCATATGTTCCTGCAATTGTTTGTAAGGTTGTCTCTGCCTGTTCCTTCGAACTGCCGGTTGTCACAATACGAATTGCCGTTTGAAATCCAACCTGATTTGTTTTTGTTTCAATGAGCTTGGCCTGCGGATGATTTTTTGTTCTTCCCGGAAAAGTAGAACTTGGATCTGGAATACCATGCGCAACAACAGAAGAAGCGTGATGCTGCCACGAAGACCCCGCAGGTGAAACACGAATCTGAATTGCCGCAGACTGATCATTCGTCAGTTTTGCAAGACACCCAAGCACACTAGCGAGCAGATCAATGTCACGGACATCTTTATATGTTTTTAACGGGTAATAATATGGACTTGCCAATACCAACTGTGTCGTAGCGTGGGTAATTTCAAATACATGCGGTAACACATCTGCCGCTGGAGCAATTGCAAGTTTGGGATACTGTGCGGTCAACTGACTCTCAATATATGCAAGTGTTTGTTTTTTTGTAACTAAATAAAAATGAATTGCACTTTTATTAGCAATAATTTCAAAACTCAACCATGTCTTTTTTGGTTTTGCGCCAAACAATCGGGAAAGAAACCCGTGAGACACACCCATTCCCATCGCAGCGAACACCTGCTCCATCACAAGCGGGGTTTCTTCACTATCTCTGGTGTTTTTGACTTCTACAACAACGCAATCTGCGTCCATGAAGTAATCATATCATAATAAAAAGTCTTTTGATTCTTTTCGTGAAATGCAAATTAATAAGTTTTCACGATTCTAACGCGCTTTCTCCCCTTGAAAGCCAATGAATTGTTCTTTACAATAAAGAGTGTTCTATGGAACAACATCCTGTCCCGCAAAATGTCACGACGTTTCAGTTCCGTTTGATCGGCGATATGACGATTAAACAGTTCGGTTACCTCGCGGGCGGAGCCATCCTTGCATATATCTCATATATCCTTCCCCTGCCATTCTTTTTTACTTGGCCACTTACGGTCATATTTGCATTCATGGGCGTCGGGTTTGCTTTTATTCCGATTGAGGAGCGCCCGATGGATATTTGGGTGTTATCATTTTTAAAAAGCGTCTATGCGCCAACACAGTTTGTTTGGCATAGGACGCAACCAGTCACGCCCGCATCCTCATCAAACGAGGCTAAAGCAAACACTATTTTGCCAACGTCCGCATCAAATCCGCAAATGAGTGTGCCAACACAAACAACGCAGCCCTCTTTACCACAAGGCGGGACAAAACCGATAGCGGCGGCATTACAAGGATTTTATACCCAATCAACCACCCCTCCAAAAAAATCTTTTTTTGATTCATTGTTTTCTTGGGTGGATGCATTGTTTCCCGCCGCAACTCCGCAACCGGTCGCCGCTCGCGTCATAAACACAAACATACCGTCGCCGCAACCCAAAACTACGTTCCCGCCGGCTTTTACCCCACCTGCACCACTTCCGGTTGCAGCACTGGAAAAAAATCCAGAACTGGAAAAAATGCAGGAACAAATTTCAAAACTGCAAACAGATTTAACCGGCAAAACAAACGTTGAAGACAGAGTGTTAGAATTACAAAAGGAAATAAGCGAGATTAAAAAACAAAAACAGGAAATGGAAGAACGGATGCTCTCTATGAAAAACCAAACAGTACCGAAAGAACCAGTTGCACCACCAAAACCGGCAGGTGTTGTTTCCCCGCCACCAACAGGCCCGACGGTAAAAATAATATCGCCTGATGCCGCAACACGCGCAGGACTCCCAAGGCTCACCACATTTTCCAATGTTGTCACGGGAATTATAAAAGATAATCAGGGAGGCCTCTTGCCCGGAGTACTCGTCACCGTTCGAGACAAAGAAGGCGTGCCGCTTCGTGCTCTTAAAACCAACAAAATCGGACAGTTTGCCGCATCCACACAGCTTCCAAACGGTATTTTCTTTATTGAGGTTGAAGATCCGAGAGGGCGATATTTGTTTGACCGCGCACAGATTACGTTAAACGGATCTGTTATGCCCGCAATTGAAATTATTGCCAAAAGCAAACGGGATCTTGACCGTGAAGTATTAGTAAAACAAATTTTTGGTCAAACAACAAATACATAAATATGGCAAATCCTGTCGTACCAATCAGAGCTTCCACTCAACAATTTACAGAGGTTGAGGATGTTGCGCAAAATATTATTATGTTTTCAAACGGATCCTGCGCACTCATCATCAGCGTTGCCGCGGTAAACTTTAGCCTGCTTTCTGAAAAAGAGCAGGAGGTTATTATTTATTCGTACGCCAACCTGCTCAATTCTCTATCTTTCCCCATTCAAATTCTCATCAGATCGAAACACAAAGACGTGAGCGCGTATCTTCATCTTTTGGAAGAAAAAGAACAGGAGCAAAAAAATCCGAAGCTTGCCAAAAGCATCCATGGATACAGAGCGTTTATTGAACAGACAGTAAAGGAAAAAGAGGTCTTGGATAAAAAGTTTTACATCGTCATTCCATTTTCTAACCTTGAATTGGGCGTTTCTTCAAAAGTTCTCTTGGGGACTAAAACGAGCGGCCTTCCTTATCCAAAAGCATATGTATTTGAACGGGCACTTATCGCACTCTCTCCAAAGCGGGATCATCTTATTCGCCTCCTTTCAAAAATTGGACTCAAGGCACAACAATTGGCAAATGATCAACTTATACAGCTGTTTTTTTCCTTGTATAATCCGGGTGTCGTCGCACCTACAACAAAAACAGAACCGACATACAAAAAATCATGAACATAAAAAACACCATCAAAACATTTATCACCATGCAGCCTCCCAACTTGTTGCATGGGCCGACGCCGACGGGGCCGCTGACAACAAAAGACATCATCGCACCGCCGGCTGTAGAAGTCGATTTTGACTTTTTAACCATCGGCGAACAGCTGGTAAGAACATTGTTTGTTGCAGGATACCCGAGATACGTCAGCGCAAATTGGCTGGAACCGCTTATTTCATTCAATCATACACTTGATGTTTCCATGTATGTCTATCCATCAAAATCAGAAGAAATTCTGGAAAACTTAAAACGAAAAGTCGGAGAAATGGAAGCAACCATTCAATCAGATTTAAAACGGGGGCGCGTGATTGAGCCGTCTGTACAGGTTGCACTTGAAGATGCTTTGGGACTTCAACAGGAGCTTGCAAAGGGGGCACAGCGCTTTTTCCAGTTTGGCCTCTACGTCTCCATTCCTTCCAAAACGAAAGAAGATTTAGACAAAACAACAAAACAGGTTGAGGCAACACTCGCCTCCCTCATGATCGTCACAAAAAAAGCGATCTTACAAATGGAAGAGGGGTTTAAAACCACACTCCCCATGGGACAAGACCGGCTCATGATCACCAGAAACATGGACACGACATCTCTTGCCACAACATTTCCGTTTACCACCTCAGAACTCACCGCGAACGAAGGAATTCTCTACGGCATCAACGAAGGAAATGAAAGCCTTGTGATTTTTGACCGCTTTACCCTCGAAAACGCCAACACTGTTGTATTCGGAAAATCCGGATCAGGAAAATCATACATGGTGAAACTTGAGGTCATCAGAAGCATGATGTTTGGATCAGAAGTTATCATTATCGACCCTGAAAATGAATATGAGGCGCTCACTGAAACCTTGGGCGGAGAATACATCAGATTTGAATTTCGAGGAAACACAAAAATTAATCCGTTTGATCTTGCTTCGCTTAAAGATGGCGGATCAGAAGAAAACGACCTCAATCAAAAAATTCTGTCGCTGCACGGTTTTTTCCGCGTTGTTATGGGAAAACTCACCCCAACAGAAGATGCGACGCTTGATAGGGCGCTTGTGCTTACCTACAAACAAAAAGGTATTACGCCAGATCCAGCAACCCAAACAAAAGAACCTCCTCTTATGGAAGATCTGTTTAAAACGCTCGTGGGCATGGAAGACCAAACAGCTAGGGGGCTTGCAGACAGAATTGAAAAGTTTGTTAAAGGAAGCTTGGTCGGCATATTTGATGAACAATCCAATATGGAAATCACCAATCCGTTAACCGTCTTTTCTATTCGCGATCTTGAAGACGAACTCCGACCGACAGCGATGTATCTTATCTTGGATTTTATATGGACAAAAATCAGACGGTCAATCAAAAGAAGAATCCTAGTTGTTGACGAGGCGTGGTACTTAATGAAATATCCTGATTCAGCGCAATTTTTAAATTCAATTGCAAAACGGAGCCGCAAATATTATCTCGGGCTTACCACCATTACTCAAGATGTTGAAGATTTTCTTGCAGGAGATCTTGGAAAAACAATCATTCAAAACAGCAGCATGCAAATACTCCTGAAACAATCCACTGCGGCAATTGATAAAGTTGCAGAAATTTTTTATCTTTCTGAGGGAGAAAAACATCTGCTCTTATCTTCTGAGATTGGAGAGGGACTCTTGTTTGCGGGACCTGCACACGCTGCCATACGAATCATAGCAAGCCCAGAAGAACATGCGCTCGCAACAACAAAACCACAGGATGCGCAAAAGAAAAAAGAGACAACGCAAACAATTGCTCCACAACCAACAACAGACAATCGCCCTCTTTTTACTGTTGAAACAGTTCCCTCTCAACCAAAAGAGTAACACGTTGATATAATATGGATTATGGCAGACGTTAAACAAACAGGAACAGCACAAGACTTTGTCGTTTCTGTGGGCCAAACACTTATCCAAACAGACGAGCAGGCGCTCTCCGTGTATTATCAAATGCGTTCATATCCAGAATTGCAAAAACTTCTTGATCTTCATACATCGGAAATAACAAAGGCAATCCAATCAGGAGATACAAATGTGCTTATCAACATATTACAAAAAGCACAATCCGATTTTTTGCGGGGGTTGTCGGAACAACCATATCAAATACAGCTCGATACAGAACGAAAAATGAAAGACGCTCAACCAACAGAGGATGAGCTGTCGCTCCATGTTGACAATGCAAAACAGGCGCTCGGAAAAACATATAAAGCCGCTGAAACTGTATACGACACAAAAAGGAAACAAAACCAGGAGTTTATAGAAAAACTGGTCAAAAATTATTCAAAGCTAACGCCCGCAGAATCCACGGCGCTTTCAAACGCCATTATTGCTACCGCTGAAACATATCCGGAGTTGTCTTCCAAGGAAATCATTCAAGCTGCAGCAAGAACGACTCCCCAGGTGCCTGAGGAATCTATCCGCGAGCTTCAAAAGCAAAAAACCATACAAAGCCCCATTATTGCTTCACAAAAAAATAACATCACCACTATTGAACAACAAATTATTCAGGCCGTTTTGGAATCGGACAACCCGCTCGTCACTGTTTCTGCAATAAAAACATATGGAGCAGAAACAAACAAAAACACAACAGAACTTCCTGCGATTATTAAACAAGCGCAAACACTGGCAACGGCACACACCGCCGTTCAATCTTTTGAAAGCCAATCAAATATGGACTACGCCGGTTTTTTCTCGCAAGTCAGCAAAAACGGGTCTCTTGTTGAAAAGATGCTTGCTCCACTTGCAGACACCGCGCTTTCGCTCTTTCCCCAAAAAACACAGGAGGCGGTTGTTTTAAAAGTTCTCGGATCATCTTGGAATAAAGAAATTTCCAACAACACATGGATGCAACAAACATTCGGCACACTTCTGCAGTCTTCCCCCGTACAACAGGCAATTACCAAAGGGAATGCGCTTTTTCAGTCGGGCGGAAAAAACGCTGTGTTTACCAAAACCCAATCATTTTTTGCCGATGTTTTTGTTACGGTGTTTCACCCCCAGGTGTCCGAAGTGTATATACAACTCGCAGGGCTTGGATCCTCACAAATGGGAACATCTGCCGCCACATATTATGCAGGCTGGCTAGCGGGACAGGGAGCGACTGCTGTTGCAAAAAAGGGGGCTAAGGTTGTTGGGAAAAAAGTGGTTGAAAAAGCGGGAGGAGCCGCCATTGGAAAAGTAATCGGCGGACTTCTCGGAAGCGAAGGTGGACCCGTTGGTGCAGCAATCGGCGCGTTTATTTTTGACAAACTCTTGGGGGGCTTATGGAGGGGTACTAAAAAACTCTTTGGCGCGTTAACGCTTGACTGGCTTGGGAAACTCATGTCCGGACAATATGAAAGCGGATCTGTTTTAAAAGATCCCACTTTTATTATTGCGGCCGTTCTCGTGGGAGCAGTCGTGCTCTTATTCATTGCTCCTTTTTTAATTCCCCTTTCTCTTGGAGGGAGCGCTGTTTTTCAAAAAACAGTTCAAAATAGTGCATACGTGAGCGGCATAGGTGGCATTACATCAACAACGCAAGCGGGTATAAACACGGGCGCGGGATTTTCCTGCTCTTGGTCTGGTCCAACACCACCAACAACATCTATTTCCTATTGTCCTGTGCGCGCACCAATTACTCAAGGGCCCAACACACAAATTGGGACATCCCACTACCAAGCGCAGGCATATGATTTTGGATGCAATGATGGAACGCCAATTCATGCGTCACACGACGGGTATATAACATCAGTTGTCACGACGTTCCAACCGAACGAATATAAGTATGCCAGTTTTGGAAACAACGTTGTGCTTGTCGGAACAGATGCATCGGGAAAAACGTTTTGCACAATTTATGCTCATTTTCTTGACGTAACACCCGCGGTAATCAGCGCATACCAAAACCAAACACTTATTCACGCGGGGGAGGTTCTTGGGTATTCTGACACCACAGGGTACACTTACGGTTCTCAGGGGCTCGGAAAGGGTCCTCATTTACATTTTGGGTACAAAGGATCTGGTACACTGTCTTTGCCGTCCGGCTGTCCTTAATATGAAAAAAATTATTGTTTTTTTATTCATTGCCACCATAGGATTAGCGCTGGGAATATATTTTTCCCAAAAAAAACCATCCTCAACACTCCCACAAAAAACCTCGGGACCCGCAACAGAACCCGGTGAGATTCCCATTACTGGCATTCCCATCTCACAACCAACCTATGTTGTAGATCAGACATATGCTTTTCCCGATTCAATTGAACAATATCGCGTTGTCTCCACCACCCAAACGGCAACTATTTCTTCTTTTTTAACACGCTTTTTTAATTTTTCTTCTCCGCCAAATACCATTAACGGATCAAAAGGAGCGTATTCTATCTGGAACGAATCAGAAAAAACCCTTATTGTTGGAGGCTCTCCCCTTGAAGCTTCTTATTCTGTAAGTAACACCCCAACAAAGACGCTTTCTTCTTCGACGGCTCAATATGAGATCGCTGCGTTCGCGTTTCTTTCGGAGCTCACCACTCTTTTTGGAAACGCAACGCCGGAGCTTGTTTCAACAACTTTTCTTTCTCCATCAAATGAAGACCCTGTTCCTGTGGAAGACCCAACAAAAGCAACTGTGTTTTTGGCAAATTACCGTCTTTCTTTAGATACTCACCCCTTACTCTCTCGCTCCGCAAATATTGAAAGTGTGTCTGTGGGGATTGATGCAGACAAAAACGTTCTTTCTTTCCGTTCTTATGTTTTTCCTGAGTTTGCCAAATCCTCCTCCCCAGTTTCTCTTATGTCTTACGAGGAAGCAAAAAACAACCTTTTTTCCGGCACAGGTGCACTTATTGAATTTTCCTACATTGGGGGCGACACAAAAGAGAATGTTATTCTCCAACCGAGTATTCCTCCGACAAGAAGCACAATTTACGCGGTACAACTCGGTTATTTTTTTTCTCCTGTAGAAGAAATTCTCACCCCTGTGTATCTTTTTTTAGGGAAAGGGACAGACTCTTCAGGCAACCTTCTTTCCACGACAACAGTTGTTTCCGCAACAAAGTAAGCTTCAGCTCGTTGTTCTCACCGGCATAATAATATGAAGATAATCCTCATTATTAACAGATTTAAACACTCCTGGGTTTAATGACCCTGTCATCTCAAAAGCAATCTTGTCTTCTTCAAAGTGACCCAAAAACTCCAACAAAAACCTGCTGTTAAACGCAATCTCCCCGCTTTCCCCTTCAACCTCGGTAAACATTTCGATATTATTCTGTCCAACGGTTGGGGTGTTTGCTGAAATGCTCACCTTTCCTTCTTCTATATGCATTTTGATGATGTTGGCGTTATCCCTGGCAAATAAGGCGGCGGATTTCACTGCTCTCAAAAAGCTTTCTTTTTCAAAGATGACTCGTGTTGTATAATTTTTTGGAAGAATTTTTTCAAAATTTGGATACTCTCCGTCGATCACTCTCGTATATATTTCCGTATTCCCAACAAAAAATACCAGCTGTGCCCCTTCAATTTGCTTAAACAAAATCTTCTCGCTGTCTTTTTCTTCACTTCCAATGCGGACCACTTCCATGAGTGTTTTAGCAGGAATAATGACGTCTGTCTCTTCCCCAAAGGAAACGTCCTCTCTTTTTAAGGACAATCTATACCCATCTGTTGTAACTAATAACACACCGCTTTCAGTTTTTTTTACTTTTACTCCTGTAAGAATCGGTCTTCCTTCATCTGTCGCCGCGGAAAAAATAACTTTTTCCATCGCGGTCAAGAGTTTGTCCTTTTTTATTTCTGTTTCTTTCCCCCTTTTTATTGCTGGGGTCTCCGGAAACTCATTTTTTGGTACTCCTGGAATTGTTGCTTCATACCCCTCACACACAATGTGAAGAGACCCTTCCTTCTCCTCACAGGTCACTGGTGCATCGGGAAGCGTGGAAACAAATTCCAGAAAAAGTTTTGCAGGGACACAGACTCCCCCTTGTTTGGTTATTTTAGCGTTTGTCTTAGTAACAATTGTTGTTTCGGTGTTCGTTCCAATTATATAGAGGAATTCTTCTTTTGTTTCTATGAGCACGGTTTGCAATATTGGAAGCTGAGCCTTAGAGGAAATAACACGCGTTGCTTTTGTTAGTGCCCCAATTAAATTTGTTTGTAATAGTGTGAACTTCATATACTTTCTATAAGTAGTAGTAATAGTAATACGTGTGGAAAAGTGTATGATTTTTTGGAAGACTTGTCAACGAATGATAATAACCGTCTAAATAAGAAAGTGAAAAACAAAGGAATCGGGTAAAAACAGTGTGGATAACTCTGTTGATAAAAAAAACCTTTTTGTGGATAAGTGGAAAACTCATTAAGAGGTAGCCCATAATTGTTGTTTTATCCCCCCCACCGCTTCGCGCAGGTGTTCATTTGTGGGCAATTCGTGTGCAATAAGGTCCACACCGTGCATAATTGTTGTGTGATCCCTTCCTCCAAGAATTCCTCCAATGTCATCAAGGGTGAGTCCAAGTTCTACTTTACAGAGATACATAATGAGTTGTCTCGGCCGCGCAACAGGTCTGTCTCTTTTTGGACCCTTAATTGTTGAGGACTTAATATTGTAGTAATTGGCAACCGCCTCAAGAACCTCTTGTGGGGTTACTCGTTTCTTTGTAATAGGGGTTGCTCCGTTTACCTGACCTCTTGAGGACAGAAGTGTTGTAATCGAGTCTGGGGTGAGTTCTGTGCCGTGGGCGCTTACTTCCGTGGTTAATCTTTTGAGAAAACCTTCAATTGCTCTTGTATCTGTAAAATTTGCCGCGACGACACGAGCACCATCTGTAGTTAGGTGCAGTCCCATTGCCCGCGCCTTAATGTTTACAATAGCGGCGCGAAGTTCATAATCCGGCGGCGAAATGTCTACCAGTAGACCCCCCTCAAAACGAGAGCGAAGCCTGTCTTCCAGTCGGGAGATCTCTCCTGGGGACCTGTCACTCGTTAAAATAATTTGTCCCCCCTCACGGTGAACCGCATTAAATGTGTGAAAAAATTCTTCCTGCGCCGTTTGTTTGCCTGCAATAAACTGCACATCATCCACCAACAACAGTTCTGCAGACCGATACTTTTGTTTGAATTGTCGCACTGACTTTGTTTGAATGGACTCAATGATTTCATTTAAGAATTCTTCTCCCATACAATATACAATTTTTGTTGACGGTTTTTTTGCAAGCATATTGTTTGCGACAGCATGCATCAGGTGTGTCTTCCCCACCCCAACCCCACCATATAAAAATAACGGGTTATATGCAGACCCCGGGCTCTTGGCAACAGCAGACGCCGCAGCATACGCAATTTGGTTTGTTGTGGAAACGGCAAAAGTCTCAAATGTATATTCCGGCTGAATATGTAATCGTTTTGCCGCACTTATTGAATCAACCCTTGGCGTGTCTATTGTTTGTGAAAACAACGGACCCGCATCTTTTTCTAATAGCTGCTGTTTTTTTGGAACCACAACAAACACGAGGCTTATGTTTGCATTTGTGGTGTGGTCAATAATGCTTTTAACAAGCGAATAATATCTTGTCTCCACCATGGTTCTTACCATGGGGTTTGTAAGCCCAATGGTTGCAACCCCGTCATTTAGCGAAAGAAGATCACTTTGAGAAAAATGTGTTTGAAATGTGGCTTTTGAAACAGATAATTCAAGCTCTGTAAGCACCGATTTCCAAAGTCGTTGAGGTTCCATATATTCTGAGGGCATGAGATGTGGACAAGTTATCCACAATATAAACTTGTGTGGGGCGTTTGTCAACAACACTGGAAAAAGAATTGTTTTAGGAAGATATATGTAGTACTCTTATGTATAGAATACAGACAAAAAGCGCTTATTCTATTGGTATGTTTAAAAAAAATATTTTTACAACAGCAGTCATTTTTGTAGCTACATTATGCCTTTTGGTTTTCGTTTTGTTTCTATTTCAAAAACCAACGTACATAACAGCCAATCTTTTTGTGACCGGCGGTGAATGGTGGTGGGGAACGCCAAGTCCACCATATTGGTTAGGAAGCCCTGTGTCTCGTGGAGCTATTGAATATGATATAAAAGGGCGCAAGTTGGTTGAGGTGCTAAGTGTTGAAAAATTTGAAGAGGTCGGAAGGACCTCTATGATTTTGCAGGTGCGATTGCTGATTTCAAAAAATGTATTAACAAAAAAATATCGGTTTAAACAAAACCCTTTGGAAATTGGAACAACAATATCCATATCTCCCGGCAGTGTTCAGTTGTACGCAAACGTTACGGGAATAGAGGGAGTACAACTGCTTGGAAACGCAGAAAAGCAGCGCGTTGTTGTTCGGTTGTTTAATGTGTTTCCTTGGCAGGCTGACGCAATCCACGTCGGAGACGTGATGAAAAGCGGTTCTGAAGAAGTGGCAAAAGTACTAACAAAAGAAGTTGTTGCTGCGGAAAAAACCATTGTGACGGAGAGCACACAGCTTTCTTACGACGCGCCAGGAAAACGCTCTGGACAACTCGTATTACTGCGGTCTGATCCACTCCGGAGAGATGTGACAATGGAGATGGAAATTGCAGTGAGAACAGTAAACAATCAACGTTATTTCGGCTTCACGCAAACTGTTAAAGTTGGAGAGTATGTTTATATTTCTTTGCCATCAATTTTTATAAATCCGGTAATTATTTCGCTCTCCCCGCTCTCACCATGAGACGGTGAACCCCCTTATGCATGTCTCAACAGTTGTTTTGAAGATACAGACCAAGAAAAATTTTGCACGCAGTGTGCTCTAGCGGCTCTTCCCATTGTTTTTGTTTGTCTTGTGGATAACGAAAGAAAGGAGTTTATGGTGTCTGCAATATGTTTGGGCTCTTCCGAAGTAAAATACAAGCCCGTTTTATTTGGAATGATTTCATCTGAATTTCCCACAGTTCGTAGTACGGGGATTCCGCACGATTGGGCCTCTAAAACCGAAAGACTGGCTGAAGATCCACCCACACACTGAGTTGAACCGGTGTAGCAAAAAACGTCGCAAGAAGCATAAAAATTTGGCAGCTGATTTTCTGGAATGCACCCGATAAAAAATACATATTTTTGCATATGTAACGTTTTTATTAGGTTAATATATTTTTGTTTGGTATGTTTATTATTCATGCTCTCTGAAATATATATGCGCGCGTTGGGGTGAGCACGAATGATTTGAGGGGTTGCGCGCAATAACACCTCTGTTCCTTTTAAAGGACTATAGTCTGTGCTGTGTCCGATTATATATCCCCCCCTTTTTTTATATAAAGGGCGTTTTTTTGGTGAAAAGTGTGAGGTGTCTACCCCATTAGGAATATAAAAATTTGCTCTTTTTTTATAGAGTGAATACATCGCATTGTCAACCTCTTTGTTAAGCGTTGCAACCATTGTGGCCCTTCGAATTGCAAGACGGTCAAGAGGAGCATAGAAAAATTTAATTACGGCGAGAAGAAACCTTTCTCTTATTCCACTTTGTTTAATTCGAAATGAGTCATAAAACACACTGAGTGGCTCAAAGCAAAAAAGTATAGTCTTTTTTGAAAGGAGTGTAGTGAGAAAAGAAAGAGGAAAATTGGTCACAAACACCGTGTCATTTTGTGAAAGGTATCTCTGTAAAAGTACATAATTTATTCCCAGTGTTATCGGAAGAAGCGGCCAATAGAGATGTTTTGGTTTCCAGAGAAGATGCACAGAGACGTGCAGTTTGTTGTATTGACTGCGCCAGTAAGGAGAAATGTTTTCTATAAACAGTTCTGTTGGGACACGTGGCGAGACGCGCTTAACTAATTCATATATGTATTTTTCCCCGCCTCGTAGCTGTGTACATTCGATGTGAAACACCAGCAGTCTTTTTTTTACAGGAGAACGCGTTTTCATGGTGTATTTATATCATAAGTCGGATAATATTCCGAATGACTTTTTAAAAACAAAGTCTTCGAGTATACTACAAACGTATCTTGTGGATCATGTTATGATCAAGTTTATTAAATGGTCGTTTACCTCTTTCAACTTTCGAACATTTGGAGTTTTTTTATTGTGCGTCCAAAATATATTGAGCATTGTGGTCACGTTTGCGTCCCCCCTTCCTTTGCGACCAAGGACAAGCATCGGTTTGCTTACAGGGGCAAGTCTATTATTATTGTTTGTTCTTGTTGTTTTATGGAGGCAAAAAAAACTATCCACACCGCCTACTCAAGTCTCCGACTGGTTTGTAATGGGGTTTGCTTTAGCTAATGCCTGTTCATTGTTGGGGGCGCCACATGTGTATGAGCTAACGAGTTTTCGTTTGCTGTTAAGTGCTGTGATGCAATATGCTGCAGTTCGTTTTTTACAGATTTCTAAAAAGGAACAAAAAATAATTATTTTAACTCTCGGTATGACGACGGTAAGCATTGCTTTGATGAGTCTGTTTCAAGTGGCATTTAGGGATCAAGCGATACTTTTAGCAAAAAAGTTTCTTTTCGGAGACGCCGCATTTAGTCTTTCTTGGGATCTCGCGCGAGGCAGAGCTCCCCATTGGGGAACAATTGTTGTTTCTTTCCCCTTTTTTATTATGTCTGCAATATTGTTTGGCAAGGAAAAAAATCGTTTGTTGCAAGCATATATACAAGCCGGCATTTTTCTTATTCCTTTTTCTTTTATAGTGTCTAATTTTCGATGGTTAACTTTGTGCTTTTTTATCGGCCTTGGGTTATTCGCGTATCCGTTGATGAAAAAAAGACTTGTTTCGTTCGTTTGGATTAAAAAAATATTGTTTATGAGTAGCGCCGCGATTTTGTTCGGTTCCTTACTCGCCTCTCTTGTATTTCAATATAATTTGATTGACAGGTTTTTGTTAAAAGAACGGCAACGAGATGTTGTTTTTACTCTTGGTAGAACATTTTTATATCAACAAGCCATTTCAGCATTTTTTTCTTCTCCAGTTATCGGTATAGGAACAGGAAACTATCGATATGTTATAGAACGGCCAACCATTGTTCATTTTTATGACATAAGAGAAGAGGATGGAGAAAATAATGTGGATGGAACACAAAGGGAAACAGTATCCTCACATAACGACGCATTAACACTTCTTGCTGAAACTGGTTTATTGGGAGCGCTTATGTTTATTGGTCTGAATGTTGCAGTGTTGTCTCGATTATTTTTTGTTTTCCGTCAGTCGTTCAAAACCAACGATATTTCTACTATTGTCTACCCTTTGGGATACATCGTATCTCTTATTATGTATTATGCAATTGGAATATTTGAGAACACAACTCCTAACATCATTATCTATGTGTTCTTCTTATACGCTAGTTCGATTACCTGGTTTTCACAGCAACTCCCTAGAAAGTGATTCTAGCGTGGCGAACCTCCAGAGAAGAAAAGATGGTATTAAATATCTGCGGATTTTGATAATGAGAAAGAATTTTTTTTCTTCCCAACATAAGCATTCCCCAATTATTTATCGTGTCGCGAAGAATGAAAGCATACATAAAAGGAGAATATTTAATTAAACAATACATAGCCACAAGCAGTTGCCAACAGAGAATTCGCAAGGCATTCTTTTTAATTATTGTTGTTGGCCAAGTAAGCGTAATAACCCACAGAAGATTTCTAAAGCTTTGATACATAACAAAATAGCTTTTTCTTCCCCATGTAAACGTTCTTTGATGGTATGCGACGATATGTTTACATTTTTGAAAGATTGCTCCGTGAGCAAGTGCCCGGATAGAAAATTCAACATCATCAAGATACCACTTAAGAAGCGGATTTAAGAAGAATCCATATGCAGTAATCATTTCTTTCAAAAAATCCGTGCGAATCAGCAAACAGGACATTGAGGCAAGAGAAGTGGTGATGTTGGAGGAAAATGCATTTTTTGAATACCCTGTTTTGAAATATTCAACGCCAAATGAATCCAAATCTTTCTTATTTGATTCATAAATATAGGGAATAATGACGTCACCCTTTTTGTCTAAAGTGGCGTTTTGTTTTTCAAGCTGTTTAAAAAAATCTGATTTCACCCACGCATCGTCATTTATAATGAGGTAATAATTGCTTTTTCGCTTGAGTGTTTTTTGTATCGCTTTGTTGTTGATGCCGACAAACCCCGCATTTTTTGGTGAAACCACCAGGTAATTAATTGTTTTATTTTTTTTGATTTCATGACGAGCATTGTTTGTTGTGACGGCAACAATAAGTGTGGTTGTTGCAGTTTTTGCATTTAATAGGGATTGTATGCATGTTTGGAGAACAGAAATATTCTTTGTGTATCCTGCGCACGATATAATACAAGTTACGGTCATATGTGGGACATTGTGAGTACGACAGATATTATATAATAAGAACAAACTAAAATGAAAACCAAAATTATAAAAACTTCTTTTGAAGGCCTGTTGTTGTTAGAGATCGATTATTTTCAGGATACAAGAGGATTTTTCATTGAACCTTGGAATAGGCGGGATTTTCATGAGGCGGGCTTTGATGAAGAATTTGTTCAGGAAGGTCATTCCCGTTCAAAAAAAGACGTGCTCCGCGGGTTACATTATCAGGATCTGACCGCACCAATGGGAAAACTCGTCAGATGTACGGTTGGAGAAGTGTTTGAAGTTGCTGTTGATCTTCGGTTGTCATCGAAAACATTTGGAAAATGGTATTCAACAAAATTGTCTGCTCGGAACAAAATGCTCTTGTATGTTCCCGTCGGTTTCGCCTTGGGTTTTTTGACGCTTTCTCCATACGCGGAAATGCAGTATAAACAGACTGGCTATTACACTCCCAGCGCAGAACACACTTTGTTGTGGAATGACGCACAGATTGGAGTAAAATGGCCCGTACTATCCCCGCCCATATTGTCTGATAGGGACACAAAAGGAACATCCCTTCAAGTATATTTACAAAATCCTGCATTTTTATAATTATTTATGCACACACATCGGCAGCATATTGTTGTAACGGGGGGAGCTGGCTATATAGGATCTGTTTTAATACCTCGCTTGTTGAGGGAAAACTATAACATTACTGTATTTGACACATTTTATTTTGGAAAAAAATCAATTCATGCGTATAAAGACCGTATAAAAATAATTCAAGGAGATGTAAGAAAACCGCCAAAAAATTTGTTTCGTGGCGTTGATGCGGTTATTCATCTCGCCGCGTTGTCTAATGATCCTACTGCGGAATTTAATCCAGAGGCAAATGCTGAAATAAATACCGCCGGTACGCAAATTATTGCCGAGATGGCAAAACAACAAGGTGTGAAGCGATTTATTTTTGCATCAAGTTGCTCTATTTATGACCTCGGTCTTGAGGCAAAAATTGCGATCAAAAATGAGAATTCAAAAGTTTGTCCAAAAAATCCGTATTCTAAGTCTAAGTATTTAGCAGAACAAGCGTTATTGCAGATGGCAAGTCCAACATTCTCCCCCATCATTTTGCGCAAAGGAACAGTATTTGGATATTCTCCCCGAATGAGATACGATTTGATTATAAATACGATGGTAAGAGATGCAATTTGCACTAAGCAACTTCATATTTTTTGTCAAGGAAAACAGTGGAGACCGCTTGTGGCAATAGAAGATGTCGCAGAAGCATATATGCTTGCGTTAAAAAAACCACGAATGAAACTACATGGAAAGATTATAAATATTGCCTCAGGGAATTATCGTGTTGAGGAGGTGGCTAAAGAAGTCCAAAAAGTTTTTCATGATTCATTCCATGAGGAAATTCAGCTTATTTATGAACAAGCATACAGGCCCGATCGTTCTTATTGTGTCTCAATGAAAAGAGCAAAAAAAGTATTAGACTTTGAATCACGTCACACAATGTCAGCGTCTATTTATTTATTGGTAAAAATTATTTTAAAACACCAAGAGCTTCGAAAATTTAAGAATCCTGTGTTTTATAATATTGAGCGAATGAAGCCTATCCTACAACATATACCGCTTTTTTCGATTTAAGATGAATCCGTGTTTACATAAAAAATGAATCATACTTTTTATGTGATAGAGAGAATATATATTTAATAGCGCTTTATCACTTTTTGCCTGATGGTAATGAACAACTTTTGCAGTTGGTACATACCAGACTTCCCATCCAGCTTTCCAAGAGCGAAAACAAAAATCAATGTCATCTACATAGAGATAATATTTACTGTCCAAAAGGCCGATTGTTTCAATTGTTTTTTTTCGGATGCACATGCATCCACCAAGCACCCAATCAACTTTTTGTACAACTTCATGATTTACTTGTTTCATAAGATGTGCATTGTTAATTTTTGAGTTAGGAAAAAATACCCGAATTGGTGTTCTTCTTACTATAAAGGATTTCCACGTTGGAAAACGACGGAATGAATACTGAAGAGATCCATCAGGGTTTAATAATTTAGGGGCGCAAATTCCCGCGGATCTGTGTGTGCGCATAAATGAAAGCAAATGCTGCACCGCGCGCGTTTGTAATCGCGTGTCTGGATTTAACAGTAGCAGGTATTTTCCAGAAGATTTTTTAATTCCCTTGTTGCAGTTTGTGGCAAAACCATCAATTTTTGTATTTGTTATCCGTTTTAACGGAAACGGTGTTTTAAGATGGGAAAGATATTTCTTTGTTCCATCATCAGAACGATTGTTAATAATTATGAGTTCACAAGAAATGTTTTTAACAGTTTGAATAATTGAATTAACACAATCTCGAAGAAGTCCTATTTCATTCGTTGTGACGATAATTATAGAAAGATTTTTTTCATGCGTTATTTGCATATATAGAACGGAGTGCTTTGATTACAGAATTCATTTCTTTTATCGTAGTTCCAACCCCCGACGGAATATACAGACCTTCTTTTTCTGATGCCTCAGCTATCGGATAGGATTTGTTCTGAAACAAATGCAATTTTTTATATGCTGTTTTTGGTGAGAAGAAAAATGTACGTGTTTGAATGTCACAGGAAGCAAGTTTTTTCATAACCGTATCACGACTTATGCCAAACCCCTTTTTATTAATCCGTATTGCATACATCCAATAGACTGATTGAGCCCATGGGAATTCTTTTGGCGTGATGATACCAGGAATATTTTTAAGACCATCCGTATATATTTTTGCCATGATGCGTTTTTTTTGAATTGATTCTTTAATATGGTACAGGCTTGCAAGCCCAACGGCTGCCTGTAAATTCGACATTTGGTAGTTGTAACCGATTCCATCATGAACAAAGCGCGTTTTTTTTGAATGAAAGAGACTTTTTAGACGCACGACGCGGTCATATAAGATTTTATTGTTTGTGAGCACCATTCCCCCTTCTCCACACGTTACTATTTTATTTGCATAAAAGCTAAAAATGGACATATCGCCGAAGGAGCCAACTTTTTTCCCTTTATATTCCGCCCCGTGCGCTTCTGCTGCGTCTTCAATGACAAAAAGATGGTGTTTTTTGGCAATATGCATAATTGGATCCATGTCACAGGGGTGTCCGTACAGATGCACCGGCATAATCGCTTTTGTTTTTTTTGTAATTGCTTTTTCTAGGAGCGACGGATCTATTGTATAGGTATCAAGAGTCACATCAACAGGAACAACAGTTGCTCCTAAATACCACACCGCGAAATAACAAGAGGCAATGGTGAGTGTTGGTACAATAACTTCATCGCCTTTTCCTATGCCAAGTGCGGCAAGCGCAAGGTGTAACGCTGAAGTTCCGGAATTTGTCGCTGCACCAAATTGTGTTGTAATATATTGAGAAAATTTTTTTTCGAATGTTTTTACCATTGGCCCTTCAGCGCTCAGCCACCCTGAATCCAACGCCCTCTTTGTCAGGGTATACATTTCAGGATACATACGTGGTTTGTTGACAGGAATCATGTTGTTTGTGATAGCTGGACTAGTTTTTTTTGTTTTGCTGATGTATAAACCCCCTCAATCATGTGAATAACCGCCGCTCCATCTGCCGCATTAGGTCGTGGCTCAACTTTTTTTTGGATACAGGAGACAAAATATGATAGTTCATCTTCATATGACGAGAGGGGTTTGTGGGAAAAATCAAACACCTTTTTCTTCGTTGATTGTTTGTTTCCAACAATGACGAAGTCTCCCTGTTTTGAATCAATAAGAATGTATCCTTTATCCCCCCAAATTTCCAGAGACAAATATCCGGTCCACTGTGTCCATGAAGACGTTATAATGGCCAGTCGTCCATCTTTTGTTTTATATAATCCTCCTGCAATGTCTTCAACTGAAGTTTTTTTCCAATAGGTATTTCCAATCATCCCTGTACACGAAGAAAAATTTCCCATGAACCATCTGGTTATATCTAACAAATGGCACGCATTATCAATGTAGGTGCCCCCACCTGATAGTTTTTTGTCCCAAAACCATGACTGTTTTGTGTGTGATCCATTTGTTCCAATATTTCCCTTAATACAAAGTACGTTGCCAATGCCACCCCGCGTAATAATGTCATGTGCCTTTTGGATTGTCGGAAAAAAACGGTGGTTTGATCCGGTTTTTACAAAGCGTTTATATTTTTTTGCCGCCAAGACGATTTTTTTAGCTTCTTTAAAAGAAATAGAAAGCGGTTTTTCACATAACACATGAAGACCGTGTTTGAGTGCTTCACAGACTACTGCTGCATGTTGGTAGTTTGGAACTGCAATGATGGCAATATCAGCTGTAGATGATTTTAAAAATTCGGATAATGAAGTTTTGTATGGAAGGTGGAGCGAGTTCCCGACTTCCTGCGCCCGTTTTTTATTTGTATCAATAATGGCAACAATCTGAAGTTTATTTTTGAGATGTATACATGCCTGAATGCGTTTTTGTCCAAAATAACCGCAACCAACTATAACGATCCGTAATTTTTTATTCATAGTGATCATCTGGGCAAGTTGGTCTATATTGTAACAATGTTTTCTTTTTATAACAACAAAAATGTATAATACTTTTGCTTTTCCTATGGTACCATTACAACACGCGCTTGTCCTCATTATTTTAAACGATAAACTCACATACTGGTGTGATTATGCCGTACAAACGATACATTTGTTGTCAGCAAAAAATACCGTTGTTGTTTTTTGCTCGGAAGATGCCATTTCCTGGAAAGACGTTTTTACTGCACGCACCTCTATTTCATGCTTTGAAAAAAAGTGGAATGCGTTGTTGTTTCACCCGTTTTTTTTCATTCCTGGGCAACGATTTGAGATGATTAAACTGCTTAATTACCAGATCAATGCACGGTTTCTTCACTGGTATTTACAAAAAATATCTAAACAAAAGAAAAAAATCTTTTGGTTTTTTGATCCTCTGTACATTACGTCACTTATTTCCCCCTTTTCGGACTACCTATCCGTCTATGACTGTGTGGATTATTACCAGGGTGTGTCCAAACAATTACAGATGAAAGACCAATTTTTGTTACGAACAGCAACAGTTGTATTTGCAAATTCCAAGACTTTAGTGCGCAAGTTTCGTGCATATCGATCAGACATACACCTGGTTCCTTTGGGTTTTGCCAAAGACGTGTTCGAGCAGGCTAAAGTGCATCGTACTCCAAAAGAAAAACATACCATTATCGGTTTTGTTGGAGGCATTACCCGTCGCATTGATTATCGGCTATTGACCGTTGTCGCCAAGCGTTTTCCAGAAATCATTTTTCAGTTTTATGGGGCTTGCCGCGCGGATGCAATGAAGACTAATGGAAAATTGGATAAAGACATAGAAACTTATTTCTCACTTCCCAATGTACGTTTAGAAGGCCCTGTCCTTAAAATGGATATACCGTCTGTTATTGCGTCTTTTGATCTCTGCATTATTCCTTATCGCACAGAAGATACATTCAACAGATATTGTTTTCCAATGAAGGTGATGGAATATTTCTATATGGGAAAACCAGTTCTTGCTACCCCGATTGAAGAACTGAAACGGTTTCCAAAATTTGTCAGTCTAGGTGCAACTCCTGAAGAGTGGGAATTTTTTATACGTGCATTACTATCAAGACCATGGCCAGTCCAATATCAACGGGAACAAAGAAAAATTGCAAATGTAAACAGCTGGGAAAAAAAGATTTCTTACTTAACAGAATATATAGACTGATCTTTTTTAATTTTTTTTAAAAAATACAAGCATCCGATGGCAAATCCGGTTATCCGCGCCCAAAAAAAATGAAAGGAAGTATTCCACTGGTGAGAGTTTGCCTGTTTTCGTTTTACTAGGTCACCACAACATCGTTTTATATCTTGCACGGAAGATATAAAGTTTTGCAGAATAACTTTTTTGGCAAATCCCCACCCTTGTAAAGCAAAATTTCCATAACATGCCATCTCTCCATGGATATAGATGGTATTTTGTTTTGCATGCAATTGTTTATTTACCCAATGATTGTGACACACCACAAGTTTTTTATCGCAAAAAATTATATTTCCATGAATAAGCTGACGGAGAGTAAAATCAGCATCTTCTGCGTTTTGGCCAATGCTATTTGGTCCAAGCCAAGTGGAAAACCGATGAGTTTTACAAGCGCTTCTCCTCCACGCCATATTATTTCCGTACCCAATACATTCTGAATGTTTACAGGGTTTGGAAATAACAGCACTTTGTTTATGCTCATGCGTGCTGACACAATATAAGCCCTTATGTGAAGCCGGTTTATAAGGAAACGTTGAGCCAAAAACACCGCTGATATTCTGTTTGGAAGTAAAATCTTTTTGAATAGTCGTAAGCCAGTCTTTTGAGACGATGCAGTCATCATCCGTAAAAGCAAAAATATCACCTTTCGCTTGTTTCATCCCCTTATTTAATGCGACGGATTTGTTTTTTATTTTTTCGTGAATATATAGAACATGAGGATTGCCAAGGAGATCGACCAGTTTTTTTGTTTTGTCATCTTCGCTTTGGTCTATGATCAACACCTCACAGTTTTTATATCCCGTTTCCGCAATTGACAGCAAACACTGTTTGAGTTGTGTCGGTCTTTGATACGTGGCAATGAGAATTGAGATCATGATCGTTGGGTTTTTGTTTTTCTTTCTGTGCGCTTGATTATATACCTAGAGGAGGAAGATGATCCATTACTGTGGCTTTCGGGTGTAAAAAGGGTGCGCTGAATTGTTCAAGTCATCTTAAATACGCTATAGTATGATAATTGTTACGTTTTTTGGCCTATGTATATATTTTTTATTCTTTTGCTGCTGTGTTTTCTTTTGCCCGTCTTTGCGGTGATCAGCATTAGTATTTTTTGTTCTTCAGGAAGACCAATATTTTTTCTTCAACAAAGAATTGGAAAAGACGGTAAACCGTTTATTATGTATAAATTTAGAACCATGTATCGGTCTGCAGAAAAGGATCAAAAAAAGTATGTGAAGCAAAATGAAGCAAATGGACCAGTATTTAAAATACACAACGACCCCCGATTTACACCAATCGGCAGCTTTTTAAGTCATACAGGTCTTGATGAACTGCCGCAGTTGTGGAATGTGCTCTATGGAGACATGGCACTTTTCGGTCCTCGGCCACTCCCTGTATCTGAAGCAAAATTATTGCTTCCATGGCAAAAAGAACGGCAACAAATTAAACCCGGGATATTATCCCCCTGGATTTTTAACGGGTATCACAGACGAACATTTGATGAATGGATGAGAGATGACTGTATGTATGTGCAAAAGAAAAGCTTTTTTTATGACACCCAATTGTTTATTCGGTCTTGTGTGTTTATGATAACGTTGTTTTTGCAGGAAGTTCTTCCAACAAGAAGAGACCATTAGCCAATGGTGGTACCGACAAACGGTTTGTTATCAAGTGCAAGCGCAAGGTTTGTTAGGTTTCTCCCGTTTAACACTTTCACCCGAACGTCAAGCTTTTCCGCGAGTTTTGATGCAATTGGGTCAAATGGGACATTCATGCGCGGTGTCCACATGTCTCCCACCATTTTTCGATAGTTTTCCCAGGTAATGGTGTCTATTGGTTTTGCACTTGGGTCAACGTTTGGATCTTTGTCATATACTTGGTCAATATTGCTCAAATTGACAACCTCTTTAATGTTATAGTCCTCACTGAGTGTGACAGCGCAAAAATCCGTGCTCCATCCTGGTTTCCACCCTGCGGCAATTGCTATTGGCTGGTCAATTTTCAGTATTATTTCATAATGTTTAATTACACGAGGATCTGCAATATCGTGGAAAATTGTTCGGACGAGTTGCGCATTCAATCGCGTTGAATGAATCCCCAACCAGTCAAGATCATCGTTCGTCAGTTCATGTCCAAGCGTTTCTTTTCCAGCATTAATAAATTTTCCCGCTGTTTCCCCGCCGCCTACAACTATAAAAAATCTCCGTTTTTTTTCGGAGACTTGGTTTCTAATGAATGTGTTGAATTCTTTTAGAAATTGGGTATCAATACCTGTTTTTGGGACCACAAGAGATCCGCCGAGTGAGAGAATATATGTTTCGTCATTAAAACTCATACATTATAAAAAAAGTGTGCGATATCACCCGCACAGCGTATGCTTATGATAAAGAGAAGGAAGGTGTTTGTCAAACATCATGTATTTTCTCTTTGTGCCGTCAGAGCGTGTTTTATACACGTCTGCATTTCCGTTTGAAACCTTTTTTTAGAGAATTTTTGCGCCTGTTTTTTGCATGCGATATCCCACTGATATGGGAGACGTTGAAATTTCTGTATAGTGTGTGTGAGTGATTGTTCTGTTAACTCATCAAAAAATAACCCGGTTTGGCTATCTATAATCGTTTCTTTGACGCCTCCAGACCGAAAAGCGATTACCGGGGTTCCCGAAGCCATAGATTCTACAGGAAGTATTCCAAAGTCTTCATCCTCTGAAGGAAACAAAAAACAGCGCGCCTCGGCTAACAGTGTCCATTTTTCTTCATCAGAGACCTCTCCGACAAATTCAACGGTGGGGCCAGCGATGCGTCTAAGGGTTTTACCGTATCCTGCAAATCCTTTTCCAAACACTTTTAACGGGATATGGAGTGTTGAACAGGCTTGAACTGCTATATCAATATGTTTGGCTGCCGCGAGTCTTCCCCCTGTAATAAAATAGCTTTTTTTTCCCGGTATTTCCTTACCCTGTGGAGTATCAACGGGCGGATAGATAACAGTTGCTGTTTTTTGATAGAATTTGTTGATTCTTGAAGCAACCTCCTGGGAATTTGCGACAAAATAGTCAACATTACCGCTTGCCTTTTTATCAACAGTACGAAGCACCGCGTTTACACGTTCTCCTACCAAGCGGATTATTGGATTTTTTTTCCAGTTTCTTGCTGTTGCATACCCATATAAATAGCGTGGCGGCGTATGACAATAGCATACATGTAACGCGGTTCCTTTATGGATCATATTTGATTCATATGCACCTGTTGCTGAAACAATAACAACGTCAAAATTTGAAAAATCCATATGGGCGAATACGGAAGGCGCAAGTAGGCGCAACGGGCTGATGAGTTTTTCTTTCCATGGAATATATTGCAGCCATGAGGGGCGGATATCCCAATCTGCAAATCGTTTTGCATGCGGCCCTAAATAAGAAGGGCAATAGACGCTTGTAAATACAGGAGCTTTTGGAAATAGCTCATGGAGTGCTTCAAGCACCCGTTCCGCTCCCCCATATTCTTTTATATAATCATGTACCAATGCAATATTCATAGCCTTTTTAGATTATATCAATGACATTTGTTCATCAATGACTTTTTTCCTTTCCTCTTTTTTCTTATCAATTTTGTTCTGTGCATTATTTGCGGGTTGCATCCGTTTCATAAGAGAATTGAATCCAAATTGTTGAAGTGTGGTGAGCACTTTTTCTGTAGAAAACTGCGTTGTTGTGATGGGCTGAATATCTTTGTTTATTGGGACATCCTGTTTAATAGTCGCAAGCTCTTTGGAAAGAAATGCGAGCTTTTTGTTTGTTTGCAGTTTTTGTTTTAAGAGTGTGCCGATTTTTGTGTTGTTTATATGTGCATATATATGTTCGATTGATGAATAGGTGTGTAAGAGGTCAGAAGCTGTTTTTGGCCCGACTCCAGGAACTCCGGGATAATTGTCTGAACTGTCTCCCGCAAGCGCTTTATAATCCGGTATTTGTGCAGGTGGAACACCAAGTCTTTCAATTGTTTCTTGTATACCGTACAGTTTTGCTTCAGAAAGTCCTTTGGTGGGCATGTACAGTTTTATTTTTTCTGTTACAAGTTGTAAGAGATCCCTGTCTCCTGTAACGACGATGATTTGATCCATGTCATCTGTATGTTCATTACAAAGCGTTCCGATAATATCATCCGCTTCAAATCCGTCCATTTCAAATATTGGAATTTGCATTGCGTGA
This sequence comes from Microgenomates group bacterium, assembly GCA_049287205.1. GTDB lineage: Bacteria > Patescibacteriota > Microgenomatia > UBA10105 > UBA927 > CAIJMI01. The sequence continues at coordinate 932,679 of JBAQFJ010000001.1, forward strand.
ACCACATCATGTACAAGTGGTATTTGTGTTGCGAGGTTATCATCCATCTTTGGTCGTTTTATTTGATAGTCAGCATAGAGTTTTTTTCTGAATGTCGGCGCCGGACGATCAAAAGCGACTGCAAGGTGTGTTGGAGTAAGATCGCTGACGAGCCGTAAGAGCATGGAAGTAAATCCATATACAGCATTGACTATTGTGCCGTTTGGTGCGGTGAGTGGAGGAAGTGCATGAAACGCACGATGTAAGATTGCGTTGCCGTCAATGATAATGAGACGATTCACAGTTTTTTGAAAAAAGTTATGAATTTTTCATGAGTTCTTCAAACTCTTCCCCTTCCAGGGTTTCTTTTTCAACTAAAGCCTTTGTTATCGATTCAAGTTGTTTTTTGTATTTTTTGAGAATGTTTGCCGCAGTTTCATAGCCTTCAAACACAAATTTTTGAATTTCTGCGTCAATTTTTCCGAGCATTTCCGGAGAAATTTGTTGCTGATCCATGAGTGATTTCCCCCATTCAGTTACATCGACATTTGGACCAAAATTTACGGGTCCAAGCGGGCTCATGCCAAATTCCATAACCATATACCTGGCAATTCGTGTTGCTTGATCAATATCACTTGCCGCTCCACTTGTGACATCTTTATAGATAAGGCTTTCGGCGGCACGTCCTCCCATCATAGTTGCAATTTGATTGATAAGATGTGATTTTGTTTCATGCAGGCGGTCTTTTTCAGGAGGTGTTAATGTATAACCCAGCGCCATGCCGCGGGAAATAATTGATATTCTATGGACTCTGTCCATATCCATTAAGTGATAATTAACAACTGCATGTCCTGCTTCATGGCAGGCAGTCATTTTGCGATCAGTATCACTTTGGAGTCGTTTCTTTTCCGGTCCAAGTTTAACTTTTGTTGCGGATTCCTCGATGTCTGCGTAGGATATCACCTTTTTTTCCGCACGAGCCGCATGAATTGCCGATTCATTGAGCATGTTTTCAAGGTCAGCTCCAGAAAATCCGACCGTTCGTTTGGAGACTTTATCCCAATCGACTCCGGTAGCAAACGGTTTTCCTTTTGCGTGAATTTTCAGAATTGATCGTCGTCCTTCCATATCCGGAAGATCTAATGTGACCCGTCGGTCAAACCGTCCAGGCCGAGTAAGCGCAGGATCAAGGAGATCTCCACGATTGGTTGCAGCAACAACTAACACGGCCGTATTTGGTTCAAATCCGTCCATTTCTACCAATATTTGATTCAATGTTTGTTCCCGTTCGTCATGCCCCCCCATTGCTCCAACCGATCGCATCCTTCCGATGGCATCAATTTCATCAATAAAGATGATTGCGGGGGCCGTCTTTTTTGCGGTTGAAAATAGATCTCTTACACGGGCTGCGCCAACGCCAACAAGCATTTCCATGAATTCACTTCCTGCAATGGAATAGAATGGTACTTTTGCCTCACCTGCCATAGCTTTTGCAAGCAATGTTTTTCCTGTTCCTGATGGGCCGACGAGAATGACCCCTTTTGGCGTTCTAGCACCAAGCGCTTTGTATTTTGCCGGATTTTTTAGGAAATCCACGATTTCAACCACTTCATTTTTTGCTTCATCCACACCGGCAACGTCTGCAAACGTGATTTTTGGCAAGTCTTTGTTCCATAATTTTGCCTTGCTTTGTCCAAATGAAAATACGTTATCTTGTGCTCCCCGCGCCTGTTTAAACAGAAATAGGAAAAATACTACCGTCAGGATCAACGGTAAAACATTTGACAATATGCTCATCCACAGTTGTCCTGCGTTGAAGTCTTTTACCTTTATTTCCACTGATTTTGGATCAACACCAGATTTTTCAAGCACAGAATATAAGGAATCCTGCGGTTCTTTATACGAGATAACTTTTTTTCCATCGCTATACACCGCGGTGAGCTTCGAATCTTCAACTTCAATAGTTTTGACTTTCTGTTCTTTAATGTCAGCAATAATGGAGGTAAATGGCTGTTCCGTTGTATTGGAACTCGTTCCATTTATACTCCCAAACATGGAAAATATGACAAAAATAATAATCAGCCCAATAACGATGTTTTTGAGGTTTAGATTGAGATGAAATTCAACTTTTTTTACCGGTTTTTTTGCCTCAGATGTCTTGATCTGTTTTTTTGTCATAGTGTGTATTTCCGGTAGTATACCATGGAATTTCTTCTGATGACAGTTTTTATTGAGCGTACACTCAATATATCTTTGCAGCTTCCCCCACCGTATACACAGGGTTATTTTTCTCTGTAAAGGCGTACATATTTTTTATAGTTTATTGCCGCATTGTAATATGTACGTGCCGTTATTTTGCATGCTATTTGTATTTTCTGCTTTTTTGACGCCGGAAGCTGAAGATACCATTTGATGGTACGCGCAAGCGCCTCGGGTGTGGCTTGTTTTGCAATAAGGCGGGCGTCAATTTTTTCAAGCATTTCCGGTATGCCTCCGACAGGAGTTCCAATAACAGGTACCCCGCGCGCGAGAGACTCGATAATTGTAAACGGACAGTTTTCTAATTCAATAGACGGCATGATAAAGAGATCAGCTGTCCGGAAAATAATCTCTTGTGTCTCAGTGTCTGGTTGATAACAGAACTGTATATGCGAAGTTAATTTTAACCGTTCATATTCATATAGAATTGGTAATAACCCGCTTGAAACAGGTCCGGCAATTGTCGTTTGTATATGTACGTCCTTTTGGAGCAACTGACTTATAGCATTAAGAAAGAGAATGTGTCCTTTTCGTGGTTCGAATCGAGATATGTTTATACAATGGTATTGCATGTGTTGAAGTTTTCTTTCTTTCTTTATGTTCCCCGTGTCAGTTGTATCCACAAGAATACCGTTAGGAATGTATCTGCTATTTGGAGCCCTTAACTCGCGCAATCTTTTGAGTCCATACAGGCTTACCGCAACAACGGTTGAGCACCTTTGAAAAACGAAATTTTGCAGGTGTTTCATGACGGCAATATGAAGCGTACGAATAGGATGCTGTATATGTTCGCTTTTTAGCTCGTGTGCTCTGTCTCCATGAAAGGTGTATATTCGTTTATATTTATATACCGAAGGAGAAAAAAGTAGAATGCCAAACGCGGAGAGTACCTGATTAAAATGAACTGCAAGAATGGAATGTTTAAGGCGCACTTTTCTAAATACCTTGGCGTACCAGAAAAAGCTCTGTATATAGGTTGCCAGCTTTTCTCCTAGTAAGTTTGTTGTTTTGGTTTCGGAGAATGTGTATAGAGTGCACCCGTGAAATTTTTGGGCGATCCATGATTCATTTTTTGATTTTCCTATCAGAACCACCTCAAGTCCAGTTGAAAGAAGATAGCGGGAATAGGAGTGAATAAATGTGGTGATACCGCTTGTGATAAATTCATCTAGTACGATAACGACCGTTTTTTTTTGTTTTTTTATTGCCATAGTAATGAAAACAATGCTTTATACGCTTTTTTTGCTTGTGCAAACGAACGTTGACGCATAACAGTGTTATATCCTTGTTCCCCGAGCATTCTTTTCGTTTTTGGATGTGTTAGCAGATACTGGATTTTTTCAACAATGTCTTCAGGTTTGTTGTTTGTGGTATAGCCATTCACTCCATTGGTTATTACTGTATTGATCTGTCCAAATCCTGTTGCTATAACAGGTTTTTTATTGATCATGTAATCAAGAATTTTTAATGGAGAGAAGTAGAAGGGGCAAGCCGGAGGTTTGTGATAGAGCGCAAGACAGATATCACTTTGTTGAATGAATGTATGCACGACGTTATTTGGCGCTCCAGTGATGAATATAATGTTTTTGTACCATGAAAAGGTATGCCAAAGATATGGAGAAATCAGGACAAACCGAATATGTTTATTTTGTCGGTAGGATAATTTTGCTACCTGTTCGAGTGTATCGAGCGCATGCCACGGATACGCCCCGTTCCCAACCCACAACACATAGCGCATTTGTTTGTTTCCTGTTATGCGGTTTTTGAAAGTTGCCCGTTTTGGATGGAATACAATAAAATTCGGAATTACCATTTGCGGACGATAAAGAATTTTTTTCTTTGCGTAGTGTTGCAGTTCTTCGGACACAAAAATATAGCCGTCTGCGAACAATGAATATATCCGTCTTTTTATCGCAGTATATCTATAAGAACAGCTATTCTGTTGTTTTTGGTAATTTTCTTCAGGAAATCCATGGATTTCCCAGACAATCCGAAGTGACGGTCGTATGAGTTTTAGGAGGCTGAATTTATCCAGTCGGCAGGATCCATCGATGCGTATATAGAGCACAGTATATGTATGAATATGCGGAATTAATTGTAGAATTTCTGTAAGGCCACGTGTTTTTGATGCGTATCGTGTTACAGAAAAACCAAGTTGCTGCAACACAACCTCTCTGTTTGCAGTGTTTTGGATGGAAGCTGATTCATCCGTTGATGATATGTACAGCGCGTGTTTCATAGAAAAAAGGACGCCCATTTCGTTTTAGAAAAACGGTTTTTCAATATACTGTAATTAATGATTGATTCTTGGAGCGTAATTTCCTGCAGTTTTTTAATTGGAGAAGATAATGGTTTTTTCGGGATCGTTAAAAAATTTAGTATTTCATCCTGAATTTTATGTTTGTTTTGACAGATATCTTCATAATATATTTGGATTGACGGATTATTTTTGAATACTGTGCAAAAATGCTGATGGAGACGTTCAGTTTCGATAAAATATTTTAGACATTCATTGTAGTCCAGATATATTTTGATCATTGGTTTTTCTGTTGCTGATTCTGACGTCCAAACACGTGAGTAGTGTGCACGCTTTAATGACACAAGTGACGCAAGAAGATTTCTGCGATTTAAAAAGATGACATACTGTCGCTGCTGAGAGATATACTTTAGAACAGAAGGAAATTGCGCGGCCTGACTGTACATAAATTTAAAACCTACGGAAGCAATCTGAGACGGATACGTATGAAATATCTGTGTTTTTAAGAATTCAACGGGTAGAACATTTCGTGTATAGAGCAACCATTTACTATCTTTATGTTTTGTCCTGCTTCCCCAGCCAATTCCAAACGGGTGAAATATTTCACCATACGACACGATTGACGGGTGAGAGTCCAACAGGTGTGCAATATACGTCGAACCCGTCCGTTGCGTTGTAAGAATGACAAAATCTTTGCGTTGTTGCTCCATGAATAAAAATTTTAATTTATTTTTTGCTCTTTCGTAAAAAGACGAGTTTGTATCAACAGGGTAACACTGTCTACAAAACATACATATTTATTTATGCCTGTATGATAATGGATACACACCTTTTTCCACAAGTTTTTCCTCATGTTGTCGTCAGTGAGTACACAAAATGTATCGCTTGGGAGGCCAGATTTTTTAGTTACTGATTTTTTTTCAGACAGGAACATTTGTGCAAGAATAGGCTGATCTCCCAACCAAGTGCGGTTTAATTTATAGGTAAAATAGGAAGCGCAAAGTTGTTCAGCTTTCGCAAGTGAAAATAATGACGTTTTGCCGCATATAAGTCCAGAATTAAGTTTAATCGCGCTTGGATTTCCAGCGAGCTTTGCAAAAACTTTCATTGTCAGCATTCCCCATGTATTGCATGTTTGTATGTACAAGGGGTCATATTGCATATACGCTATATGTTTTTTATCGCTTTTGATCCAATCAATGATTGCGGTGGGGCGGGAAAAGAATATGACATCAGAATCCAAAAGAATGAAATAGTCTGTTTTACACAATAAAAAAGGGTCAAATAATTTTTGATTATGCGTTTCGATGTCGTGAGTTGTATCTAATCTGTATGTGAGGCAATGAGGGTATGTATGAAGATGCTGTTTTGCTGTTTTATCCGCAGTTTTTTTTGAGATAACAAGGCAATTTTTAAGGTGATATGTAAGCAACGTCCTGTCTTTTGCTGTAAGTGTTCCATCGTCAATAATCATTGTGGGCAGATGGAGATGGGACCAATATGTAAACGATTTGATAGCGACTATATATAGGAGTAGATGATTGTGAGACACCATTGAACAGAATGACACCGCATATTGTGTTTGATTGAGCACAACTGGTTTTGTGCATTGCAGCAGAAGATACACAATCAGTTTGACCACTTTTTGTTTTATGGTTGTAATTCGTGTGTTCATGGGTTATGCGCGCAGCACTGATTTGAATAATTTATATGCGTCAAATGGAAGATACAGGTGTTTAAATGGACCGATATAATGTAGACATGTATAGGAAAAAACAGCATTTTTGAGACGGGACTGGAGCGTTTTTACTGTTAAGATGCCATAGTGTTCTGCTGGAAGCGGCTTGACTGGTTTTTTTGGATTTTTTGAAAAAGTTACAAATATGCCGGACCAAATGAGAATGAGGCTGATCCAAGAATGCTGCAATCCATACGAATAGATAGTTTTCGTATGTCGTTCAAGCAAGTCTAACGTAAACCAGTGTTTGTATCCGCAAATAATTCCGTCGTTAAACAATACAGGAATATCTGATTTCCAAAGTGTAGCGAAAATTTGTAGGATTATCCTCCCCCATCCACTGGTTGCGTACAGGTAGCAGGACGGAAACGCCATATAATATGTTAGTTCTTTTTTGGAATGCACCCAATTAATAATAGCTGTTGGTTTTTTGAAAAAAATAATGTCTGCATCAAGAATAATAAATTTTTTAAATCCTGACAGCTGGGTAAGATCGTATACACACGTGTTGTGTGTAAAAAGATCCGGATGGGTTTCCATGCGGTATCGGTATGTATTTGGATATTTCGTTTTTATTTTTTTTATTGCTCTAAGACCAGCAGAAGCATTGATGATCCGAATATTTCTGACGTGTTTTGCAAGAACTCGCCTGTCGTGTTTTGTGAGTGTTCCATCATCAATGACACAGGTGGCAAGTGAGAGCTTGGAAAAGAACACAAACGTCTTCATCATCAATACATACATTGTTATATACTTGTGCCCAATTTTTGTTACTATGCCAGTGGTTTTGGAATATTTTTTGGCATATACAGGTGGAGTAAGCCGTATGACAGCATGAAGAAAACCATTTGCAATCGCAGTTTTTAGTAACCGGAACGGGTACATAAGCAATGTATTATATCGCACAAGGAGCAGCTTATTTGTTGGCGGCAGATTATCAGTAGTATAGCAATTAATTAAAAATTACCATAACCGATATGTAAGGAGGTTTTAGCTGTACATATCTTGGTGTATGTGTTTTTGGATCGCATAGGCGCTATCATCGCTCCTTTTTGTGAATATATCGTTCCGGATTTGCCCGTGTAGGTAACGTTTCTGTTCAGGAGGGTGAAGCCGAATTTTTGATAAAGTGCAACCAGTTTTTTGTTCTTAGCATCAACAATAAGTAGTGCAATATCAACATTGCTTTTTTTGATTTCTGCTAAGGCAGTGTAGAGCAAGCGAGAACCGATTCCGTGATTTCTCACATTCGGTTCCACACATACCCCTCCTACCCCTCCGATAGTGATATGGGTGTTGTCAAATATTGATGTTCTTTTGAAGATCTTGATTCTTCCAAGAAGCGCGCCATTTGCAACAGCAACAACAAATTTTTCCGGTTTACTTGCTATTGTTTGGTCCTGATTTATTTTTTGTTCTACCACACTTAGTTTTTTGGTAGCGAAACATATATATCCGAGTTGTTTTATTTGTTCATTTATTTGTTTAGGCGGTTTTTTATAGACTGAAATATGCGGTGATACAGCAATCATATATTCGTTGTTGGAATGCATTTTTCTTATCATAACATAGATAAAAAAGTAACAGTATGTAGTATAATCCCCTTGATGATGAAGCGCTTACGGTATTTCATAACACTGTTATTTACCTTAACGGATAAGGAATTGCGTGTTCGTTATAAACACACAGTTTTTGGTTTTTTATGGATGGTGATTAATCCCGTGCTACAGATGATTGTTATTGGGTTTATTTTTCAGTTTATTTTTAAGCAGCAAATACAAAATCAGTATTATTATTTGTTCACCGGCTTATTAGCGTGGGGATTTTTTAATATCTCTCTTTCCAAGACGACACAGTGTATTGTTAATGAACGGTCTTTGGTAAAAAAAGCAGCTTTTCCCAGAGAAGTAATTCCGATGTCTATTATTTTAGCGGACTTTTTTAATTTTTTATTGGCGCTTTTTATATTGGGAATTATTGCAACAATAGGCGGATTTGAAGTTGTTGAAAGGCTGCCGAGCCTGTTTTTTGCACTCATGCTATTGTTGGTTTTTACTACTGGCTTAAGTCTTTTGACAAGCGCCCTTCATGTAAAATATAGAGATGTCGCATTTTTTGTTCAAGCACTTCTTACCGTATGGTTTTATGCAACACCTATTGTGTACACCCTGTCTGTCATTCCAGAACGATTGCTTTTTTTATGGAATCTTAATCCGATGACATCTATTGTGCTTTTATTGCAGCATAGTTTCTTAAACTTATCTTTTCCAAACTCTCAGATACTTCAGATAAATATTGCTCTTATTTTGTTGATAGCGACACTTGGTGTTCTCGTTTTCCGGAGAGAGAGTAAAAATTTTGATGATTGGATTTAATACTATGACAAATACCATCGCCATCAAATTGGATCATATATCCAAAGAATATATTATCCATCACGAAAAACCCACCCTTGTAGAAAAACTTATTAACGGCAAAGACGAACGGTTTCTCGCTCTCACCAACATTAATTTAACTATTCATAAGGGTGAAAGTGTTGGTTTAGTTGGTCCCAACGGGTCAGGAAAAACAACACTTTTAAAAATCCTATCCGGTATCTGCACGCCGACCCGCGGTCTGGTTCGCACTGAAGGGAAAATAATATCTCTGATCGGACTTGAAGCAGGATTTCACAGCGACCTTACCGGCTTACAAAATATCTATATTAACGGTATGTTACTAGGTATGTCGAAGATGGAGATAGACCAGAAACTTACGGCAATTATTGCATATGCCGACATTGGAAGGTTTATTGATGTGCCGTTGTTTACGTATTCAAGCGGAATGATGCTACGATTAGGTTTTGCAATAGCCATTCATTCAGAGCCCGATATCCTGATACTTGATGAAATGATTAACGTGGGTGACGCAAATTATAGACAAAAAACAAAAAAGACATTACAGCATTTAATTAAAAAAAAGGATATAACGGTAGTTGCAAGTTCGCACACAATAGAAAAGTTCAAATATTTATTTCAACGCATCATTCACTTGGAGAAGGGAAAAATTGTGTCGGAATCGAAAGAGAGACACGCGTCCTGACCAATGATTAGGAAGAACTATGCGTGCGCCTGAAACAAGTTTTTATCGTATACTGCCACTTACCTCCATTCGTTTTTTTGCAGCTATCGCTATTTTTTTAAATCACACCCTTTTATTCCGCGCGATACCATTAGTTAATCAACTGGAAATGCCACTCCTTGCGTTTGGGTACGCGGGAACAACGGCATTTTTTATACTTTCCGGTTTTTTGTTGACTGCAAAATATCAACGTTCTTTCCAATTACATACGTTTGATTGGAAACACTACTTCATAAACCGGTGGAAACGAATTATTCCACTCCATCTGTTAACGTTGGGAATTACCATTCCTTTTGTTGTTTATGAATACGGAGAACAGTTTTGGAGTCTGTTTGTAACAAATCTGCTTCTATTGCAATCTTATATTCCTTCTCTTCAATATGCCTATTCCTTTAACTCTGTTGCATGGAGTCTGTCTGCGCTAGTTTTTTGTTGGATAGCCTTTCCTTATATGATGCGGAGCATGTTACGATTTCACTCATTATCCGCGATCCTGTTACTTTGGATGATTGAATTCGTTTTTGTACTTTTTATTGCCACTCATGAGATGACGTATTTTTTATTATATATTTCTCCAATTTCAAGAATCGTTGAATTTGTAACAGGCATGCTGTTATACCGTTTTTTTATGAGTCATCCAATGACACCACACTATACCCGTCCGATTACAACTGCGCTGGAATTGGAAAGCATTCTTGTATTATGTATGAGTATTTTTCTTGTGGCGTATGTGCCGAATGCATATCGTTTTAGTATTTTTTTTCTGCCAAGCGTCAGTATATGTATATTACTTTTTTCGTACGCCAGAGGGTCTGTGTCCGCGTGGTTATCCAAAAAAGTGTTTCTGTTTTTAGGAACCATCAGCTTTGAATTTATTATGTTTCAACTGCCAATGATACGGATTTTTTTGGACTATGTGGGTGTATTTTTTCATGCTGGATATGGTATTCGCTTACTTCTATCTTTTATAGCAACGTTTCTTATAAGCATTCTGTATCATGCAATCGCACATCCAACAAAGAAGCTGGGTATTTAATAAACTGAATTTTTGATCAGGTTGGGAGATCCTCCCCTTGTGTTTCTCCCCCCCATCATTTTCGTGGAATAAGGTTCATAATAAAGAACCCAATAAAGCTGTTTTTTGTATAACCATATTGTCTGATTCCTGTGAAAATAATTGGTTTTCTTAAATCTCCAAAATTGACATGAAGTCGGAAGCTTTTCATTTTTTTCGACATGTTCTACTGATTCCACACTCCTACTTGACAGTATACCGCCGGTGGCAGTATTGTCTTTGGTAATGCGCATTTTGTACCACGAATTTGCTCCTTCTACCACAGGCTCTAAAATTTTCGGTTTTCAGTCAAAAGAAACACGGGCACTCACTGTCGGCTATATCAAAAAAACGGCGAGGAAAGAAACATTCATTCCCTGCAGGGAGCATTTGGGAGCACTTCGTGAGCAGGATGCGTTTCAGGCAACGGTGCAATCGTTGCAACTTCCCCAATTACAAAGAATATTACATTCTTATGATTCCTATGCGATTTCAACAATTACTCTGCTTCGGGAGACAATTGCCTGTCATTTGTCGAGTGCGTTATATGAGGCAGGCATCCTGATGCATTATGGAGATTGTTTCATCGGAGCAAACCATATTAAAACAAAAACAAGTATTACGACTGATTATGCGTATGAAAATACGGAAGGACTCAATGAAAACGGCTGTTGGGTGATCGCTGACAGTATTGCGGCAGGAAGAAATTTAATTGCAACTTTGAAGTCGCTTCTCGGGAAATATCACCCAAAGGAGTTGATTTTCATCGTTTCTATCGGCAATCGTTGGGGTATCAATGAAGTAAGCCGCGTCGTTTCCGAGTATCATGTTAAAGCAACGTTTGTTGTGTGGGGAGCGCTGTTCGGACTGAATCCCGAGAATCATTATGATGAGCCGTGGGGACTTGATGACTGTGAACCAATTGACCTCAGGGATCAAACAACATTCATTTCCATGTATTCAAAAGATTTATGTGTCGGCGGGGATTTTGGCAATGATTATTATTGTCCTGCACTCGCGCAAAAATTATATGAAAAACAGCTTGCTGATCTTCGTATCACGCCTAAAATTCCGACAGCAAAACAGATCCGTGCTGTCTATACTTCAGATGAGATTTTGATAAGGTAATACATTACCTGATTCTTGATCCTATTGGAAGATCACTTCCCGAAAGAAACACCGGCTTATTGTCTTTGTCATCGGCAGCCACAATCATCCCCTGTGATTCTTCTCCCATCATTTTGCGTGGGGCAAGATTGACAATAAAGAAAAACTGTTTCCCTATAAAGCTGTCGGCTGTATATCCATATTGCCTGACGCCGGTAAAAATAACTCGTTTACCAAGATTGCCAAAATCTATATGAAGTCGGATAAGTTTTTCACTTTTTTCGACATGTTCAGCTGACTCTACTTTTCCTACCCTTATATCGACAGCGGCAAAGTCATCGATGGTGATTGTTGATTTTTTACCTTTTTGGATAGAATACGCGTTGCTTAACCCAATCGTTTCCCTTACTTCTTTCATTGTGCTTTCAGCAACAGCCATGGCCTTTTCTTTCCCTTTTGAAAGAATTCCTTTGACTAATTCCGGATTATTTTTCAGTTCTTCATACGAATCCCTCGCATTTTTAAAGTATACAAGCAGGGATTCATATAAATATTGTTTTACTGCAACATCCGCTATTTGGCCCTTAGTATAGCTGGTTTTCATTTCGTCTACTTTTGCTTTTTCACCAAAAAAATCAAGGTAAGCAAACACCATGTTTCCCTCAATGTGACCAACGTCAGTAGCATGTGCACGCGTCGGATCAGTATACGTTCCCATCACCTGTTTTTTGATTGTGTCTTCTGAATCAAAAATGGAAATGATGTTTCCCAAGGATTTGCTCATTTTCCGTTTTCCGTCAGTCCCTAAAACAGTTGCAACACTATCCGGAATAAACGCCTCAGGAAGTTTAAAGACCTGTTTTTTATATATGTGGTTAAACCGCTCTCCAACATCGCGGGCAATCTCTACATGTTGTTTTTGGTCTTTTCCGACAGGAACAAAATCCGGTTTGTAGAGAAGAATGTCAGATGCCATGAGAATCGGATAACTAAACAGCCCGACATTTATATCGTCTTCCGTGATATCTTTTTGGAGCTTATCTTTGTACGCATGGGCGCGCTTCAACAGTCCAAGCGGTGTGACATTATTAAGAATTGTCTGCAATTCCGGATGAAATCCTTCAAGATCAGACTGTCTGTAAAAAACAAGTCTGTCGAATTCTTCAGGTGTTAAGAATCCTTTAAGGAGTGCCAGTTCATTGAGAATAAGCGATTCCACGTTTTTTTGTAATTGTCCTTTGTTTTGAATCGTGGTGAGGGCATGAAAATCAGCCACGAAAAGAAAGCACTCGTTTTCACGCGCCATTTCTATCGATTGTTTTACCATCCCTAAATAATTACCAATATGGAGACTTCCATCCCCGCTTGGTGTAATGCCTGATAATATTCGTTTCATATAGTTTTTCCTTTCTATCATTGTATCATTTGTTTTTATACTCGCGGGCGGGAGATAATCCCGCCCGCGTTGTCTCTTACTTCATTTTTCCACTCAAAAATGTTTCATACGCGCCGAGATCTAGAAGCCCGTGTCCTGACAAATTAAACAGAATGGTTTTCTTTTTCCCTTCTTTTTTTGCCTGTAGCGCTTCCACGATCATGTGTTTAATTGCATGGGCTGATTCCGGCGCAGGGATAATCCCCTCAGTTTCAATAAAAAGCTGTGCTGCAGCAAACACTTCTTTTTGATCATAGGCAGCCGCCTCAATAAGTTTTTTGTTGTACAAAAAACTCACCAGTGGTGAGACGCCGTGATATCTGAGCCCTCCCGCATGAATTGGTGAAGGCACATATCCACTGCCGACCGTATACATTTTCATGAGGGGTGTCATCCCTGCGGTATCACCATAGTCATAGCGATATTTACCCTTCGTCAGTGACGGACACGCTGTCGGTTCAACAGCAATACAGCGTAACTTTTTTGTGTTACCCATTATCTTGTCTGCCAGAAATGGAAATGCGACGCCTGCAAAATTGCTCCCTCCTCCACAGCAACCAATGATGACATCAGGATATTCGCTTACCTGTTCTAGTTGTTTTTTTGCTTCCTGACCAATGATGGTTTGGTGAAGCATCACATGATTGAGTGCACTTCCCAGAGCATACCGTGTATTTCTACCGGATACTGCAACTTCAATCGCTTCAGATATCGCCATCCCCAAGCTTCCATTGGTATGTGGATAGTCTTTCAAAAATTGTTTTCCACAAACAGTTTTTGTTGACGGGCTTGCGTGCACCACCCCTCCATAGAGATGTATGATAGTTTTTCTGTATGGTTTTTGGTCATAGGAACTTTGCACCATAAACACAACGCACTTCATTCCAAATAATTTGGTTGCAAGGGACAGTGCTGACCCCCATTGTCCAGCACCAGTTTCCGTCGTCAAGGTCGTTATGCCTTCCTTTTTGTTGTAATATGCTTGGGGTAAGGCAGTATTGAATTTATGACTTCCCACAGGCGACACCCCCTCATATTTTGCAAAGATATGCGCAGGTGTTCCCAGTCGTTTTTCAAGACGGCGCAGCCGTAAAAGCGGTGACGGTCTATATGTTTTATAGAGCTCATACACCTCATCGGGTATCGGCACTGTTTTTTCCAAGGTTGTTTCCTGACGTATAAGTTCGCGCGGAAAAATTGGTGCCAAATCCGCAGCTTGTAATACCTGTTTTGTTTTCGGATGCAGATACGGATCCGGCAACCCTACCCCGTACTTTTTTAAGTAATAGGGTAAGTTCAGATATGTTTTTGCTAGTATTTCTTCATTTTGTTTTTTCATAGTTTCCTTTTTTTAAATTTTTACACGTAAAAGTTAACGAATGAATCCGCCACGTCAAACGTGGCTTTATGCCACAGTAAGCGTGGAGATCGCGTTTGACGCGATGCCAGTATGTCCTCCATGGTGTTTGTGTATGGTGATGCATAGGCAGGAGCACCAGGATTTGAACCTGAAATAGGGATTTTGGAGATCCCTGTGATACCGTTTCACTATGCTCCTAAAAAACAAATAGGCCCTTGTAAATCACTCAAAGACTTGAGTAACTTACAAGGGCCTACAAAAAAGGCGGTTCCACCTTGTTTCATCGTCCTGCCATTAAAAAACTCCCTTTCGGGGAGTCATGATATAAGGCGGGAAAATCTTATTACATGCTCCGCTGAACGCGACACATGGTGCTTTATTTTTACAGGTAAGCTTCTGGATGAGACATTCTTTCTTTGGAAAGATAGCCCTCTCAGCCTCGATTTTCATCGATAGGAAGATCCCAATCAATCTCCCTGTGGCATTTATTCACTTGGCAACTAGTATAACACACCTCGTCAAATTTGTTGCGGAGCCAGGAATCGCACCTGGTCTAGAAGATTATGAGCCTTCTGTGCAACTTTACACTACCCCGCGGTTTGTTTAAAGAACAATGGTCATTATATCTGATTTTGACCATGCTGTATAGCGCGGGGTATACTAGAGTAAGATATATGAAATCTAAAAAAACATCTGTTTCATTCACAATCCCCTTCAGCATTGTTGTCTTTTTCATTACTGTTTTTGTTGGTTTTTTGATATATAAACAAACGGCAGTCAATGTTTTGGGTACCTCTGATACCGCAACCTCATTCTTGAAAGAAGCATATATCCCCTTAGGAACAGGTGTAAACAATGCAACCGATTGGGTAGACGTCAAGGGAGTGGCTGCATATGTGAATACTGGTTCCTACGGAGCCATGAAAAAAGTAACTTTTGAAGTGAGTATTGGGGTGCCGTCCGGAAATCAGACAGCGTATGTGAGGCTATACAACGCGACAGATAAGCATCCCGTGTGGTATTCAGAAATGACCATGGCAGGTGTTGGCCCTGAACTCCTCATATCAACGCCTGTCACTCTTGACAGCGGGAATAAGCTGTACCAGGTACATATGAAATCTCAGCTTGGTGCGACAACTAATCTTTTGCAAGCGCGACTACACATTCTTCTGTATTAATGGTTGTTTTTGCCTGATAAATCCCGTACAATAGCTTCAATTGTCAGCGTAGCTCAGTGGTAGAGCAGCGCCTTCATAAGGCGTGTGTCGCAGGTCCGATCCCCGCCGCTGACACAAGTTTAATAGAATAACCCCCACCAGATTTTCCAATTGGTCGTAGCACTGGTTTTTTTGAGTGTTTCCCCATTCCCTAGTTCCTGATTTATCAGGATGATTGTTTCGCCTGGGCGCGCCATATTCAGCTTCATTCTTGCTTCAGACTCGATAAATTCCGGAGACCTCGTAAATTCAAGTTTTTTTTGCAGTGCAGCTTCCCTTTTTTGAAGCTCCACAAGAATCTTTTCCCGATCTTCTCTGGCATTTTGTCGTTTTATCGTGGAAGAGATGGAAGAAATGAGGCTAATACACCCAAAAATGAGGCTAATTAACAGAAGTAATGGGAAAAATCGAACTATGGGTTTTTGCTTCATAGCTAATTTATTTTTTATACCTTGTTATTGCTGTGCATATGTGATATTATAGGCTTTATCTTGCCTGAGGCAATTGCCTCATTATTAGACCTGCTTCAAACATATACGCATTATGAGTGTTGATCTTAAGGCTACAAATGAACAGTTTGTTGAATATTTAGCGTCTCGCAAGCGAGCACGTGCTACCATCGTAGCATATAAAAAAGACATTGACCAAATGTTGACGTTTTTTCAGACTGCAGAGAAAAAAGCCATTGGGGACATCACAAAAGATGAAATTGACGCTTTTTTGAAGAAATTGACCAGTGACAGCTATACCCCAAAATCAGTATCCCGAAAAATTAACTCCATAAAAACCTACTTCCGGTTTCTTAAGATTTCCAATATCATTGCCGCTGATCCAGCGCTTGAGGTAGAACATCCAAAATATGATGTAAAACCGCCTCGGATTTTGTCTAAACTTGAATATCGTGCGCTTCGTGATGCATGCAGGGGCGATGTCCGCATGTATGCGATCGTTGAACTGTTTTTGCAGACAGGTGTCCGCATTGGAGAACTTGCGGCACTTATGGTTGTTGACGTGAAAGCTACGGAACTGCATATTGCCAGTCAAGAAGGTCATGAAGAGCGAATGGTACCTCTAAATAAGGCAGCGCTCGAGGCCCTCCATAAATACATGGAAATCCGAAACAGTGAGGCAAAAAGCAATGCGCTCTTTATCACAAAAACAGGTCGCCCACTTTTGATTCGAAATATCAGGACTGCAATTGACCGGTATTTTAGAATTGCTGGCATTGAAGGAGCAAAGGTAAATGACCTTCGTCACACCTTTATCGCCCATCATTTGATGGCGGGCACTCCCATTATGACACTGTCAAAACTTGTCGGACACAAACGCCTTTCCACGACAGAAAAATATTTGGAGCTTATTAAGGGACAACAGTCTGAGAATGTGAAGCTTGAAGAGTTATAACCCCAAGCGCTACAATACGTGAGTAATGGATAAAGCGTACATCCCAAAATCATTTGAAGAGACGATCTATTCCTCGTGGGAACAGGATGGGTATTTCTCGCCGAAAAAAGAAGCAGGAAAAGATCCATTCTGCGTTATTCTTCCCCTTCCGAACGCAAACGGTGATCTTCACTTGGGGCATGCCATGTTTACGATTGAGGACATCATGATTCGGTATCACCGGATGAAGGGCGACGTTACGTTATGGCAACCAGGATTTGATCACGCGGGTTTTGAGACGCAATATGTGTTTGAAAAATTTTTAGCAAAACAGGGAAAAAGCAGGTTTGACTACTCGCGGGATGAACTGTACAAAGCGATTTGGGATTTTGCTCAGTCTAATCGTGGCAGCATGGAATCACAACTTCGGCGTATGGGGTTTTCCTTAGATTGGCCGAGACTGAAATTTCCACTCGACCCCGCAATCATCGAAATCGTGTATAAAACATTCAAAAAAATGCATGACGATGGACTTGTCTATCGTGGAGAACGGCTGGTAAATTACTGTACAAAATGCGGCACAAGTTTTTCGGATCTTGAAGTGAAACATGTGGAACAAATTGATCCCCTGTACTATCTGAAATATGGACCGTTTGTACTTGCAACAGTCAGGCCTGAAACAAAATTTGGTGATACTGCAGTGGCAGTTCATCCGACAGACAAACGATATAAAGACTATATCGGAAAAGACATCACATTTGATGGACTTATCGGTCAGGTGACGCTCCATGTGGTTGCTGATGAAGCGGTGGATCCTGCGTTTGGCACAGGTGTCGTGAAAGTCACTCCTGCACATGATATGACGGACTATGAAATCAGCAAACGTCATAATCTCCCACTCGTGCAGGTGATTGGATTTGATGGGAAATTGACTGCCGTTACCGGTCCATATACGGGACTTCGCGTCAAAGCGGCGCGCGCAAAGGTTGTTGAAGACCTTACGGCAAAGGGACTCATTGATCACATAGATGAAGGATATGTGCATACGGTTGGAACGTGCTATAAATGCCAAACAACGTTAGAACCACTTCCTATGTCTCAGTGGTTTGTAAAAATCAAACCGCTTGCAGATCGTGCGATTACTTCTATTACAAAAAAAGAGGTGTCATTTGTTCCAAAACGATTTGAAAAAACAGCAACCCAGTGGCTCACTGACTTTCATGACTGGAATATCAGCCGTCAAATTGTGTGGGGTATACGAATTCCTGCATGGCGCTGCGAAAGCTGTGCAAAAACGAATCCTGAGAATGAATGGATTATTACTGAGGGAAGTATTCCTGAAAAATGTCCGCATTGCGGCGGAACAACGCTACAACAGGATGAAGACGTATTTGATACCTGGTTTTCCAGTGCACAGTGGCCGTTTGCGACCTTGCAGGCAAACAGTGAAAAATCGGATTTTGAAACATTCTATCCGACATCGGTTATGGAAACAGGCTATGATATTTTACCGTGGTGGGTATGTCGTATGCTCATGGTGGGTCTTTATGTGACAGGTAAAGTTCCATTTAAAAAAGTGTATCTTCATGGGTTAGTTCGAGACAGTAAAGGTCAGAAAATGAGTAAAAGCAAAGGCAATGTAGTTAATCCGATTAAAATGGTGGATTTATATGGTGCAGACGCTCTTCGTATGGCACTCGTGTTTGGAGCGGCAGCCGGAAATGATATATCCCTTTCTGAAGATAAGATTCGCGGCATGCGGAATTTTGCCAATAAATTATGGAATATTTCCCGTTTGTTTTTGATGAATACCGAAAACAGTAAAGATCTCCTTTTTTATGATAAAACCATGAATAAAGATTTAGTGAAGAATGATCTAGAAATGCTAAAAAAACTTGAGGCAACTGTAAAAACGACAACAAAATATATGGATACGTACCGATATTCCGATGCGGCGCAAACACTGTATGATTTTACATGGCATACACTTGCTGATGAATATCTGGAACAGAATAAAGAACGATTTAAACAAGGAGACACACAAGCGCTTGCTGTCTATCGTCATGTGCTTCTGGTTGTACTCAAACTTCTCCATCCATTTATGCCGTTTGTCACTGAGAGTATTTGGGGTCAATTACCACGAAAACAAGATACAAAACTGATTATTTCTTCGTGGCCAACCGTATAATACCCAGGAAGGTTACTTAAATGTAATCGTTGCCACAATCGATTTAAATACTGCGTCATCTGCAGCAAAATCGGCCGTGATACCACTCGGCGAGAAGTGATTTATTTCAAATGAGAGTGTATCCGTTACTTCAATCATGTATCCATGCATCGTTGTAAATGTATACCCGCCAACGGTTGACCCTGTTGTGTCTGTCGTATATTCAGTTGCTTTTTTTCCGCCAACTGTCGTTTCTTTGGTTATGAGCGCTTTTCCTGACGCATCACTGATGATTTTTCCCCGATAATCAGCAAGCACTTCCCCTACTCCACGTGGCGCGATGGTGAGTCGTGTTCCACCCGATAAATATGTACCTTGTGATCCGCAGCTTGACCCATCACATACCGGTGCCAATACTGTTCCCGGAAGACTCAGTTGGATGGTAGTAATAGGAGATCTTGTTGTTCCATGAACCGGATTATACTGCTTCCAAGCACTTGAGGAGGCAAGTGGTGTTGGTGTAGTGAATGTTTTTGGTATAGCAAGCACTGAAAGACTACTCTCTGTCGCCACCGCTGTGGTTGGCAGTATTTCAGCCGGTGCAGTGGTTGGAGTAAGAATGGTTTTTGTTGTGACTTTTGATTCAGAAGTTTTTGTAATGAGGGTACGTATCACACCGCTTAATGCATATCCCACAATGAAAAGAATAAGAAAGATAAAAAATCCTTTGATGAATGTTTTTGGTGACCGTTTGTTTGACGGCACTACAGGTGTTTCAACTGATGGAGGGGACATTGGTTCTTCAGCAGACATGGCGGGTGGTGTTTCCGGTTGTTTTTCACTTTGTTCCTGAATTGGAGTAATTACCGGTGTTTCTTCGTATTGGATATCGGGTGTTTGTACTTTTGGTTCAAAAGAAGTTGATTCGTCATCCATAGTAATAATTATTGTTTCACGAGTTGGAAACAGTGTCAATCGTAAGAAGAGTGTCTATTATGCCCGTTCGACATAGCTTCCGGTTTCAGGATCAATGGCAATCAGTTCACCTTCTTTGATGAACAGTGGAACAGTAACAATAGCGCCCGTTTCAACAGTCACTGTTTTTGTGGCTCCTGACATGGTATTTCCCTTTGCACCTTCCGTTGCCTCTGTTACCACAAGTCGAACTTTTTTAGGAAGCCGAATACCAACAGCCTCTTCTTCGTGAACGAGCACCTGATACGTGTCATTTGGTTTCAGGAATTTAACGAAGTCGCCAAGTAATGTTCCTTTTACTGTTACCTGATCAAATGTCTGATTGTTCATAAACACATAATCGTCCCCTTCGGGATAGAGATATTGCATTTCCTGCGTTTCAACAGGAAGCTCCTCAACGGATTCACCGGATTTGTATGTGAATTCCTGTACTTTTCCTGTGGTGAGTGATTTTAACCGAGTTCTTACAAATGCCGAGCCCTTACCCGGGTTGACGCGCTGAAATTCCACAATTTGGTGCGGTTGATCTTTAAACGTGATGAATATTCCGTTTTTGAAATCTGATGTTGTTATAGAGGACATGGAAGCTATTATCCCACGAACAGGCTTATTTTTCAAACAGTTCAACACTTGGAAAGAAGAGTGTGTCAGCAATACGAGTTGTGTCGGCAAATAACATGATCAGCCGGTCAAGACCGACTGCAATTCCGCTTGTGTCCGGCATACCAACCTTCAAGCTTTCAATAAAATCATGATCATAGTCATAGGTCGTTTTTCCGAGACGTTTAATTTCTGTGAGCTCCCAGTCAAATCGATCCTGTTGTTCTTTCCAATCGGTCAGTTCTGTATAACAATCGCCCAGTTCGAGACCACCGATATACCATTCAAACCGTTCTGCATAGTTTGGATTCTCTTTTTTCTTTTTAGACAAGGCAGCGAGGCATCCCGGAAATTCATAAATAATTGTGGGTTGGGTTTTTCCCAAATGCGGTTCAATTTCGTTGAGGTAAATCTGATCGTAGAGTTCTTCCCATGTGTTTGTATCTTTTACAGTATACCCTTTTTGTGCGGCAATGCTTCTTGCTTTTTTGTTGTCTAAAAATTCGTCAAAATTGATGCCAGCCCATTTTTGGAATGCTTCCTTGATTGTTATTTTTTCCCAAACGCCTGCAAGATCAAATGTCACTCCCTGATATGTGAGTGTATTTCCATTGCCAAGCGCATGATTTATAGATAACAGCATATTTTTGCAGTCATCCATGAGTGATGTGTACGTTGCTCCTACACGATACCATTCAAGAATAGTAAATTCCGGATTATGTGTGTGACTGTCTGTTTCCATGTTTCTGAAGCTTTTTGTGATGCTGTAGCAATTGCCGATGCCAGCGACAATGAGTTTTTTTAGTGCAAGCTCCGGAGAAGTGGATAAATATGCGGGTATACTTTTTCGGTCTCTATCTAGTAGTTTTGTTTCAAAGACATCAAGGTAGCTTTCTGCAGCAGGCGCCCCAAGGAGTAAAGGAGTTTCAACTTCATGAAACTGTTCTTTATCAAAGAAGGAACGCACTCTGCGAATGACGTGTTCTCGAACGAAATATCGATCCCAGAGTTTCGGATTTTGCTTTAATGCTTGCCAGGTTTTCATGAAGACCGTTTTTTCTTTGTTGCCCTTTTTGCCATTGGTTTTGCGCCAATTCCTGCAAAAGCTCTCACGACAAACAAGAGATAACAAATTTCCAGAATTCCCACTGTGTTTACTACCAATAGTCCGATAAACCACCATTTTTCATTTCGTTTCGCGGCATGCCATAAGGCAAATCCTTTCCATGCAAGACTCCAAATCATTGTGGGAATAAAACCGATACTCATCCATGGAAGCATGTTTATTGTTTCTCCGTTTAGCCAGTGCATAGTCCCCCTTTATTTCATAAGTCGGTATACCTTGGCTTTTTCTTTCAGCGCGGCATACCACGTTTGTAATTGTTCACTAACTTTTTGTGTAAGAATTGCTTCCCGTGCTTCTTTTTGCATTCCATCAGAGTCTGTTGCAATAAGGGTTGACGGGTTATCTGCAATGTATGTTGTCACCTCATCATCAGTGATTGTGATATCTTTTCCGATGATTTTTGTAAGCTGCATCTGTAGTTTGATTTGCTGATCAAAATCTTCTTTCGTCATTCCCTGATAGCTCAAGACTTCCTCTAATGTGACATTTCCACCGAAACTTGCAAGAATTTCTTGTTCTTTCGCTTCAATTTCTTCTTTTGACACGGTCACTTTTTGTTTTGCCGCCTCGTCGCTGATGAGCTGTTCTGTAATCATGTTTTCCAGTGTTTGTGTTCCATATCGTGATACAAGCGCTTTATTTACCGTTGATCTGAAAATAAGTTTATTATTCACTACTGCAGCTATGATAAGGCCGCGATTTACCGCGAGAATTCCAAGAATAATTACACCAAGAACGATTGCGATGATTCCTGTTTTTGAAATACCTGTCTGTTTCGAAGGCTCAACTTGGAATGTCGGAAGTTCACTAGGCATAAAAACAACTTTTTTTGCCTGTGAAATTCGTTTTTTTGCGGTTTTCATTTTCTTTGCCATATAGGTTGCTCCTTTTTAAACGGACAGATGAATCTTGCTATGGGTATCATCCTATCATGTTTTTGGGCGCGAAACAAGAAAAATCTTTTTTAATTATGTTCTTTTTGCAGGGCAAAATTGTGCAAGTGCACACGTTTGACAAAGTGGATGCACTGCTCTGCACACCGCCCTTCCATGCTCAATGAGCTGATATGTGATGGTATTCCATTTTTCTTTTGGAAGTAATTGTTGCAGTTCACTCTCAATCTTTTCTGGTATCGCGTCTTTAATAAAATCGATTGTTTTGCGGGAAGTATCTGTGTACATGTATGTTTTTCCGCCGATTGTAGGAAGTGACACCAAACGGAGCCGTTGACTTAAACGGATGACATGTGTATCAACAGCAATACCTTTTGTCACATTAAACGCGTTTGAAAGTACAACATTTGCTGTTTTTCTTGCTACTCCTTTGATTGTAAGGAGCGATTCCATAGTTTTCGGCACTTCCCCTTTATACACGGCATTGATGCGTTTGGCCGCAGCGATAATATTTTTTGCTTTATTTTTATAAAATCCGGTTTTTTTGACAAGTGTTTCTACTGTATGGTTCGATGCAGATGCGATATCTTGTATTGTCGGATACGTGGAAAATAACAGAGGGGTTACGCTGTTTACCATTTTATCTGTACATTGAGCCGAAAGCATGACGGCTACAAGGAGCTCCCAAGGAGACTGATACGTAAGCATAATATGTGCGTTCGGATAGTCTTTTTCAAGAATTGACAGAAGTGTATGTATTCGTACATCATCCTTCATATTGCGTTATGACGCTCTGATCAATACAATAAAAACAGATGGCGCTTATGAATATTCTATCACGGATGCAAAAGCAGTTATTACCGCATATTTCCCGAATATTCTCCGCATTGCCAAATTTGTCTCAGTTCCGGTTTACCATATTAGCCTCATTTTTTGCTTTTGTGGCACTCAATGTTTGGATGTCCCGTGTGACTCCAAATGAGTTGATTATAGAGCGTATGGATCTTCTCTCTTCCCCTTTTTCGAGCACCAATCACATCCTGCTAGGAAAGCAGTTCTATGCCTTAGGAAATATGTCGGATGCCACGAAAGAATTATATTTAGCTCGTCAGGTGTCTACGTTTTCACCTCCGTTTTCATTTTTTGTTCCCAGTGTGCTTGGTGCACAGTCAGAGCCGACCGATGTCTTAAGCGCGTGGGAACAAGACCGATCGTATACACATCGTGCATATTCGTTTTGGAAAACAGTCGTTGAGAAGAATCCGGACTATCGAGATGCATACATCACTCTTGCAAAAATTTGTCTTCGTCTGGATAAGCGTGATGCAGCAATCACGTATGTAAAAACAGCATATCTATTAGATCCTAATGACGAAATCATACAAGAATTTGCAGCGCAACTTGGGGTGTTACTCTAAAGAATTATTCTTCTTTTGTCTCTTCCGCTGGTGCCGCTTCGCCTTCTTTTGTCTCTTCCGCTGGTTTTTCTTCCCCTTCTGCAGCGTTTTCGGTTACTACCGGCTCCGGCTCCTTTTCCACAATAAATGCGCCAATTTTAACAACAATGAGCGTTGGGTCTGTTAACACCTCAACACCTGTTGGAATGGTTAATTCTCCAACAATAATTTGGTCATTCACAGCGGCAAGTCCTGTAATATCGACCTCGATTTTTTCCGGAAGCTCAGCAGGCAGCGCCTCTACCTCAATATGATCCATTAACGGCATAAGCACGCCAATTTTTTCTTTGATTGCCATTGGTTCTCCGATAAGTTCTACGGGAACTTCTGCATGTACCTTTTCTTTCAAATTCACTTCATGGAATTCCACATGAAGAATCGCAGCTGTTATTGGATGTACCTGTACAGTGTGAATTAATACCGGGTGTTTTTTTCCTGTTATAGTAAGTTCGATAAGTCCAGTTTCCCCTGCTTCGTGGTAGACTTTTTTAAAATCCGCTGCAGAAACGCTGATTGTTTCTGGTTCAACGCCTTTACCATAGACCGTTGCAGGTGTTTGTCCATTTGCACGGACAGATTTAACCTGTTTACCTTTGATAGTACGGATTTCTCCCTGGAGTGTATGTGAACTCATAGTGCTATTCCTTTATAAAACGTATTTGTATGTCGGAATCTTCCAACATCGTGCTATTGTACTCGAGATACCCTTCGTTTGCAAGTGTTATGCCTTCAGATTTGCCTGTGTTAAGCAATTTCCAGACAGCCGGATACTGCACACGAATAATGGTTGGCACTGTATCAATTCCCGATTGTTTTTGTCCAAAAATATACAGATCAAATTGTTTTGAAATGGCTGTCTCTTTATTTGTATATTCATACTGTATGGAAACGGTTGTTTTTTGGGACGGTTCGAGCGAGAACGCAACCGCGACTACGGAAAAATCAGCGCGTGTTGTGTCAAGTTCCCCGTACGGAAATACGAGTGGCGTGTTTTTTTTCGTTGGTTTTGCAGGTACGGACATATTGTCGATAGTAAAATTTGTAATATGCGCCTGAACAGGAACATAGAAGCGCATATAATTTTTGTATGCCCCACTCCCCACCTGATTGTTGGAGGTGTTCCGTATTATTCTTGTTATATTTTCAGTAATTTTTCCTGCAGCATCAATAGTAATGGCTCTTGTGTCATCACGTTGTATATAATAATTTGTTTTGTTCACTCCAAGATTGGATTCAATAATTGTGTTGTAATCAAATACGCATGGTGTCGCCACATCTTTACAGTACGTTTTACTCGGGATAATACCCGCCCACGCAAATTGTTTGGATAATTGTTGTGCTTCCGGATGAACAAAATACATTTGTATATTTCTATTTCGTAAGGCTTCATCAATAATACTGAATGCCTGAATACCGGATAATTTTTTGTTCCCCAAAAATGACGTCATTACCGTTTTGACTAAGTTTCCAAGGAAATCTTTTTTTTGTGTTGATCCGGGAAAAAAATCCGTTTGGGTATACGAGAAAGATTTTTCATAAAAGTTCTCAGCTGTAATGACGTCTTTTGTATCAAGAATTTGAATTGAACCGAGAATTTTTAAAATTTGTATGATAAGCGACGAGTTGATCGCGATGACACCTTGTACGGTTTTTCCTGTTTCCTTTTCATAAAACCACATTGCGCGTTTTGCAGCCTCCTCAAAATTTGGATCCCAATTGCTGTCCCTGAGATACCAATGCTCCTGTTCCATGATGTCACGAATGGGGTTTGGTGGGTCGACATGACCTCGCAGTTGTCCGTCGACTGCATAGACATCCTGCACTTCCATTGAGTTTATGACACCATCCTCAATTGACATTTCCATAATTGAACCAATAAATCCTCCGGTTGGCCGAAGTTCTGTGCTATTTTGAAAAAGAAACAACAGATGAAGCGGTTCTTTAAAGCCTGCGATGTACGGGTATAACAATAATAAACGTTCTGCAGTTTGCAGCCGAGTTCGCACAATCTCTAAAATATCGATTCCCTGTTCAGCCTTGATTGTGATGGAGGGAATTGACAGTGGAAAAGGAGGATGTTTCATTATTTGTTCAATGAGACGGTATGACAGATCTAGGTTAGTATGGAGAGAAAATATTTGTGTTTTTAGTTTTTCAACCTGCACCACTGTTGTCGTTGCATCTGCCTTTGATAAATCCGTGGTGAAAAAGGACTGACTGAAATCAGTTGCTAAATTTTCTATTTCTATTGTCGATGCAAGTGTTGCTGATACTTTTTCAAGCGTGGTAATACTATTGGTGTCTGCAATGGTGTCTTGATGTATAAGATGAAATAGTGTTTGCACGTATGGGAGGAGTCTGCGTGCATGTGTTGACCAAGATTGCATGGAATGTGCCGGCTCCTTAATACAGGGAAGGTTTGGTTTTGTAAGACATAATGATTGCCGATAGATAATAATCAGCATTGCGCCAAGCGAGACTACATAGAGACATATTGGCAGGAGGAATGAAAACAAAAGCAGGCTTAGGATTAGTCGAATTTTTCTGCTTTTACTTTTTTTCCGGTTATTCGGAATTTTCGTTTTAGATATTTCTTTCACTTCCTTTGTTAAAAATGTTTGCGCTATGGTGTGTGCAATTCGTTGTATGTCATGTTGTACATCTGTTGTATTTTCCTTTTCCGGCTCACGTTGTTTAGGTGTTTTTTCAAACGACTGCGTTTCTGTTTCAGACTTTGTATTTTTTTGTATGGGCGCAGTTTGATAGTTTTTAATTTTCTGTGTCCCCGTAAAAAAAAAGTTGCAAAGTTTTTCGAGAACAGAAGCGGTAATGGGTTTTGGATCAATAAGTGCATATTTTGTATATGGGGAATTTAAACTGGCTACATCATCTTCGTTAACCTCCCATATGACACTCATAGCCTTTTGACTGGTAATTTTATGATTATCGAGAATATATTTCACAAAGATAAGATCGCCAACAATAAGATGATATGTTGTGTATGCGCTTGGTGAAGAATTAATAAAAACCTGACATCCGTTTAACGCAAAGAATTCCCGTAACGGTTCAACATAGTTTTCATCAAGCGCGTCGATACGTACCACCGGTGATGCGATCGTTTCGTTATGAATTTCTGCTTTTGTGTCCGTTTTCATAGAAGTTCGTGCATTGGAGCTATTGTATTATGACAAAAAGGAAACACGAAAACAACCTGATTATATAGCCTGCACATTATATTATTTTTGTATCCCAACATGAGTGGCCCAGCAGTACTTGTTATACATTCGATGAAGACTCCAAGTGTGTAAAAATCAGCACTTAGTTTGAAGCATCAAGCGCCTGGTTTACAAAAAAGTCCGCCCGTTTATTGAGTTCCCGTCTGACAGCAGTGTAGATAACTTTTCCACAAAGAATCCGTTCAAGAGATTTTACTTGTGCGGCTAAAATTTGCAGCTTTGTATCTTTAATTTTAAATGTTCCCATGAGTTGATTGACGACAAGCAACGAATCCAATATGAATGTGATTTGTTCCGCCTGTTCCCCTTTTGACTGAAGATATTGCAGCGCCTTGATGACTGCGGTATATTCAGCAACATTATTTGTTGTGTCCCCTATCTTTTCGCCAAATTCCGCGAGTAATGTTCCATTTTTCTCTATTACAACGCCAATTGCAGCTGGTCCGGGATTGCCTCTTGCTCCCCCGTCTGTGTGAATGGTAAATGCATTATTCATGGCACAAGTATCGCACTCCCGTTTCTCTTCTGTCAAGCGCGTTTGATTGAAAAAAATGAAGTAAGGAGTATAAAAAGTTCAGAGATTAGGGTTATGTATGCCGCGGCCATGTATCCATACGTTGGAATAAATAGTATATTTGCAATAATGTTGAATACCATGGAAAGTGCATAAATTATCAACATTTGTTTCTGCCTTTTTTCAACAACCAACACCCACATAGTTAATGAACTGAGATAGAAAATCGGCAGTCCAACAAGCAGCACTTTAAACGGAAGAATGCTCGAGACAAATTCCGGTTTAATCATGGTAATGAGCGGCGATACTATCCAGCCGGCAACAGCTACGAAAAGGGATAATAGAAAAAGTGCAATACTAGCGTTTCGAATTTGCGACCGCAGTTTTTTTTCGTCCGCTTCTTTTTTTGCACGCATGAGCGAAGGAAGCGCTGCATTCATAAAAAATGTTGGGATGACTAATGCCATTTCAAAAAATTTATACGCCAGTCCATACGTTCCAACCTCCATTGTTGATCTGGTAATTGTGAGAACGACGCTGTCTATTCTGAAATATACGACATTGAACAGCAGGGTAATTCCTAATGGCAGGGCAGTGAGCAAAAGTTTTTTTATCGTCTTCACGTCAACAGTGAGCGATGGTAAACCTGCGAATTTTTTGACAAAAAAAAGAGCAATGATTGTTGTAAAAAGGGAGCCGAGTAAAAATGCTAGCAAGCTCCCAAACACCATCGCATTTGGAAGAAGAATTTTTGTCAGCGCCAGAATACACACAAGCGTTACAAGCGAACCTGCAATTGTTGCGTATGTGGCAAAGTCATATCGTAATCGTTCTTGAAAGAATGCGTTTGTAGTTGTGATAATCGCCTGAAATAGTACTGTTGGAGTGAACAGAATAATTCCCATTTTTACCATTGTTGAGTAACCTTGTTCAGATGAACCGGGAAGAAATGTGGTAATTGCAAGGGTAATAAACATTAACAAAAGACTTAAAACAAATCGGGTAGTAAATAAGGCATTTTTTAATTGTTTGTCTGTTTGTTTTTCTTTCAGTTGTAAATACGCAGCGTTGAGCCCAAAGTCACAGAATAGATAAAAGAATGCTACATAGGTCGTAATTTTTGTGAAGTCGCCGTAGCCATCAACTCCAAGTGCTCGAGCTAGAAGAATGCTGACAAAGAATGTTGTTCCGCCAGATATAATTTTCCCAATGATCTGCGCCAATGTGTTAAGCGCGATTGTTTTTTTCATACCTGCCTTCTATTGTATCAGGAATTTTTTTTTAAGAAGGGGAGAGCAAAAAAACAGGTCATAAGCAGTTGCCCCTGTTGTACGGTAAAAGGGTAATGATCAATCAAACCTAGCAAGCAAAGTGCGATGCTAGGAATGTAGAGAGCCCATGCTCCTTGCGGTCGCTTCATTTTTTTGTATATATACGCAACAATTCCGATAAGAAGCACACCAATACTGCCGGTTTCACTGAGAAGCAGCAGATAAATATTGTGTACCGGCTGTAAGAAATATAAATCCCGTATTTGTAGTATTGCAGGAAGATTTGGTAAAAACGTTCCAAGACCAATTCCTGTGTATGGATGGGAGAGAAATAATTGTAGTGCCGCTTGTGCCAGATCAAGACGTATAAAGACACTCTCGTTAGTTTTGTTCAGTGTTTGTATATATGGCCACGCAAACAGGAATCCGAAGACGATTGTCATACTGCTCATGATCCAGATGACCCATTTTTTTTTCGTTTTTGACCATGCAAAAACTCCGATAAAAAGTGCAGTACCGATGATCCATGCGCCTCTGCTAAATGTTATGCCAAGTGCGCATAGTCCAAAAACAATACTGGTAATAAGAAAAATTTGTGCAGAGAGTATACGCGTTTTTTTTAATTGGAGAAGAATAAGCGGAATTGTTGTTGCAAGAAAGCCTCCTAATATATTTGGATGGGGGAGCGTTGCATATGGTCTTAAGAGTTCTATACACTGTGTTTTTGAAGGCCAGCACCAGTTTACTTTTGCTATTCCCGGAGTGTCAATGGAAAATGTCCGTTCTCCCAAAAACCAGAATATTCCTCCAAGTGTGTGTTGCATGAAGAATTGTGAAATTGCGATAACGGAAGAATAGAGTAGTGCGATTCCGAAACAATAGACTGTTTTTCTCAATGATGGTTTAGAAACATATATAACATAGAAGAAAAGAATATATTCCAAAACTTTTGCCCATTTTAAAATGGAAAGTATTGGATTTGAAGAAAAGAAGCAATTCAGTGCAATTAAAGTGATCGTTATGAAACTCACTAATTTGTATTGCCAAAAGGTTTTTACCAAATTTTTTATGGCGTTTGTTTGTGCAAACCACGTACAGATTGTGATGAGGATAGTAATGTCTGTGAGAAAAATGGTAGGTGACAGGTAGTCAACCCGTCTGCCTAGAACTAACGTCCAATCCGGCCAAAAATGAACCCCTAGTTGTGTTGGAAGTAATAGAACAGTCAGATAAAAAAACCACTCAAAGATGCGCATCTACCATCAAGTATAGAAGGGGAATGGTATCAGGTGCAACTTACGCAATTGGTTTTGGAGTGATAATAAGTTTTCGATCACGCCCCTCACCCGCTGATTCTGTGCTCACGCGTTCATCACCTGAAAGGGTGAGGTGAATCACACGCCTTTCAGCTGCTGACAAGTGGGAAAGTTCAACCGGATTGCCGGTTGTAATGGCCCGTTCTGACGCACGTTGTGCCATGTACATAAGCGCTTCCTCCCGTTTTTCACGGTAATCGCCGACATTTACATACACGCGTTCCCAAGTTCCTAATACTTTTGCGACAATCATACCGAGGATCATTTGAAAACTTTCGAGTGTTCTTCCGTGAAACCCAATGAGAAGACCTGTTTCTTCTGTATTAATGTTTACGCGGTGAGCGCCTGACTCATCCATGTCAACACTTACTTCTCCTGTAACTCCTAGGCGAGTCAAAAGATCTTCAGTTACTTCTTTAATTTTTGCTGTTGGTTCCATATTATTTTCCTTTATTTACCTGTAATTGCTGAATAATACCAAAAAGTCCGAAGATATTCCAGTACAAAGCAAGACCGATAGGCAGTTGGAATGCGAAGAATCCAAACATGATTGGTGTAATGAGCATCATTTGTTTTTGCATATCAGCCATTGTATCTTGTTTTTTCTCTTCGCCGGGTTTTGCCAGCTCCGTAGTTTTTGATGCCTTTGGCATCATCAGTTTGGACTGATAGAGTTGGAGAAGTGCCGTAATAACCGGAATCAACAGGAGCCACCAACCAAATTGTTGCCAGTCGCTTGGTTTTACACCAAGATTCATACCAAAGAATGTCACATCAAATGTAGTCACCTGTAGTGCTTTATTGTACACAATGGCATTTATGTCCTCCATCATTTTTCCGGCATTTCCATTTCCCAGTACCTGATAAAACACATTGTAGAGTGCAATGAGGATAGGAAATTGGATGAGCGTTGGTAAACAACCTGCGGCGGGATTAACTCCATGTTCTTTGTACAACGCCATTTGTGCCTGCTGCAGTGCCTGTTTATCGTCTTTATGTTTTTTTGAAAGTTCATCCAGATGCGGTTTCATATCAGACATTTTCTTTGCGCTTTTGAGTTGTGCCTGCATCAGGGGGTAGAGAATAAGTCGAACAGCAATGGTGAGTAAAATAATGGCAAATCCAAGTGGCCCTGGTAGATGAAGCCATTCACAGAATTTGTAAAAGACCATGAGAAGATTTGTAATTGGCCATACGAGCAGTTGATTCCAGATTGTTGGATTTGTCATAATTTTTTGGGAATCGGGTCAAAACCGCCTTTATTCCATGGGTGACAGCGAATAATGCGTTTGAGCCCTAACCACGATCCGATTATTATACCATAGCGATCGATTGCCTGATACGTATACTCACTGCAGGTTGGAGTAAACCGACATATCTTATCAGTCAGCCATACGTGTTTTGCAAGTCCTGTATCAAGCGAAAGATATTTTTGGTAGAACCGTATAGCAGAAAGAAAAAATTTTTTCATGACAGAGAAGCAATATACGCTTCAATTGTTGTTTTTAGATTTTGAAATGAACTGTATTGAATCGGCTGCATAATCTTACACACAATATTTTTTGGTGCGCTTTCCTTTTCAAGGAGCGGCAGAAATGCCATGGCAATTTGTTTTTTTATTTGGTTTCTTGTCACTGCCTTTTTGCTAAATTTTTTTGTGACAAGGATGCCAAGATGTGTATGTGACGACTCAGTGTTTATTGAGGTAAATTGCATACCGTGTATTTGTGACCGAATGCCGTGGCGCATGGTTTGAATAAAATTCTTTTTTGGCAATCTGTATATAGACGGAAGCATATATCTATTATACCTGAAAAAAGTGTACGCTGATGTTTTTGAAGACTATCTTGTGTTAGACAGTAAGCACTTTTCGCCCAGTTGCCCGACGCCTTTTCAAGACTCTTCGTCCACCTTTTGTTTTCATACGAGTTCGAAACCCGTGTGTACGTGAACGTTTTGCTTTGCTTGGATGATAAACACGTTTCGTTGCCATAGTCTGACTATTATACACAAAAAACTACAGGTGATGCAATAACAAAACAACTGAAAATGATACAATGGGGGCATGCGTATCGCTAAAACGACTCTACAGAAATTCCGGTTGTACGAAAAACAATCGTTCATTTTTTCTTCCGGTATTACGGTACTTGTCGGTCAAAATGCAATCGGGAAAACAAATATTCTTGAAGCAATCGCACTGGCAGCCGTTGGTAAAAGTTTTCGGGCTGTCAAAGACAGCGACATGATATTGTGGGGAAATGAACTTGCGCGGGTGACGCACACGATTGTTGACAAAAAAGGCGGTGAAACAATACTGGAAATACTGTTGACAACAGGCATGGTACAGGGTAAAAAAACCCAAGGAAAAAAATATCTGGTCAACGGCATTCCCAGGCGTCAGGTCGATTTTGTGGGAAATCTTCATGCGGTGTTGTTTGCACCAACAGATTTAAAACTTGTTACAGAAAGTCCAAGCGTCAGGCGTGAGTATCTCAATACTGTGCTTGTGCAAGTCGATCGAGAGTATCGAAGGAATCTGCAATCCTATGAGCGTGGGCTTCGGCAAAGAAATTCGCTTTTAGACCGAATCAATGAAGGTGTCGCCGCGCGTTCACAATTGTTGTTTTGGGATCAGCTGCTCATAAAAACCGGTTCCTATATTTCGGAGAAACGAAAAGAATATATTGAAGCAGTTAACGCATATAGTCTTGATGACCTAACGTATCGTATTTTGTATGATCCCAGTATTATTTCACTATCTCGGCTTCTTCAATATGCGGATGAAGAAATTGCGGCAAAATCTACACTTGTCGGTCCGCAGCGTGATGATTTTCGATTTGAAAAAATCAGCACTGATGATATATATATTGACATCGCGCGGTTTGGATCACGAGGAGAACAACGGCTTGCTGTATTATGGTTAAAATTGGCGGAACTGACATTTATTGAGCAAAAAACCGGTGACAGACCAGTACTTCTTCTTGATGATATTTTTTCTGAACTGGATGAAGAAAGTCGTCACATTGTGTTTGCAGTTATTGATCAACAACAAACAATTATCACTTCTGCTGAGGAAGAGTTGTTGCCGATGCTTAAAAAAATCCATAACGCCGAAATTATTCAATTACCGGTCCGGCATGGAGTACAATAATAGTATGATTGACGCAGCGTTTATCAAAGATCATATACACGTCGCACATCCTGATTCCCATAAAGGACAAAATGGAAGACTCCTTATAATCGGAGGGTCGGATTTATTTCATGCGGCAAGTATCTGGTCGTTAACCGTTGCATCCCGCATTGTTGATCTTGTGCATTTTGCATCCACTCCTGAAAATAATGAAATAGTCCAAAAAGCAAAAGAAGAATTTAGAAATGGTATTGTCATCCACCGTGATGCAATTCATACGTATATTGAAGAAGATGATTGTATATTAGTGGGTCCCGGGATGGAAAGAACTCATGAAACAAGAGAGATGGTTGATACATTGCTCAAAACGTACCAGCACAAACAATGGGTGATTGATGCGGGAGCTCTGCAAATGATGGATAACAAACTTATACCACAGCATGCAATTCTGACTCCGCATCATCAGGAATTTGCACTCCTCCAAAAAGGGAATAAAACCATCACCCCGCAGCAATTTGCAAAAGTTCATGAGTGTATCGTAGTGGAAAAAGGTCAAGTTGATGTGATAACGGACGGAGACCGTACCGAAGAAATTTCAGGCGGGAACGCCGGAATGACGAAAGGCGGAACGGGAGATGTACTTGCAGGACTTATCGCCGCACTTGCCTGCACACATGATCCATTGTTTGCAGCTATAGCAGGGAGCTTTATCAATAAACGCGCTGGGGATGACTTATACACAACAGTCGGACCTTTTTTTAACGCAACTGACTTAGCCGGTCAGATTCCAAAAACAATGAAAACGCTTTTGTTATAAGCGCTTCTTCGTAGTATTACGTTTCAATTTTTTCGTTGATTTTCATCAAAAGGTATGTCACAAGAAGTGCAAGTGCAGTAACAACCACTGCATAGACAAGTTGTGAGAATACGACACTTCCTTTTGGCATGTATGGTTTGATATACGTATCAATTGTCGCTTGTATTACCGTGTTCCATGCGAGTGCCGCAACGAGTCCAAAAGCGGCTGTTGATAGCGCTATCATTTGTTTGAGCATGGCACGCGCCATTGCCTTGGATTGTTTTTTGGTTTCCATACCATTATTATATACCTATATCCTTTATGTACACACCAACCTTCAATATCACCAATAAAATACTGAAAAACATCGGCATCATTGAAGCTGCAAAAGAAGTGATTGAAAATGCACCTCTTGTACCTGCATGGGAAGCAAAATTTCGGGAAGAGGCAATTGTGAGGACTGTTCATCACGGAACACACATTGAAGGAAACGAACTTAATTTTACAGAAGCAGAAAAAGTACTTGCCGGAGCAAAAGTGGTAGGACGCGATCGGGATATTCAAGAAGTCTTAAATTATCGAAACGTCTTGAAATTTATTGAATCATATCAGGGGGATGCAATCGGTGATGAAACGGTAAAGCATGTGCATGCGCTTATTGCCGACAGGATATTGCCGGAAGCCGTTGTTGGTGAATACCGGAAATCTCAAGTGGTGGTAAAAAACAGTCAAACTGGAGAAATTACATTTCGTCCGCCGCCGGCAGTGGAAGTTCCTTTCCTTGTTTCTGACTTCTTGTTGTGGCTTAAAAATGCGGCACCTGATGAAATGCATGCGGCACTTAAGGCGGGAATCACCCATTATGAATTAGTACGTATCCATCCATTTCTTGATGGAAACGGTAGAGCAGCGCGCGCGATTGCGACACTTGTTTTATTTCGGGATGGATATGATATTAAACGGTTTTTTTCACTTGAAGAATATTATGATCGGGAACCGCTGAATTATTACAACGCGCTCCAGAGTGTTGCGACAGAGAATGGAAATTTAACGCACTGGCTTGAATATTTTACTGAAGGACTTGCAATAGAACTTTCACGTATAAAGGAAAAAGTAAAAACACTGTCCACAGATCTTAAAATGAAAAAACAACTCGGCGGGCAGCAATTGACCCTCTCGGAACGGCAAATAAAAATTGTTGAATTTATTCAGGAAAATGGATTTTTGCAGAATAAAGCATTTTTTGAATTATTCCCGATGATTAGTGAAGACACGGTGCTCCGGGAAATTAAAGATTTAATGAAGAAAGGCATACTTACAAAACAAGGATCAACAAAAGGTGTTCGCTATATCCTAAAAGGATAACGCAATTTATACCAATGACATTCCAGACGCTTGCTGTTTACGTTCAAAAACTTGAAAGCACTCCATCGCGTAACGCAATGACGCAGATTCTTGCTGACCTTTTTCTTCAGGCAAAAAATGACGAAATTGGAGAGCTATGCTATTTGCTGCAGGGGAGAGTAGCGCCTTTATATGAGGCAACAGAATTTGGTATTGCAGACAAGCTTATGATTCGAGCGGTTGCTATGGCATATGGAGTGGAAGAATCTCATGTGACAACACTTTTTAAAAAATATGGGGATTTGGGAATTGCAGCAGAGGAAATTGCGGGTGCTAAAAAACGATCTGTACAATACCAACTTCATGATGTGTTTTTTAAATTAAAAGCTGTTGCCATGATGGGTGGGGAGGGGTCACAGGAACAAAAAATTCAGGCATTATCCGATTTATTCATTCATTCTGATTCACTTTCTGTCCGGTATCTTGTGAGGATTCCTTTGGATAAACTGCGTTTAGGGTTTTCGGATATGACGATGATTGATGCGTTATCCTGGATGATTACTGGAACGAAAGCGCATAAAGATCAGATTGAGGCGGCTTATGAAGTCAGGCCGGATCTCGGGTATATCGCAACACAGCTTAAAATGCATGGTTTGCACGGGGTTTCCCATGTGAAACCTGTTGTGGGTGCACCGATTCTTGCAGCCCTCTGTCAGCGGCTTCCCAATGCCAGTGAAATGATAAAGAAAATGGGAGAAGTAGATGTTGAACCGAAATATGACGGCGTGAGAACACAAATTCATTTCGACAGGAAAAACAAAAAGATTACTGTCTCGAGTTTTTCAAGAAATTTGGAAAATACAACAGCGATGTACCCGGAACTTGAGCATATAGCAGATCAAATTCATGCAGATGACGTTATTTTGGATAGTGAAGCGGTTGGGTATGATGAAAAAACACATCGGGTCATTCCATTTCAGGAAACTATGACGAGGAAACGAAAACATAATATTGCAGGGGCGACGCAGAGTGTACCTTTACGGTTTTTTGTTTTTGATATTTTAGAGAAGAATGGAGAGGATTTGATGGGTGTTTCTCTTTCAAAACGGCGGGATATTTTGGAACGCACCGTTATGAACGGCCCAATTTTATCTGTTTCGCCGCATATTGTTACAGACAGCATTCAAACGCTCCGCGATTATCATACAGAGCAAATTACACTTGGTCTTGAAGGCGTCGTTGTGAAGAAATGGGAAGCGGTGTACGAACCGGGACGTCGCGGGTATACATGGGTGAAATTCAAAGAAGAAAATAAAGTGGGAAAACTTGCAGACACTGTCGATGCTGTAGTGATGGGCTATTACAAAGGGGAAGGGAAGCGGACGAACTTCGGTATCGGGGCATTTTTAGTGGGTGTTAAAAAGGGAGAATCATTTGTGACAATGACCAAAATCGGAACCGGAGTGACTGATGCACTATGGAAAGAAATGAAATTGTTGTTTGGCGCGTATGCATCAAAAGAGCAACCAAAAGCATACCAGCAGGTTGATAAAATATTTATTCCAGATGTGTGGATAACACCTGAAATTGTTGTGGAAATTGCGGCAGATGATATTACAAAATCACCGTCACACGGTGCTAAATTTGCATTACGATTTCCAAGGCTTGTCAGAATTAGAACTGATAAAAACGCGAGTCAGGTAACTACAGTGAGCGAATTGGAAACCATGTATCATAATCAGGAGTCAATACAATGATAATAGTATTTTATGCCATTGCATTTCTCGTGTTGGGATTTGTGCTTGCAAAAAGCGCTGACTGGGTAGTAAAAGGCACAGCGTTTATCGCACATAAAGCACATATCAAGAGTTTTCTTCTTGGATTTTTAATCTTAGGGTTTGCAACGACAATCCCAGAAATGTTTGTTGCCTATCAGGCAGTCCATGACGGTGTACCTCAATTATCTGTCGGGAATCTTCTTGGGGGATCAATACTTTTGCTTTCTTTTGTTATGGGAGGAAGCGCAATTATCCTGAAGCGGATTAAACTTGATCACGGGTTGTCTATATTTGATATTGGCATGTCTTCCGCAGTCATTTTAGCACCAGCCATGGTGATATGGGATGGGAATCTGACACGACCGGAAGGATGGATTCTCCTTGGTGTGTATGCAGCGCAACTGTTGTTTATCAATAAGGAACAGCATGTTGCCGACACTATGGAGCATCACGCCAAACAAGTTTCGCACGCATGGCATGCATTGGGACTGCTTGCCGCAGGCCTTGTCGGTATGGCTATTGCATCACGGTATATTGTGACGATTGCAGAAATTGTTGCCAACATGTTTTCCATACCCGCATTTGTCGTCGGTTTATTTCTTGTGACCATTGGGACAAATTTACCGGAATTGACGCTCGCGGTTGAAGCAATCGTAAAAAAACAAAAAGATATTGCATTCGGCGATATCTTAGGTTCCAGTGTAATTAATACGCCTCTTTTAGGAATTATTTGTATTATCCGCCCATTTTCAATTCCTGATCATGAACGGATGCAAGTAACGCTCATATTACTTGTTCTTGTCTCTCTATTTTTCTTTTGGGCGGCTGCAACAAAAAAAGATATAACAAGACGGGAAGGATTCGTACTTTTTACCATCTATATTGCATTTATCTTGTTTGAAATGCTTCATATATAGCCGTATAATGCGATGTATACCTATGGGAAAACCATTTTTTTCTGTTATCATTCCGGCGCTCAACGAAGAAAAGTTTTTACCAAAACTTCTTGAGAGTCTTTCTCATCAACATTTTACTGATTTTGAGGTCATTGTTGTGGATGGAAAATCAAAAGACAAAACTGTCGCTGTTGCATCAACATATATTGGAAAAGTGCCAAATTTATCCGTGGTTGTTGCGGATCACGCCAGCTTACCGTATCAGAGAAATATTGGCGCGGATGCCGCGACGGGAGGGTGGCTCGTATTTATTGACGCAGATACTGTACTCTATTCTTATACATTGGAACGGTTATACACACAACTTTCTGTTTCTGAAGAGTCATTCTTTACCACATGGTTTAGTCCTGATAGCGATGATATCAATGATGTGCGGTTAACGTTGTTTGCTATTTTCTTTATTGAATTATCAAAAACTGTTAAACGTGCCGTATCACCCGGTTCGTTTACCGTCGTAAAACGATCAGCATTTACTGCTATTAACGGGTATGATATTGAACACCCATTTTTGGAAGATCAGGATTTTTCCCGTCGTATGTCTACACACGGGTTTGAGCTTTCAATAATAAGGGAGACACTATATATATGGTCACTTAGACGCTATCGAAAAGAAGGAACAGCGAAAGTACTGCAAGCATATACCCGGTCTATTTTGCCTGTGATTTTTTCCAAAAAAGTGCCAAAGAATATGAAGGGATATGAAATGGGCGGACAAATATTTTCGAAGAAAAAAAAGAGTGTGAAAAAACCGTTATTAAAGGACACGGAACGAAAAATGAAAAAATTGATGCAGGAAATTTTTGAATAAACTCGTATGCGAATTATTGCCGATCTTCATCTTCATTCACGATTTTCTAGGGCCGTTTCCCGTGAGATGACCATAAAAAATTTGTACGCTTCGGGTGTCCGAAAAGGAATAGGTCTTATTGCAACGGGAGACTGGACACATCCCTTATGGATGGGTGAAATTGAAAGTGAACTGGAAGAGATGGGAAACGGATTTTTGCAGCTAAAAGGAACAACGGAAGGTCCAAAATTTTTGCTTTCCACTGAAATATCCTGTATTTTTTCCCAGAATGGAAAAACAAGACGGGTGCATACTCTTATCTGGGTTCCAACCATTGCCTCAGCGATCAAAATCAGCCAGGAAATTACTAAACAGGGTGGTAATGTACTTTCAGACGGAAGGCCAATTTTAGGGTTTACCCTGATTCGCCTTGCTGAACTTGTGTTGACCATTGAGCCTAAGGCTCTTATAGTGCCTGCACACATTTGGACGCCGTGGTTTTCTGTGTACGGGAAGATGGGCGGATTTGACAGCCTAAAAGAAGCATTTGGAGAATATGAAAAATATATTTATGCGGTGGAAACCGGGCTTTCAAGCAGTCCTGATATGAACTGGCAAATTGGAGAACTTGATACCCGTTCTATCGTATCGTTTTCTGATGCACACAGCGGTCCAAAATTAGGAAGAGAGGCAACGATATTTTCTTTGCCTTCGCTGTCATTTGAGTATCTTACTGCGGCACTGAAAAATTATAAAAATAATCCGAAACTTCCACACATTGAATCAACCATCGAGTTTTATCCCGAGGAAGGAAAATATCATTACACGGGGCATAGAGACTGTCATATTCGTTTGACGCCTAAAGAAGTCGAAAAAAAAGGAACAACCTGTCCTGTATGTGGGAAGCCGCTTACTCAAGGTGTGATGCAACGCGTTTCTGAGCTTGCAACGAGACCCCTCGCATCAAATAAGACAACAACAGATGGAATGAGTCATTATGAAAATGTCGGGCATGCACGTCCTCCATTTATCATGTTGGTGCCACTTATGGAAATTATCGCCGAAGCTCTCGGCAGACCCGTCACGAGTCCGAGGGTTCAAGAGCGGTATGACGCGTTAATTAAGGAATTTACCAGTGATTTTGCTATTCTTATGCATGTCTCTATTGAAGAAATTGCCCGGGTATCACTTCCTGAAATAGCAGACGGAATTAAAAAAGTCCGTACAGGAGATATTGTAATTGATCCCGGATATGACGGGGTGTTTGGCGTTGTGAAAATCTGGAAAAGTGAAAAAGATAGGGATCTCGTCTCCGCTGCGGGAGAACAGGAAAGTATATTTTAACCTCTTTCTTATTGACCTTCAAAAACAAATCGTGATACGCTGATATGTAGAACCCTCCTTCGTCCTCAATAAAAAGGACTACGGCGGGCGAAGGAGGTGAATTAATCAATGGCGCAAACAAAAGCAAACAACGAAAATTTAATGGGCGCAGCAACATACTTGTTGGCGTTTGTTACCGGAATTATTTTTTTAATCGTTGAGAAAGAAAGCAAATTTATCCGGTTTCACGCAATGCAGTCAACCATCCTTTTTGGAGGAATTTTTATCGCAAACATCGTCTTAGGATTTATTCCAATTTTAGGTTGGTTACTTGGTTTATTGTTGTCCCTCGCATCATTTATCCTTTGGATTATCTGTATGTGGAAAGCATTCCAAGGAGAAATGTACAAAGTACCATTTGTTGGTAATTTGGCAGAGCAACAATTAAAGAAAATGAAGTAATGGATATCTCGCGAGATACCTATTCTCTATGACACCACTTGCCTTGGAAGGGGAGTGGTGTTTATAGTAAGAGATAAGAAAGGGGTGTGCACATGAAAATAATTGTCGGACTTGGAAATCCCGGAAGTGAATATCAAGATACGCGTCATAATATCGGGTTCATGACGATTGATAAACTGGCAAAAGAATTGACCCCGGAATCCGTTTCCTGGAAAGAAGAGGCAAAATTTAGCGCCATGACGACAAAAATTGGTGAAGTTGTTCTGGTAAAACCGATTACCTTCATGAATAATTCTGGCGTTGCCGTGTCTGCAATTATGCATTTTTTCAAATTGACTCCCGCTGATGTCTGGGTGATTCATGATGATATTGATCTGCCGATTGGAAAAATTAGGATTCGCCAGAAGGGAAGCAGCGCGGGACATCGGGGCGTTGAGTCTCTTATTGCCGAACTTAAAACTGATGCGTTTGTCCGATTTCGTCTTGGTATCGGGCGGGGTAAGTTGTTTAGTAAAGGTGATTCGGATACGCAAGATATTGAAAAAGGAAACGCGGGGAAAGCGCAACACGGAAGGCATCAATGGGATATCTCATTTGTTCTTTCCAGGTTTTCTCAGGGAGAAGCGGGAACGCTCAAACATTTGATTAAAAATGGAACGGAAGCCGTCCGTATTGCACTGAATGAAGGCATTGATAAGGCAATGACACGATTCAATTAATCCGACCAATAAATACCAATAAGTACCAATATAATTATGCAAAAAATGCAAAAGCTTGGTGACATTCTCCAGTTATTTAATCCTGTTGAGGATAAATACATTTCGCGTGAATTTCAGAAATACGGTATCTATCTTGCGGAAACGTTGAACGATTATAAACATAGGGCGTTATATATTCGTCTTGCTAAAACTATCCCGCGTGCGATTCTTGAAAAAACGCTCAGCTTTGTAAAAGACGCAAATGCAACCAGCAAGCCGCGACTGTTTATGTGGAAAATGAAAGAGCTTAGACAGAAGGAAAAAGAATAAACTAATAACCCAATAAATACCAATAAGCCAATAAATCAATCCGACCAATAAATAAATGAAAACAATACGTCTTATTATTTCAGGGAGTGTGCAGGGGATAGGATTTCGGAAATGGATCAAGCGACAAGCACAACGCGCGTCTGTAACAGGATGGGTTAAGAATAGGGAAGATGGGGCTGTGGAATCCGTTGTGCAGGGTGAAGCTGATGCAATTCAACAACTCATAATCCATATACATCAGGGCCCGCCGCTCGCGCTCGTAGAAGGTGTTTTTGAAGAACCAATAGAAGATGCTTCCAGATATGAAGATTTTATCGTGATACAATAAAAATAGTATGCAAAAGCTCGTATCTTTTTTGCGTTGTAAACCCTTCTTTTTCTTTTGGATTACTCTTATTTATATTGTTTTTGTGTATGTTGTGAAATGGAATATCCATCCGACGATACAAGCGGGATTGTTTATTGTTGGGGGTCTGATTGGGATGTATTTTTTGGAGGCGGCGGAGCGGTTTGTGCATCTTAATCCGTCTCCTTTCCGATCCATTGTGTTTGTTGCTCTTTTTTTGGCAGTTTCTTTTTTTGTGGTTACTTCGTCTGTTTCTTATATTGCGTCAGGGCTGGTTCTCAGTATTTTTTTAACGCTTATATTGTGGCAATTTGGAGAATGGTCAACGGCTAAAAATCTTCATCGTTGGTATGTGATGCTTGCTGATCCTGTATCACCCCGTGCACAAGTATGGATTCTTTGTTTTGAATTCGTATTTTTTGTTTTTCAAACAATTATTTTTATACAAAAGGCGTAATGATATGTTGATTCAACATACTGATAGTATTTGGAAGTATTTATCAGAAGAACAACGCGTGCTCGCTGATGACGGGGCATTTTTGCTTGCTGACAGCCTCGTTCATAAGGATGCTGAGCCGACGGATTATTCTTATCTAGTATTTCCTTATGCAAAGCTGTACGAGGGGTTTTTAAAAGACGCATTTTTACAGCTCGGTGTGATCACAGCTCCTGATTATGCAAGTAACAGGTTTCGTATTGGAAGAGTATTGAATCCGAATATTACAAAACTCCTGCGAGGAAAAAGCGTGTTTGCGCAGCTTCGGAATCAATATGGCATTGAATTACCCGAACGTCTTTGGAACGCTTGGAAACAAGGAAGAAATTTAGTATTCCATTATTTTCCAACGAATGTGCACATGCTTTCCCGGGATCAGGCAATTACCACCATTGATATTCTTATCAGTGCAATGCGGGAACTGTTGGAGCGAACCCGCATTACAAAAAAAGGAGCTTGAATAGCACGAGAGAATGGATAATACTACAAATATATCTATGAAACAGGTACGTACGCAAAAAAAACACATACACGCGCATGTTTCAACAGAATGGGTGTTTCGATTCTGGGCGTGGCAGCTTTTATTTTGGGCATTATATCGCTATTTTTTCCACTTACCAGAATGGGCGGATGAGTTTGTGTTTAAGCCCCTTGTCTTTGTTGTTCCTGTGTTTTTATACGTCTTAAAAAAAGAACGATCCAGACTTATTTCGATAGGATTAACCAAAAAAAACTTGAGCAAAAACCTGCTTTTTGGTATGGGCATGGGAATTATCTTTTTCCTTGAGGGAATTGGGGTAAATATTGCTACGAACGGCACGCTTAAAATACAACAACTGTCTACAGTTGCAGGATACTCCGTAGGATTATTGACGCTTTTGTCACTGGCAACTGCGTTTTCTGAGGAAGTATTAAGCAGGGGATTTCTTTTTTCCAGACTCTACGCACAAACAAAACGACTGTGGTACAGCATTTTGCTGTCAACCGCTATGTTTGTGGCATTTCATATTCCTATTCTTGTCACCTCACTAAAATTTCAGGGACCAACACTTATTTTGTTTGTCGCAACAAGTGTGGTGCTTGCGATCGTTAACAGTATTATTTTCGTGCAGTCAAAGTCTTTGGTAACCCCGATCCTTATCCACTTTTTTTGGAATATGACAGTTGCACTATTTCTTTAAATCCGAAGTTCGGATTTAACTTGCGGTCCAGCCGCCATCAATGTAGAGCGTTGCTCCTGTTGTGTAGCTTGCTTCATCAGATGCTAAATAGACAACAGTTGCTGCGATTTCTTCTGCTTTACCAAATCGTTTCATAGGAATTCTTGCAATGAGCGTGTTATAAAAATCAGGCATTTGTTTCACGGCTTCGGTCATCTCTGTCTCAATAAACCCCGGACCGATTGCATTAACAGTAATGCCGTGTTGCGCAAACTCATCTGCGAGCGCTTCGGTTAGAGAAACAACGCCGCCTTTGGACGCGCAGTAGTTTACTGCTCCTGCCATGCCGCTTCCGACACCACCTGACAGAATAGAAGCAATGTTTATGATTCGACCAAATTTAT
Organism: Microgenomates group bacterium; assembly: GCA_049287205.1. Classification (GTDB taxonomy): domain Bacteria; phylum Patescibacteriota; class Microgenomatia; order UBA10105; family UBA927; genus CAIJMI01. Next base: position 977,156 of record JBAQFJ010000001.1, read on the forward strand.
TTTTTATCATTTCTTTTGCTGCTGCTTGCGCAACAAAAAAATATGCTTTGAGATTCGTATCAAGGACCTTGTCCCATCCGTCACCAGTCATGTTGAGTGTCTGTTCAATGGATCCGACTCCCGCGTTGTTAAGGAGTATATCTAGTCGTCCAAATGTTGCAACTGTTTTTGCAACAGCGTTTGTCACATCTTCCTGTTGTAACACGTCCGTTGGAATGGCGATTGCATCGCCACCTGCAGCTTTTATTTCAGCAACAAGTGCGTCAAGCTTTTCAACGCGTCGTGCTGCAAGCGCGACTTTTGCACCCTGACTAGCAAGCGCAAGTGCTGAGGCGCGACCTATACCACTTGAAGCTCCGGTGACGAGCGCAACTTTACCAGTGAGAGAAAACATATATATGTCCTTTCGGCTGAAAACCTAGGCAGCAAAATATGTTTTGTTGTCAGGTAGTCTGCTTTATTTTGTACTTGTTATTGCCGCATCAACTGCAACGATAAGGTCGTTGACGGTGTTTAACTGCAGTTTATTTCCATTCAGATAAAATGTCGGTGTTGCATTGACACCGATAGATTCACCTAACCGTACATCCTGATCGATCAATGATTGTATTGCGTCTGCTTGCATATCCTGATTGAATGCTTCCATGCGAAGCCCAAGTCTTGCAGCTTCTGAGGCGATGAACGTGGTATTTAATTCTTTTTGTCCCAAAAACAGTGCGTCATGCATTTCCCAATATTTTCCCTGCAATGCGGCAGCTTCTGCAGCCCGTGCTGCAGGAAGCGCCATAGTATGTGAAGGGATAGGATAATTCCGATATACGAAGTACAATGAATCTTTGTATTTTTCCGTTAATTGTTTGACACTTGGATAGAATTGTCCGCACGCCGGACATTGATAGTCGGAAAATTCAACGAGCCAAACGGGAGCATCTTTCGATCCTAACGTACGCATTGCATTTGCAGTGAGTATTTCTTTTGAAACCGGCTTTGCAGGTTGTGTCATAACAATCATTGCGATGGTGAGAATTATTCCTGTGATTGCAAAAATACCTAAGAACAGTTTTGTTTCCGATGTTAGTTTCATACTTTTTTTGTGAGGGATAGGCTTTTAAGCGCTAAACCAAAAATAATATACATATTGACCGCTGAAATGCCACACCACATGCAAACGCCATGAATCAGGAACAGTTCTGTGTAGGTAAACCAAGAGACGAAACAGATACCAAACAGACCCATGCCGAAGATTCCCCAGAGTAATCCTTTATTTGTTTTAAATGTTCGAAGGAAAGATAAAATCATTAAGAATGTATATCCGAGAACGCCAATGGCAGGCACAGGAATACCGAACGGGTAGGAGAGTGCGCTTTTTCTGACTGCTTCACATCCGCCACCACTTAAACACACAATACCAGTCTGTCTAAGGAAACTTTGCAGAACATAGACACCCATAATGAGGCCTGCAATAGAAAGAATAAAGATAATTCGGTTTATCGATTTTAATTGTGTATCCATAATAGTTCTATTATGCCATAGCATATAGAATCCCGCCACGGCGGGATTTCAGGGTTTCTATTTCATATGGTGCTTCAATTTTTATACGTGAGAGCCTCGATGAGTTGAGTACAACAGACAGTGAACTTGCGGCCATTGCAAATGCGGCCATGGGAGGAGTTAATGTAACTCCAAAAGATGCACCAACTCCCATTGCAATAGGGATGAGAATAATGTTGTATCCAAATGCCCACAAAAGATTTTGTCTGATTGTCTGCATAACACGTTTTGAAACGTGGATCATAAAAGGGATGCGATTCAATGAATCGGAAAGAATGGTCATATCAGCGGTTGCTTTTGCAATCGCAGTTCCTGATCCAATGGCAACACCGACATCGGATGCCGCAATTGCTGGCGCATCATTGATGCCGTCACCGATCATCATGATAATTTGATTATTACCACGGAGCTTTTCGATGATTCCTGCTTTTTCATCCGGTTTTACCCCTCCAATAACTTTTTCAATGCCAACCATATTCGCTTTGATTTTTGCACTTTCTTTTTTGTCGCCTGATAGGAGAATTGGTGTGATATGCATGGATTTGAGCGTTCCAATAACATGGGAAACTTCTGGTCGTAGTTCATCATCAATGGCAAATAGAGCAACAAGTTTGGTGTCATATGCAGCAAGAACAATTGTTTTTCCTGAATTGCGAAACTCGCTCAATTTTTGTTGTATATTTTTATCAATACGCACCGCATGTGACTGAAGAAACTGTTCTGTTCCAATAAAGATATGTTTATTATGTGTTACTGCACTGATTCCTAATCCTGGGATTGCTGTAATCTGTTGTGGTGTTGTTTTGTCATGATTGATCTTGTTTGCTGTTGCCCATGTGAGGAGTGCTGTGGAAAGGGGGTGTTCGGATGCTGCCTCAACTGCAAAGAGTGTCGGAAGTACACTCGTATCTATGATGACTGTGTCTGTCACCACCGGTTTTCCTTTGGTGATTGTCCCTGTTTTATCAAATACTACAGTTGTTGTATTACCTGCGCGTTCTAGGGCATGGGCTGACCGAATTAGTACACCTGCTTTTGCAGCCCTGCCGACACCACCGATGACTGCCATAGGAGTGGCAAGTCCTAATGCACACGGACAAGCAACGACAAAAACCGCAATACTTTTTGCGATGGCGTCCACTGGTGATCCCATGATAAGCCAAAATATGGCCGTTCCAACACCGAGGATAATAACAATAGGAACAAAGACAGATGAAATGGAATCAGCAAGTCGTGCAATTTCCGGTTTTGCATTTTGTGCATCGCGTACCAATTGTTGAATGTGAGACAACATCGTGTCTTTACCGACAGCACTCGCCTTCATACGGAGGACTCCTGTTGTGTTGATTGTTCCTGCGATAAGCTCATCACCGATGTGTTTTTCCATAGGAATCGGTTCACCAGTTAACAGTGATTGATCAATTGATGACGCGCCGGACACAATGATGCCATCAACAGGAATGCGTTCACCTGGACGAATTTCCAAAAGGTCACCAAGGATAATGTTTTCGGTTTTTGTTTCAACTATGTTGTTGCCGATTAATTTATGACTTGTGATTGATTCGAGTTTGGATAATGCACGTATACTTTCGGTAGCACTATGTTTTCCTTTTGCCTCCAAGTATTTTCCGAGAAGGACAAGGGTAATAATGACTGTGCTACTGTCATAAAACATTGCTTGTGGTAATCCTTCTGCTTGGCCAAGTAAAGTTGCAATAAAATGAAATACAGAATAACCGTAGGCGATGGTAGTACCAAGAACAATCAGGGTGTCCATGTTGGTGGCACCGACTCGAAGCGCGCTTAATGCTCCTTGATAAAATCCCCAACCTCCATAGATTTGTACAATCGTTGCAAGGAGTGTGGATGCATAAATAAGCGGTTCTTTCAAATTTGAGGGGATGGGGAATCCAAGCATGTCGGGAAGCGTAAAAAGTACGACGAGGAATGTCAGCATTCCATTGATGAACACGACTTTTCCCATACGTTGTACAGTATGTATGTGCGCTTCTTCCTTTTTTTCTTCTGACACAACTGCGTCATCTGAAATAATTGGTTTGTATCCGAGTGACGTAATGGTTTGTATCACTGTCGTGATATCATTTTTTGAATCGACATCCACAACAGCTTCTTCGCTTCCGTAATTTACATCGGCTCGTTGGACACCTTTGGTTTTTTTGAGCTGTCTTGCTATGAGCGTTGCGCAGGAAGCGCAATGCATGCCCATGATCGGAATGGTTTGTTTCATGATTTCTTTTCCATCACTTTCATGACTTCATCAATTACTTCTTTTTCATTGCCCTTTTTAATAGCGTCAGACACGCAGGTTTGTAAGTGATTTTTAAGAATGATTTGGTCAATTTGACGAAGCGCTGATTGGATAGCGAGGGATTGATGGATGATATGGATACAATAATGACCGTCTTCTACCATAGAGATAACCTTATCAAGTTGGCCTCGGGTAATTTTTAACCGATGAAGGATGGTATGTTGTACACTTTTGTCTCGTGGTATTCCTTTTGGCATAGTGAATTCCTTTTCATGAAAGAGGCACTTGACTTATATCCCCCCCATAGGGATAGAATAGAGAGGTTATCAACGATTGTCAATAGTAGTATTTATGCCAAATTTGTATCTTATTTTTTTGACAGGACTTATCACAGGAGGCATTGGTTGCATGGCAGTGCAAGGGGGACTTCTTGCAAGTATCATTGCGACGAGACAGGTAAAAGAACACACTCTCAAGAGTACGCTTTGGATTGTTTTGATATTTTTAATTGGGAAGATCTTCGCATATACATTGCTTGGATTTGCACTGGGGTGGGTGGGTTCATTTTTTCAAATGACGGTTATAACCCGAGTAGTTCTCATGGTGGTAGCATCGCTGTTTATGATTGTGACGGCTTTGAATTTATTCGAGGTGCATCCGATATTTCGTCGTTTTGCTATACAGCCGCCGAAGTTTTTTTATAGATTTGCACGAAAAGAATCAAAAACACTTGATTGGTTTGCACCACTTTTTGTTGGAGTTCTTACTATATTTCTACCGTGCGGAACAACACAAGCGATGATGGTGACCGCACTCCAATATGGAAATCCTGTATTATCGGCAAGTATTTTATTAGTGTTTACCTTAGGGACCGTGCCTTTATTTATACTGTTTGGCGTGTTGATACAGGCTGCATCTGTTGTGTTTACGAAGTATTTTGCGCCGATTGCCGCGACGCTTGTCATTGGACTTGCAGTATGGAATTTGAGTAATGCAGCTGCCATCAGCGGATTTGACGTACGTGAAATAACGAAGCCAATGGTTTGCCAACTTGTGTATTGTGATGAGATTGTGGGGAATACACAGCAAAAACAAGTAGCCACAACGACACCCATAATTACGATTAACGCCACGTCTTATACCATTGATAATCCACATATCAAAGCCGGATCAGAAGTGAAATTGACGGTGAAAAATGTTCGTGGGGGCGGCTGCATACAATTTTTTACAATACCAAAACTACGTATTGAGAAAACAATTGCGGTGGGCGAGGAAGAGATACTGGTATTTACGGCTCCCAAAGAAAAAGGATCCTTGCCATTTATGTGTAGTATGGGTATGTATCGGGGAGCGTTTATCGTTGAATAGGAGGAATATGACAACAATACAATTAAAATTATCTGGTATGCACTGTGTGAGTTGTTCACTGCTGATTGAGGGGGAGCTAGAAGATATTGGGGTGCAGGCAAAGGCAAATTACGCAAAACAGTTGGTAGATTGTACGTACGACGAGGAAAAAATTGATGTAAAAAAAATACAGGAAGTGATTGAAAAACTTGGGTACAAGGTGGTCAGTTAATCAGTTTTTCAGCGTCAGCAAATAGGTCTCAAGTTGTTTGAGGGCGTCGTCCTCTGAAGAAAAAGGAATTTCTTTTTTTACAGCAGGACACCCCCTGAGCATACGACTGACTCTGTCAGTCTTCTCATAGAGAAGGACAACGGGTTTGCCGGTTTGATGTGCATGTTCTACCTCAATACCAGTGCCTGTGGTAGGTTCGCCGACATAGGCAATCATGATGTCGCTTTTGTCGAGCGCAGCAATGTCCCGGTTGTAGACGTCTTGAGAAGAGACATCAGGATTTGCATCCGGATCAGTGCCGTTTAAAAATGCCCAGAAGTAGGTAAACCCGAGATTTTCGGCAATAGCAGCCATTTTTTTGTAAAACGATTTCGTTTTATCGGGTTTAGGTAAATCGTTGAGCGCGCCGGCAAAAAATATATGCATATTGTTCTTTGTTCCTGTAAGAAATATAGTATACTACTTATGCAAGCCACGCAATTTTATTATCGTACTGATGTTTGAAGGAGGAATATGACAGATATAACGTTAACTGATCAAAGTTTTGATGAACTCGTAATAAAGAGCGATGTTCCATTTTTAGTTGATTTTTGGGCAGTGTGGTGCGGACCATGTCAGACACAGGGGCCGATCATTGAAGAAATTGCGACAGCTTTTGCAGGAAAAGCAAAAGTCGGAAAAGTGAATGTTGATGAGAATCCGCAGACAGCCGGAAAATACGGCATCATGTCTATTCCAACGCTTATGATTTTTAAAGGCGGTGCCGTTGTTAAACAACTTATTGGACTGCAGAGCAAAGAGATGATTGTTTCAGAATTGAATAAACTGGTGTAATTTTTATGTACGACGTACTCATTATCGGATCAGGACCTGCAGGATATACAGCTGCTATTTATTCGTCCCGTGCATTTTTAAAAACGCTCGTTATTTCAGGGTATATTCCCGGCGGACAACTGACCACAACAACAGACATTGATAATTTTCCCGGATTTCCAAAAGGCATCATGGGACCGCAACTGATGACGGACATGGGGGAGCAGGCAAAGCGATTTGGGACAGAGTTTGTGACAGATGCGGTAACAACCATTGAAACAAATACCGATGGAACATTTGCAGTGAAAACAGGAAATGGTGCGTATCAGACAAAATCCATTATTATCGCAACAGGAGCGCAGGCGAAAGAATTGGGTACCCTCGGGGAAGAGCAATATCGGGGGAAGGGAATCAGTTATTGTGCAACCTGTGACGGGTTTTTTTTCAGAGAAAAACACGTTATTGTCGTCGGCGGCGGGGATACAGCAATGGAAGAGGCAACGTTTTTGACGAAATTTGCCGCGCACGTCACAATCCTGCATCGCAGGGAAGAATTCCGAGCAAGCGCCATCATGCTAGAGCGAGCGAAAAAAGATCCAAAAATTTCATTTATGACTAATACTGTTATTGAATCGTTTACGGGAGATATGAAGCTAACTGGAGTGAAATTGAAAAATACAGTGACAAATGAAGTGACAGAGATGTTGATTGATGGCGTGTTTGCGGCTATCGGACATACGCCCGCAACAGGATTTTTAAAAGATGTCGTGACGATGGATGAAAAAGGATATGTCATAACAAAAAAAGGCGATGTGGTAGAGACTGCAACATCAGTTGAAGGAATTTTTGCCGCAGGAGACTGTGTTGATACGCGCTACCGTCAGGGAATTGTTGCGGCGGGGACTGGTGCAATGGCAGCGATCGATGCGGAACGATATCTGCAGGATAAAACATAATCATGCAAACACCAGCACTTCATACCGCGCGAATTAAACACATCCAAAAGCTTACAGACACAGTGTATGAATTTACCTATACTTTTCTTGACACAACACCGATGCAGTTTTCTGCTGGCCAGTATGGAACGGTAATTATTGACAGCACCAATCGGAGACAATATTCGTTTTGTTCTGATCCAAAACACACCGATACGGTAAGCATGGTGATTGATACAAAACCGATGGGGCCGGGGTCAATGTATTTCCTTTCAAAAAAAATAGGGGATGCTATTCAGATGCTAGCGCCACTAGGAAATTTTGTTCTTGAACCAAGCCCAAGAAAGAAGCTTTTTGTCGCGACAGGAACGGGAATTGCACCGATCAAAAGTATGATTTTAGACGCGATACAAACAATGCCGATAATATTGCATTGGGGGCTTCGACATGAAACAGATATGTATTGGGACAAAGAATTTACCGAGTTAGCCAAAAAGCATCCTACATTTCAGTACAATCTTGTGTTGTCAAAACCAGAAACGCAATGGCAGGGGAAAACCGGTCATGTCACAGATCATCTTGCGGAAGTGGATGAATTGTTAGATACTGATTATTACCTTTGCGGAAACAAACAGATGATTTCTGATGCGAAGGAACTGCTTCTTGCCCACCATGTCCCTGATGGACAGATTAAAACAGAAATGTTTTAATAATTATTCATTTTTTTAGGAAGGATGTATTGTTATGGTTACTATCAATCCATTTGAAAATGCAATGAAACAGCTGGAAAAGGCAGCTGTATTTGTTGGAAAATCCCACTCCGTTCAAACTTCGCGGGATGGAGAGAATTTGGAAATTCTCAAACAACCTCAACGTATACTCAATGTGACCATTCCTGTGAAGATGGATAATGGAAGGACAAAAATCTTCCAAGGATATCGCGTGCAGTTTAATAATGCCAGAGGCCCATATAAGGGGGGCATTCGTTTTCATCCACAAGTGTCTCTTGATGAAGTGAAAGCATTGTCGTTTTGGATGGCAATGAAATGTGCTGTAGCTGATCTTCCACTTGGCGGCGGGAAAGGCGGGGTGATTGTTGACCCAAAAACATTGTCGACGAGTGAACTTGAACGGTTGTCTCGGGGGTATGTCCGCGCGATTTCTGACAATATAGGGCCTTCTAAAGATGTACCGGCGCCTGATGTAAATACCACAGGACAAATTATGGGATGGATGGTGGATGAATATATTAAACTCCAGCAGAAAAAACTGACAAAAAAAGAAACACTGAAATTACGGTCAACATTTACCGGAAAACTCATCAGTGATGGGGGAAGTGAGGGGAGAGAAGAAGCAACAGGACTTGGAGGACTGTTTGTGTTGCAAGCCATGCTCAAAAAAATGAAATTGTTAGGCAAATTAACTGCTGCAGTACAGGGGTTTGGAAATGTGGGGTATAACATTGCAAAATTCTTGCATGAACAGGGTTTTGTTGTTGTAGCAGTCTCTGACAGTAAAGGCGGTATATATAATAAGGAAGGATTAGATCCAGAGTCAGTACTTGCTGTTAAGAAGAAAACAGGCACACTTCCACGCATCGGAAAAGCAATTACAAATGCAGCATTGCTAGAGCTTCCGGTTGACGTACTCGTTCCATCTGCACTCGAAAGCGTCATCACAAAGGCAAATGCCACAAAGATCAAGGCGCGGGTGATTTTGGAAATGGCAAACGGACCGATCGCGTCGGAAGCAGACAGTATCCTCTACAAAAAGGGGATCGTGGTGATTCCTGATATTTTGGCCAATTCCGGCGGCGTCTCGGTTTCCGCATTTGAATGGGAGCAAAACCTGAAAGCACAACATTGGACAAAAAAGGCAGTGAATGCCAAGCTTAAAACGAAAATGGAAAAGGCTGCAACTGATATCTGGGTTATGGCGAAGAAGATCAAGACTGATCTTCGCACTGCAGCGTTTGTCGTTGCATTGGAACGAATCTTAAAAGCAATGAAGTAATACGTTTGTTATGCGTCGCCAGTGAATTTTTGTCCAAACGCCTTTTTTGCGTTGCGTTCAACTTCTCTCCAATCTGGCTCACCGCGTTTTTGGGGAATTACCTTTTCTTTTTGTACTCCTACGTGTTTTGCGCGTTCAACCAATGCATCAAGATGTTGAAATCTGTTTGTTATAATTGACTGTTGATCATGTTTTGGAAGCGTAGAAAGAATAAGTGCCTCACTGAAGCTAAAAGCGATACCAACAAACTGAGTACCTGAAGGGTTATTCTCAGGCGACATGGCTCTTATAGTAAGAAAGAAAGAGGTATATCGCAATGCAGCGCTGTGATGTATATCACTAGCGGTACATTCCTTGTTGACATGACTGGTAAACTTGCGTAGAATATACATTTGCTCGTGTAAGGGTATACTTTTTTATTGATTTCTCGTTCGTTTCCAAGAGAAATGAGTAAAAAATTATTCATGACAAGACACACACCATATAACCGAAAGATAAACGGATTTTTGCCGTGGTGATCTTCTTTCATGGATAACGTATGAACCCCGCACAGGCGGGGTTTTTCTTTGCCCTTCGAAGTTTTAACGAAGGAGGGTAATGGACCCCTCGCACATTTTTAAAGTTGGACGACACACTCTCTGGGTTTCGGGCCCGTAGCTTAGCTGGTAGAGCGCATCATTTGCAATGATGAGGTCACCGGTTCGAATCCGGTCGGGTCCACAATAAAAAGTTCGTTTCGCGGGATAAGCGATTACTGAGTAATCTTTTATCTCGCGACAAGAGCGCGTCGTCGCGTAAACCGCGACAATAGCACTTTTACAATATCAATAGTATCTTCCTTTATAAATAGGACAAGGAAGATACATGGTTTTTTTGAATGAAATATGAGTAGTTACATCGTAAGGGATAATCTTAAATGTTGATTACCTGTTACGATGACATTTCGTTGGGCGACAATTTTTTTATTAAATGAGTCGAGAAAAATAGAGCAAAGCGCGCTAATTAATTTTAGCTCCTTTGTTCTCTGCAACGCTTTTAAAGTTGATAATGGATGCCCTGGGTATTCATGCCGAGGAAGGACGTATATGACAGCGATATTCGTCGGGGAGGAGTCATAATCCTGTGATCCGGCGGTTTCCGAATGGGGAAACCCGTCTAGTGAAGAACTAGTCAATGTACGATGAAGATAACCGAAAGGTTGGGATAGTCGTATGTAGGATACCGGGCGAACTGAAACATCTCAGTAGCCTGAGGAATAGAAATCAAGTACGAGATTCCGTCAGTAGCGGCGAGCGAAAGCGGAAAAGTCTAAACCACAGCGCAAGTTGTGGGGTTGTAGGGCTTTCGATCTGGAATGCAATTGGTGATAACAGAATACCGTGGAATAGGAAACCAAAGAACGTGAAAGTCGTGTATGTGAAATTACCAATTCTCCTAGAGAGTTCCTAAGTACCATGGACCACGAAGGGTCTGTGGGAATCTGGGTCAACCACGATCCAAGACTAAATACATGAATGCACCGATAGTGAACAAGTACCATGAGGGAAAGGTGAAAAGCACCCCGGAAGGGGAATGAAATAGTACCTGAAATTATCAACTAACAAACAGACGAAGTCCTGCAATCGCAAGATTTGGATAACGTCGTGCCTATTGAAGAATGAACCGGCGAGTTGCCCAGTACGGCTTTGCTTAATCAAGTAACCCTTGAGGAGGCGTAGTGAAAGCGAGGTCTAATTGACCGATTATGTTGTACTGGACAGACCCGAAACCAGGTGAGCTAACCATGAGCAGGGTGAATGTTGACGAAAGCCAACAAGAGGCCCGAACTCGTCAGAGCTGCAAATCTGTGAGATGACTTGTGGTTAGGGGTAATATGCCTATCGAACCTGGAGATAGCTGGTTCTCCCCGAAATATATTTAGGTATAGCGGTTACTAATTCCCGGAAGGGGTAGAGCACTGAATGATACGTGTTTCGCAAGGAATACGCATCAATCAAACTCCGAATACTTTCCGTGATACCGTAACTAGTCAGACATGCACGGCTAAGCGCGTGTGTCAAGAGGGCAACAGCCCGGACTTACATCTAAGGTCTCTAAGTGTGTGCTCAGTGGTTAAGGAAGTTATGAATTTAAGACACCCAGGAAGTTGGCTCAGAAGCAGCCACCTTTTAAAGAACGCGTAACAGCGCACTGGATGAAATTCGTAGCGCCGAAAATGAACGAGGCTCAAGCACGCCACCGAAGATTAAGATGTGCCGTAAGGCACGTGGTAGGGGAGCGTTCTGTTCTGCGGTGAAGGTTAGGCTGTAAGGCTGACTGGAGCGGACAGAAGTGAGAATGCCGGTATGAGTAGCGTTTGGAAGTGAGAATCTTCCATGCCGAATGCGCAAGGTTTCCGAAGCAACGTTCGTCGACTTCGGGTAAGTCGGATCTAAGCCGAGGCCATTATTTTGATGGCGTAGGTCGATGTATAAACGGTTTATATTCCGTTACTATAGTGTATTGATTAAGACACAAAGGAATGACAATGAGGGATTTGTTGATGTCTCGCACTCGCGGGATCTAAGCATTAAAGTAGTGAGGACTGGTAAATCCGTTCTCATGTTTAACTAAAGATGTGGGGGAGTTTGAGGAGCAATCCGATGACAACATCAATCGTTTCTTATTCGAGAAAAGTTTCGTTGTGAAATACATTGTATCCGTACTAATAACCAACACTGGTGCGCTGGTAGAGTATACCAAGGCAAGCGGGCGACAGCAGTTTAAGGAACTCGGCAACAAAAACTAGGTGTAACTTATTGGAGATACCTTACCTAGAGCAATCTAGGTCACAGTAAACGACACTATGCAACTGTTTAACTAAAACACAGGTCTCTGCGAAGCGGAAACGCAACGTATAGGGGCTGACACCTGCCCAGTGCCGGTAAGTTAAAAATGGTCGGTAAACAAAAACGTAAGTTTTTTTAGCTGGCTTTTTAAGCTCCGGTGAACGGCAGCAGTAACTATAACTGTTCTATGGTAAATTTTCGTTGCTATAGTGAGGTAGACAAACCTCTCTTTTATTCCCCGTGCAAAAGGAAGGCGGGATAAAAGAAAAATTGTGCTAAATGCTGGAAACTCTGAGTATCTTGTGCTACTATGTGTTATATGACACATAGTGAAAAAGCATCAAGTGCAGACAATCAGCAGGAAAGATTGGATCCGTGGTGGATTGTAGGATTTGTTGATGGAGAAGGATGTTTTTCCGTTAGTACGTTTAAAAATTCAACTTGTTCAAGTGGGTTTCAAACTCTTTATGAGTTTGTGGTCACACAAGGAGAAACGAGTAAACGAGCTATGGAAGCAATCAAAACTTATTTTGGTTGCGGAGCGATTTATATAAATCGCAGACATGATAACCATCATCACGATCTTTTACGATATTGTGTACGAAAGCAGGAAGATTTGAAAACAAAAATCATCCCGTTTTTCAGAAAATATCCATTACAATCTGCAAAACAAGAACAATTTGAGACATTTTGTCAAAAATTGTTTGATCCAAAATCCTCAACGACTATACGCACAACTCGGTAAAACGAGAAGATATAGTCTGATCTTCATGGCGACATGAAGTTAACAAATTTTTATGAGCGAAATTCCTTGTCGGGCAAGTTCCGACCCGCACGAAAGGTAGAATGACATAGTGACTGTCTTAAACTGTTACCCGGCGAAATTGAAATGGCTGTGAAGATGCGGCCTACTCACACATGGACAAAAAGACCCCATGAAGCTTTACTGCAATTTGGCACTGAAGAGTTTATTTTAACTGTCGAGTATAGGTGGGAGCCTTCGGGCGAACAATGGAATACCACTCTTTAAAATGAATGAATCTTACTTACTCCTACATAAAAATCTAGGAGCAGGACACTGTCTGATGGGCAGTTTAACTGGGGAGGTTGCCTCCAAAAGTGTAACGGAGGCGTGCAAAGGTTGGCTAATCCTGAATGGAAACCAGGACGTGTCGTGCAAACGCGATAAGCCAGCTTGACTGCGAGACGTACATGTCGAGCAGATGCGAAAGCAGGCGTTAGTGATCCTCGATACCCTCGTGGGAGGGTTCGGGCTTAACGGATAAAAGCTACTCTGGGGATAACAGGCTGATCGCTTCCGAGAGTCCATATCGACGAGGCGGTTTGGCACCTCGATGTCGGCTCATCCTATCCTGGGGCTGTAGAAGGTCCCAAGGGTCCGGCTGTTCGCCGGTTAAAAGGGTACGCGAGCTGGGTTCAGAACGTCGTGAGACAGTAGACCTTAGTGGAATAGACGCCACTATAACGAGCTGTCCATCCTTTACCGTTCTAGAATCTTTGTATATCGAGAAATTTTAAAGGATCCCGCAAAACAATACTAATTATATTGAATGCGGGAATAAATCTGACTAATTGCTGGAAACACTCAGTATCTAATACTACTTTTAAAAAAAGTAACAATGTATTAGTGGAGTCAATCAGCAGGGAAGGCCCCGCCTTGGCGGGGAACCCTCAGAGACTATATGTCAGATCTGGCTTCGCCAGAAAGATATAGTCCGAACTGTATGGCGACATACAGACTGCAGCAGAAATGCGTGCAGAGTCGTTTTTACATCAAAAAACGATATTAACATTATTGTCGGTCTCTATCCTGTGTGAGCGTTCGATTCTTGAGGGGAGTTCTCTCTAGTACGAGAGGACCGAGAGGAACAGATCCCTGGTTTGCCTGTTGTCACCCTGAGAGGTGGCACCGCAGGGTAGCTAGATCTGGAAGGGATAAGTGCTGAAAGCATCTCAAGCACCAAGCCCACCCCAAGATGAAGAATCGTTGAAGATCCGTTGTAGATGACAACGTTGATAGGCGAGAAGTGTACGCACCGTGAGGTGTTCTAGCTTACTCGTACTAATTGATCGAATGTTGTGGAGAACAAAGGAAGATTTGTTCTATTCCCAAACGATATGAACATCGCCTCTGGGATCAGCAACAAGATTATCCCTTATGTGTAATTACTCATTCAAAAAGTGTGAATATTGATATTAACAATTAAATATTGGTAAAATAGCGAATCGAGAACCGCTCTAGAGTTCTCCAGTTTTTTGAGCGACGTGGCACCACCCGATCCCATCCCGAACTCGGAAGTGAAACGCGTTAGCGCTGACAATACTTGGTCCGCGAGGTCCTGGGAAGATAAGTCAAAGCTGGGGAACTGTGGAGCGGTTTTTTCGTGGAAAAAAAATAACACCCTTACCTTGATCGAAAATCGATCTTCCGACTTGTCGGAATGAACAGGTAAGAGTGTCGGATTGAGTTTGTTCAATCGTTGGGAGATTATCCAATGCCAATACAAAATGCGGCAGAATCCAGGCGTTTTAGCCACACATTTACCGCCATTGGTTTTCCAATTTGGGTTGGAAAATATATGGGAACGATGCGTTCTTTTACCAGTTGATTGATTTTTTCTTTGAGTAGTGTCAGATCAGCTGTTCTGCTCCAATCCATAAAGTCACTATTATTGGCGCTCCATTCAACGGTTATAACAACCCCATATGCTGAATCAGCTTCTTCTAGATGTGGTTTACGAACAATGAGTACGTCATCACCTGTTGCTTCAAATTTCAGTAAACCAACATTGATAAGGAGTTGTTGCAATGCTTTCCGATATGCAACAAGATTGCCGTTTAATGCTATTCCAGGTTCAAAAATATCTGTTCGAACGTCTCCCATTTTATCCTCCCGAACACTATATAAATTTAGGTGTTTACCACGCGTTTGTGTTGACACCTGCGATTGTATTGCCTCAATTTCAGCAACTTGACAGCATCATACGCGTATCCTATAATAGAAGCAAACATCTGTTCGTTTATATGAACAAACAAATACTTTCTACTCAGCTTGAACAATTTGGTCTTGATGAAATTGAGGTTCAAATATACCTGAATTTACTCGAAACTGGTGCTAAGACTCCTCTTGATCTTTCTCGTGAAACAAACATTAATCGAACAAAGATATATCGGTATCTTGATCGCTTGAAGGCAAAAAAGCTTGTTGAGGAAGTCAATTCCGGTCGAGGGATGCATTTAAAAGCATCAGATCCTGAAAATTTACAGATTTTGCTTCTCGAAAAAGAACATCAAATAACATCACAAAAAGAATTGCTTCCAGGTTTGCTTCAAGAGCTTACTAAAATACCAAATACGCAGCAGTCATTTTTTGAGATGAAACAATATCACGGAGATGACGGGCTCAAACAAATGTTATGGAATTGGTCATCAGCAAAAAAAGAGATTTTATTATATGGGTATCAGACAATGAATGAGATTGTCGGAAGGAAATTTGCTGAAATGCTCCGTGAGGAGCAGGTAAAAAAGAAGATTACTGTTTATGAAATAGAAGAGGAAATTGATCAAGGTAATTTTACCGGTAAATTTACCTATACTGATGTTCAAAATTGGGGTAAGTATTACACTCCTCGATATGTTGATCCAAAATTGTTAAAAATACGGCAATATACAGGTATTTATAATAATACGGTTTGCATCATGAATTGGGATCATGGTGTGAAAGTGGGAGTCGAAATTATCAATGAGGTGTACGCTTCAATGCAAAAACAGCTGTTTTGGAACACCTGGAATCAGATAGGGGAAAAGCCGATTCATTCCAAAAAGTAACTTCTATTTGGCAAATAGCCTCATTTCCTGTATAATACCCCTATTCCAATAGAAAGGCGGAAATAATAATTAATGGCACCAAAGAAAAAGTTCGATAAACAAACTCCAAAAGTCGCGGAGGAAATTGCGACAACGAAAAAAGAGGAAGTAAAAACACCTCAACCCCCGAAGAAGATCACAGCAACCACGATGGAAGAGCTCTTGTCTCAGACAGGCTATTCCCTCAAAGGCCTCAAAAAAGGTGATGTGGTGGAAGGCACTGTGACACGTGTTACTCCAAAAGAAGTTACGATTGAAATCGGTGGCAAAACCGAAGGTGTGGTCATTGACCGCGAACTGGAAAGCTATCGCGATACGATTTTAGCCTTGAAACCGGGTGATACCGTAACCGCACTCGTTATCGTCGCAGAAAACGATCGAGGACAATCCGTACTTTCCCTCAGGAAAAGCATTTTTGAAAAACAATGGAATGGGCTCACTGACAAGCAGAAGAGTGGGGAAGCCATTGAAGTGCTCCTAAAAGAGCTTGTTCGTGGCGGTATGCTCGTTGATTGTGGCGGACTTCGTGGATACATCCCACAGTCACAATTTGACAGTGCAACAAGTAAAACTCTTGATAAAATGGTCGGCCGTCGTATGGCTGTCAAAGTCATGGAAGTTGATCAGGCATCAAACCGTTTGATCTTCTCCCAACGCGCAATGACCGAAGAGGCAAATCTTTCCAAACAGAAAGAACTTTTGGAACTTATTAAAGTCGGCGATACCGTGGAAGCAAAAGTAACAGGTGTTGTGCCATTTGGTGCATTTGCCAAATTCTCCGTGGAAAAAGACGGAGAAAAGCATGATATTGAAGGTCTCATCCACATTTCTGAAATTGCGTGGGAAAAAGTTGAAGATCCAGGACAATACATCAAAGCCAATGACACCGTGAAGGTAAAAGTCATCGGCATTGATGAAAAATCAGGGAAGATGACGTTGTCACTCAAACAATTATTGCCAGATCCATGGGAACATGTCCTTGATATGTTCGAAAAAGATACACAAGTCAAAGGGACAGTCTCCCGTGTATCTCCATATGGCGTCTTTGTGAATCTTTCACCGGGTATTGACGGACTCATCCATATTTCCAAGATTTCCCCAGGGGAAGAACCGAAAGTTGGCGATGCAATCACAGTGAACATCGAAGATATTCAGCCAGACAAACGAAAAATTAGTTTGTCCATGACGCTTACTGAAAAACCAATTGGGTACCGGTAAACCATACTTTTATGGCATTTGAGAATATCAGACCACCTCATATTGAGGTCGGCACAATCGTCCGAAAGGTTCCTATAACACCTGACGTTAAGCAGATGATCGGTGAATCATTGCTGACGCGACTGAATCCTGATAATGAATCGCATATATTTGCGGCGCATCGGCTTGACAGGAAAAGTGCAGAAGCCGGACTTCTTACTACAGATGGCAAACCCGAGTTACTTTCAGCAGAAGATTTCAGGAATTGGACGCACGCAGGAGACACACGGGAGAATCCGTGGAGAAAATTAGACCTCGTGCAACAGGAAGGTGATATGAAAGCGACGGGATTTATCAATTCTTATGCGCCCGAGCGTGGTGTGAAGAAAACCCTTCTGGAACATGGTGCGATTACCAATAAAAAAGCAGTCATTGATGAAATTGAATGGTATATGCCGGAAATGACTGAAATAAGTGAAAATAAGATAGTGATGCAACATATGTCTGACAGATTTAAACACGGAACGGATGTCGTCACGCATTGGGTCGATGTGGGGGATATCAACGACGATATACGAGGGTTACACAAGCAACTTGGATTTAAAGAAGTATATAAGCAATCCTACATGGGCGAGGAAGAGGACAGTATTTGTTTTGTCGCTGACCGTTCTTCTTTTGCCCGCGCGATGCTTGAACAATTAGCTGCTCCGGCCGGAAAATAAAGACGTGATATAATCCTCTCACATGAAGCAACGGTCCTCATTTGTGTGTCAACAATGTTCTGCAGAGTTTCCGCAGTGGTACGGGAAATGCCCAAACTGTGATTCATGGAACTCACTGGTCGAGACGGTAAAGGAAAGTGAATCAACATCCTCAGGAGCATTCCACAAAAAAGTTATCAATGCGACTGCTCCCCAAAAACTCTCCGCTGTAAAACACATTGAGAAAAATCGTCTCAAAAGCGGGATTCCGGAATTTGACCGCGTGATGGGTGGGGGGATTGTTCCCGGATCTGTCACTCTTCTTGCCGGAGACCCCGGAGTCGGAAAATCAACATTGCTTCTTCATGTTCTCTCACCAATCGGTGGACTTTATGTTTCCGGTGAAGAATCGAGTGAACAGATTAAACTTCGTGCAAAACGAATGGGAATTGACGGGGAAAATATCATGGTTCTTGCAGAAACGGTCTTAGAGGGCATTACAGAGGCTCTTTCAAAAAACACCTCTTTTCCTCTTATTATCATTGATTCCATTCAAACAATAGCCTCAAATGAACTTGAAGGGATGGCTGGATCAGTAGGACAGATCAGATATTGTGCTGAGGAGCTCGTGAATTTTGCAAAATCAAAAGGTGTTCCTATTCTTATCATCGGACACGTTACCAAAGAAGGGGAGATTGCGGGACCAAAAGTTCTCGAACATATGGTCGATACGGTTTTGTATCTTGAGGGAGAACGGTATCAGGATGCAAGAATATTGCGGACTCTCAAAAATCGGTTTGGTGCAGTTGAAGAGGTGGGAATTTTTGAAATGAAGGAAAATGGACTGAAGGAGATAGCCAATCCTTCCGAGCTATTCTTGCAAGACCGAGTAAAGAATGTACCTGGGTCGGTTGTGACGGTAATTCTTGAAGGCACCCGTCCACTTTTGGTTGAAATTCAGGCTTTGGTGGTACCAAGTCAGATACCGATTCCCCGCAGAGTTGCAAACGGTTTTGATTACAATAGACTACAACTTCTGATTGCGATTTTGCAGAAACGATGCGGGTTGCCACTTGGTACATCAGACGTTTTTGTCAATGTGAGCGGTGGATTAAAAATTACAGAGCGTGCGTGTGATTTGGCCGTAGCTGCC
This sequence comes from Microgenomates group bacterium, assembly GCA_049287205.1. Taxonomy (GTDB): domain Bacteria; phylum Patescibacteriota; class Microgenomatia; order UBA10105; family UBA927; genus CAIJMI01. Next base: position 996,083 of record JBAQFJ010000001.1, read on the forward strand.
GCGATAATCAGTTCATATAAAAATATCGCACTCGACACAAAAACGGCATTATTTGGTGAGGTAGGACTTCTTGGAGAGGTGCGGCATGTGGGGCAGGAAGAGCGTCGGGAAAAAGAAGCAAAACGTTTAGGATTTACGACCGTACTTGCCAGCAAAACCACAAAAAATCTTCAACAACTGCAGAAAATTTTGCAATGAGGACTTCAAGGGTGCGATTCATTAAACGCCGTGAGACGTTGTAATGCAGATTCAGATTGGAAAAACCAAGCAAGAGATGCAGTAAACGGATCATTTCCCTTTCCAATTTGTTGAAATAATCCAGTTGCCCAATCATTTCGAAGAAGTTTATCAGGATATTTGGCTTTAGAGTTGTAGAATATTGGAGTGATTTTTTGTAATGCTCTGATGTTTTCTTCCGGCAGATGGGGAATTTTTATATACCGAGTTACTCCAATGACGCGACCAGCATATATATCAGGCACATATATTGCACTGTTTTTTTCAGACGATCTAATTACATCCCAATTACGGTGTTCAAATTGTTTGGTTTCCTGCGTTGGATTTTTGCTTATTTCTGTGGAGATTTCTCTATATTGTTTCATTATCCAAGAGACAGCTTCGCTGTCACAAAAATCTTTCCGTTCAAGTGTGTTGAGAATATTTTGTTGAAGATCAATCGGTTCTTCCTGGAAATTAAGAAAAACTGAATCTGCAAGATTAGTAAGCACTGCTTGTGTTTCTTCCGGTTTTTTAACTTTTCCCAAAAGGTGGTAGAGTAAACTAGTTCTTTCGCCGTCTTCTCTTATCATTGCGTTGAATGTGAATTCTTTTTGATACGCATCAGCTATATCGACCATGTTGGAAAATGTTTGTGGGCTTAAAAAATTTGAATATGCTGTAAAGAGTCCTTTGGCGAATGGGGGAGAAGTCGGTTCATATCCGAGATGTTCAAGTGTGGGCACTCGATCCTGACTTTCGATTGGAGCCATGTAAAAGATGAGTATACCACCATTTTTTGTAAATGCAAGCTATGAGTATATATACTATCCAATACTTCGGTATTTTCCTTATTTTATTAGTATTTTTTATTATTTTCAGATTCGTTTCATTGTTTCTGTGGTACAATGGGATTCGATGAAAAAAGGAATTATTCAACCGGTTGTTCAGAAGCGCGCAGAAAAAAGTGTAACGCCGTCATCTGCGTTTACCAAGGAACTTGCGCAGGAGATTGTGCGTAATCTTACTGCATTTGGAAAATTGACAGCCCGACCATTTCAAAAACGTACCCACCCACTAGCCAAGAAAAAATCAATACCGCCAGTTGGTGAATACCCAGTGCTTGTGGATACGAGTGTCCTTATTGATGGAAGAATCCTGCCGATTGTAAACAGCGGGTTTTTTGTGGCTACACTTATCGTCCCACAATTTGTGCTTGCAGAGATTCAGCATATTGCCGATAGCGCCGATATGATCAGACGTTCAAAGGGAAGACGGGGAATGGACGTGGTGAACGCCTTAAAAAATCAACGGGTGAATGCAGGAGTGAAAGTGAAAATTGTGGCGGATGATCCGCAGGAGATCAAAGAAGTCGATCATAAGCTTGCATATTTGTCTAAACTTTGGAAAGCACGGCTTTTAACCGTTGATTTTAATCTTGCACAGATGGCCCGTGCGCAGGGTGTAAAAGTATTGAATGTGAATGATCTTGCACAAGCGCTTAAAGTTGCGCTCATTTCCGGCGAAGAGTTAACCGTAAAGATCACGCATAGTGGAAAAGAACGGAATCAAGGGGTCGGGTACTTGCCCGACGGAACCATGGTGGTGGTCGAGGATACCAAAGAGCGGATAGGACAAGATGTGGTGGTGGTTATTACAAAAGTACATCAGACGCCCGCAGGACAGTTATTCTTCGCACGGCTTAAATAATCCTCTCATCGTAGAACACGTCTTTATAAAAGACGTTCGCATAGGTATGTTCAACTTCGTAGTTGTTCTCGCTCACTAAGAGACAATGTCAATTACAGTAAAGATGTATGTTTGAGGCGTACTATGACATTTTCTGTTCTTTTTTAAAGCCGTATTCTACGCTTTTTTGAATATTTCTCCATATATATAGGAAGGATAGGGGAAAGGGGTTATCCTGAAGTTATCCACAAAAAGTTTTGAAAATACAAAGAGAGCGTAATGACAATATAATTATCATTAAAATAACTATAAGACTATGGTTTTTGACAGCAATATTTCCTATGGGACTTGACAAGGTCGAGAAAAAGGTTTTCAATGAATATATGTCAGTAAAACTACTGCTCAAGCAGATGGGTTTGGGAAGTTCAGGAGATAAGGCTAAGGCGCGGCTATCTCCGATGGTTCGTGAGCGCCAATCGTTTGAATCTGAGGTTCGGCGACAATTTGTCGAACTGAAGAAAAAGGGAATCAGTATTCCCGTATTTACGTTATAACAAACAGTATTTACTAGCAGATTTGGGGGAAAAGACCACCGATGAGGTGGTCTTTTTTGTTTCAGGAATTACTCAGGAAAGAGTAGGAAAATAGAAGAGGATTTGGGTTTGGGTCAAAGGTGTTCCACCACATTTTCCTTCTCGCCTTAGTTCATTCGAACTGCGGCTCGAAGAGCGATTGTTGGCGGACAATAAAGACTAATTTCGAAGACTCAATAAGTCTTTATTGCATTAAAAAAGCATCACTACCGCTAGCAGATTTGGGTTTGGGTCACCTTTTTCAAGATGATTTTGCTACGAATAGTAATGCTTTTCTTTTGGATATTGCCGTAAAGCAATATCTTATACCGCAGAATAACGAAAATGAGTAAATGTTGTCAAATTTTTTTTTGAAGCTAAATTATTTCACGCGGATTGTTGGAATGGCAAAATTTCATGATGAATTTCACGCCATAAAAAAAGTCGAGATATGCTGTATGGGAAATAGTTTGCCTGCCCAACAAACTATTCCCCGTACAAAACACCTCGACCGTTTTTTTTGAAAAAAGATTTTTTATAAAAATCTTATAGTTTGCCGATTGTAACGCGACAACGGGAAGTTGTCAATTAGGGAGATGCCCTATAACGATTCTTTTTTTAGGAGAGTGTGTGCAGCAAGTTTTCCAAATTCCACTGCATAGTTCGTTCCGCGATCCCATGGATAGATAGAATCAAGATTTGCCAGATATATGTGTTTGTATGGTGTGACAATTACAGGTGCACACTTCGAATAATTGCAGGTATGCACGGGCTGCGCGTTAGGAACGGTAAATAGAAACATGTTGGTGATATCTTTTTTTGAAAAATGAGGAGCAATTTTTTTGAGGTATGGGAAAAAGAGTGCTAGCAGTTCCTCTTTCGTTTTTGTAATGAATGCATGACCATCCGGCAGATAATTGCCGACATAACAAATATGGTTTCCTCCATAGTGGGATGACGCAATCATATTTGTGTGATCAACAACTGCCAAAAATGGAAATGATCGGTCGTTAATGTTGAGCCAATACGTCTTGTTGAGTATTGGTTTTTTTGTTTCAAGAATGAGTGTTTGCGCCCAAAGGTGTGGAATTGCAAGTAATTGTTTTTTGTAGTGTTCGTCAAACCCGCCGATTGCCGCGGCAATTGAGGAGGGGACAGTATAGAGGATTGCATCAAACTGACGCTCATTGATGAGAAATCCGGTTGTCGTTTTTTTGATTGCTGTTATTGTGGTATTTGTCAGTATAGTGCCGCTATTTTTTTTGACAGCGTCTGCTAGCACTTCAACAAACCGAGAAAATCCGCCTCGAAAATACCCGAGACGGGGGGTTCTTTTGTAGAGTCTCGCCCAAAGCCAAGATGCTGCCACTTTGTCTGCGAATGGCCCAAATTTTGCGTCCAAGAGCGGTTCCCAGATCCGCTGCCATGCAATTTTACCGTTGATAATCTGAAATAATTTTTTTGCTGTGATGTGTTCGAGTGGCTTCCAAAATGGATTGCATTTCATGAGGGCCGCAGTCATCCCCGTTCTTACGCGATCAATAAACGGCAATCCCGGGAATTTTAAAATAGTGAGTGGTGTGTCAAATGGATGTTGCTCGCCATTAAGATATATAGAAGTGGTTGGGGAGAGGATAAGCATATCGTTTTTTAGTCCAAGTTCACGGGCAAGACTGATGAGTGCGCGGTCGTTGGTAAAAAAATGGTGATAGGTTTTTTCCAATTTCCAGCTCCATGAGGCGCTAGAAAAACCGTTTGCGAGTCCTCCGAGTGATTCATCCTTTTCAAACACAGTAACCGCGGCACCGCGTTTAGTGAGTTCATATGCGGCACTTAGCCCTGTGATCCCGCCGCCGATGATTGCAACATTCATACTGGAAGAAATTGTAGCACAAACAGAGCGTGATACTGTTTGTTTTATTGCTAGACTGAGACATTCACGATATACTTATGTTCGGAATTCTTGTATGTTTCGCTTATTTCAAAAAACGCTTTTGTATCAGCTTCTTTTTCTTCTTCGTCCGTGGCATTGGGTGAAAAATATCGCAGTCTACGTGCCTATTGTGTTTGCCGGACTTTTGTTTACCTCAGCTGCTTTTTGGCAAACAACCATTGCGTTTCTTTCCTTATGTTTTCTTTCGTCATCACATTACATTATCAATGACATTGTGGATGCGCCAAAAGACAAGCTAGACAGCAACCGGAAACATCGTCCTATTGCATCCTCCGCAATTTCTGTGGAACTTGCATGGTTTGTATGGTGTGTCTGTGTCGGTATCGGATTTTTTATCGCCTCGCAACTGGGGAGTTCATTTTTTATTGTCGCTCTTACCTATTCGTTTGTTCATTATCTTCTATTATTTATTTTCCGTCATATGCCCATTCTTGATATTATGGCGCTTGCAACAGGATATATACTCCGAATATTTGCGGGTGAAGTCGCATCGGATATTCATATATCCATTTGGCTTGCACTTTCGGCATTTTCTCTTGCCCTGCTGTTTGCTGTTTCTAAACGGAGACATGAATGGAATATGAAACAGGCAACTGTTGTGAAAGAACGGTATTCTGAACGATTGCTTGATACGTACATAGCTGTTTTTGCAACCTCATCATTTCTTTCCTATACGTATTTTACGTTTCTTTCGACGTTTTCGTTGGAGGGGGTGACGGGAGCCGGTAGAAAATGGCTGATGATAACAACCCCATTTGTGTTATATGGCATACTTCGGTTTCTTCAGCAGCTGTATGAAGAAAAGCAAAAAACATTTCAACGATTACTGGTGACTGATGCGCCACTTCTGATTACCGCATTTGGGTGGGGAATATCAGTACTCGTCATCATCTACGGATTGCGCTAAAATGTGATGCATATGACTCCACGACACCCGCACTCCACAAAACCCATTCGTATAGGATTGGATTTTGACGGGGTTGTTGCAGCAAATCCGCTTCGTATTGTTCGCGGTCCGATTACATTCATTAAACGTCATATTTTCAAAAAGAAAAAAACGGAATTTTATATTCCGACATCGCCCCTCATGAAATTTGCGTTTTGGTTGCCGCACCAATGGAGTGTTTTTCCGGGGTACGGTGTAGGGATACTGAAACAATTGGTTCATGAAGGGAATGTGGAAGCATGCATTGTCAGCGGCAGATACGGGTATCTGGATGCACAGATTCCCATTTGGTTGAAGCGGCGTGGGCTGGATAAGACGTTTACTGCCGTGTATGCAAATGAGAAGAATGAGCAGCCGCATATATTTAAAGAACGGATGCTCAAGAAACTGCAGTTGGATTATTTTATTGAGGATAATTTGGATATTGTGCTGTATCTGGCACCGCGTGTGAAAACAAAAATTTTATGGATTTACAATAGTTTTGACTTCGCCTTTCCGTATGATGCAAAATATGCATCTGTTTTTCAGGCACTCAAAACACTTATGGCGCATCGGTAAATACCAGTGCTATATTCTTTGATTGAAAAAACAATGAGTTTTTTTAAAAAAAATCAGGATCGCATAGTGTTATGTGCCATATGCATTGCTTTTTTTATTGTCGGACTCTATCGATTAGATACACTTCCCGGAGAATGGTTTGGTGATATCTCCATAGTAAATAATTATGTAAGCGAGATTTTAGCGGGAAACCATCCATTCATTTTTGTTACGAGTGCGGGCCCTGTATATTTTTATTGTATTGCTCCGATCATTTATCTTGTTGGTGCCTCATTTTTGACGTATAAATTGATTTCCTTAAGCGTTGGAGTTGTTGGCATCGTTGTTATCTATCTTTTTGCCCGAGCGCTGTTTTCTTCCCGTATTGCCCTCATCACCTCCTTTCTTACCGCCTGTTCATTCTGGTATCTCGTGTGGGCAAGACTTGGTAACTACAACATCTGTGTTCCTATTCTTACAGCGTGTATGCTGTATTGTTTTTTGAAATATGTGCATGGTCATCATTTTCGTTGGCTTGCAGGAAGCATTATTGCTTCTGGATTCGGACTGTTTTTATATGCAGGCACATTTGTATTGCCCGTTGTGTTGTGTGCGTTGTATTTGTACGACCTTGTTTGGCAACGGAAAAAAATGGAGTGGAGGCAGATATGGCGGATGGCATGTTGGTATCTCCCTATTTTTACCTTGTTTATGTTGTTGCTTTTTTTGAGTGCCAGGCAAGAAGCAGATGGGTATTTAGGAACGAAACTCATCGATACATTTTCCTTACCGCTTGGTGATTTTTTGTTGCAGTTGGGGCGAAATGCCTTTCGTACCCTGACCATGCTACATCTTGAGGGAGACATTGTGTTTCGGTGGAATATTCCTGCCAAACCTCTGATCGATACGGTAAGCGGGATAGTTTTTATTTTTGGTGTGCTGTTACTGTTTATTCAAAAAAAATCCTGTCTGCCATATATTGTTATTCCTGCGTGTCTTTTACTTATTCCTTCCATACTTCCCGGTCATCCGGCAATTGAAGTCCCAAGTAGTCCTAGGACACTTGCTATTCTTCCATTTGTATTTGTCAGTATTGCGTACGGCATCGATTGTATGTATGTTTTTTTCAAAGAAAAGATCGGGCCTTTTGGCGGCAAGATATTGTTGCTCGCTCTATGTGTAGTGATTTTATATTTGAATATGTATGCGTATTTTGTTCAGTATCCAACTCACTTGCCAAACAGGAATGTACCGTATAGCAAACTCATTGCCGCGTTTATCGACACAGTCTCTACAGAAACACCGGTGTATATAACTGCCTTAGAGTGGGGAGAGTGGGGACAACCGGAATATGACGGAATTTATTATGCACTGCAGCATAGAGATAGAATACTGAGTACCGATGTGCCGACATGCGATCTCGTCGGCACAGCATTTGTTGTTATCGCCTCACCGTATCAACAGGAAGAAGTATCTGTATTGCAGTCGTGTATACCGACTGCAACCATACGGGAGCACAGAAAAAATGGTCAGCTAGTCTTTTTGTCGCTTACGAATTAGCGTACCTTGTTTTCAGATGAAGCAGTTTTTGTCTGTGCTATACTGTGTGAATTGTTTTTCGCATTGATTTTTTATGAAAGATACGCGTCTATTTTTGGTAACCGGCGGATCAGGATTCTTGGGCATTAATTGTATAAGGTATCTTCTTCATCGGGGTTGCCGTGTGCGTTCGCTTGATATAGCGCCATTTACGTATCCTGAAAAAACCCGCGTTGTTTCTCTTGTTGGAGACATTCGTGACAAAAAAACGGTAGAACAAGCGATGCGCGGTGTGGATGTGGTTGTTCATTGCGCCGCCGCACTTCCTTTGTACACAAAAGAGGATATTTATTCAACGGAAGTGACTGGGACGGAAATCGTTTTGGCTGCAGCAAAAAAACTGCATATTTCGTGCGTTATATATATTTCTTCAACCGCTGTTTATGGTATTCCCGACCATCATCCGATTGTAGAAACTGACCGCATGATCGGTGTAGGTCCGTATGGTGAAGCCAAAATACAAGCAGAAGCGCTATGTCGGCGTGCAAGAGCACAAGGCTTGTGTGTACCAATCATCAGACCAAAAACATTTGTCGGCCCCGAACGGTTGGGGATTTTCGGGATGCTGTATGACTGGGCATATACAGGGCACGGGTTTCCGATGATTGGGTCGGGGAACCACCGGTATCAACTGTTGGATGTGGAAGACTTATGCCAGTTTATTTATCTTGTAAGTTGTAAACCAAGGGACGTGGTAAATACTGAATTTAATGTCGGCGCTTTGAAATTTGGAACAATGCGTGAAGATTTTCAGTCTGTATTAACCCTTGCGGGACATGGAAAAAAAATCATTGGTTTTGCCGAACAGCCTGTTATCTTTGGACTGAAGGTGTTGGAAGCACTGCACTTGTCGCCAGTCTATGAATGGATTTATGAAACTGCAGGAAAAGATTCGTTTGTTTCGATTGTAAAAGCTCAAAAAATTGGTTACAAGCCTCAGTATTCCAACAGTGATGCGTTGAAACGGAATTATATGTGGTATGTGAAGAATTTGCCGAGTTTTGCTCGTACGACGGGTATATCACACCGTGTGCCGTGGGGACAGGGAATTTTGCAGTTTGCCAAGTTATTCTTCTAATGTAATCGGAGTAAACACACCGGTTTTTTTGAATATCATAATTTTCGGATGGTCATAGACGGTAAACGATTCATCGGCCACGCTGTCATTGATTTGCATGTTGGTAAACGGTAATGTCGGATAATTTTCAAACGTTGCAACTTTTGTAAACCCGAGGGATCCGGAAAATAATTTATGATAATACATCGCTGTTGTTTTGTAGCATTTGTCTTTTGGCAATCTGCTGCAGTTTGTCAATTTCATAAGTGGGGTATAGAGTCTGTTGCTTGCGATGATAATGTAGTCTGTTTCACTTAACACCTGATTGACAGTGTCCCATTTTTCGTTTGTATCCGTTTCATAGAGCGCTAGTTCACGTACAGCATAGAGGGAAGCAAATCCGATCGGCAACGCGTCGTCCCAATGTTCAAGGGCGATGACCGCGCCTTTTGCAATGTTTGTTTTTATCCATGCTGTTGCTGTGACCCGTGTGTTCGGCACGGTGTATATTGTCATGAAGGTCATTGTCCACAGAAGTATAATTCCGGTACAAATACCGTAGATAAGCACACTTTTGTTGCGGGATAGAGTATGAGTACATTTTTGTATCAATAATGCTGCAAAGATTGTCAGTAGTGGATATATAGGAAGCATATATCGCATAAATCCGATGGCAAACCGTCCGACAGTTGCTGTATAGATCCAAAAAAAGGAAAGGAGAAGAATAGCGGGGAAGTGTTTTTCTTTTATTGTGTGCAGTGTTGCATAGATGATTCCTACGATCGATAGCGTGCCAAGCAGTATTCCTTGTCCCCAAAGCAGGATATTTTTTAGTTCATATATATAGGGAATTTTTCCGACATATTGGAGGGTATAGGGGAATGTGAACGCGTTTTTTGTCATGGTTTGTTGTGCGATTATTTGCTGCTTGAATGAGACAAAATCAAAAAATGCGAATGGTTCTGAAACAAAAAATGTATACAGTGTCGCTCCACCGATGCATGCTGCATGGGTAAGTGTCTGTTTCCAACTGTTTTTCCATTGGAGAGCGAGGGTTATGCCGATTGGAATACATAATATTGTTGCACTTATTTTTGTTGCAAGCGCAAGTCCGCATGCAACACCAATATACAGCGCATTGGAGATGGTTTGGTGTTGGTGGTATCGAAGGATGAGGAGGAGGGTGAGCATGGAAAAAAATGTGAGGAGTGTATCAACCGCGTAAAAATGGCTGAGTTGTATGGGAAGAACAGAGATGGCGTACCAAAGTGAGCCAAACCACACCGTGTATTTATTTTTAGTTAATCTGCGAAGAATATAATATATGCAACAGACAGACCCGATATCAAATACTCCCGACAGTATTCTTCCAAGAATGTAGATTTTGTCGTAGCTTGCAAACCGTATGTCGAACATTCCGCCGATTGCTCCTGTAAGTTTCAACAGATAGAACGGGAAACTTCCATAGGCAAAAAAGTGCGGATTCATGTCTTGGTGAACGTTTAACTGTTCGACGGTCATGAGAATCATCCGTTCATCCGGATGAAGATGGTTCCCCTGATCCCAATCAAGACCTGTGAATCTGAAGACGGCGGCAATGCCAAGAATTGCAATCAATAGTATGAATGATTTAATTCGTGGTTTCATGGTAATTGCATGACTGAGCGACATCGTATACGTTCATTCCCGTTGTTGTATTGGTGTATAGATTTACAAATTCATTTTCAAACAAGACATTGTTTGGTTGAAGAAATTGTTCCGGGGTACGGGAAAGTTCTATATACCCGATATGGTACTTTTGCAATAAATAACATGCTTTTTCTTTGTTGGTTGCTTCATAAATGGATTTTTGCTGCATTTCCCGTTTTGTCTGATTATATCCGTATGACCATGTAAAGTAGGTATATCCCGCAAATATTTTTCTTCCGGCAAGAGACGCCGGGTGATAGAGCCATGTGCTGTTTAAAATAACGGCATCAGGCGGAGTGTTGGTGCGGAAAAATTCTACATCCCGGTTATTAGGCGCATCCTGCATCGATCCTTTTGTTTCATTGAAAATAGGGAACAGATCAATGATGCCGGAAAGAGTTAAAATAAATGCCAATAAGCCAATAACCCAATAACTTAATATACGGATGATTTTAGATGAAGATTTTTTGAGCCAGTCAAAGATTTTGACCAATCCATGTGCGGTAAGTAAGTTGCCGACGATAATAAAAAAATTAAAGAATTTGTGATTATTGATCATATCAGGAGAAAACCGCCACAGATTGGGTGCAATAAACAGTAGCAGTAAGGGAACGATGAACAGAATTTTAACTTTTTTTGGTGCGACAATGAATCCGAAGGGAATCATAACAAACGAAAGTCCGAGATTTTGCCACCAAAATACCACAATGGAACGCAGTGTGAGCGGATTGTGCACAAGATAGCCTGGATCAAAGGTGATAGTACCAGACAAGCCAATAAGCTTTGTATACACGAAAATACTTGGAATACTGATGAGTGCGGCACAAAGGAGGGGGATACGAGATTTTTTTTGTATGATGCAGATCCACAGAAGCCAAATTCCTGCAATAAGGGCAGCTGCTTGGTTTAAAAAAAGCAGGGTAATCATGGAGAGTGCAATGCTGCAGGAGAGCAGGAATCTATGGACTTTTGACTGCATGGTATTTGTCTTGAGTGTAAGCAGTATTGTTATGAGTACCAGTGCATACGACAATCCAAGATGTCGTTGATTTGTATAGATATTCATTGTCCAGAATGCGCTTACAAGTCCTCCATCCCACGGGCCGAATGCCGGAAACGCGGTATTTGTGACAATATCCTGCAGTGTATGGGATGAAAGCGGATGTTTTTCAAAAAATCGTACAAAGGACAGTGACCCATTAAAACAAAAAAGGAGTACGGCAATGGTTGCAGTTGCATAGCGAGAGAACAGTTTTTTTGCCATGAGTGCAATGGTAAGCATGAGTGCGGAAAGACCAAATACGCTCAGTGTGTTTAGTGCAATATCAATACGGATGCCGATTTTTTCCAGCATGCCAACGAGAAAATAAAATAAAAAGTGGTATTGGATGGGGGATCCTGGGAATATGGGAGATTCAGGCGGCCAATTATTTCCGAGAGAGAATGAACGAATGAGCGGTATGTGTGCGGCAAAATCGCTCCATGCCTTTGGCGCAATGAAGAGAGACGCAGTTTCCGTGTCATAGGAAAATGTTTGCCACATCAGGCTGCTTGAAAAAAGAAACGCGAAGACAGCAAGAAGTATCCAAAATACGGTTTCTTTTTTCATACACTCATTGTATCATTGTGTCATGCCTGTTTCTGATATTTTTATTGTCTTCCAATGGTGGAGCGCTCTTTTTCTTGTTGGGGCTATCGCGTATCCAATAACGAAGCAGTTGTTTCCAAATTGGTTTGATAACGGGTATTTTTTTGCAAAAGCTGTCGGATTTGCGCTCGTTTCCTACCTTGTATATATTACCGGCTCGCTCCATTTTCTTCCTTTTACGATAATGACGATCTACATTATGATGGGGGTGTGTTTTGTCGGCGGCTTAGGCGTGTTCTTTTTTAAAAAATTTCGAACTGCAGAGTCAGGCAAAAAACGGTTTGCGGAACGAATGACCACGTTGTCTTCCTGGTGGAGTGACGCGTTTTGGGACAAGGGACTTCTGTTTCTTGTTGAAGAATGCGTGTTTTTTGCACTTCTTTTGTTTTGGACATGGGTAAAGGCTCATGAGCCGTCTATTAATGGGCTTGAGAAGTTTATGGATTACGGCTTTATGCAGTCCATACTCAATACCCGATATTTTCCGGCACCCGACATGTGGTGGGCCGGTGGATCAATCAATTATTATTATTTTGGCCATTTGGTGACTGCGGTTATAACAAAACTTTCCGGCCTTTCTCTTGGATATACATTCAACTTAATGCTTGCAACATTGTTTGCGATCACTGCAACCATGAGTTTTTCGATCGGGTATCAACTTTTGCATCTTGCGCGCTCCCGCTCTGCAAAAATCACTCAAAGAGGTTTATGGGAGAGAGTCGGTAACATTGCAGGTGGCGTACTGACCGGATTTCTTGTGACGATGGCCGGCAACATGCAAACCCTGTATGCATTTACGAAAGGGTATACAGGAGAAGATGTAGAGCCGTTTTGGAAGTTGCTTTGGCCTGTTGGCGATTTTTTCAATCAGCTTAGCACCGGTATGCAAACGTATTGGTATGCAAACGCGACCCGATTTATTCCATTTTCTATTCATGAATTTCCCAGTTATTCATTCGTCGTGTCTGATGTGCATGGGCACGTGTTGTCTCTTCCGTTCGTTTTACTTGCAATTGCACTGCTTATTGCGTTATTTGGCGGTGAAAAACGACCAAAAGAAAAATCATCACCTATCGTTTTTCAGTGGGGGACGTTGGTATTTTATGGATTTTTATTGGGAATTCTTTTGATGACCAATGCACTTGACGGGCCGATTTATGGCGGATTATTTGCCTGCGCGTGGTTTATGAGTGTTATTCTTCCTGCAAGACACAGATGGAAAACGGATTGGTGGGATCTTATCTATCCTGTTTGCCTTGTTGCTATTCTTTCCTTTATAACCGCGCTACCGTTTTTATTCTTTTTTAGTTCATTTGCAAATGGTATTGGGGTGAACTGTCCTCCTGCATTTTTAGCAAATTCTCATATCGGACCATTTTTATTTGAAAGCGTTGATAAATGCCAGCATTCGCCGTTATGGATGATGTGGCTCCTTTGGGGGTTTTTCTGGTTCTCAGGCGCTTGGCTATTTGTCAGCAAAATATGGAAAAAAGAAGAACAGAACGCTCCATTCATCCGAATACTAAAAGTGTTCTTTGTGTTTGCAATCGGACTGATTATTTTCCCTGAATTTTTATATGTAAAAGATATATATCCGGCACATTTTCGGAGCAACACCATGTTTAAGCTTGGATATCAGGCGTTTATTATGTGGTCGATTATTTCAGGGTTTGTGATAGCACATGTTTTTATTTCGCACGGCAGGCAGCAAAAAATTCTTCGTGCTCTCTGCATCGTCTTACTCGTGCCGCAGATATTTTTGGTTTCCATCTATCCAATATTTTCCGTCCGATCCTATTTCAACAGTCTAAAAACGTATCAGGGTATATGGGGAATGGGGTGGATGGAGGAGCGGTATCCAGAGTATTGGCAGGCGGTGCAATGGCTGCAAAATCAGCAATTGACTGAACAAAACAAAGAAGTGCCTGTGATTGTTGAAGCGGCGGGAGACAGTTATACGGATTTTAATCAGGTATCCGCATTTACCGGATACCCGACCATTACCGGGTGGGCAGTGCATGAGTGGTTGTGGCGGGGGTCATTTGAGATTGTAAGTCCCAGGCAGGAGGATGTGCAAAGAATATATGAATCTACTGACAGCGCTGAAATAGCGTCACTTCTTGCGTTCTATCGCGTGCGATATATTATTGTCGGAAGCCAAGAACGAGAAAAATACGAGGGAATACAAGAAGATACATTGGATAGTGTCGGATCACGTGTATTTTCCTCAGGTGATGTAACCATTTGGGACGTCATGAAGCGATAAAAGGAAATTCTCTCTTGACAGTAGGGAGAATACTATGATTAAATACGATCAGTTGATGAAAGACTCGTATTCTTCACGGGTCGTGTATATCTCATGAATTTCCAAAACAATATTGCGATGGTTTTCATAATGTATTAATTTTACCCGAAGGGCATAGTAGGAAAAAGCAAAACACATAGTATTTCGTTTTCACCTTTTTACCACTAGCTCATACTCATTATTTATGGCCTTTAAAGCCTCCACAAAAAAAGCTGCACCGTCAGCAAAAAAAGCCTCGACCGTAAAAGTCTCAGAGGACACGGAAATTAAAGCCACAGCGAGCGTTCCACAGGTAGAAGTGCCGGAACAGAGATTATCTATTGATGATCTTATTGGCGGACCCCGTGCAGAAGCACCTGCGATAAAGGAAGAAATCAAAGCAGAAGCGCCTATTATTGATCAAATTGTTGGCTCACCAGTTGCGCCACAAGTTCCCGCATCTAATGCGCCTTCACAACCTGCGTACAGATCAACGCCACAAGGTGGGTACAGACAACCATATAACAATAATAATCGAGGGTCTCGATTTGAAGGTGGAAGAGGCGGGTATCGCGGGCAGGGTGGCTATGGTGGGCAGCAAAGTGGATACCAACAACAGGGTGGCTATGGTCAGCAATCCCAAGGATATGGCGGACAACAGGGTGGATTTCGTCGGATGCAACGGGATTTTGTGCCGGCTCCGGATGGGGCAGGATTTACCGCTGATATTAATGTGCCGACAGAAACAGTCAAAGGAATTTTAGACGTCACAGCGGAAGGTCACGGATTTCTCAGACCGAAGTTTACCCCGTCAGACAAAGATGTCTATATTTCCCAGTCCCAAATTCGAAGATTTTTGCTTCGAAATGGTGATGAAGTTGAGGGTCAGGCAAGACAACCAAAAGAAAACGAACGGTATTGGGGACTCCTCAAGGTCGAAAAAATTAACGGTGTGGTTGCAGAGGAAATGCAAAATCGTCCACGATTTGATGATTTGACCCCGATTTATCCGAATACATTTTTGAAACTCGAAACAGGGCAGTATCCACTTTCAACTCGTATGATGGATTTATTGTCTCCTATCGGATTTGGACAACGAGGACTCATCGTTTCTCCGCCAAAAGCAGGGAAAACAACGATTTTGAAAGAGATTGCTGCAGGAGTTACAGAAAATTATCCAAATGTGCATTTGATGGCAGCACTCATCGGGGAACGACCAGAAGAGGTAACGGATTTGACACGAAGCATTAAGGGTGAAGTGCTCGCAAGTAATTTTGACGAATCACCACAAGCACAAACTCGTGTTGCTGAAATTGCGCTAGACCGCGCAAAGCGGTTGGTAGAAATGGGGAAGGACGTCGTTGTTCTTCTTGATTCCATTACCCGTTTGGCTCGTGCATACAATTTAGTCGTGAATCCATCAGGTCGCACACTTTCCGGAGGATTTGATCCGGCAGCATTGTTTCCTGCAAAGAAATTCCTTGGAGCAGCACGGTGTATCGAAGGCGATGAAGGATCTGGAAAAGCAACAAAAGGGTCATTGACCGTCATCGGTACTGCGTTGGTTGAGACCGGCAGCAGAATGGATGACCTGATCTATGAGGAATTCAAAGGAACAGGAAACATGGAACTGCATTTGTCACGAAAACTGCAGGAACGCAGAGTATTTCCGGCAATTGATATCGCAGGTTCTGGCACCCGTCATGATGAACTCATGCTTGGGGAAGAAACCATGAAGCGCGTCACAACGCTTCGGAGAATGATTTCACTCTTGGGGGATGATGAACAGGCAGTGATGATGATTGAACGACTTTCCAAAACCAATTCCAATGCGGAATTCTTGGATAGTTTAAATCAAGGATAATTCTTTTCTTTTTAATTTATTACCCACCAGTTGAAGGAGATGTCATTTGTGGTTGGGGAGGTGATGGCGACAGAGAATTGTCCCGCTTCTTTGGTAATGACCGCTACTGTTTTGTCAGTTGCACTGGTCGGAGTGATAAATACGAGGGAATCTTCCGTGACTTTATCCGTACTCACCGTGATTGTTGTTGTCCCGTGAACAATTTTTCCGACGCCGACTGAGGCAGTTTTGGAACTGTCCGTGGCTGATGTATCCGTCTGTACGGTAAATTTGCTTGCCAGAATTTCGTTTGCAGAGAGTGCGCCACTTATAGAAGCCGATCCGTCCGCATTAAATGTGGCAACCGCATTTCCGTCTTTTCCTTTTATAATGAGTTTGCCGAACGCACTTGGGGTAGCTGATGCTGACGCATCACCATCTTGTGCCAAATCGAGTGTGATATTTTGGTTTTCTAGTGGTTTCATCGTTGAAACGCCTAAAATTCCTGCGATTTTTACATTTCCTGCAAAAATGGCATTGCCAGCAGTATCGATAACCATCGCGCCGTTCATCAAATCGATGTTGGCGAGCCGTGTTTTTTGTAAGTATAGCGGTTCAGTAACTGTGTCGATGGATGTGCCGGAAAAATACAGAGATGCATCGATCATCAAAGATCCGGTGATCATAGTTTCTCCTAAAATTGTATTGCCGAGTGCTGAGAGATTTTGGTTTAAGAACAATGTATCTGCTTGCAAGGTTCGGCCAGAGAAATCTATATTTGGATTATCAATAGTTTGGTTTTTAAATATATCTGCAAGCAGTGCTGCGGTGGACGCTGGTAATCCATTTGATTCATCAAGTGCCGGTGTTTCATAGCTAATGTTCTGGACAATTGTTGTTGAACTGGTTGCAGTTTGTGGAATGGAGGCTGCGAGGGTTGCAATTCGGTCATCAAGATTGCCAAATTTTGTGACGATCCGGTCTGCAAATAATGTGCCTGCAACAGTTGCTTCCTCTGATTCGATAGATTTTGCGGTGAGTTTTCCTTCTTCTGATATGCTTGCAACCGGTGTATGTTCATTGTCTGTCACAATAAACGAAGTATTGATTGGGAGATGAACGGTAACCGCATCACTTGAAAGCGGGGAAATGGTGTTGGTTTTGATTTCAGCAACTTCTGCAAGTGGTGAGATGACTTTTTGTGTGGTAAATTGTCTACCCATTTCCTGCATTGCTTTAACAAGATAGGGAACGAGCGAGGAAACGGAGAAAGTAAGCATTCCATCAGCGGAATTTGTTCGAACAAGGCTGGGAATTACTTCCTGTACTTCCTGTGCGATAAAACCTGATTCATTTTTTTGTCCGTTTATGAAATCGAACATGACAGGACGGAGCGCATTGATGGCATCAATTGCACTGGTGGTGATGGTGGAAATATTTGTTTTCAATCTCGCATCAGAGGTGCATTGTCCGATTTGACCGGTTGTTGTATTGATACAGACATTGGTTGCACTGACGGAATCAGTTGTTATGTCATAATAATCACCATTATTTATGGTGATATCTCCTGTATCACCATTTAAATGAATGAGCGCACTGGCTGTTGCTGTGGTGCTTGGATTATCGTTTGGTGAGAATGTTGTACTACCAAGTGCGATACTGCGGTTAACGACAGGATACGGATAAATGAGATTATCTGTTGTGAGCATGCTAAAAACAGGTTGACCATCAACACCACCTGCGCCCATTTCACCCGTTGGTCCTGAAACACCTGTTGCTCCCGTGGCTCCCGTTGCTCCTGTTGCACCTGTTGGACCGTTAGCGCCAATTTCTCCCGTTGCACCTGTGGCTCCCGTTGCACCTGTGGCTCCCGTTGCACCTGTTGGTCCTGCGACTCCTGTTGCGCCAGTCGGACCGATTTCTCCCGTTGCACCCGTGGCGCCCGTTGCACCCGTGGCGCCCGTTGCACCAGTTGGGCCACTTATTCCAGTTCGACCCGTTGCACCGGTGGCGCCTGTTGCGCCTGTCGCACCAGTTGATCCTGTTGGTCCAGATGAACCAACATTTCCTGTTGCTCCCGTGGTACCAGTTGCACCGGTTGGCCCTATTTCTCCTATTGAACCCGTGGCACCAATTTCTCCCGTTGCACCGGTCGGACCGATATCTCCAGCAGTCCCTGTTGCACCAGTCGGACCGATATTTCCCGTCGCACCGGTGGCACCGGTTGGACCGGAAGCTCCATTTTCTCCCGTCGCACCGGTGGCACCGGTTGGACCGGTGTTTCCAGATGCACCAATTGCTCCATTTTCTCCTGTTGCTCCTGTTGCACCCGTAGTACCTGTCGGACCCATTTCTCCTGTTGCTCCTGTTGCACCATTTGTTCCTGTTGCACCGGTGGCGCCCGTTGTTCCTGTTGCACCGGTTGGTCCATGTGCACCTGTTATTCCCGTTGCACCCGTTGTTCCTGTTGCACCAGTGGCGCCCGTTGGTCCATACGTGCCTGTTGCTCCTGTTGCTCCGATTACCCCTGTTGCACCGGTTGCTCCCGTTGCGCCGGTTGGACCTGCACTTCCTGTTACACCGGTCGGACCGATTTCTCCTGTTGCACCGGTTGCTCCGGTGGCGCCCGTTGCGCCGGTTGTTCCCGTTGGTCCGGATTCTCCAATGCCACCAGTTGCTCCTGTTGCACCCGTTGCTCCTGTTGCACCCGTTGGACCTTCTGTTCCAGTAGCACCCGTTGTTCCAGTTGGACCCGCACTGCCGGTTGTACCTGTTGCACCTGTGGAACCTGTTGCTCCGGTCGGACCGACAACACCTGTTGCTCCTGTCGCACCAGTGGGTCCACTGGCGCCGGTTGCCCCATTTGTTCCTGTTGCTCCTGATGTACCGATAACACCTGTTGCCCCCGTCGTTCCTTGTGTTCCACTTGCACCTGTTGGACCTTGTGAACCAATTGTGCCAGGTAATCCTGATAAGCCTGTTGCGCCGGTAGCTCCTGTTGATCCGGTCGGACCGACAGTTCCCGAAGCACCTGTGGCGCCAAGAACCGCACCTACAGAAGCGGGGGAAGCGGTTGTTTTTGTGGATGTAATGCTTGTTACAAGTTTTTTGGTTTCTGCCGCTTTTGAAGCAACGGATCGTTGGTTTTGTATCCCAATAACTTGTGTAAGTACGGCGCCTACACTAACGAGTAATAAAAGAATTGCAGCGATGAATGCGTATGGTTTTTGTGGAACTTTTTTCTGCATGCGATATGATTTGATATCTTTTGATTCTTTAAGAGCTGGTATTATGATTGAGTCTGATGTCGAAAAATTAGTTCCTTCGGAAGGCGGTAATAACGGTTCTGGAATAGGTGGAGGTGGGAGTGGTGCATTTGGATCATCGGGTACTGCGTGTTTTGAAAAATATGATTTCGGAATATCATTTTGTGGTGTAGGTTGAGGAATTGAGGCTGTTTCAAGGATATCTGTTTGTTCGCTATTTTGTATTTGTTGTGTTTGTATTGTTGGAGTCGTCTCTGAAATACCTGGCACTCGTTGATAGGTTGTGCGAGTTGCAACTACTGACAGCAGATCTTCTGGAAAATAGCGTCGTGCGTTATTTTTTGTCCGGTCGCTTTTGATAATGCCTGCTTTGTCCCATCGAAGAAGGGTATTTTTTGAAACATTGAGGAAATGCGCGGCATCACTGAGTGAAAGCGGTTTCTGAGGTATTTTGATATCTTTTGTAGTATTTATTTTTTTTGATTCAGCTTCATTTGATATAGAAAGATTTGTTTTGATATTGTCTATTGATTCCCGTGAGATAAGGTGAATGCCATTAACGTCAATGGTTGCCTGTAGTTTTCCAGCTATTATCCAGTTTCTTATACTTCCTTTGGAAACAGCAAGGAGTTTTGCTGCCTGACCTATAGTTACTTGCTTTGATGAAAGAGATTTGTTCATGGTGTGGATTGTGAAATGGAGTGTGGTACGTAAAAAAATGTTTTTGATGCCATGCGGGAATTTATTGAGGTATTTGGGTGGGGTTTTGAAGCAACATTTTTTCTCATATACTTATTACAATGGAGTAGCGTTTGAATGTCAAATAGCCTTGAAACAATATGACACACCGAGGCTAAACTATAGGTTAAACTGAAGTGCTGTGTGATGGTCTTGCTATAGGTCTAAAATGAAAAAAAGAAAAGTATTTTTTTAGTTTAGCTCGATATGACGCCAGAATTCATGCAAAAGTAAATTGCTTTTTAGGAATAATTAATAACAGGCTAAAAGGAGGCTATTTTTTAAATGTTGACCTATAAAAATATGTTTTTCTGTATGATATAAGCATATTGTGAGGTGATTGATGGAAGAAGAGAAATAACGTTTTAAAGAAAGAGTGGAGGAATACACTGGTGTATGTTTATCTACTTTTATATAGATAAGTATATATTGATAGTATTAGTATTATAAACATGCACTTGTTATAGATTTGATAGTGTTTATGGTGTTCTATGGTATATATGGTTATTTGCGTTCTGGATGTTTTTTTGATACCCTAAAACAACGCATGAAGCAGGTTTTTCGACAATTTTTTGATGACCTCGGCATTTGGGGAAAGGGGTGGCGTTTCTATATTGAACGTCATGTTGTGCACGCCGCGGGCACATTTGAATCGCGGAAAGATGTCCTCGTTGATATTTTGATGGCAAGACGCGGCACCTATCAATGGCCGTTTCTTCATATCTCTCTCATTCTTTTGGCAATTGCCGGGGCTGCAAGCGCACCAATTCTTGCAAGTTCGTATCCTGGGGCCATCGCAAGCACGCTCGGTGAATTTACCCCACCATCCGCTGTTGCAGTGTCGCTTGATACGGTACAAGGAGTGGATACACAAAAATCCGATAAACCGAGAGATCAGGTTATTTCTTATACCGTTAAACAGGGAGATACACTGCAAAAAGTCGCAGATCAATTTGGCATCTCTGTTGATACCATCAAATGGGCAAATGATTTAAAACGGGATGCTCTTGCCATTGATCAAACACTGAAAATTCCACCGGTGACCGGTATCGTCTATAAGGTAAAAGAAGGAGATACTATTTATACAGTCGCAAAGAAATACCGGGTTGATGCACAAAATATCGTCAACTTTCCGTTTAACGACTTTACCGATCTTGACACATTTGCGCTTGCCATAGGACAGACATTGGTTGTTCCGGGAGGTATTCAACCGGAAGCTCCTGCACAGATTATTCAATTTACTCCATCGGTATTTGCGGGAGGCAATGGGCAACTTGTGTGGCCGACCAGCGGTGCGGTGACGCAATATCCTTCCTGGTATCATATGGCACTCGATATCGCCAATCCTGGGGCTCCTGGGGTGGCATCTTCTGGGGACGGTATTGTTATCCTCGTCAAATACTTGACGTATGATTATGGACAGCATGTCATGATTGATAATGGAAACGGCATCGTTACGTTATACGGACATTTGCAGGCAATCTATGTAAAACCGGGCGACCGTGTTGCTAAAGGACAGATCATTGGAAAAATGGGGTCAACAGGAAGATCAACAGGTATACATCTTCATTTTGAAGTGCGGAAAAACGGGGTATTAGTGAATCCGCAATCCTATTTAAAATAATAAAAATGTCGCATAGTATTAGCAATGTATTCAGTATGATTGCTAGCGATTCATGTATGTAGAGTGATAGATTATTTCTTTGTTTTTGTGTATTGATTCAGTGACTCTCCGTGCAAATGATACTGCATCTACGCATTTTTTGACGCATATTTATTCCCGCACGTTCGCTTATTAAATTATATTGTTAAAATAATATAAAATAATTATTTCCCGCATATTTTACATGCACTTTTTTGAATTTCTGCAAAAATTTGTACTACAAACAATACAAGTTGGTGAATGAAATGGGTTGTAAAGTTTTGTTTCGTTTTTTGATGAGAGGCTGAAAATACGGGAAGGGATGGGGTAAAATTTGAGAAGAAAAGCAGTTGTTTATATGGGGTATTTTGTTATTTTTTGTTGTCCCACCTCATCAAGATTTCGCGGGACACACTTCGCTTTATATACGGATGGCTCCGTGATAAAAAGTGGCTGTGCCACGCGTAGCTCTTTTTGTCAAAAAAGTTCGAAGTGTGTCGCGTCCACGTCGAACGTGGTTCTGACAAACGCGACTACCACGTTTGACGTGGTGGACCTGACCGGAGTCGAACCGGTGATCTCCGCAATGCGAATGCGGCGCATTACCAACTGTGCTACAGGCCCAAAAAAGTATTTTGATTATATCAAAGTGTCGCGTCAAACGCGGCTCGCTTTCAAACTCGTTTTCACAAAATGTGAAACCGCGTTTGACGCGGTGGACCCGAGGGGAATCGAACCCCTTTCTAAGCTATGCCATAGCTTCATACTACCGGTATACGACGGGCCCGGTAAAACTGTGCAGTCATTATAAAACAAAATGATAACGCTTCGCTACTGAAGTTTTTTCCACAAAAATACCATAGGGGAAACCATAGAGGATGGTAGCAAAAAGAAAGCTCTTTGCTATTATTCTGCTTCGATAGAGACGCCGGCAACCTGCGGGTTGTCTGCGGACATTTCCGTATTCAGGAAATTGCCGATGATTGCACCGATGCCAAGCATAAGAGCAACCATAACTACAAACATCCAGCTTTTGAGCATGAAAAGAAACCCTTTCTTCTCATCTTTTTTTACTGGTCGTACTGCTGCTTGCTTGCGGCGGACGATTTTTTTCTTCATACATCTAGCGTCGCATATTCTTCCCTATATTGTCAAGAATATGGTTTTTACCCAGAGATGTACGCATGTTTTTTTGTGTGCAGGCATGTACTCTTACAAGAGGGTTTTATATACAAAACTTCCTTATTGACATGCCTATATTTGTGCTCCATAGTTATTATATATAAGGATGTGCGTGATTTCGTCTGCTTTGGGTTTGGAAACGAACGCGTGTCATTTTTTTACGTGCCTGCACTCATTCAAAACAAATTATATTTTTTTCTTACCTTTAACGCTCAAGTTCTTCTAACATGTTCTATTACGATACTGTTTGTTATATATCGGGGTGCGTATACTGTTCCATTCCATTCATTGCTTACATGACCATACAATTACGCAATCATCGTGCGCACCGCGGATTTATTCAAATTATTCCAATGGTTGTGCTTGCAGTGATTGCAGTGACGACGTTTATTACCATTGGGAGTGTAGAAAAACAACAGCAGGACGTTCGAAGTAGGGCAGCAGGTGGAACGTGTACGCAAAAAGTATTGACAGGTTCCTGTAAATCTGTGAAGTGTGCTTCTTATTCGACTAAGAATGAATGTAGTACAACCTGCTGTACATGGACTGCTGATACGAACGTGCCTACAAAAACCCCTACGAAAACGCCGACAAAAACACCTACTAAAACACCCACCAAGACCCCTACAAAAACACCCACCAAGACCCCTACAAAAACACCAACCAAAACGCCTACAAAAACCCCAACCAAAACGCCCACTGTAGCCTCCACGTGTGCAGCTGTTAATCAATCCTGCGCAAACAAAAGTTGTTGTGCGGGGTCTTCCTGTGCAACATCTCCCTATGGAAAATATTGTGTCAAGCCAAAAACAACCCCAGATTGTACGAGTGGTCAGACAAAATGCCAGACAGAAGGTTCAGTGACGTATGAATACAAATGTGATGCTGCTGCAGGAATATTTGATTACGGTTCAAGAAAACGGTGTACCAATGGCTGCAGCGGAACAAAATGCGCTGCAGATACAACGGTTGCCTGTACTGTTGGCAAAGTGCAGTGCAATCCAACACGACCAAATGAGTTGCAGACCTGTATTAAACGGGAAGGTGCTTCGAATACTTGGATGACAACATCGTGTCCGAATGGATG